>JAJQBI010000079.1:82339-139106 GCA_021203365.1 Clostridiales bacterium
CTACACCTATACCGTGCGCTGCACAGACGCCTCCGGCACCTCCCATACCAGCGGCTACGACAAAACCGGAAAAACCATCCGGTACCTTTGTGCACCGGTCCTGTCCGGGGTCTCCAACACAGTCTCCGGGGTGAAGATCACATGGAAGGCTGTTACAGGGGCGGAAAAATACCGGGTATACCGCAAGGCTTCCGGCGATTCCTCCTGGACCAGGGTGAAAACCACTTCCTCCGTCAGTTATACGGATACCTCAGTAAAAAGCGGTACGACCTACACATATACCGTTCGCTGTGTCAATTCCACAGGAACCGCTTTTACCAGCAGCTTTGACAGTACCGGCAAAACGATCCTGTACCTTTCCGCGCCTGTACTGACCAGTGTCACTAACACGACCTCCGGCATAAAAATAAAATGGAGCTCCGTAACCGGTGCGGTGAACTACCGCGTATTCCGCAAAACCTCCGCTTCCTCCACATGGAAGGGAATCGCAAACACCACATCCACCAGCTATACAGATACCTCCGCCAAAAGCGGCACGACCTACCTCTATACCGTCCGCTGCATAAATTCCGACGGGACTTCCTATACCAGCAGCTATGACAGCAGCGGCCTGTCCATCCGGTATCTCTCCGCTCCGGTTCTGTCCAGTGTCTCAAACACAACCTCCGGAGTGAGCATAACCTGGAAGGCCGTAACCGGCGCGGAAAAATACCGGGTGTACCGCAAGGCTTCCGGTGCCTCCTCCTGGACAAGGGTGAAAACCACTTCCTCCACCAGCTGCACGGACACCTCCGTGAAAACCGGCACAACCTATACCTATACCGTGCGCTGCGTCAACTCCGCGGGAACCGCTTTTACCAGCAGCTTTGACAGTACCGGCAAGTCCATCCTGTATGTCGCTGCCCCGGCTTTGTCCAGCATTTCAGGCTCCTCCACAGGAAGCATCACAGTGAAGTGGACAACAGTCAGTGCAGTGACGGGCTATCAGATCCGGTACTCCACCAGCAGCGGCTTTTCCAGCTACAGCACAGTAACCCTGTCCGGCGCCTCCAGCTCCAGCAAAACGATCTCCGGGCTGACGGCCGGAAGCATCTATTATGTCCGCATCCGGTCTTATATCACCGTCTCCGGAAAAAACTATTACTCCGGATGGAGCGCCACAAAAACCAGCGACCCGGAGGAAGCTTTAAGCGGACTGAAGACCACGATCTCCTCCATGACTCAGTCCTACGGCGGAACCTGGTCTGTCTACATAAAAAACCTGGAAACCGGCGACATCCTGAACCTGAATGAACAGAGTATGTATCCCGCCAGTGTCATCAAGGCTTTTGTCATGGCCTCCGTCTACAATGAAATCAACGAGGGCCGCCTGACCGAAACCTCCACCATCAGCAGCCTGCTGAATTCCATGATTACGATCAGCGACAATGAGTCCTACAATGAGCTGGTCCGCGTACAGAGTTCCTCCGGCAGCAGCTTTCTGTCCGGCGCCGCGGTGGTAAACGCATACCTGAGCGCCAACGGTTATACCAATACCTGTGTGCACCACACCCTGCACCCGGCCTACTCTTCGCTGGTAAGCGACGGCGGCAGCAATATCTCCTCGGCGAAGGACTGCGGTGTACTGCTGGAAAGGATCTACAACGGCACCTGCGTGTCCAAGACGTATTCACAGAAAATGCTGAACCTTCTCCTGGCACAGCAAAGACGCACCAAAATCCCGGCCGGGGTTCCCTCTGGCATCCAGGTTGCCAATAAAACCGGGGAAACGTCCACCACGGAAAACGACATCGCCATTGTATTTGGAGAAAAAACCGATTATGTGATCTGTGTATTTTCCTCCGGGAGCAGCTATGGCGCCACGGGAATTAAAAACATCTCCAAAACCGTTTATGAATATCTGAATTAAAGGTTCCGGAAAATAAAACCATAAAATCATTTCCATACAAAAAAGAGGACAGCCCTCAAATGGAGCTGTCCTCTTTTTTGTCTTCCGTATTTTCCATTCTTCATTCACAAATGGATTATCTCTCATAAGCAAATGTAAATGTGTTATGTCTCTGGTTATAGTCTATATTTTTGTCTTCCTCCGCAGCTGTGTATTGCTCCGGAAGATACGCGAAATCGCCATGGCATCCCTCGTAAAAGTTCGTAAGAACCTTATTTTCAAGAAGAGACACAGTGACTTTGTCTCGATTCCTGCGTGCGTGTTCAGTAAAAATTGACATAATACTCATAATCATGTACCTCTCTTTCTCAACGGATTTCCTCTCCGTTATGCTTATATTATACGGATTTTGAACTCCCAAAAAAAGGTGTGATTCTGATTAAATTTAAGTCGATTTTGACATCGCATACTGGAAACAGCGAAACAATTCCCCTGATATCTCTCCATGCTAATACAGCAGTTTTCCCTTATGTATCATATGGCAGATTTCCAGACCGTCATTTACCAACAGCAGATTGGCATAGCAACCCGGCCGCAGGCTTGTATAGCGCCGGGAAATCCCGATACTGCGCGCCGGATTCACCGCAGCCGCCTTTACGGCACTTTCCAGGGGGATGCCCATGGAAAGTACGGCGGTGCGCAGGCAGTCCATCAGATTGGTAACGCTGCCGGCAATGGTATCCGGTTCCTCTGCGAGAACGGCCCGGCGGCCGGTTACAGTCACCCCCTGCCCGCCCAGAGTATATGTCCCGTCCGGCAGCCCGGCCGCCCGCATGCTGTCGCTGATCAGAATCACACGGCTGTCCCCGAAAAGGCGGAAGGTCATACGCACAACAGCGGGATGAATGTGAATTCCGTCGGCAATCAGCTCCACCTCCGCCCCCTCTTCCCAGGCCGCCACAACCGGACCCGGCAGGCGGTGGGAGATTCCGGGCATGGCATTGTACAGATGGGTCATATGGGAGGCTCCGGCCTGGAAAGCCGCCCGGGCCGTCTCATAATCCGCGCAGGTATGGGCAAGAGAAAGCACCACCTGCCCCTTCAGCTTCCGGATACACTCCATGGCTCCCGGCTCCTCCGGCGCCAGGTCACACAGCTTAAAAAGGCCCTTTGCCTCTTTTTGCAGGCGAAGAAACATTTCCCCGTCCGGCCGATGGATACAGGCCGGATTCTGAGCGCCCCTCTTTTTCCGGCTGATAAAAGGACCTTCCATGTTGATTCCCACCAGGTCCGCCCCTTCCCGGTTCTCATGGTTCGCGGCCGCCCGGGCGATTTCGGTCAGTTTTTCCTCCCCGTAGGTCATAGTAGCCGGACAGATCGCCCCGATTCCGTTTTTCAGCTCATAGGCGGCAAGCTTTCGGATGGCGGCTTCCGTACCGTCGCAGAAATCCGCCCCGTCACAGCCGTGGAAATGAATGTCCACCAGCATGGGAATCGCCTTTAAAGCGCCAAAGTCCGGCAGGGCCTCCTCCTTTTTATGAATCTTTGCCCGGCTCTCATGCTCCTCTTTTGTCACAAATTGATCCCCCAGGATCCAGAGATCCCTTCTCACAAAGCTTCCACTCTCCTCAAAAACAAGGGCGTTTCTGATCTGCATATTCATCCTCCCGCTCTTTGCAATTCTCTTGGCACCGTTTTGACCCTGGTATCATCTGAATCAGATTATAAAGGAAGCCTGCCTGTAATTCAACCTGAAATCCGGCAGGCGCAGATATCCGGTTAACCCTTGTTCCTGTTCAGGAACAAACCTTTGCGACAAAAAGAATTTCACCATTGCCAGATCTCCTGTTTTCGTGTTACACTTGTTCAGGTATTCAGTGTAGTATATTGCAATTATTCATTAATCCGAGAACAAATCAAAAGGAGAATCGACATGGGCGGTATATTTGGAGTAGCGGCAAAGAGAAGCTGCACAATGGAATTGTTTTACGGAGTAGATTACCATTCTCATCTTGGAACACGCCGCGGCGGAATGACCGTATATGGGGAACAGGGGTTCCAGCGGGCGATTCACAACATTGAGAATTCCCCCTTCCGCACAAAATTTGAGCAGGACGCAGACGAGATGGAAGGAAATCTTGGGATTGGCTGTATTTCAGACTATGAACCTCAGCCGCTGCTGGTTCAGTCGCACCTGGGCAGCTTTGCCATCACCACCGTGGGAAAAATCAACAATATGGAGGAGCTTCTTCAATCCGTCTATGAAAACGACCACACACACTTTCAGGAAATGAGCAACGGCCAGATTAACGCAACCGAACTGGTGGCCGCGCTAATCTGCAAAAAGGATACGTTAATAGAGGGGATCCGCTATGTCCAGCAGGTGGTGGACGGCTCCATGACCCTGCTTTTGCTGACCCGTGAAGGCATCTATGCCGCAAGAGACCGGCTTGGCCGTACGCCTCTTGTCATCGGAAAAAAGAAAGATGCTTTCTGCGTCTCCTTTGAAAGCTTTGCGTACTTAAATCTGGGCTATGAGGATTACCGGGAACTGGGTCCGGCCGAGATTGATTTTATCACTCCGGACGGAGTAAAAATGGTTGGGGAACCTGGTAAGGAAATGCGGATCTGCTCCTTCCTGTGGGTTTATTACGGCTATCCCACCTCTTCTTATGAAGGTGTGAACGTGGAGGAAATGCGTTATCACTGCGGCGCAATGCTGGCCAGACGGGACCGGGAGGAGTCCGGAATCTCTCCGGATATTGTAGCCGGAGTGCCGGATTCCGGAACCGCCCATGCGGTTGGCTACGCCAATGAATCCGGAATTCCCTTCGCACGCCCGTTTATAAAATACACCCCCACCTGGCCCCGCTCCTTCATGCCCACAAGACAAAGTCAGCGAAACCTGATTGCCCGCATGAAGCTGATCCCGGTCAAGGCTCTGATCAAGAATAAAAAACTGCTGCTCATCGATGACTCCATTGTCCGGGGCACCCAGCTGCGGGAGACAACGGAATTTCTCTATCAGAGCGGCGCCCAGGAGGTTCACGTGCGACCGGCCTGTCCTCCTCTGCTCTTTGGCTGCAAATATCTGAATTTTTCCCGTTCCAAGTCCGACATGGACCTGATTGCCCGGCAGGTTGTACGGGAACGGGAGGGCGACCAGGTTTCCAGAGAAGTTCTCTATGATTACGCCAACCCCTGCAGCAGGAATTACAGCGAAATGCTGGAAGCCATCCGTGAAAAGCAGAACTTTACATCCCTGCGCTACCACCGACTGGACGATCTGGAAAAATCCATCGGGATCGAACCCTGCAGGCTTTGTACCTATTGCTTCAACGGAAAAGAATAATCCCCCTGCCCGGCAGGGCCTGAAAAAATTTCGCCATGGGCGTAAACCTGTT
The DNA here is from genome assembly GCA_021203365.1 of Clostridiales bacterium. Taxonomy (GTDB): domain Bacteria; phylum Bacillota; class Clostridia; order Lachnospirales; family Lachnospiraceae; genus Blautia_A. Next base: position 87,632 of record JAJQBI010000079.1, read on the forward strand.
TGATTTACATAGTCCTATACTCAGGTTTACGGCCATGGCGCCTTTTTGTCTGGGATAGCTCTTTATCTTTCTTCATTTTCTCATCCGCAGGAATTCTTCACGCGTTCCTGCGCTGCGTATCATAAAATGAAGAAAAGACTGCAGGTTCTTTTCACATTCACCCACAGTCTTTCCTCTAAACAGTCAGATGTAATAAAGTATCCCATCACTCAGAATACTTCGCACAGATAAAATACAGCTTCTTCCAGTATTGTATTAATAGTCCATGTCAGCACCTGCGCCTGCCGGTGCTGCAGGTACCGGTTCTTTGATGTCTCCCGCCGCAGCTTCCGTGGTCAGCAGAGTGGACGCTACGCTGGTCGCATTCTGCAGAGCGCTTCTTGTCACCTTCACCGGATCAAGAATTCCTGCCTGTACCATGTCCACATACTCTTCTTTATAAGCATCAAAACCTGTTCCCGGCTCAGATTCATGAACCTTATTCACAATCACGGCTCCCTCAAGGCCTGCGTTTACCGCGATGTAATAGAGCGGAGCTTCCAGGGCTTTCAGAATGATATTCGCTCCGGTCTTTTCATCCCCCTCAAGGGAATCCGCAACCTTCTCCACATCCTTAGACGCATGTATATACGCGGAGCCGCCGCCTGCGATAATGCCTTCTTCCACGGCTGCCCGGGTCGCTGCAAGCGCGTCCTCCATGCGAAGCTTCGCCTCTTTCATCTCAGTCTCGGTGGCGGCCCCGACACGGATCACCGCTACACCGCCGGCCAGCTTCGCCAGGCGCTCCTGAAGCTTTTCTTTGTCATAGTCTGATGTGGTCTCCTCAATCTGGGAACGGATAAGGGAAATTCTTGCCTGGATCGCGTCTTTGTTGCCCAGCCCGTCCACAATCACAGTGTTCTCCTTCTGAACCTTTACGGACTTTGCTCTGCCCAGCATCTCCATCGTCGCATCCTTTAATTCAAGACCAAGGTCGTCAGAAATCACCTGACCGCCCGTCAGAATTGCAATATCCTGCAGCATTTCCTTCCGGTTATCGCCATAGCCCGGTGCCTTTACGCCAACCACATGGAAGGTGCCGCGGAGCTTATTTACAATAAGGGTCGACAATGCTTCTCCCTCAATATCCTCTGCGATGATCAACAGCTGCTTTCCGGACTGTACGATCTGCTCCAGAAGCGGAAGAATATCCTGAACGCTGCTGATCTTCTTATCCGTGATCAGAATCAGCGGTTCTTCCAGAACAGCCTCCATCTTCTGATTATCCGTTACCATATAAGAAGAAACATAGCCTTTGTCAAACTGCATCCCTTCTACCAGTTCGATCTCCGTCTTCATAGTCTTTGACTCTTCAATCGTGATCACACCATCCTCGGAAACCTTTTCAATCGCATCTGCAATCATTTCTCCAACTGTATCGTCTCCGGAAGATACCGCGGCGACTCTGGCAATCTGCTCCTTGCCGCTCACTGTCCTGCCCATGCCTTTGATGGATTCCACGGCAGCATCTGTCGCCTTCTTCATGCCCTTCCGCAGCTCCATGGGATTTGCACCGGCCGCGATATTCTTCAGACCTTCCTGCACCATTGCCTGCGCAAGCACCGTCGCGGTTGTAGTCCCATCCCCGGCCACATCGTTCGTCTTCGAAGCGACTTCCTTAATCAGCTGCGCACCCATATTTTCAAACGGATCTTCCAGCTCAATTTCCTTCGCGATTGTCACGCCGTCATTTGTAATCAGCGGAGAACCATAGGATTTATCAAGCACTACATTTCTTCCCTTCGGTCCCAGGGTCACGCGAACCGTATCTGCCAGTTTATTTACTCCGGCTTCCAGAGCCGTCCTTGCATCAACACTGTATTTTAATTCCTTTGCCATAATTCAATTGCCTCCTGCTTCGTATTTATTCCCGTATCTGTCTTTGCAGCTGTTCATTTCTTTCACAGCTGCCTGTTATTATTCAGATCAATCTTCCACCAGAGCAAGAATATCGCTCTGCTTTACAATAATATATTCATCCTCTCCAAGCTTTACCTCCGTACCGGAATATTTAGAATAAATCACCGTATCACCTGGCTTTACCGTCATCTTTACCTCCTTGCCGTCCACAAAGCCGCCCGGCCCAACTGCAATGACTTCCGCTTCCTGCGGCTTTTCCTGGGATCCGGACATCAGGATGATACCGGACTTCGTGGTTTCTTCTGCTTCGCGCTGTTTCAGCACGACTCTGTCTGCCAATGGTACTAACTTCATATGAGCTCCTCCTTGTTTATTATGCAGGCGCCGATGGGTTCTTCCGTGCAAAACGAAATGCATGACATGCTTGTTTCGCATATATAAACTCTCTCAGGTGTCATTCTTTTTGTTATACGAAATATAGCACATTTATCAGCACTCGTCAATAGTGATTGCTAATAATTTATGTTTATTTTATATTTTTCCATTTGTTTCAATTCTTTTCAGAGCTTCAAAAAATGTCTTGTACATCAATCCGGAAAATCCTTTCCGGGCCGAAATTTCGTAATAATCCTCATTGTTCATGGAAAAAAGGACGACCCCTTTATTGCGGGTGTCCATGCGTGAAATTTTTTCTAAAGGAAACACGTATTTCCCGACGGACAGATTTACCCGGTTTAACATCAGAGTTCCTGATTCACACAAATGTCGTTTGTGGTCATCCGCAATCCGGAACAGTCTGGCATTCAGGTCAGAGATTTTAATATTCACACTGCCTTCCACAAGATCTCTCACAAATCCAATCTGCCAGCGGTTCCACTGCCAGATTGTGCGGAATCGGCTGCCTTCGATTTTTCCAAAGCCATCATATTCCCAGCTCTTCCCGCATTCAAGGCAGCGAATTTCACTGCCCTTTCCCCTGATTTTTCCCAGAGCGCCACATTCCGGACAGGCATACAGCACATAGTGAATGCCCTTTGCACCGCGATGGCAGGCCTTTTCGGCGCCTGCCGCAGGCTGCTCCACATACAGATCCCGGTTAAAACGCTCCACGATCTCCTCCGGAGTCATATTGTGCAGCATCTCTTTTGTATAAACACCCTTTAGCTTTGCAGAGACTCTGCCTCTGCATAATCTGCTGCTCCACCGCGGAATAACCTGATAGGCACCGGTCACAGCCACCGTCACAACCGTACAATGCAATGCCCTGAAAAGCTTCCCATTTACAGGGGCCAGGGGTGCCGTAGCTCCATCATAAGTAATATTCCCCTCCGCGAACATACAGACATAGTCTCCGGCTTTCAGGCTTCGGGATATCTCAAGAATGGTTCCTGTATTCATTTTCCCTTTTGAACAGGGAATGCTGCGGAACACATCAACTGCCAGAAAAGCCGCAGCTCTGTGACGAAGCAGGTTCTCTCCCGCAACAAAACAAAGCGGCTGATCCACAGACATTGCAACAATCAGAGGATCAAAATAGCAGGTATGATTGACTACCACAAGACAGGGTTCTTTCGGAAGACGGATCTCATCTTCCTTTTTTATTCCAAAAAGCAGATGACAGGCCGGACCTGCCGCTGCCTTCAATACATGATATAATTTAAAATATCTCCGTTCCTTTTTATTCTTCGTTTTCATTTCTCACTCGTATCAGAATTTCCCACAATGCCCTCCAAACGCAAAGCGTTTCCCTGTAGTAAACAGTGCGGCTTGCAGTACTGTCATTTTTTGTCCGGACCGCCGGACGACCCGATAATTGTTTCCGTTTTCTATTTTAACAGCTCCTGCTCAATGCTCCCTTCCTGGTTTTCCAGGTTACAAATGTGTTATAACTATTACATCCCTGTCTGTCAAGAGTCTGAATCTCATTTTATTTTTTTATTGCTTTTATTTGCCCTTGTGTTATAATTCTTCTATAACACATAGACCTATGCAGACCATACCATATATTTTTACAGCATGGGAGGTCTGCAAAACTTCAGCAAAAGAATTATATAAATGTAAACACAAATGGAGGTACCCTATGAAACAAATTATCACAATCAGCCGGGAGTTAGGCAGCGGAGGGCGCACAATCGGAAAACTGGTAGCAAATAAAAATAATATCCCATATTATGACAGGGAATTAATTGATGAATCCGCCAAGATATCCGGTGTCCCTGCAGAGTACGTTGAAAAATCAGATCAGAAAATCACCAGCAGCTTCCTGTACAACCTTGCTATGGGAACCAGTTACGGCTACGGTATGCTGGAAGATGCCAATCAGCCGCTTCCCCTAACCACACAGATCTTTTGCGCGCAGCAGAAAATCATCAAAAACTACGCGGATTCCGGAAGCTGTGTCATTGTAGGCAGGTGCGCCGACTATATCCTCAGAGACCGCAGGGATGTACTCCGTGTCTTTATCTATGCAGATATGGAAAAGCGAATTGAACACAGCGTGAAGGAATATGGTATGCCAAAGGCAACTGCCCGCGAAGAAATTGCCCGTTCTGACCGTGAGCGTGCCCGCCACTACAACATGTTTACTGAACAGAAATGGGGAGAGCGGACAAACTATGATATCATGTTGGACAGCGGTTCTCTTGGTTATGAAAACTGTGCCCGGATAATCTGTTCCATAGCCGGAATGGACTTATAGGAATACCTGATATTTCTGTTGTACGTTCGGGTTAAAAAGTTCACAGATGCCGGATGAGCCAGCTTCTTTTCATAACCCACGCCTGGCAGCTCTCTCAAGCTGCCAGGCACTTCCTCAATCTTTATAAAAATGCAGTGGAGGATCAGCCGAATTTCCATTTTGTGTGCCGGAGTCGATAATAAGATGTATTTTTCACGTTTGACATAAGACGCGCAAGGCACACCCCCAGCCGTGACACAATCGACAGTCCGACCCGTCTTCTTCCATACTCTGCTCCGAATTTTTCTCCGATAATTTTAGCGGATCTGAAATCGTAAAAATACAGATTTGCTTTATAAAATTCCTCCTGAAGATCCCATGGGGACATATTTTTCGGCTGGAAGGTAACATTCATCATATCAAACTGTTCCCAGCTGCTGTCAAGCATACGATGTTCCCGCTGCATATCTTCATAGACAGGTGTTCCCGGATACGGTGTCAGAATTGCCGGCTGCAGCTGATGTTTTCAAATTCACATTTTTTATTTTCACCGTTTAAGAAACCTTTCTGCCCGTTTCTTCCGGACTGTGGTTCATAATCAGCATCTGCAGCCGGTTCTCCACATTCGCATAGCTGGTGTCGGGATCGAGGTCAAGGGGCAGAATCGAGATATCCGGATACTCCTCCTTCAGCCGCTTGATGACTCCGCGTCCGCAGACATGGTTCGGCAGGCAGCCGAAGGGCTGCAGGATAATAAACGACTTCACGCCGGCCTTTGCGTTGTGCGCAATCTCCGCTGCCATCAGCCAGCCTTCTCCGCAGCTCAGGGTTTCAGGGATAATGTCGCTGACTTCCCGGTACAGTTCTTTCGGTTTTTTCGCGCATTCATAAAGCTCATGACGGACAGCGTTCTTCTCCAGCTGCTTCTGAACATAGTCGAACAGCCCCTCCACCAACTGTGGATAGGGCGGAATGCTGGCATGGTAATCCCGGATCTCACACTCGGTAGCGCGAAAATCCTTCCGCAGCTGATCGGTGATCCGGGGGAATGCCGTCTCCATGCCGTTGGCTTCCAGGTACCGCTCAATATTGAAATTAGACCCGGGATGATAGGTCACCAGCAATTCTCCTGTGACGAACACCTTCGGTTTTAAATGACTCCGGTCGCAGGGAATCTGCCCCATCCGGTCAATGCAGGTCTCAAAGACCTTTCTGGCGTTTTTCACACCTTTGCGAATGCCCTCCGCCAGCCGGTTCACACAGTCATTGTAAACCTCGTCCGTCTCACCCGGACAAAGCTCGTAAGGACGAATCTTCCGGCAGATGTCCGTGAGAATATCCAGCATCATAAAGGTCCAGACTGCTTCCCAGATGGCGGAAATTCCGAGAATCATCACACCCGGGTGCATATCCTTCGTGTCATTGGCATCTGTGGTTACAATGGGAACCTCGGTAAAGCCGGCCCGGTCCAGGCCCTTCCGCAGAAGCCCGGCATAATGGGACATCCGGCAGTCACACTGGAATTTCACCATGGCCACCGCCACCTCGTCCTGCCGGTAGTTTCCTCTCTGCAATTCGCTGATAAGTTCCCCGATCACCATCTGACACGGAAAACAGATGTCATTATGGACATATTTCTTTCCAAGAGCGATCTGCTCCGGCCCGCCGATGGGCAGGGTTTTCACGGTGTAGTTTTCCTTCTCCATAATGGCAGAGAGCAGCACGGATACTTCTCTGGAAATGTTCGGCACCAGGATCGTGCGCCGCTTCCGGTCGTCCTTATGAAATTTCGCGGGACTCGGCTCGGACAGTTTTCCCCTGAAAGGTTCCATGCATTCCCCTTTGTGTTCGTTTCTGCGCTTAATCGCAATCGTCTCCAGGAACGACTGGATACGGATGCCAAGAGATCCGGCGGCATCACTCTCGTCCACCTTGAGAATCAGCGGAGACTTGTGGCCGCACTCTGCCAGAATCCGGCTGATCTCATCTGACAGGATTGCGTCATGTCCGCAGCCAAAGCTGACAATCTGCACATATTCCAATGCCGGATCCTTTGCCGCCGCCATCGCACCCTCCAGCATCCGCGTGTGGAAGTCATTGGTAATTTCGATTCTGGTATTTTTCAAATCCTGTTCACTAAGACCTGGCAGGCTGTCCACAGTCAGCACGGGGATACCGCGCTCGGTGAACCGCCGGGACAGATCATGACAGATAAAGGGATCGGTATGATAGGGCCGTCCGGCCAATACCACCGCATATGTGCCGGATTCATGGGCCTTGCGGATGATCTCACTGCCCCGGCGCACCAGCGTTTCCCGGAAAGACAGAAGCGCCTGTTTCCCATCTTCGAAAGCAGCCGCGGCCGCGGCTTTCGTCACACCCAGGGTCTCCACCGCATAGCTGCAGATCTGCTTTTTCCGATCTTTTTCCTCAAACCAGTGAAACACCGGTGTGTCAAAGACAAGATTCCCCTCTTTCTCCGGATTCTGGGAATTGCGCACAACCATCGGATATCCCTGCAAGACAGAACAGACATACGGGCTGAGCTTGTCTACTCCCTCCGGAGGCATATGCATCACAAAGGGGAAAAAGATGCGGTCTGCCCCCGTCCCGGCCAGATCCATAATATGCCCGTGAACCAGTTTTGCCGGAAAACACACCGTATCCGACGCCACGTACTGCAGCCCCTGTTCGTAAAGCTTCCGCGAGCTTTTGTGCGAAAACTTTGTCTGATAGCCCAGAGCCCGGAAAAAGGTATTCCAGAACGGCATACTGTCCCAGAATTCCAGAACCTGGGGCAGACCGACCACCTCTCCTTTATCCGGGGACACCTGATGATATGGATAGTCTGCAAAAAGCAGAGCTTCGCGCTCCCTGAACAGATCTGCCGGCTTCTCCGAATGCCTTTCCGACACAATCGGCTCTCCGGCTCTGGACATCCGATTCTCTTCAACTGCCGCTCCCTTCTCACAGCGGTTGCCGGACACCCAGGTTTTTCCGGTGGAAAAGGTAACGATCGTGCGGCTGCACCGGTTTCCACAGCCGGTACACTGCACACCGCTCTGGGTCTCATAGGAAAATTTCTCCAAGGCATCAAATCCAATAAATGAAGAACCGTTTCTCTCCGGACCGCCCATCTCCGTTATCTGACGTTTCACCTCCAGAGCCGCGCCGATGGCTCCCATCTCCCCCGGATAAGGCGCCAGCTTCACTTCCGTCCCCAGATATTCCTCCAGCGCACGCAGCACCGCCTGATTGCGGAAGGTGCCGCCCTGCACAACAACATGATTTCCAAGCTGGCTCGTATCTGAAATACGGATGACTTTCGTAAAAACATTCTCAATTACAGAACGGCAGAGTCCGGCCATTATATCGTCCGGGCCTTTTCCGTTTCGCTGCTCCGTAATGATCGTACTGTTCATAAACACCGTACACCGGCTGCCAAGCTTTGCCGGCGATTCAGAGCGAAAGGCCGCCTCCCCAATCTCATCCACCGGTATCTGCAGGCCGGAGGCAAAATTCTCCAGAAAGGAGCCACACCCGGACGAACAGGCTTCATTCAGCATGATATTTGTGATAATACCGTCCTTAAGCCAGATTGCTTTCATATCCTGACCGCCGATGTCCAGCAGGAATGTGGTTTCCGGATAATAATGGGCACAGCCCACGGCATGAGCCACTGTCTCGACCGTATGATAGTCCGCGCCAAATGCCCGCGCTAACAGGTTTTCTCCATATCCGGTCGTGCCAAGCCCCAGAATGTGGAGGTGAATACCCTGCGCCTCATATTTTCGATTCATTTCGACCAGGCCGTCCCGTACCACCAGCAGGGCTTCTCCTTTGTTGGGAGCATAAAAGCGGTCAACCACCTGCCCTTCTTCGTTTAACAGAACAAATTTTGACGTAGTGCTTCCGGAATCAATGCCCAGCCAGACCCGCAGCTCTCCCTTCACCGGTTTCGGTGTACAGACCTCATACAACTCCCGGCCATGTCTCTCCTTAAACCGCTTTTTTTCTTCCGGGGAGACGAAAAAAGGCCTCGTCTTTTCATCTTCTGCCAGAGGAATTTCATCCGCATCCTTAAGCCTCTCTGTCAATTCCTTCAATGTGACAATATCCGATTCATCCTCCTCCGGAAAGATCGAATCAATGGAAATGGCTGTCCCATAGGCTACAATCGTTTCCGGATGCTCCGGGCGCACAATATCCCCACTTTTCAGTCCAAGCCTCTTTGCATAGGTCTTGATCAGGGTCGGATTGAAGGTCAGCGGTCCTCCCTCGAAAATAATGGGCGGTGCCAGTTCCAGTCCCTGCGCCAGGCCGCCAATGGTCTGTTTTGCAATGGCATGAAAGGTGGACAATGCAATATCCTCCTTTTTTGCCCCGGAAAGCAGCAGCGGCTGAATGTCTGTCTTTGCAAACACGCCGCAGCGGCCGGAAATATCATAGACAGTCTTACCCTGAGACGCCAGAGATTCAAATTCTTCTGTCTCCACATTCAGAAGCGCCGCCACCTCATCGATAAAGGCGCCAGTACCGCCGGCACAGCTTCCATTCATCCGCATATCAGAGGTCTGCAGCTGTTTTTTCTGTTCATCATAATAGAAAAACACGATCTTCGCATCCTGGCCGCCAAGTTCGACGGCGGTTTTCACCTGAGGATATAACACCCGGACTGCGGCCGAGTTGGCTACAACCTCCTGTATGTAATGAACACCCAGCTTTTCGGCAATCGTCCGGCCTCCGGAACCGCAGACCGCCGCCCGGAACAGACGGTCTGGATATTGCTCCTTTGCTTCCGCAAGCAGCTCCCCAACCGTCTCCTTTTGTCTTGCATTATGCCGCACGTATCGCGCGTAAAGCACATCCTGCGTTCCGGCATCCGTGATCACCACTTTCACGGTTGTGGAACCCACGTCGATTCCAATTCGGAGCTCTCTGTTCGTACCTTCCACTCAAAAACTTCCTCTCTGCGATTCACAGCGCATCTTCTTCAGGCGGTATCCATCCTGCAATATCATCGGTTTTAAAATCATATGTGAGCGTTTCTCCATAGGCCTGCTCATAGGCAGCGACCTTCTGCTGATAATCCTGCCGCATCATTTCCTGACTGTTCTCCCTGGCACTTTTATCCGGATCCGGATAAATGGGCTTGAGGATATGCATCACATACCGGGTTTTATGGAATTCTTCATTTTCTTTGCCCGGAAGATCCCGGATCTCCACAAAACAGGAAATAACCGGAACATGATTGACTGCCGCGTAATAATAGGCCCCACGTTTGGGCGGACGGGGTTTCCGGTAATGAAACCACATCTCCTGCTCCGGGTAGATCAGAATGGCGTCTCCATGCTTCAGCCGTTCCCGTATCATGGGGCCGAAATATTTGCGCAGATATTCGGAATGATTCACCAGCGGAATGATGTCCTCATGATTCATCAGAAAACCAATCCACCCTTTCATGGCCAGATTCGTCTCCTGACTGACGATGAACAGCCGCCGATAGCCGGCCCGGTTTATCGCCTTCCGCACCACCGTATTATCCAGAGGGCTGAAATGGTTGCTGGTGACAATCGCCCCTCCATGAATTTCTTCTATATTTTCCAGTCCTTCAATCCTGGTATCCCGATTCAGCCATCTGGTAGCCGTGTCTGTCAGCGCCCGCGCGCAGATATTGCAAAACCAGTATCCAAAGGTCTTATAATTTTCCAGGTAATGCCGGACGATCTTCTCCCGCTCTTCCTGGGGCAGAACCGGATCGTCCGTCTCCACCTTACAGTTCAGATCTCCCCTTCTGGCGGCAGACCTCATATTGGCAATTACCTTTTCTTTATTTCCGCCGATCAACATATGCGTATATTTTCCCCTTTCTCAAACATTTTGCGAAAGGTAACCTCCTGTGCACACACTCTGGGACCCTTTGCGATCATGTTTTCAAGGCAGGCCCGATCCGATTTCTTCTGTTTTTCCGGATATTCTTCCTTAAAACGCAGGATATCCGGATAAAAAGGTGATTTTTCCGCGTAATACCAGAAATATTCCTCATATGGAATCTCATCATAGCACCAGGGCTTCTGGAACAGATTGTAATGAATCAGCTTTGGTTCCTGAAGGATCTCATTTTCCTTTCCGCCCATTGGCGGCATGGCATCCCATGTCTCATCCAGATAGACAATTTTGCCGCTGCACATCGCATTGATATAATCCTGATCGGGAGCAAGACAATCAAAGTGAAATGTATGCAGCAGCCGGAGGAAATGATCGCAAAAACCCACTTCCCGCATCTTTTTCAGGTTCATCAGCAGAATACCGGAATTGATATACCGGTCAATCGGTACACCGACCGCGTTCTCTACATACTCCACCAGTTCGGGGACCGGCACGATTGAGCGGTCCGCACAGGCTCCGATCATATTGTCTCCCAATTCCACCCGGTACAACTCAGAAATATCGCCGGGCACCACAATATCGCTGTCAAGATAAATGCCCTTCTCATACTCAGGGAAACGGTCAGCAATAAACAGCCGGAAATAAATGGTCAGCGTAAAATAATCACACCGCAGCCGGTTTTCGGTCCGGTCGGTAATGCCTGCCAGCTCTTTTTCCATAGGGACAAAACAGATTTCAAATGGTGCACGCACACCGGAAGCAATCTTATCCCGGCTCTCTTTCGTCAGATCCTGATGCAGGACGATGATCTGATACCTGTACGCTTCAGACGCGTGCTCTTCCATCGAGCGAATGGCGCAGTCCAGCCAGGGAGCATAGCTCTCGTCCGTTGTAAAAAAAATAGGAATTACCGTTTTTTCCATAGTAGAATCATCCTCTCAATTCTGTCATTACAGCAGTATATTCCTGCCCAAAGCTTTTTCCTCCCGGCTGCTCTCTTTCCGGTATTGAATATATTCGCAGGTATTTTCCCGGCTGCGGGATTCCATACAGGCATAGATCCTGTCATGCAGCTCCGTCTGCTGTTCCCGTTTATTCCTGCCCGGTTCAGGAAAAAAAGGTCCGTCAATATAAACGACTATTTTCGGTTTTCTTCCATGCTTCCGCTGCCGGTAAGTTGTCGTCATACAAAAGGCAGGCACATTGTACAGCACCGGAAAGCGAAATGCCGTGGACTGAAAAGGCCGGATGAACGTACACCAGGGCCAGACATGAGCTTCCGGGTAAATGACAATGCAACGTTTTTTCTCCAAATGATACTGAACCGCCTCCATGAACTTCTTCATCTGTCCCATGGAATCCGGAATAAACAGACCACCCAGCATAGGGAGAAGCTTCCCGATTATCGGAATCCCCAGATTCGACGGACTGGCAATCGCGCTCATCCGCATGGGAAAGCAATACAGAGCCGGGCCGAATACGTCCCCCATGGGCTGCGTGTGGTTTCCGTATAAAAAGCAGCCCGTTTTACCTGCTTCCTTCAATACTTTCCTGTTTTTCACGTGAATATGCAGCACCAGTTTGCCATAAATCAGTGCAAATATCAGCGCAACACAGTAAAGCGCCGCAGACATCAGGCGATAAAAAATATTTTTGTGTATCCAGCGATAACCGTCCGGCAGGGTTTCATCCTGACGGGCACTTTTCACAAAATCATCCGTATAATCCCGATAATAGTATGTGGTTCCACCCCGCTTCGCACTCATCTGCCTGATACCACCTGCACCTTTTTGCATCTGTTCATCTTTATCCTTTTCCATCATCTGACTTTTGTATTCGTCCCTTCATGCAGAAGGATATCAATTTTGTTACAGATGTGTTATAGCACTTATTGTTAGCCATGTCAAGGTTTGAGTGCTATTTTTTTTCTTTCACTTTTTTGCTCTTTTCTCGGAAACGTTGAATCTACGCGGTTTTTCGGGCATCCGGGCATCTTTTTTCGTCCTTCAAAAGTAGTGATTTTCCGGGTTTTACGCCATTTTTACGCCATTTGCGAATTTAAATATAAATCCGCGGTTTCTGCCCATCAGTTTCAGCCTGCCATAATCTCGTCAATCCGGTCAAATTCCTTCCTGATCCGTTCCTTGCCGGTGATGTGGTTGTAAACCTCCATGGTCACTGCGATGTTGGAATGTCCCATTATATACTGCAGAACTTTTGGATCGAAACCACTTTCCGCCATTCTCGTACATCCAGTATGCCGGAGGGTATGGGCTGAAATTGACGGCATCAGGATTTCCTTGCGCCTCTGCTTCTGAGCTGCTTTCAGTTCTTCCCGATTGTAGGCGTTCACAATATTATACAGGACATTATTCAAAGCATTCGGCATGATGGGTGTCCCGTTTTTCGTTGTGAAAATGAATCCCTTGCGTCCCTCAACTTCTACAGTACGGTCGATTCCAGTCATCATCTGGTATTCCCGTTGTTTCAGGAAAGCCTTCTTAACAGAGCTTGTCATGGGAATTGTCCGGACTCCCGCATCAGTTTTCGGTTCCTTCAGGTGGAATTTATAACCATCGCCGTAATTTTTGTAAACAAGCTGATGATCAATGGTCACCTCTCGGTTCGCAATGTCAATATCATCCCAGGTCAAACCGATCAGCTCGCCAGCTCTCACTGCAGTTCCAACCATAACTTGGAGAAGAGGGAGATAGTTGCTGTAAATCCCATTTTCCACGAAAGCAAAAATGGCTTCCTGATCTTCTACAGAAAGGGCTTCTTTTTCCTTCGCCTCCCTGCCATAATCGCCAAGTGTACGGACTGCCGGATTTTTCCTGATGATATCATCCTCTACCGCCATGCCAAATGCAGGGAGCAACATCGTATGCAGATACTTGATTGTGCTTCTGGCATATCCTTCATTAGACATTTTGGCATACAGCGCTTTGATGTGCGAAGGCCGTACCGTGACTACCTTCATCTTTCCAAGATCATCCTCAACGTGATATTTCCACATAGCCATGTAGTTAGCCCGCGTTGTTTCATCCAGCTTGCGGATAGACATATAACGGTTAAACAGCTCGTTCACATCCATTTTCTTTACATCCGCTGTGGATATAATTCCATCTTCCTGATCTTTCAAAATCTCTTTTACCATCTCCCGGAGTTCTGCCAGATCCATGCTGTAGATGGCCACACGCTTTCCTGTGCGCTTGTCTGTATAGCGGTAGTCGTATCTTCCGTCTGCCCTTTGCGATTCCCCTGTTCGTAAATTCCTGCCACGGTTATCTTTTCTTGTCATAAAACATCCATCCTTTCTCTCACGCGAAATAAATACTGCTGAAACTGGTTTACAATATATATCCCCAGTATCAGCGTCTGTCCTGTTTCATCCTGCTATATGAATGCTTTATGAGTCTTATCAGGTTTCATCACAGAGTATAAACTCTTCAAGAGACCATTGCAATCATGTCGCAGCTAACTTTTGCCGTTCAAGTCTTATATCGCGATTGAGTCCAGATATTTTTTTACCTTATTTACAGAATACAAAACTCTCCTGCCAACCATGATTCTGGCTCCGGCATCCTCACCGATCTGCCGTGCGGTCGCCGTTCCGCAGGAAAGCATCCCTGCAAGCCGCTCTATGTCTACTGCAAGCAGCTGTGATGAGTCTATATCATGTTCTTTAGTTTTTTTCATAAAGCCTTATCTCCTTTCTACTGCTGAAGATGTACGAAAGAATTCTCTTTCACTTATTCCATTTAGATGATTTGATCTATTATTCAATAGTCCTTGCTACCTATTTCATATATTCTTAGAAATAAAATAATCAAACATCACAGGCCGCCGCTGGCGCGGCTGTCATAGCTCCGCAGTCACCGTACTGCCCACGCAAATATCCATTGTGAAAGCCACTCCGTAAGATTGGTATGGGTGTTTCTCGAATGCCGCAGGGTTCTCCCCTAGTCTTTAGGAAGCCGTGAGGAAGTATCATTATGCCCCTGCGCAGTCGTCGCGTCCGGTGTGCCAATACCGGGTTAAGGCCGACGTTTATCGCTCGCGGAACAGCTTTGTTCATCACCTCCGTGCTGTTCGGTCTTCGCGGCGTGTCTTATTCGCTCGTGCACAGGTTATGTACCTGTAATGCCATCCATATAAAGTTGTCAATGTGCAAACAAAATAACCCCTCGGATATAAAATTTATTTATTCCGCTGTCGACCATACTTCACCGCATCGTTATTTAACTCATTCCACTACTGCCTTTGCGCTGCTAGTATTCTTCTGATGCGGGGATGGATCAAATTTAAGGATTCTTGTGATCAACTTTGTCTCCAGTCTTCGGCGTAATGTCTCATCAATAAACCAATGAGGATTTCCACACTCGTCATACATGATCCGTATAGACCGACTTGTTATTTCACCCTCATAGTGTTTCAGAACAGTATTAATCGCCTCTACATCGCCTTCTGACGCAGCCTCTATTACTGCAAAAGACGGTAAATCGTCCTTTGATCTCTGATATTTTCTGTTCACTTTTTTATATCCTCCATATTCTGTTTCAGTAATTCCAATGCACGTTTCCGATGCTCATAGACAGTGCAGCGCACAAGGCTCATCTCATCCGCGATTTCTGCGTCGCTCATATCCAGAAAATAAGACAGCAGAATCACATTTCGCTTCTTTTCTGTAAGAGTCTGTAACGCATTGGCAAGAGAATCATTTTTGATCTTTATGTCACATCCATAAATTTGAAAGCAATGACTGTCAAAACTATATTCATCGATTGCACAAAGCTGAGACAATTCCTCTTGAGATAACTCGGAAAACAGTTTTTCGTTCTTTGATAAACGATCCATTTCCCTCATATAGTCAATTTGCTCTGATTTCATAGCAAGCCTGCACATCCGGTCAAATTGAAACCGTACTGTTGTTTCATCACAGGAAGAAGATTTACTCATAGGAGTTCACCTCCTTCCCATTCCATATTTGTTCGAGAGTGAATCTTTTTTCCTTTTCACTCATATCCCGAACGGAATTGCCCATTTGTATGGGTCTGGAAGAAATTTTTTTATAAAAAATGTCCTGAATGGCAATCGCCACCAGGACACTCTTTATCTTGCATAATTCTATTTTGCCACACTTTGAGGGAATAAATAGTTCACTATCAAGCCCATTCTTTTCTGCGCCCAGGGTATTGAACGCTATCGCTCTCCTCCATTAATATGCTGGACGAGAAGTTCTTTACTCTCAATCAGAATAATCTGTCCGATGCTTCCAGTATATATACGATATTCCCCAATCGCCGGTTTAAATATTTTTCTCCTGTTCTTAGTAACCGCTGCTATATAGGAAAGCTTTACAGGCAAACCATGAATATTATTCGCCGAAAAGTGCACTATTAGCCCTCGTTTTTGTGAATTAATGTATCATTTTCCTTAGCATTTATGGAATATACACTTTGCTCTGGAGGTGTATCAGATGCCAAAGAAAAAACAAAGCAACAAAGAAATGGGATTATTTTTCAAAAAAGCCCGGCAAGAGCAGAAACTTACCTACGAAGAGCTTGCAGAAATGGCAGGTATCTCCAGCAGATACCTGAAAGAAATTGAAAACAAAGGAAAAGTACCAAGTTTCGAGAAGATCCAACAATTGGTTCGTGCTTTAAAAATTTCTCCAACACCTTTGTTTTATAAAAATGATCAAACAGATAATCTGGACTATAAGCGGCTGGAAGCGTACTTGTCACAATGTTCAGAGGATCAGATTGCTACAATTCTGGCAATCGTTGAAGCTTACCTCAGAACATATAAATATCCCAGCTAAAAAGGTTAGCAGGGACATCTGGATTTCATTTGGATTTTGATTAGATTTTTCTGTAGAAATGTTTCCGGCAAAGCACCGAATGCTGCGTAATTCTTTCTATACGCAGCATTCATAATGAAATCTTTATTTTTGTATTTTGGCAATTAATTTTTTTGCATTTTTACCTGTTTTTATCAGGCCAAGACCACCAAGTATTTGAACAGCATCCATCATTCCCTGATAATAAGCCCGCTGTTCTTCCTTAAAATAATCATGTTCTAATACTTCTAAATAATTTTCCAAAAAGGCCCGGTCTTTGCCCGAAAGCTTATCCATGTAACAAATCATTTTTCTTTGCCACTTTTTTAATTCTTTTCCTGCGTCTTTTATATCTTCTGCAGCAATCACATACTTTTTCTTTGTGTTTTCACATCTAAGTTCTTCCAGAAAATTTGCCATAGTTTCATATACTATATTCATAGTTTTTGTCCTTTCTTAAATCATTTTGCGATTTGTTTTGAAGCATAGTTTATCTGATACTTTCTCAATTTTACAGTATATAAAAAAAGCAGCGGCTTTATCGGCTACTGCTTTTCTTCTCATTGAACTTGTAACCTACTCCCCATACGGTCTGAATATAAACCGGTTTTTCCGGAACACTCTCGATTTTATGGCGAATATGATAAATGTGGCTCATGACAATGTTGTAATCACCGGCGTATGGTTCTTTCCAGACAGAATCATATATCTGCTCTTTACTAAAAATCCTCCCGGGATTTTGTGCCAATAATTGCAAAATCTCAAATTCAGTATAAGTTAGATTAACGGCTTCTCCAGATCTAACAACCTTCCTTTCTTCAAAATCTATAAATAGACCATCTATTTTTATTAAAGATTTTGGCTTCATTGTTTCTAAAGTGCAAACTTGTTCTTCTGTGCCCAAAGCAGCCAATACGGAGTTAAGTAATTTTTCTTCATCATTTTCAAATGATAACAATAATATTTTCCCTATATGCCATTCGCCTCCTAAGCCTTATATATATTATACTCAAATCGTTCGCGTTCTGTATGCCGATATCTCAGATTGCAGAAACAATTGGCACCCATGACAGAAAGTATTTTTCACGCATTTTCAGAGAAAACACAGGTATGTTTCCAAATGAATACAGGAAAAATTATACTGGGGATCACCCGGCATCAACCAACTTGCATTTTTTCTGCGTTGCCTATCGGGTAGTTGAATCATCCAACGCCAGATGAAATCGTCTTATTTTTCCTGAACGTGTATTTTTTGTATCCATATGTTCGGAACAGTATTTCTGCAAGCCCTCCATACAGGCGGATGAGTATCGGAAAACAGGTTCCACGGCAACAGAAAATACAATAAGGACTAAAAGGCCTTTCGCAGACAAACTGCTTATGGCAAAAAATGACGGAATACAGATACAACAGGCTGCAAATCCAAGCACTGAAAATAGGAGCAATCCCCATTGGAGAATGTTGGAGGGCCGGCCAATTCTATAGAGAAGAAGAAAGCCGACAATCGCCAGGAGTATCGTAGCCACTGTAGATATTTCGGTCGTGTCAATACCAAACACCTGTCCAAATATCACTACCCCGCTGACTGCAATCAAATCAGTCAGTCCGGCTGGCAGCGCTTTCAGCAAAATGGTTTGCATAAATTTTCCGCTTATCCGCTCCCTGTTTTCCCGAAGTGCAAGGAAAAATCCCGGAACACCAATAGTAAACAGACTGACCAGCGAAATCTGCGTCGGTTCTAACGGATATGTAATGGCTGTTATTGCCGAAAACAACGCCAGTAAAAACGAAAAAATATTCTTTACCAGAAACAAACTGGCTGAACACTGGATGTTATTTACAACGCGGCGTCCTTCCAGCACAACGGCAGGCATACAGGCAAAATCCGAATCTAACAGGACGATCTGAGCGGCATGAGCCGCAGCATCGCTGCCGGTCGCCATTGCGATGCTGCAATCTGCATCCTTTAATGCCAGCACATCGTTTACGCCGTCTCCAGTCATAGCGACCGTCCGCCCCTGATGTTTCAGTGTCTGGATAAACTGCCGTTTTTGTTCCGGAGTAACACGCCCAAACACCACATAATCGTTAATCGCATCCTCAAGCTCGCTGTCGGTTTTCAATGTACTGGCATCGATGTATTTCTCCGCCCCCATAATTTGTGCGGCTTTTGCAGCTTCCGAGACTGCGAGCGGATTATCGCCGGAAATCACTTTAATCTCGACTCCCTGCTCCGCAAAGTAAGCAAACGTATCTGGCGCTGTTTCTCTGATCGCATTTGACAGGAGAACATAGCCCAGAGGCGTTGCTTCCCCTGTCAGAGGTTGTCCTGCGGCCTTACCATCATAAGAAGCAAAAACCAGCACCCGGTATCCGCTGGAAACATAACTGTCCAGCTCCTCTTTATAGTTCTGAAACTCTTCCCTGAGAACAAATTCCGGAGCGCCAAGGACAAAAGTACCGGTTTCAAAGGTGACGGCACTGTATTTGACTACAGATGAGAAAGGCGTAACACTGACCGGGGCTTTTCCGGTGCCATCCTGAAAATATGCCTTGACCGCCTGCATGGTGCTGTTATCATTACTCATAGAGTGGGCGAAATCACCGATCAGCCTGGATAATTCGGGCATTTGCTCTGGAACATAATGTCTGGTCGGAACCATTCTTTTCACTTCCATTTTGTTTTCTGTAATCGTCCCTGTTTTATCTACACAAAGAACATCCACCCTGGCCAACGTTTCAATGCATTTCATATTGTGAAGCAGTACCCGTTTGTTTGCAAGCCTTATTGCACTCACAGCCAGGGCGATGCTGGTCAGAAGATATAAGCCCTCCGGAATCATCCCTATGATGGCTGCTACCGTGGATGTAACACTCTTTGAGACAGTTTCATGATTGACACCATAGCTCTGACAGAAAAGAATCATTCCGATCGGAATCAAGGCAATGCCTGCAAACCGAAGAAGTGCGTTAAGGGAGCGCATCATTTTCGATTGTTCACCAGCTGGCATCTGCTTTGCTTCCGCCGTCAGCCCGGAAATATAGGAATCACT
This sequence comes from Clostridiales bacterium, assembly GCA_021203365.1. Taxonomy (GTDB): domain Bacteria; phylum Bacillota; class Clostridia; order Lachnospirales; family Lachnospiraceae; genus Blautia_A. Next base: position 106,992 of record JAJQBI010000079.1, read on the forward strand.
TCCTACTCTGGTCAGCCTGGCATGACACTCACCCGATACGACAAAGCTGCCGGAGATCAATTCATCATCTTTATGCTTGACGACCTCATCAGCTTCTCCAGTCAAAAGAGACTCGTTTACCTGAATCTCTCCGGCTATGACCTGAGCATCCGCACAAATCTGGTTTCCTGCCCGCAGGATAACAATGTCATCCCGAACCAGCTGTTCCGATGGGACGGACTGAATCATTCCATCCCTTATAACATCGAGCTGCGGGGCACCCAGCATATTCATCTTTTCCAGGGTGTTTTTTGCCCGGATTCCCTGAATAACACCGATCAATGTGTTTATGAGGATGACCGGGAGAAATGTCAGGTTCCGAAAAGAACCGACTGCACAGAGAAGGACAGCCAGGAGCAGAAAGATCAGATTGAAATAAGTACACAGATTATCGCGGACAATACTCGCCGTTGTCTTTTTGTTTACATTTGTCGGAATATTTGTCCATCCATGTGTGATTCGTTCTTCTACCTGACTGCTGCTCAATCCCTGTTCTATGTCCGCCATCACATATTCCACCGGTGTTCTTTTTTCTATGTCTTCTGAATCTCTTTTTTCCCATATCATGCAGAAACCTCCTGCGCTATGACCGCCGCTGTTATTTTTCTCTTAACGCTATTGCCACTTCCGCCAAAACAGCTACCCCCCAAAACAAATAGATATATGGATTCGTAAAAACCCTACAAGGCTCCAATGTTTGTGTAAAGCAAAAACCGTAACCATCCAATGCACCAAAAGCGGCAGCAGCACAGCGCCAAGTATCCTGAATAAAATCAATATAACCGTTTTTCGCATACCCATCTTCCCCTTACGCCTGTCCGCGGTGTTACCTGTCCGCACACATACCCTCTAATTCATAAATCTGAAGAAGCCGTTTTCCTAACAATTTATAATTTCTGGATTCCGCAACCTCTCTGCCGCGCCTTTTCACATTGCCAGCGCAATCTGACGGGCTATCCAGAACCTTCCTGATACAGGCAACAACTTCATCGTCGCTTTTGATTTTATAAGCGGATTCTCCGTTTTGAAGCCATCCCTCATACACAGGAATATCGCGCAGGATAACTGGAGTCTGGCAGGCCAGAGCCTCTAAAACAACGATGCCCTCCGTTTCCTCATGGGAGAGGAACAGGAATGCGTCCGCCGCCTGATAGCCTGTGCGGATTTCATCTTGTGGCACATATCTCATGAAGCAACAGTTATCCGGGGCCGTTTTGATTGCTCTCAGCACTTTTTTTCTGATTAAAAACCGGGGAATGCTTCCATACCACAAAAATAAAACGTCCGGCATTTTTTTCGCTGTCTCAATAAAGTCAAGAATTCCTTTTCGTTCAATCGGCAGCCCCGCAGAAATGACTATTTTTGCAGAATCGTCCAGCAGAAGACTTTCTCTGAAGTTGATTCGCGCTGACCTGTCAGGAATAAAATAATCTGTATCAACACCATTGGAGAGTGTGTAAATTGTTTTTTTTATTCCATAACTTCTCAAAAGCTTTTTAGAATATTCTGTTGGTGTAATAATGACATCCCCAAGCTGATAGCAAAAAGTGATCCATCTGCGAAAAAGCGGTGCAAGCAAATTGGAACAAGGGAAGGAGTTCCTGAAGTCCTCCTCTGTGGAATGAACAAACCAGACGACCCGCTGCCCACGTCGTTTTGCCCTGAGTGCTTCCACAACAGAGTCCGGGAAAATGGTATTGATGTGGACAATACCTTCCCGGTTCTGGTATTTGTCGCTTGTTTCCACATTCATTGCGCGTAAGATATTACCCTGATGAACGATAGCCTGTCCTACGCCACTTTCACGTACCAGTGAATACCCACCCTGATATAATTCAACCATTTTGAATGTTCCTCCTAAATCAATGTGAGAATCTGCTGATAAATCACCTGGAGGCCAAGGCTGTATACGGCAATGGACAGCGGCTTTCCCAACAGAATGATTGTAATAAACTGACGCCAGCGCATCCTGGTCGTTCCCGCCAGATAACATAGAAAATCATCCGGCGCAACAGGGAAAAAGATTGCAAGGGCAAACAGTTTTGTAAAACGGCTCTGTTTTTCTGTCCAGTTCTCATATTTTGTGATCAGCTGTTCAGAAAACAACCGATAAAGCAGGTCTTTTCCTACATTACGGGAGATAAAAAAGGCTATGCAGGAGCCTAAGGATATCCCCAGATAATTCAGCAAAAAGCCCTTCCATGCGCCGAATAACAAAACGCCCGCCAAACAGGAAACGCCGCCGGGAATGATCGGGATGACCACCTGTACGACCTGTACGATGAAAAACAGCGCCGCTCCAGTGAACCCAGTCTCAGCGATCATCTCCTGCAAACCTTCCATAGAAGAAAAAGCACCCGCTCGATAAAGATAAATGGCAGCCAGACCGCAGATTAACAGAAACGCCCAGGAAATCCATTTGCTGACTGCCTGAAAGGTGAACTGCTTCCTCGCTTTCATATCCACTCCAAGTTCACCCGCATTCCCGGCATTCATGTATTTCCTCACCTTCCTTTCCCCTGCGACGGGACACCGCCGTTTTATATACATCAACGACGCGGGGGACGATCTGCTGAATATCAAATTGCTCCGCTATTTGCCGGGAGCATATGCCCATCTCGTTGCGTCTTATAAAATCAGTCTCAACAAACAAAGACAGCTTCTCCAGGAAATCATCACTATCCCGATACTGCCAGCCATTTTCGCCCTGGCGGATCACAGCTTCCAGACATTTGTCCTCCCTGCACAGGAGGGGCAAACCAGTAGCTGCCGCCTCTATATAAGTCAATCCCTGCGTCTCGCTTTGAGAAGCGGAAACAAACAGATCACCGAGAGAATAATAGGACGATATGGTGTAAGGAGAAACCATGCCTGTAAACCGCGCAGCTACAGTTTCCGGCAAATTTTTCGCAGCTTCCTCAAGTGTCCTCCGATACGGTCCATCGCCTACAATCAGGAATACAATGTTTCTGCCATGCCATGATTTCAGATGTCGGAAAATCTCATCCAGATTCTTTTCCTCCGCAAGGCGTCCGACATAGAGCAGCACAGTCTGATTCTCCGGGATATTCCATGCGGCTTTTGCTATTTTCTTGCAATGGCTGAACCGCTCCATGACCAGCCCGCTGGGAATCACCGTTACATCGGAATTAATCTGATATCCTCGCAGCAGATCTGCAGTTTTCTCCGTAGGAGCAATGACTGCATCCGCCTCCTGGCATATCTGCCTCGTAAATGCTCTGGCCGCACGCTTTCCCATCTTTTTGCTGGGAGAAAAGTAGTGCGTATAATCCTCGTAAATCGTATGGTATGAATGAACCAGCGGAACATCCATCAGCTTTGAAATTTTTTTCGCCAGCCCGAACGTACTGAACTCGCACTGAGAATGTACAATATCAGGTTTCCAGTCCAGCACCTTTTTCATCCATCTGTCCGAAAACAGGAGCCTCAGCCGGGCATCTGGATAAACAGCGCTCATATCCAAAGAGCCAATGTAGATCACATTGTCTTCCTGCCATGTTCGGTGCGTCCCTGATAATGTCAGGACCAGCACATCGTGACCTTCTTTTATCAGCTCCTGCCGCAAATTCACAACGGAGGTCACGACACCGTTAATTGCGGGACTGTACCAGTCGGTAGTGATCAAAATTTTCATTTGGGACCTCCTCACATTTTGTTAACAAATTCCAATAAACAAAACCGCCCTCTGTCTGCAAATGCATTTTTATCATACAAGAGCAAGCTAAACAGACAGAAGGCAGTTTCTTAAACAATACCTAAACGATTCAGGCAACACCTCAAATCTGGCTGCCGGCTTGCGGGATTGTACCAGTTGGTAGTGATCAGGATTTTCATTTGAATCCTCCCTCCTGCATTTGATCCCCGTTCTGCCCGTCAAACCAGTCGCCTTCCATATTACTCATATTGGTGCCACACGTGGTGGTTCCACTTTCTATCGTGATCTCAACTGAGTTCCCATCCGCTGTAAGAGTTGCCTCTGAATCCAATGAAAATCCATTTTCATCTGCATTTTCATTTTCTTCGCCCAAAAGCACAGTTACAGTTTCTCCTGTTTCAAGTTCCGCACAGCTTACCATAAACATACTGTATTCCTGTTCAGGAGCAAAATATAGAATTGTATTTCCATCGGAATCCAGAATCGTGATGGAACCACTCTCATCGGTTTCCTCACAATAATACTCCAGAATATTCTGCGTTGAGTTTTCTGATAATGTTTCTTCCATGGAAGACGCACCGGTGGCAGCCAATATTCCTCCATTGACTGTACATACACCATCCACATCAATAGCCGTATCATCGCCGCCTGCATATGTGCTGACAAGAACCGTTCCTCCATTAATAGAAACATCTCCGTTGGAATCCAGACCATCCCCCTGAGCCGATACGGACAAATAGCCTCCATTCACCACCAGGGATATGCTGTTATCCGTATGTAAAATATACGTATTAACCATACTGTATATTGTAGACATAGCATCTCCATCGGTAGCATTTATCCCGTCATCTGCTGAATTTACATTGACCGTTCCGCTGTTTATTTCTATATACGCGGCCTCCAGCCCTTCATACGACTGTGTAACCGTAAGACTGCCGCCCTCCACCAGAATCACGTCTTCCGCATGTACAGCATCATCATTCGTGGAAACAGAAGCAGTGATATCGGAGATCTGTATACTTCCATCCGAATGAAGTGCGTCATCCAGGCAGTCAAGCTTCAGCTCTCCTCCTGTCAGATAAATCAGCTTCCCGGCTTTGATGCCCCTGGTGCTTTCCGCATCTTCTTCTTCCTCCAGCTTATTTTCTGCAAACTCTTCAAATTCAAACGCTTCCGTCATTGTACTGTCTGCGGCTGATTCCTCGCTTTCCATCTCTTCAAACGGACCGTTTCCAAAATCGGGACTGCCCATTGGCATACTGTCCATATCCGTATTTTCTATCTCAGTACTTCCACCACCAGTAGCGGCTGTCACAATTCCCCCCTCAATCCACACAACTGTCTCCGCCTGTATCCCGTCATTCCCACTCACAATATCAATATCACCGCCTGCAATATAGACAAACCCTTTATTCGAATAATTGGTATTTGTGGATCGGATTCCATCCGCACCGGCCGTAATATTTATAGTGCCTGCATAAATTCTTACGCTGTCCTTCCCTTCAATGGCAGTCGCCTCCGCCTGTACATTCAGGATTCCCCCCAGAATGGTCAGCGTATCCTTTGACACAATTGCTTTGGAATAATTGCCTTCAACAGAAAGCGTACCGTCCCCATTGATTATAAGGGGAACGCGGCTGAATATTGTTCCATCCGCATTCTGGTTTGTTCCGGTCAGGTTATAATCTCCGCTATCGGATATCTCGTTTTCCGTATCTGCTTCCAGTGTGATCACAAGACTTCCTGCTGACTCTGCGAAAATCGCAGGTTCTTCACAGCTCTCAATTACTGCCTGACTCAATACAAGCTGTACGGTATCCGTACCCTGTGCCCTGATATGGACAGACTGATAATTTCCGGAAAGCACGTATGTCCCCTCTTCGGTAATCACTACTTCCTCCTCCGTTACATATTTAGGCGTATAGAGATATTCCGCTCCATATTCTGCGGAAGATACCGTCACATCCAGGCCGCCTGTCAGAGCTTCAATATCAATCGTATGAGAGATTGTGAGGTTCCGTATGATCGTATTTCCAAAAATAAACAGAATTACAGCTGCCAGCAGTACCGGAAGTATTGCAAGTAAGTACAGGACTTTTCGCCATCTTCTTTTTTTCTTTCCTTCCCTGTTCTTTTTTGTCTCTTTATACTTTAATTTTCCCTCCTGATTTCGTGCCAATATTCGTTTTATCATCCGGATACCTCCGATTATAATTCCCTTTCCGGGACAGAAATGTTGCAGCAAATCTCAAGATTTCCGTTCAATGTACGCAATTCATCAATAAAATCCTTTTCACAGTCTGAATTTGCCAGGTCAATGTCCCATGCCACGCGGAACAGGCTTCCCATATTGGTTGTCCGGACGCCCTGAAATTCACAGCGGGTCGTATATTTCGCAAATATTTCATCAAATTCATGCGTATAGTTCAGATCTTCCGGTATCGTTATCCGCAGATACCTCTGGCAAATACGGTCATCTGCGAATTTTGATTTCAGATAAATGACATTCAGCAGTATCACAAGGACTGCCAGCAGGGCTGCTACAGCAATATAACCCGTACCACAGGCCATCCCGATTCCCATAGCGGTAAACATGAAGAGAATATCCCTCGCCTTACCCGGAATCGTCCGGAACCGCACCAGTGTAAATGCTCCCGCTACAGCAATTCCGGTGCCAATATTTCCATTCACCACCATCATTACAATCTGCACAATCACCGGCATAATGGCAATGGTAGTAAACACGCTTTTTGAAGACTGACTTTTGTACGTACTTCCAAGCGCCGTAAAAAAGCCCAGCACAACAGATGCTGCCGTACAAATCAAAAGGCTCCCTGTAGTCAGACTGGTTCCAATTACACTATTCAACATGGTTATGTACCTCCTTCTGTTCCGGATAAGAAACCGGCATTGTTTTAAATCATAGCCTGTACATTTTTTGCAGCCGGCATATGATCTGTGAGAATGATTTTCTGATAGGCACTTCCCGCCTTTGAAAATGACTGTGGAAAAATCCCAATCTGTGACAGTACATCTGCCAGTTCCAAGGGAAAAGCACCAGAAGCCTTTATCTCCATAATATAATGGTCATCCGCAAGCAGTTTTTCGCCAAAAACTCCCTTCCGCATATCCAGATTTTCTGTCCTGCCCAGAAGATTCTGGTCAAAAGTGAATCGAAGCTCCTCATTATCCTTGTCCCTGACTGCATATCGGTCACAGCTGCACAGGATAGAAGGAATGATTCCCGGATAGTGATTGCAGAGCGCATGAATTTCACGGGCGATCTGTGAGGTATCGTTCGCACTGTCATGAAGCCATTCCTCTGTCTGGGCGTATGGCATAACCATTCTCCGTTTATAAACGACCCCTTTATATTTCTTCTTAATCTCAACAAATGCCTCTGATTCAGTTGCCGGGACACTATAACAGCGTACCCTGAGTTTTTCTTTATATACCGGTTTTTCAATCGAATGCCGGATAATACGATAATCCGGTGTATCATAATACAGGCTCATAACGGTCGCCCTGCTGAATGCATCCTCTACAACCTTCCCTGACAGATAATCCAGCATTTGTCCATACTGTTCCCGGGTCAGGATATATTTCTCTTCAAGCCGTTCAAATTTATCTTGTATCATCATGCTCCTCCTCCCCAATATTTTCCCGAATCATATCCCGGATTGTCTGCATGGATAAATCTACGGAAGCAATCTCATCTGCGCAACGTTTCAGTTCCTCGCGCACCAGAGGCTCATGTTCAATATAGCGTTTATATTTGATCTGGTGCTCCAGTGCCGCCCAGAAATCAATCGCTATTGTCCGCAGCTGGATTTCAACAGACAGTCCATCGAATTTTTCTTCTTTTAAAAGCAGTATAAGATGCAGACTCCTGTAACCGTTCGGCTTTGGGTACGCAATATAGTCTTTCTTTTCAATGACCCTGCATTCCGTTCTTCCGCATAACCAGTCTGCCACTTCGTACACATTATCCGCGAAGGAACAAACAATCCTCAGCCCGACCGCATCATGCATTTCGCGCAGCGCAGTATCCGGGTCTGCTTCCAATCCCATTTTTGTTAATTTTTTTATCATGCTGTCCGGAGATTTGATTCTTGATGTACAATACATGATCGGATGCGCCTCTTCCAGTTCCCGATTATCAGGAAACTGCTTTACCAGTTCCAGTAAATACTGCCTCGCATCCTCCAGGAGTCTCAGTTTTTTCCCATAATATTCTTCAAAAGTCATGTATACGCCTTTCTCAATAAGGTAAGGTAACGGTAATTAAAAGCGACCTCTCATCTTCTGTTGCCGCAATGATTTTCCCCTTATGGGCATTCACAATGGACGAAGCAATCGAAAGTCCCAGTCCATAACCGCCGGTTTCGGAATTTCGCGACTGATCAGTCCGATAAAACCGGTCAAACAAATGCGACAGGCTATCTCTTGCAATCGACGGAGTCGTGTTATATACATCCATGCGCAGATGATTTCTTTGTTTTTTAAGTGTCAAAGAAATGCGGCCCTTTTGCTCAGAATACTTCACAGCATTGTCAAGCAGGATGTTGACAAGCCGGGCAACCTGGTTCTCGTCCCCACGCATCATCAGCCCCGGCTGTATATCATATTCCAATGTTTTATCCTGTGCTTTTGCAAGGTTGTGGAAAGAATGCACAGCCTTTTCCGCCAATTCTGATAAAGAGAACTCCATCATTACCGCTTTTGACTGCCCTTCCTCCATCCTGGAAAGCGCGATCAGGCTGTTCGTAAGTTCAGTCAGCGCCCCGGTCTGTTTACGAATATCCTCAAGCCATTCATTCTCCCCATAATCCATCTCCAGCACTTCAGCATCTGCATTGATAATGGCCAGAGGTGTTTTCAGTTCGTGTCCCGCATCAGTAATAAACCTTTTTTGTTTCTCATAATTATCCCGGAACGGCCTGACCATACGTCCGGAAATCAATATTAACAGAATCAGTACAGCCATCAGCCCTGCTGCAGAAACTCCAATGCTGGTAATGACATAGCTCTTCACCATACTGAGGCTACGTCCGCAATCAAGAAATATGATATAGGTCTCTGCTGCAGGCTCAGAATCGGATTCCATTCCAATTTCTATCATCACGTATCGGTAGTCTCCAATAAAGCCTTTCGCGTTTCCTTCCTGCCATACATTTCGCGCATATTCCTCAGCGGTACTGTCATCTACCGCAGAAATCTGCTCCGTATCGACAGAAAACACCTCCCCGTCCTCATCCATAACAACATAAAAGTAGCGTGATTCGTAGGGCAGTTCCATGGAATTTAAGAACTCATTTCTCGCCCATTCATCATAGGTTTCCGGAAAGCGCCCATTATTTTCCGCTAAAATAGAGAGAGTAATATCCGCATTACTCACAACCTGCCGATAATTCAGCAGCCCTATAGCTGTTACCAGCACAGTCAGAACTCCGATCAGGGAAAGCATCGCTGACAAAATCAGTTTGGCCCGCAATTTCCCAATCATTTCACCATCTCCAAATGATAGCCGACCGGATGGTCCAGATTAATCTGGATATCCGCATGTAAATACACCAGCTTCTGACGCAAGTAAGAAAGATACATCCATACCACTGTATCTTCCGCCTTCTCTTCATATCTCCATATTTTTTCCCTGAATCGTTCTGTCGTAATCCGGTTTCGGGGATTGCACATCATTAATTCCAGCATCTGGAATTCCTGGTTGGCCAGCCGGAAGCAGCCGTATGGTGTGGACACTTCAAATGTTGCCCGGTCCAGCGTCACATTCCCCATATGCAGCTTCGAACAAAACTGCTGCTCCTGCAGCCTGGTCATCGCGCGGATGCGTGCCAGAAGCTCTGCTGAACTAAACGGCTTTGTCAGATAATCATTTGCGCCGGAATCCAGTCCTGCCACTTTATCCTCTTCCTCCGCTTTCGCCGTAAGCATCAGCACTGGAATCAGACTTCCGTTTTTTCTGATCTGTCTCAACACAGATATTCCATCCAGCTTCGGCATCATAATGTCCAGGATAATCGCATCATAATTTGCTGGCTGTGCCTGCTCCAATGCGCTCTGTCCATCCCAGACAGCGTCAACCAGATAATGGTTTCGTTCCAGAATCGTCTTCAAAGCCTTTGAAAGTGATTTTTCATCCTCCGCAAGTAATAATCGAATCATATCCGCCACTCCTTCCATCCCATAGACGCATAAAATGCAAAAGAAAAAAACCTTCTGTTTATCTGGATACATTCTACCGGCGTATCCTAAACAAACAGAGGGCTTTTCCCTAAACATAATCTAAATTTGACTTAAACGACAGTAAACGAAATTATTCGTTTTGCCAGCCATTCATCCGCTTTTCAAATACACAGACGGGTTCCTCTTCCGTGATTATTTTTGTGATATGGAATCCGCAATGATTTACATAAAAAACAAGGTTTCGCGTCACATGGAGCGGTGTAATGGTCATCCATACTTTGGTGTCCGGATATTGTTTTTCTAACGCAAACCATGCCCTGGTTCCATAGCCGTGGCCCAGCTGCTTCGCATCAAAGAAAAACAGTTCCAGTTCGTTGCATTGATCCGTACCCACCCGGATGACAGCACCGCCTACCGGCTGTTCTCCATCATAGACTGCCCATGCTTCCATTCCCGGCTCCAGGATGATTTCCTCCAGCGCCGTTCCCATGCCGCCGTCTACAAAAAGCTCGTCTGATACCAGTCCACGCTGCGTATCAAACGCCTCGCTGCAAAACCGGGCCATCGTGGGCAAAACTTCATTTGTGATTGGTTTCAATATCAGATTTTTCATGATCATAGTCCTTTCTCCATTTACAGTATTATTTACTTTTTGTTTAACCGGTATCCAACACCATGCACCGTCTCAATGATCTGCGGGTTTTTGCTGTCTGCTTCAATCTTCTCCCGGATACGGTTGATATGCACCATGACGGTCGCACTGTCGCTCAGATAGTCAAATCCCCATATTTTTTCAAACAGCTGCTCTTTTGAGAATACAATATTGGGATTCTCAGCCAGGAATTCGAGTATCTCATATTCACGATTGGGAAGTCTGATCTCCTGTGCGCCGCGATATACCCTGTGCGCTTTTTTCTGAATACGAATATCTCCTATTTGAATCTCATCCTGACTTTTACCTGCAGCGCCGGAAATATTCCGCTCATATTGGCGGATATTTGCACCTACCCTTGCCACAAGCTCCGCCGGGTCAAATGGTTTGGTAATATAGTCATCCGCCCCAATATTGAGCCCCCGGATTTTATCGATGGACTCTGTTTTGGCTGTCACCATCAGAATCGGCACGGGGCAGCTTTCCCGTATCTCTTTGCAGATCTCATAGCCGTTTTTCCCGGGAAGCATCAGGTCAAGCAGGATCAAATCAAAATGTTTTGTCTGCAAAAGCGCAGCAATCTTGTTGCCGTCTGGTTCAATATGCGTCTCATAACCGCCGTTTTCCAGATATATCTGTTCGATCATGCTGATGTCCTCGTCATCTTCCACGATCAGGATTTTATATTTATCGCTCATCTTCATCCTCCTGCGCAGCAGGGAAGGTCATCTTGATCTCAAGCCCCTGATGGTTTTGCGCCTCTACTGTACCGCCCATCACCTCGACTAAATATTTTACAATATGAAGGCCAAGGCCATTCCCTTCCGTTTTATTTCTCGACTCATCTGCACGGTAAAATGTATTAAAAATATACGGAAGTTTTTCATCCGGGACGCCATGCCCGTTATCCGCCACCCAAAGAATAACCCGTCCGTCTTTCGCATGCAGAAGAAAGCTGACAGTCAAAGATTCTACATTCGCGTATTTCCTGCTGTTTTCCACAATGTTATCCAGAATTCGCTCTATTTGCTGCCGGTCAATCTGAGAGTACAGCTTCTCATCTGTTCCGTAAATATAAAACCTGACTTCAGATGCTGTATCATCCAGCTCCAGTTTCTCTTTGTAATCTTTCAAAAACGCATTCCATTCTATCATTTCCAGATAAAGCGGGATGCTCCCTGTCTCTATTTTTGAGAAATAGAAAAGCTGTTCCAAAAGCTGATCCATTTCCAGAGTTCGTCTGTAAGCGGTATCCAGGAATCTTTTCTGCAATTCTGGTGTGGCCGCAACACCGTCCTGCAGGCCCTTGATCGTTCCACGGATAGCGGTCAGGGGCGTGCGCAGGTCATGGGAAATTCCTGCAATCATATCCGTCCTTGCCTTTTCATAGTCTGCTTTCTTTCGGTCAGCCTCCCGGACATGGGATTGCATTTCATTGAAAGACTGGCAGACATCTTCAAACTCCCAGTCTCCATGATAGGAGACCGGCTGCGAATAATCGCCATTTTTCATTTCATCAGACGCTTTGATCAGGGCATCCAGAGGCTGCATAATATGGCGGCTGATCCGTTTCGCAAATAGTGCGCTGGCCACGCATAAAATCAGAATGAACAGAACGCTGTTGATAAGATAAAACAGAACAAACGAGGTAAATTCTTTTAAAGCCGCCTTAAAATCAGCATACTCTCCATGTATTGCACAGACCCGCAGGGAGCTGTCCGCAGTCTGCAGAGTAATGAAGGTAGTACCATCCATCAGATAGACATGGCTGCTCCCGTCCGAAGAAAAATAACCTTCCATCTCTTCAAAATCTTCTACAGTAGCATCCTCCATATTGGTAAGCAAAAGAACGCCTTCCTGTTCTACGCAAACATAGAACCCTAATTCATCCAATTCCGAACACAGAAGCTTCAGGCTTCCGGATTCCCCGCTGATCTGAGACCAGTCATAGTTCTCTAATAATTGGCTGGCTTCATAGCTGCCCGACGCCAGCTCAGAATCCCCGGCAGGACTATTGCTTTCCCTGTACTCATACAGCTTTATAACAAAGGCGTTCAAAATCAGGAAGATTCCCAAGACGAGCAAAACCATAAGTGCATTTGAGAAAAAGATATAGTTCTTCACACTTTTCCGCTTTGCAGTCATTTCGCATAACCTCCTACACATCCAAGCTTCGCGGGAATAAAATGATTTATGATTCCATATTGCGCGGTTTTTCTTATTATACCATAGCTCCCGGTTCCGAAACCTAAACAATACTTAAATATTTTCATGCAGATCTTATGTATTCCTTATGCGTCCGTGCACATGAAAAGGGAAAGCCGGGGGCAGTATACCCCCGGCCAGGATAAAGAAAAACTGTATTTCAAAACAGATAATCACAACCGTCTCTATTACTGCCGTAACTACCCATGTTGAAACCATCATGAACAATATCTCCAGACTTTAAATCAATACCGGCCATATTCTTCCTGTCACCCGTACTCATAACCTCAAAGCATAGACCCTTCTGCGGAATCGTTATCAGAACTGTCGTCCGAATCGCCGCTGTTTCCATCCGAATCGCCGTAGCCGCCATAATTCCCATATCCGCCGAAGCTGTCGCTGCCATCCCCATAGGAGCCATAGCCGTCACTGCCTTCTCCGAAAGAACCATAACTGTCACTTCCACTTCCAAAAGAGCCATACGGATCGCTGCTGTCCGAAGCAGAATCCTCATCGTCTGTATCCGGCAGCGCAGAGGATGTCTGTGTCCCTACCGTCACAGTGATTTCCATTTCTTCACCATCCCGGTATACAGTGAGTACCAGTTCATCCCCATCGGACAGCTTCTGCACAGCTAATACAAGATCACTGCTGCTGCTGATTTCAGTATCGCCTGCTTTTGTAATAATATCTCCGGCCTCAAGTCCCGCGTCTTCTGCCGGGCTTCCCTCGGTTACGCTCTGCACTACCGCGCCGGAGCTTAACCCGGAGCTCGCAGCTGCATCCGTCGTCATGCTGGAAACACTGACACCAATATAGGACTTTTCTACCGTTCCGTCCTCAATGATGCTGGTAATGATATTTTTCACCTGATTGATCGGAATCGCAAAGCCAATGTTATCCACGGAAGCACTGGAAGACGTACTGCTGCCCGAATATTTTGCGTTTGTAATACCAATCACTTCGCCATACATATTAAACAATGCGCCTCCTGAATTGCCGGAATTGATCGCGCAGTCCGTCTGGATCAGATTCATCGTCACGTTCGTTGAAAGAGTCACTGCTCGGTTCAATGCGCTGACAACACCTGTGGTTAATGAGAACGTAAGCTCTCCAAGCGGATTGCCGATTGCTGCCACCTCATCGCCGACACTCAGCTCATCCGAATCCCCAAGGACTACCGGTGTCAGATCCGTCGCCTCTATTTTCAGTACAGCTACATCACTGTCCTCATCATACCCGATCAGCGTTGCCTCATAAGAAGTACCATCGTAGGTGCTGACCGTGATTTCATCCGAATCCTCAATCACATGATAATTTGTAAAAACATATCCATCCGATGTCAGGATAAATCCGGAACCTGAAGCCGCCGATGTGGTTTCATAGCCAAAATAATTCGTGGAGGTGGTTGTAGTAATGCCCACCGTTGCGTTCACATTCTGCGCATAAACCTCAGCCGCAGTAAGTGCCTCACTGGTATCCACGGTGCTGAGCGTGACTGCCGTAGCAGTACTGCTTCTGCTCCCACTCAGAATGGTTGTGGAAGAACTGCCTCCCGAAAGCAGATTTGCGCCGCCGGCGCCAACCACGCCTCCGACCAGGGCACAGCATAAAGCCAATGCCACCATTTTCCTGCCGCCAAAGCCTCCGTGTGGTGCTTTTTCTTTGGCCTGGCTGTTTCTTTGCGGTTCTCCATTGCCATATGCGCCTGTATTTCCACGCATATCGTCCTGTCCTAATCCTGCTCCAGTGCCAGGACCAAATCCCATATCCTCTCTCACTTCACTGTTTTGCTCATTTCTGTCTTGCTCATTTCTATATTCCTGTTCGTTCATAGTATCCTGCTCCTTTCCATCATAATGCAGATTTGCTGAATCATCCGTTCTGTCCGAACCATCCAGTCCCTGAACAGTTTCTTCGCATCTATTTAAATTTGTTTCTCCTTCCTGTCCGCTCATACCAGTTTCATCTCTTTCATAGCCCATACGAAAAACCCCTTTCTTTATCAGTTTTTTCTATATCGCTTCAAAGGGCTTTCCCTTTGATGTTTTTCATTGTAACTGCCATTCCTTAACAGTTCCTGAACCAATCCTTAACAATTCTAAAGCCTGAGCTTTCAACTCTCCAAAAGCCTGAAGTGAGAAAACTGTGGTAATTTTCTCCAGTATATATTAATATAAGAAATAAGGACTTAAGGATTGTTCAGATTTCATTCAGAATCTGTTAAGATATTCAGGATAGAATCTCAGAAAAGGACCATGGAAGGAGATGTTTTCAAATGAGCATGGAACGAATATTACTGGTCGAAGATGATGCGGAGATCCGCGAGGGTGTGCGTATTCTTCTGGAAAGTGAGGGATATCAGGTAAGTGAAGCGGAAAACGGGCGCAGCGGTCTGAATTTACTGAATGATAAAACCGATCTGGTAATTCTGGATATCATGATGCCCGGAATGTCCGGGCTGCGCACCTGCGAAGAAATCCGGAAAGTCTCCAATGTGCCAGTTCTTTTCCTGACAGCGAAGGTTCAGGAATCTGACAAGCTGATCGGGCTGATGGCCGGGGGTGATGATTACCTCACCAAGCCGTTTTCCTATGCGGAATTACTCGGACGGGTCAAAGCGCTCCTCCGGCGTTACAAGGTTTATATGGGAAAAGCAAACAACGATGCCCAGCCAGATCATTATATTGAAATCAGCGGCATCAAAGTCAACCGGGATTTCAATGAAGTATTTGTCAATAATGAGGAAAAGATGCTCTCGGATATTGAATATCACATTCTCCTGCTGATGATGAGTCATCCAAAGAAAATCTTTTCCGCACAGAACCTGTATGAAAGTGTCTGGAATGAACCATTTTTCTACACCTGCAACAGCACCGTGATGGTTCATATCCGAAAGCTCCGGGTAAAGACCGAGGCAGACCCGCAGGAACCGGTCTACATCAAAACTGTATGGGGAAAGGGGTACAAATTCGATGCAGGCAGTGAATAAAAGGCATTCGCTCTATTTTCAACTGTTATTTTTACTTCTGGCGGCAGCTTTTGTTTCCACGGCAGTTTTTTTCTGTCTGAACATGGTGGGAGAATCTGCTATCAAAACCTATACGGAAAATTCCAATTACTCAGAAAATCAGGATGAAAAATATATCGATCGGCTGCAGAATTATATCACGCAAAATCAGCTCAGTGTTTTTGATCTGGATGAAATCAGCCAGTGGGTAAAGGACCAGCAGATTCTTTATCTGCGGATTTATCTGAAGGGCTTTTTAATCTATGATTCCGGATATTCCGACCAGATTGATTTTTCAGAATTCAGCAGCACTTCCGACGATGTGGAATACAACCTGAGTAATTATTATACCGTCCAGTTTACTGACAGCAGCGCGATGGTCGTCATCCTCGGTTTTTACAGCTACCAGCTGGAAATCTGGGCATTTATCATAGAACTGGCCGCCAGCATCCTACTGTTTTTCGTAATCATATTGCTCGGCATCCGCAGCAAGATGAAATACATCCTCACTCTTGGAAAGGAAATTGAAATTCTGGAGGGAGGACAGCTGGACTATCCGATTACCATAAAAGGTAAGGACGAGCTGGCCGGACTCGCAAAGGGACTGGATAATATGCGCATTTCCTTCAAAAAACAGCTTGAACATGAGGCCGTCATGGATCAGGAAAACCAGCGCGCGGTCACAGAAATGTCGCATGACCTGCGCACACCGCTTACTTCCATTATGCTCTATACGGAGCTTTTGAAAAAAAAGAAATACTCGGACGAGGCGCAGCTGCAGGATTACGTAGACAAAATTGACCGGAAAGCATACCAGATGCGCCAATTGACAGATAACCTCTTCAAATACACACTTGTAACCGGTGAAGAAAAAGAGGAGGAAGTGCTTCTTGAAGATCCTGCAGAATTTAAGGCAATCTTTTACGACCCGCTCTCCGAAACCTGCAGCACGCTCGAACAGATGGGCTACCGGACGGAATGTGCATTTGAATGGCCGCATGGGCTCCTGCGCGTAAATTCCGACTACGTGATGCGGATTCTGGACAACCTCGTATCAAACATCATAAAATACGCAGACCCGGATGTGCCGATTGTTATTTCTGTCCTGATTTCCGGTTCAAAAATCGGGGAAACTCCTGCAGAAATCTCTGGTACAGCAAAAGAATGCGGATCTCCTGCGCCAGATTCCGGCAGCTATATGCTGGGCTTCCGATTTGAAAATCAGATCCGGCAAAAAGCTGAGAGCATAGAAAGCAATGGAGTCGGGCTGCGCAGCATTGAGGCCATGATGAAAAAAATGGGAGGAACTTATCAGGCAGATATCATAAATAACCGCTTCCGGCTGGATATAAAGTTTTCATGTGAAAGAACCTGATCTCCTCCTAAATTTTTCACTTAAGAGTCAGATATACATCCTAATCATTAAGTAAAGATTTTCGAAACCGAACATAAAAGAAAATGCAAAGAAGTATACCCACACAGGATGATACCGGCGTGGCAAAAGCAATACCAGCCAGAGATGCCTCCGGCTGGATGCTCATAATGTACGCAATCGGCAAACGCACCAAAAACGTCTGGATGATTCCACATATCATAGCAATCTCAGACCGGGAATGCCCGTTAAAATATCCATAGAAGCTGAACAGGATCGTTGTGAATATGGCCTCTAATCCGGCGCCCCTGAGATATTGTGCTGCGCGGACGATCACAGCAGCATCTGTTGTAAAAAAACCGGCCAGAAAATCTCCGCAGAAAATCACCAGACATGAAACAACAGTTCCTATGGACACTCCGAAAAGAATGCTTACCTTTAAAGCGCTTCTGGCTCTTTGTTCTTCATTCGCGCCAACATTCTGTGCAACAAAAGATGCCATCGACTGAAGAATGGAGGATGGGATCAGCATAACAAACGTCATGATCTTCTGACCGACTCCGTAACCGGAAGACGCATCCAGACCAAGCCGGTTGATAAATGCGCAGGTTGCCAGAAAAGAAATATAGGTAAAGCACTCTGTGCAGGCCATTGGTGCCCCGGCGCGCAGAAACCTTGTAACTTCTTCAGAAAAGCAAATGTCTTTCCTGCTTAAGGAAAAGGGAAGCTCACGCCGCCGGATGATGATCAATGAAAGGACTACACTGACAGCCTGCGCAAAAACAGTGGCGAATGCGGCTCCGGCTGCATTCATATGGAATACGGCAACGAGAATCAGATCCCCAATAATGTTAGCGATACAGGCGATCATAACAAACAGTAACGGAAGTCTGGAATCGCCAAGTCCGCGGAATATGCCGCTGATCACATTATAGGCGATTACAAAAAAAATTCCGGCTCCGCATATCCGCAGATACAGCACCGTTTGGCCGATGGCTTCTTCGGGTGCCTGCAGCAATCCTGCGATCTGCCTGGAAAACAACAGAAGAAAGCTCATCAAAAGTACGGCAACGAGCGTAAAAAAGCAGATGCCGCCCCCTATAAGACGGCTGATTCTGGAATGACTCCCCTGCCCAAGATACTGCCCGATCAAAACAGTAAGGCCAACACATAAACCATTGATAATGACTGTGATCATTGTAATAACAGAGCTGCCTGTAGAAACTCCGGAAATGCCGGCAGTTGTTCCAAATCTTCCAACGATCAGCAGATCAACCGCCCCATACATTGCCTGAAGCATCAATGCCCCTAATACAGGAAGCATAAACCGAAGCAGCTTTTGAGGAATACTCCCTTGAGTAAAATCCAAACGGTCAGTCATTTTTTTGCACCCCCATCCCACTAATTATTTCTTTGTATTCCAGCCGCCCTTTATCCGTCAAATAAGGGTAAAGCAGGTAAATGCAATTTTCTGAATAACAGAATTTACAGTTCTCAGCATCAGAAGTCAAAGAGCCGTTTTGATACCAGGTATTCATAAGCTGAACCAGCGTCAGAGCAAGAGCCTGGTATTGTTCATCCGTCACATCGCTGCGCAGAACCCCATCTGTTTTCAGTGCACGAAACGCAGTAATGTAATACTCTATGACGGTACTTCTTGCGCGTCCCTCCTGTTCCGCAATCAATGGGTATCCGTTGACAATTTCTGTCAGGTTACGCCAGTACCACGCATTATCCTTCGCCCGCTGTTCAGCTAACAAAAAAACATCATAAACTTTCTGAAGATTGTATGGATAAGAATCTCCCTGACGTAATCTTTCTTCAAGAATCCGGGTCAATCCTTCCTGTGATCTTTGAAAGATTACTGATATGAGATCTGCCTTGCTGTGAAAATGATGGGTCAGATTTCCAAGCGATGTGGCGGATGCCGCCGCTATGTCGCGCATTGTCACCCTGGAATATCCCTTATCATTAAACAGGTGTTTTGCCTGCTCTATAATCATATCCCGTGTGGATTTATTGTTTTTCGTATCCATGGCTCACTTATTCCTTTTCATATTCAATATTTACCGTACTAAGTACGGTATTTTTCGTATTCTATCACATAGGACTTCAAAAATCCAGATAAACTTTTAATATTCCCTGCGCATCAAAAGAGCGCCTGACCTGTTTCGATCAGACGCTTCTGCTATTCTCAAATCATTCTCTATTTAGCTGCGAGATCAGTTATGCGCATATTTTCTCAGAAAATAAGCCGGACCACAGCTCCATGCGTGGCAGTAGCTGTTTACAATACTGCCGCCATAGGGGGATTCCTGCGGATTTTCCGGGTTATAAAGCTCCCAGAACGTATCTGCGCCTTCATTCACCATACCGCCCCAATAGTTCCGGAGCAGATCAAGCGCTTTCTTCTTTTCTCCCGCACATATGAGAGCTTCAATATAATGGTGATACATATACGGCGTGACCATTTTATGGGCCGCAGGAATCCGCTCTACATTTTCTAGTATCGAAGCATCCGCCGCTCCTCCAAGCACCATCCACGCCTGGCTTGCATAGGAAATCTGGCGTGAAACGCCGCTTACCATGACGCCGGATACGCTATCGTAAAAATACGCTTTTGCCGCTTTCGTTTTTTTCTCCAGATCCAGTTCCAGATCATCGATCAGCCGCTGGATATTCTCTGATGTAATTTTCAGACAAACAGACGGATCATTTTCTGTGTTTCCCTGCCCCTTATCTCCATCAAGTGTCTTTGTCAGTTCAAGGAGAGCACGCGAACAGTAAAGATAAATTCCCTGTGCGGATGCCTGTTTATTCAGATGCAGATCCCAGTCGACAAAACACCAGCCCATCACATCCGAATCGCGGATAACACCGGTTTCATCAAAATTCGTCTGTGCCAGCTGCCATTGCCGCAGCGCGGTCGGATACAGTTCGCGCACTGTTTCCAGATCGCCCGTTGCCTCATAGTAATCACGAAGCGCCGCGATGAAAAACAGCGAATAATCAAACATCACTGTATCGTCCGCCTCAATCTCCGGCTCTAAAAAGATGCATGCGCTCACGCGTCCGTCCGCAAGCGTGGAACCAGCAAACAGGTAAAGACAGGATTTTACCATATCATTCTGCCGGTAGGTCTCATAATTAGCCAGCGCCTGCAGGCGCAGATCGCCGATCCACAGCCGCCTGTCACGCTTCGGGCCGTCTTCAAAAACTGTCTGCATACACTCGTGCAAAGTACGGCAGGCAATCCGATCCAGTACCGCATCTTCTGATGACCCGTTGTTAAACAGCTGAAGCAGGACATCATCTGCGCTTGTTACTGCTGTACAAAACACTTCATCGACAATCAGCTGAAATTTGCTGCTGACATCAAGGACTTCAAGCAGGACATAACGAAACGCATAGCGACGCGGCATTTTTATGACTGTCGGCAGGATATCAATATGAAATTCCTCTGACTGAATCCAACCTTTGGAAATCCATCCGTGATAGGCATTTACATCCTCCTTCAGCTCCTGCAGCCGCTCTGCAAACCGCACCCGCAGCCATACCGGCGCGTCCGGGTGGCTGCCTGTATATCCCAGCTTCAGAGTCAGATAGCCGACCTGATGGTCACCAAAATCAAGCAAAAGGCTTTCCCCTGTTCCGAGCGGCCCGGTCAGGTCTGTTTTGGAAAAAATTTCTGTTTTCAGGCTTTCTCTTACATTTCCGACCGGAAACACTTCTGTCTTCCGAAGCTTTGGAAACAGGGCTTTCGCTTTTTCTATAAAGATCTCATTATTTCGTACACAGCTTTTATTATCCAAAATATACCTCATTTCCGCAGCTTCAGATACTGCAGTTTCTGTCGATAATGAATGTTCCCTGCCGCAGCCAGGTTATATTTTATAGAAAACAACATTAGTCGTTTCCTATATATATTCTTTCCCGCAGAATGGGTCAACCGGACTTTTCCCGGTAAATTCGGCCCGTCCCATGATCCGCTCCATCACAGCGTCACAGAAATCTCCTTTCGCGGAATATGCATTGATATAGGTTTTCACCATCGGTGCGTCAAACAGATGATAGGGGTATGCGGTGCTGATCATCATCACCGGTATCTCCTGCACCAGCCATGGTGCATCGTCGCCAAGCCCAAACGCAACGTTCCAGTTCAGGCGGAGTGTCGTATTGTTGGACGCATTTTCCATGTTGCAGATATAAACATAAAGGTCGTATGCTTTTTTTGCCTCACCTACGCTCCGGTACATCTCATGCATCAGGGCAGCTTTTTCCGGGGACAGCTGATCTGTCATATAATCCTGCACGGTAATACTGACACGACGATCTCGCACGGTAACTTCAAAACCTTCTTTTTCAAACAATTCCTTCCAGTGGGTCACAACCGGATTCTCCGGACTCATATCTTTCTGAATCACATTCAGATACACGCGTCTGTATTTTGCAGGAGAAATCGGCAGAAGCTTCTGTGAGTCTTTCACAAGGGTAATGGATTTCTCCGCCACATTCTTCGCCCAAGCTTTATGCCTTGCACACCCTACCTCACTGAGACGTTCCACCCCGGGCACCAGTGTTCCATCCATCTTCTTTTTATGAAGTCCCAGCGCGGCTTTCGTCCCGAGTATCCGCATGACCGCCTCATCCAGTCTTGCCTCCGTCAGGATTCCATTTTCCAGGCCTGCCATCAGAAAACCCAGGTCTTCTTCCAGGTCTTTATTAAACAAAATCATATCTGCGCCCGCTGCAATCGCTGATGGAATCGCCTTTTCCCTGGGCATCGCGGCCGTAAAACCGACCATTGGCGTCGAATCCGTACAGATCAGGCCGTTAAAGCCTAACTTTCCCCGGAGCAGCCCGGTCAGAAGCACCGGATTCAGACTCGCCGGAAGCATTTTTTCTTCACAGGTAGCATCCGGTTTGAGCGCGGCTACGTATGCGGGCTGCGCGATGTGCCCTGCCATGACAGTCTGTGCGCCTTTCACAATCAGTTTCTCATAAACCTTTCCATAGTTTTTATCCCAGTCTTCCACGGAAAGAGAATTCACGCTGGTCAGAATGTGCTGATCCCGCTCGTCCACGCCATCTCCCGGAAAATGCTTGATGGCAACCGCCACGCCATTCTCGTTCGCCCCGTCCATATACCGGGAAGCATTCGCAATGACACGATCCGGATCGCTGCCAAAGGTACGCACATTCGTAATCGGGTTGTGGAATTCCAGATCTATATCGACAATCGGTGCGAAACTCCAGTTCAGCCCAAGGGCTGCGCCCTCTTTTGCTGCCACATACCCCATATGATATGCGTTTTCCGGATCGTCCGTCGCAGCAACTGCCATCGGCTGTCCAAATGAGGTTCCCTCGAATGCCAGACCGTCACCCCCAGCCTCCGTATTAGCCGCGAGCAGAAGCGGAATTCTCGAAAGCTTCTGAATGGTCTCATGCGTCTTCCGGATATTTGCAGCGGAATCGGCCCGGTACATCAGGCCGCCGATGCCAACATCACACACCAGATGACGCAGAACATTTTCATCACCTGTAAACCCCATCGGACAGAACACCTGTCCTGCTTTTTCCTCCAGCGTCATGGAAGAGAGCATCTCTTCCACCCACATCAGATCTGAATCGCTCAGAAAAAATGGTGCCTTCCTTAAATCTACCATACTTCCCGTTTTCCTCCTTCTTCCCAGGCTTACAGACAGACTGCCGCCTGGCTACGCTGCCCTTCGCTCCGCCCTGTGCCCGGTAAAAAATGTTGTAATCTTGTACTCATTGCTCAGGAAGATTACAAAGCCAACCAGGATCAATGCCGTAACAATCTGCTGAATGGAGGAATCTACATTCAGCCGGCTGTACATCAGGCTGACAAATGCGGAAGTCACCGCACCGAGCAGATAGCCCAGCTTATCGTTTGAAAACCGCCCGATAAATCCGCCTGCAAACATTGGAAAGAAAGCGGTAAACATCACGCTGATTGAGCCGAAATTCAAAGACATCTGGATCGTCCCATTGTTTGTTGCGGAAATGAATCCGACCACTCCCATGAACATTCCGGCAATCCCATAGGTGAGGATTGCATTCGGAATTTCTTTAATGCCCGTATTCACGGATATCTTCTGGCCGTACATCAGTGCCTTATGGTTGTACCCGAAACGGCTGAAGTCAAAAATAACAATCATAAGTACCAGTCCGACGGCAATCACTGCAAGGTAAAATGGTATGGTTCCAACCGAGGTATATCCAGCGTTCGTCACAAACGATACTCCATAGCCATCTGTGATAACATAGGCGAAGCCTTCATAAAACAGCGTAACTCCCAGGGAGACGATAATAGCAGGCAGCCGAAGCACCACGTACACAATGCCCGAAATTACGCCAAGTACAAATCCCGCCAGTATGGAAACCAGCAGCATGATCCAGACAGGCAGCCCTGCCGCTATACAAATCTGTGCGCTGATGACCGAGGATAACAGACTGATTGCCCCAAGTGAAAAATCAAACCTTCCGGAATTCAGATTGATATGCAGGGCAAATGTTGTAAGCATCACGGTCGCAGATGCCCGCACAAACACTTTCCAGCTGAATGCATTGGCAAAATACTTCACACCTTCCGCGGTGCAGAGAATCTGACACACCATAAAAGCGATGAGCGGAATGGCAATCGTTCCCATGACTCGTTTTAAATTATTTTTCATATCCAACCACCTGCTGTTTCTGCGAAACCTTCTGCCGGTAATCCATCCGGCAGAAGGAAATAATGTGCATCAAATGATTCGAGCGACAAGAGGGTAGAAACTACGGATTACTCCACACTTGTAATGTCTTCGTAAGTATAGGCGCCCACGAATTCCGCGAATGTCGCATAGTCTGCTTCCAGATACTGGTCAAGGATGTCCTTCGTGTAAGCCGGAGACTCTACACTGTCACCACTCTGATAGGTCTGGAAGTCTTCGTAGCTGGTCGCTACCCAGTAGCCCTGTCCAAGCGCGAGTGCATATCCTTCATCCGTACGGATCGGGTCGCCGTCAATCGCACGCATCACCGCGATGAAGATCGGTCCAATGCTGGAATTGAATTTTCCAGCCAGATAGTCTACAGAGCCTGCGCTCATGGCCTCGCCAAGAGAATCCACGTAAGAATCTACGGTAGCAATCTTTACACTGTCCGGCTTTGATGCTGCAAA
Source organism: Clostridiales bacterium (assembly GCA_021203365.1). Lineage (GTDB taxonomy): Bacteria > Bacillota > Clostridia > Lachnospirales > Lachnospiraceae > Blautia_A. The sequence goes on from JAJQBI010000079.1 coordinate 131,333, forward strand.
AAAGTCCGCGCCGTTGCCGACTGCGAGGAATGCCTCCAGTCCTTCCACGTTCACCGCTGCCTCACAGGATGCATACCAGGCGTCATCCATGGTGTAGCCTTCCACAACGCTCAGCAGATTGATGGTGCCGATCGAACCGGTCGAGATTGCGCAGCCATCCGCATAAATCTGGGCCACAATGGAATCCTTATCCGTCGCGCCATTATAATTCGCATCGTCTCCGCCTGCCTCAACCATTGCGGTCAGCATGCCGGCCACGCGGTAAATATGCATTTCCGTGTAGTACGGAACCGCACCGGTGAAGATGCCGAAGTTTGTCATACCTTGATCCAGGTAGTATTTTGCCATATCATAGCCGGTCTGGAACTCGGTATCATTATCCGGGCCAATTGCGCCGACATAGTATTCATATTCCTTGTAAGTCTCATACTGCTCATCCGTCAGGGTGCCTGTCGCGACTGCGTAGTACACGCCTTCCTCCTCGCACTGCTCAATCTGGGCAGGGCGGTCAAAGGATGAAAATGAAATGATAGCCTTGCAGTTCTGTGCGATCATCGAGTCGATGGCGTCCTTCTCACCAGCCGCATCTTCCAGCTGATCCGAATAAATAAAAGTCACATCGTACTGTTCTTCAATATAGTCTTCATAATAAGAGCGGAATCCAAGCGCCTCGCCGGAAGTCGTATCCGACACCAGCACGCCAATCTTTGTCGTCTTTGCCGCACTTACACAGGGTGCAAATGAAAACGCCATGCTAAGCGACAGAGCCACAGCTGCAACTTTCTTGAAATTTTTCATGGTTCTTTCTCCTTTTCGTTAATACCTGATTCAGGACAACCGGCCATCTCATGCCTTCGTTCTGAAGATGAACAGTTACTGGATATTTATGTTTTACGGCTGTCAGGCCGCAGAAACCTGATCCATTTACAGCCATTCTCCCGGCACTCCCGATAGCTGCCCGGATATTTTTGCAGAAGCAGATGCCTTGACGGTACAAGTCACACCCGCGCCACGCACCACGCACCACGCTTCGAGGTGCACAGAGAACGAGTAATGCAGGAGATTTGACTTACCTCGCCAGCATTTTCTGACGGTACCCAAGTGATGTAAGCACAACTACCGCCAGGAAAATCACCGCCTTTACCATCTGCCCAATTCCGGAGCCTAGCTGCAGGATAGACATGATCTGATCCAGCACAGAAATCGAAATTGCCCCGATCACCGCCGCTGTAATCTTCGACTTCGCGCCGCCGGATACCGGCATGCCGCCAAACACGATTGCCAGAATGACATTCATTCCGACCCCGGAAGCCGTATTTCTGGAAACCGTCGGCGCATACGTTACAGTCAGGATTGCCCCGAGCCCGATTCCCACGCCGCAGAGGACAAACGCGACAATTGCCATTTTTTTCATTGAGATACCGGTCAGCTTTGCACACAGGGGATTCCCGCCAAGGAACTTCTGTGAACGGCCAATCTTCGTATAGTTGAACATAAACACCGCAAAGATCAGATACAGGATCAGTACGGCCAGTTTAAAAACCATGTTGTCAAACGGATCTACCGCTTCTGACGGGATGCTGATGGAATCGCCCGTCCCGTTGACCTGTATGAGCACCAGCGCAAATGCGTTCAGAATGGACATCATGGCGACGGTCGTGATAAATACCGGCAAATCCAGAAACGCAGCCAGCAATGAGCTGATCAGTTCGATCCCAACCGCCACCAGGACGCATACCAGCATCAATACCACAATAGAGCCCGTAGCGTTGTAAGCCATTGCTCCGATCATTGCACTTACCAATGTCGCAGCTCCCAGACTGATATCAAACGAACCCAGCGTATAGATGAAGATCGCTCCGGTCGCTACGACCGCGCACACCACGCTGGAATTCAAAATCGCCTGAATGCCTTTATCAAAACGGATGTCCTCCCAGTACCCGACAAATATATACACCGCGATCAGCACCAGCAGACCAATCACCGGTACCAGATTTAAAATCCTCCGTTTCATCAGAACCTTTGCTTGAGAAGGTGCCTTTAAAGCTTTTTCCTGTTTCATTTCTATCTCCTCTCGCTTATATCATGTAATCAATGACTTTGCTGTCGGACAGATCGCGGCTGCGCGCGAACTCTCCGGATATCACACCGTCCTTCATAATAACCACGCGGTCGCTCATGCCGATCAGTTCCGAAAGTTCCTCGGAAATCAGCAGGATCGCTTTTCCCTCCATCCGCATGCGGTACATCATCTGATACATAAACTGCTTGACGCCGATGTCCACACCTCTGGTCGGGCAGTCCAGGATCAAAATATCACTGTCGCGCCCAACCCATTTTCCGAATACAACCTTCTGCTTGTTGCCGCCGGAGAGCTGGCTGACCTCCTGCTCCCCATCAAAGCATTTGATGGAAAGGTTCTCAATCTGCCGGTTCACATATTCTTTTTCCTTATTTCGTAAAATCAGATGTCCGTTTACCGCAAACTGGTCCAGACCGGCGATCGCGATATTGTCCCCAATTGATGCGTTCAGGTTCAGCGATTCTGTATCCCGATCCTTACTCACATAGCCAATTCCCAGGCTCATGGCCGTGCTTTCATCCTTTACCAGTGTGCCTCCTGCCGTCACAGAACCCTGCGCGAGCGGTTCCGCTCCGAACAGCACCTTCCCCAGCGTATGCATCCCGCAGTGCGACAGGCCGCCGATACCGAGAATTTCTCCCCTATGCAGCTGCAGGCTCAGATGATTCAGATCCGCCGCACAGCCATCTTTAAGTTCCAGCACCACCTCATTCGAAACAGGCGTATCAAAATCACTGCGGTAATAGTCCCCCTGTATCTCACGTCCGACCATGTACTGCTTGACCACATTCTCGTCAAAATCCTTTTTTGAGAGAGTCGCAACCATCACACCATCCCTTAAGACGGTCAGCTCATCGCAGACCTCCATGACCTCGTCCAGATCATGGGAGATAAAAATGACAGATTTTCCATTATTTTTAAACTTCTTTACCACATCATAAAGAATCTTTCTGCCGTCCTGCGAGAGAGCAGTGGTCGTCTCGTCCACGACCAGGATATCCGGGTTCTTCATCACAACTTTCGCAATCTCGACCAGCTTGCGCGTCTGGAAATCAATTGCTGCCATCGGCATCGCGCCACGTACATCTGCGATTCCGATCGCGTCCAGTGCGGCATCCGCGGCTGCATTCATTTTCTTGCGGTTCACCAGCCCAAAAGCATTCTGAAACTGCTTCGTCTCACCAAGAAACAGGTTCTCCGCCACAGAGATACCCTGAATTGTACCGCTCTCCTGCACAATCATTCCAATGCCGTGCCCCAGTGCGTCAATCATAGATTCCGGCTCCCATGGTTTCCCATGGAAAAGCATCTCGCCGCTGCTTGCTTTCTGCATCCCGGCCGCAATGGACGAGATCGTCGACTTTCCGGATCCATTCTCACCGATCAGCCCGCGCACTTCCCCAGGATACACGGTAAAGTCAACGCCCTTCAGCGCGACCGTCGTACCAAAATATTTGGTAATCTGTTTCATTTCGAGTATCGGCTCTGCCATATTCTCACCTCACAAGACCATACGCATTTTGTAATTTGTTTTTTCCTCTGCCTTCTGTTCATTCAAAATCCTTATATTTTGAACCGTGGCTTTGTATATCTGTATTTTAAAAAAAGCGTGTGCTTCTTCACAGGTCTCAGATTGTTCAGTTTTCCTTTGATTTTTATGGAACCTGAAAATAATTTCGTCAAAATACGCTCCTAAGCTCCTGATTTTAAATTTTCTGATTAAGAAAAACGATATTTTATGAATTTTGTCTGAAATTATTCTCTGATTTTTGTTCATATTTCCTAAAGCAAAGGCATTTTTGCGCTTATTCAGTTTTTTGTTATTCTTAACCCCGCATTCTGCAAAAATAAAATACTGCCCTTTCTGTTATGTTCAGGCTTGAATTTTTATCCTTTTTTCTTAAAAACAGGGACAGATATCCTTGTATTTTTATTCCATCTAACCTATAATCTAAAAGAAGACGTATCGTGTAACTGATCAGAATTTTCTTTCATAACTGTGAACGTACTGAACAGCTACGAATCAGCCGTTATGGCAGAAGGAATCATCCATATGCGCCAGAAATATGAAATTCTGAATTTTACCGCAAACACACCAATACACTGCAGTCTGCAGAAAATTGGGGAAATCGAGCCACACATCCATGATTTTTTTGAAGTAGTGCTGATCTTAAGCGGTTCCTGCACAGTGACAGCGTCCCAGCAGATTTCTCATTTGCAGGCGGATGATGTAATCGCTTTTGACTGCCACACGCCACACTCTCTGCGCGGCTCCGAGTGTGTGCTGATCAGCATACAGTTTGACCAGACCCTGTTTGAAAATACACTGCCTCACCCGTTCCGGCCGAGTTTTTTCTGTGATTCCTCACGCCAGGGTCAGCTTCCCGCCTTTGATGCCATTCGCCGCCTGATCGCACGGCTTGTGAAAAACAACGCGGAAATGCAGGCCGGATATGAGCTCCGGAACTGGTCGATCATCTATGATCTGATGGATGTGCTGTACAATCACTTTCGTCTGGATGATGCCAGCGTACAGAGCCAGAAGCTTCACCGCTACGCAGACCGGATGTCTACGATCAACCAGATCATCAATGAACACTATATGGAAAATTTCACCCTGACCCGTCTGGCCGATGAGATCCATCTGTCCGCGCCCTACCTGTCCAGATTTTTCGAACAGCATTACGGCATGACCTTTCTCAACTATCTCACTGAAATCCGTATCAATCATGCTGTCACCGAATTGTCGCAGACCGATCACAATATCGAACTGGTCTCCGCAAACAGCGGTTTCCCGAACAGCCATTCATTCGCGCAGGCTTTCAAAAAACGCTACCAAATGCTCCCCAGCGCCTGGCGCCGCCAGGCGCGCGTCAGCAAAGCACCCGAAAATACAATATTGGAGCCGGAACAGCATGATTATATCGCCGGGCTGAAAAAATACCTTGATTCTCCTGCAGCCCCGCATCTGCCAGAGCAGGTCTATTCCGTTTCACTGCAGTGCAGCGCAGCTGCCGAGGGCACACCTCTGACTCACAGCTGGAGAAAAATCATGCCGGGCGGAAGCGCCAGAGACCTTCTGTTCGCCAATATTCAGGAAATGGTGCACCGTATGCAGCGTGAAATTGGATTTGAATATATCCGTTTTCACGGGATACTCTCGGATGACATGCGTCTTGTCAGCCGCGGAACAGACGGAAAGCTTTCCTTCAGCTTTCTCTTTATAGATGAGTTACTCGACTTTCTTTGCAAAATGGATTTAAAACCGGTCATTGAATTCAGCTTCATGCCGGAAACCATGGCCAAAACTCCGCAGAAAAAGTTTGTCAATTACTGCACCAGTGAACCCCGTTCTTTAAGCGAATGGTGCGATCTTGTGGAGGCTTTCATAAACCATATTCTGGCACGCTATGGAACAGATGCCGTCCGCACCTGGCTTTTCACCCCGTGGAGCCTGCCCGACACTCCAATCCATATGTTCGGCTTTTCTTCGGCTGAAGCTTTTTATGAATTTTACCGTGCAACCTGGAACAGCGTAAAAAAATGCGATCCGCACCTGAACTTTGGAACGCCCGCTACTTACTACATCGTAGGAGAAGAACACTGGTATGCCGCTTTTCTCACCTGGTGCGAGAACAACGACTGTCCTCCGGATTTTCTGAACTTTCACTATTACGATACTGTGCAGCGCAGGAACAGCTATGCAGCCATGGATCTGTTCGGCTTTGCAAATTCCATGACGCTGGGCGAAAGTCCGGATGGCCTCTCCGATTTTGTAAAGCAGGTGCGTCATGATCTGGCCAGCCGCAGCCGTTCCGGCAAAATGCGCGGGAGAAATTATCCGGTCTATCTAACCGAGTAGAACAATACCCCCAGCCATCAGGACTGGCTGAATGATACCTGTTTTAAATCCTGTTATCTGGTTAAGGGAATTCTGGAAAATATGGACGCGTTGGAAAGCTTCTGCTACTGGTCCCTTTCTGACTGGACGGGAGAATCCGCGATCCCTTCCGAATTATTTTTTGGCGGTCTCGGACTGTTTACCAAAAACGGGATTCCAAAAGCCTCTTTTTACGCTCTGACACTTCTGCGGCGTCTGAGCAATCTCTGCATCGGTCAGGGTCCTGGCTGGTACGCTACAAAGGTTCGTGATACTTCCTGCGAAGAATTTCAGATTATGCTGTATAACTACCGGCATTTTTCTCATCTGTATGCGCTTGGTGAACGCTTTGACATGACTTTCACCGACCGCTATACGCCTTTTTCACCCGAGCAGTCCATGGACACAGATATAAGCCTGACCGATCTTCCGGAAGGCAGCTATGCGGTTCGTGAAATCTCAATAGGGCGAAAAGCCGGAAGTGCATTTGATCGCTGGGTATCTATGGGTGCTGTGGAACTGGAACCGGATGAACTGATCAATCTGGAGGGACATTCCCGCCCCTCCATCACAAAATACACTGTCCATACAAAGAATGGTGTTTTAAAACTCGATATTATGCTGGAGATGCTCGAAGTAAAGCTTATCATGCTCCATCGGATAAAAGAGCCCGCCTGAGTCAGCGGCGCCATTTAAGATTTAGCCTGCTTCTTACTCTTTTATCCTGTCAAAAAGATTCAGGCTTTGATTTTTCAAAATGAGGAGGTTGCATATGAAGTTAGAAGAATTATTCTCGTACAGAAGAAGTACAAGAATGTACAAAAATCAACAGATCACAGAAGAACAGCTGCAGCAAATTCTGGCAGCAGCTCAGAATGCGCCTTTAGCCGTAGGCAATCGGCCGAAAGCACGTCTAACCGTTGTACAGAATCCTGAATTGTTAGATGAAATACGCAAATGCTGCCAGACGGAATCAAGAAAAAGTCCTGGTGTAATTCGAGATTCTCTGTATGGTGCGCCCACTCTGATACTGGTCTCTGAATCAATCCTGTCCGAAGATCGTATTGAACTATGCGATGCCGCCTGCATCATTGAAAATATGATGCTGGAAGCAACCAGCCTTGGACTAGGCTGCTGCTATATCTGGGGGTGCCTGTCAAAACTTCGTGCGAACAGTGTACTACTGGAAAAACTGGAACTGGCAAAAGAACAGGTGATCCTCTCAGGCTTCATATGCGGGACACCAGTAAAACCACTCTATGCAAAAGAAAGAGAACCGATTTCTGTGAGAAGATTATAATGCCTTGAAGTTGATTTTCGCTCCGATTTTAGTGTCACACGGCGTTCATAAAACACAAAACCAACACAGTCTGTTTACGTTTTTTCCACAAGTCAATCATTTTTTCTTCACAGAGCCATTGTATTCTCTACTCCAGAAGCAAACAGCAAGTGCTTAAAAATCTTTCTTTTTCATACTCGCCGGGGTCACAGAACATGACCTCGGCCCTCCTTTTTTATTCCGGCATTTTAAAAATGAATTCCCTGTTTATTATCATTTTTTTAATTTTCAGCTCCTCAGTTTCATTGTCATCGAAATCTGCGATAAGGAAGGGGCTTCATTATATCCTCGTCCCGTCCGCCTGCCGAAGATTTGTTTTTTACACCACGCCAGCTCTTCAAATTTCCAGATACAAAAAGACGCCGCAGAATACCATGCAGATATCTGCGACGTCCTTGTTATTGAAAAATTTAATACAAATGATTTAGGCGACAAAAGGTAAGCACTTTCAGCTTACACAGAGCACCTTGAA
>JAJQBI010000068.1 GCA_021203365.1 Clostridiales bacterium
GGGGATTTTGTACCCTTTTTCCCCCTTGCAAGCCCTATTAAGTTTTCATACTTTTTCCGACTTTCGGGCGCCCCCGGTCATCAGACCGCCAATCCGTCCGGTCTCCTTCGCGGAAAGGCTTTTCCATCCGTCACGCAGAACCCGGTCAAGAACGCCCAGCTCCCGGGCAATCTCATATTTCCGGTTCTCCTGCGGGGAAAGCTCGCCTCTTAAATAGGCCTGCACTTCCTTCTCCCGGTTCATATTGTCACACTCCTCCCAGTCATCATGGCCACAGGTTTTCCTGCTTTGCCATGAGCCGCCCCCGCCTCGCCTGCAGGCGGCCGGTTTTCGTTTCCCTCAGAGAGTATAACCAGGTTCCGGGAAAATATACCCCAGGCAGAGAATCATTCCCTGGGAATGATCATCGCCGCCACAATATAGGCCAGAATCCCGGAGCCGCCAAAAATAGTCAGCGCCGCCCAGGCCAGACGCACCAGTGTGGGGTCAATCTCAAAATACTCCGCAATGCCCCCGCAGACACCGCAGAGCATACAGTTTACAGACGATTTGTAAAGCCGTTTGTTTTTCATACCATATCCCTCCTCATTTATAGGGGCAGTATAACATACTCCGTTTATGAAATACAGCAAAATTTCACCGCAATGCGCGACAATTCCTTACAGGTCTGATATAATGACGGAAGCGACAAAATAACGCCGTTCCCGCGGCAGAATGGAGATTTTTATGAACGATTCAAGAGAGTCCTCCCTCCCCCAGGCTTTCCTGGAAAGAATGAAAAAAATGCCCGGCCTTGACTATGACTGTTTTATAAAAAGCTATGAGAATCCCCGCACTTTCGGCCTGCGGGTGAATACCGCCAAAATCTCCTGCGAGGAATTTGAGCGTCTGGCCCCTTTTCCCATTCAGAGAATTCCCTGGGTGGAAAACGGATATTTTTACGGGGAGAAAAGCCGTCCGGCTGCCTGCCCCTACTACTACGCCGGGCTTTACTATCTCCAGGAGCCCAGCGCCATGACGCCGGCCTCCCGGCTTCCTGCCGCGCCGGGAGATTTTGTGCTGGATCTGTGCGCAGCCCCGGGAGGAAAGGCCACCGCACTGGGCGCCGCCCTGCGGGGCCAGGGACTGCTTGTGGCCAACGATATCAGCACCTCAAGGGCAAGGGCCCTCCTTCGAAATCTGGAGCTTTTCGGCGTCCCCAATCTTTGTGTGACCGATGAAAAGCCGGAAAAGCTGGCCCGGTCCTTCCCGGCCTTTTTCCACAAAATCATCCTGGACGCCCCCTGCTCCGGGGAGGGCATGTTCCGGAAGGAGGAATCCCTCATCCGGGACTGGTCCCCGGAAAAATCCCGGCGGCTGGCACAGGTACAGCGCGGCCTGCTGGATCTGGCCGTAACCATGCTTCGTCCAGGAGGGATGCTGATGTACTCCACCTGCACCTTCGCGCCGGAGGAGGACGAGGGCGCGATTTCCTTTCTGCTGGAACGGCACCCGGAGATGACACTTCTGCCCATCCAGGGATTTGAGGGCTTTTCCCCGGGGATCCCGGAGGCCGGAAACGGGGACCCCCGTCTTACGGACTGTGTGCGGATTTTCCCCCACAAAATGCAGGGGGAGGGCCATTTCATGGCGCTTCTGAAAAAGGACGGACCGTCCCTGTACCAGAGTCATCCGGTCTCCCAGTCCGGAAAACGGGGCAAAAAGCCAAAGCTCTCCCCGGCCGCTCCGGGCAAAAATACCCGCGGCCTGATTCAGGCCTTTTTGGACGAGGCAGGCATAACCTCCCTGGGCGGTCAGCCCTTTGACTGGTCACGGACTGAGGTCCGTTCCGGAAATGTCTATTACCTGCCTCCGGCGCCTGTCCCCCTGCAGGAAATCTCCTTTCTCCGAAACGGCCTCTTTCTGGGGGAAATAAAAAAGAACCGTTTTGAGCCCGGACAGCCCCTGGCACTGGCTCTTCACCGCCGGGAGGCCGGCGCCTGCATCTCTCTTCCGGCGGCGGACCCGCGCCTTATGGCCTACTTAAGAGGAGAGGCTCTTCCCATTTCCCCCGGGGAAGCTCCCGGGGTCAAAGGCTGGCACCTGCTGTGCGCGGACGGTTTTCCCATAGGCTTTGGCAAGCTGGTAAACGGTGTACTGAAAAACAAATATCCCGCGGGGTGGAGAATCCTGTAATTCTGAAATTCAACATGGGATTTCCTTTCCCAGCGTAAAGGAATAAATATAGGTTTCCCGCACTTTTTTCCCGGTCATGGTTTCCAGGGCCTGGGCGTAGTCCTCCAGCTGAACATGGTACAGTTCCACAAGACGCCGCTCCTGCCCCGGACGAACCCTGTCCGTTTTGTAGTCCACCAGAATAATATCCTCCCCCTCCAGGAAATACGCGTCGATAATTCCCTGCACCAGCACCGGTGTGCCGGACGGCCAGTCCGGATTCAGAAGAGAAGCGTCCCGGGCAAGGACAAAGGGCTGCTCCCGGAAAAGCCTTCCGGTGGTTCCGGCATCCTTCATTCTTTTTCCCAGATGCGTATCCAGAAAAATCCGGATATCCTCCACATTCACACAGCCGGCTTCCCCGGGGAGAAGCTTTTCCATCTTTAAAAGCCCTTCGATCTGGGCAGCGATCTGCTCTTCCGAATCCGCCCGCTCATAATCCAGGCACTCCATCACCCGGTGATAGGCCGTTCCCCTGGAAGCCCCCTGATACTCCTGTTTTTTCTCCTCCTCCATAAACCTGGGCACCAGGGGAATCACATCCGGCTCAAAGAAAAGACTGTCCTCTCTCTCCTCTTCCTCGTGATAGCTTCGTTTTTTCAGATCAGAGACACTGACCTTCACCGGAAGCTCCGCCAGATATCCCAGGGGGTAAACATAATCAAACCGGCGTTCAAGCTCTCTGCGGATTTCCGGGTCATATACCCGCCCGGCATCCCAGCTTTCCAGCACCTCCCTGCGAAGGTTCTGTCCCGTCTGCCGGATCACTTCCTTCCCGGCCAGCTCCAATGCGGTCACCACCCGCACCTGAAATTCCGCCCGGTCTCCGTACAGGGGATTTTCCCTCTCCTGGAACATACCATACCTGGAAAAAAGCGGCTCCATGGATCTGTGGCGTGCCAGCGCCGGCAGGATATAGGACCAGTAATTTTTTCCCTTCATCCGGACCCCCAGGGGCAGCAGCGGCTCCCTCTCCTCCCGGAAACGGCCCAGACTTCGGACATATTTTTCCAGCTTCCCCATACTTCCGGTAATGATCAGCTTTTCCCGGGCCCGGGTCAGCGCCACATAAAGGACACGAAGCTCCTCCCCCAGGCATTCCTTTTTCAGAGTTCGGCGGATGACCTGCTTACACAGAGAGGAGGGCCAAATCCGCTGCTCCGGCAGAATGGCGTCTGCGCCCACTCCCAGCTCCGGATGGATCAGAACGCTGCGGTTCATGTCCTGAAAATTAAAGCTTTTTCCCATCCCCGACGCGAAAACAATGGGAAATTCCAGTCCCTTACTCTTGTGAATGGTCATAATCTGCACGGAGCCTTCCCCGGCCCCCGCCAGGTTTACCTCTCCGTAATCCACCTCGTATTTCTGCAGATAGCCGATATACCGGATAAAATTAAAAAGCCCCCGATAGCTGGTTTTCTCGTAATCCATGGCTTTTTCCATGAGCATGGTCAGATTGGCGCTGCGCCGCTCTCCGTCTGGAAGCGCGCGGGCATAGCGCCCGTAGCCGGTCACATCCAGCACCCGCTGAATCAGCTGGTGCACCGGCGTATAGGCGGCCTGATCCCGGAGCTCATTCAGCTGCGCAAGAAAATCCGCCAGCTTCCCCTGCAGAGTCAGAAGCGCCTCATGGGAGGATTCCTCCTCCGCCGCGCAGGCACACACACTATGATACAGTTTTCCTTTGGGATACCGGCTTCGCAAAATGGCCAGCTCCTGGGCGGTACAGCCCACAATGGGGGATTTCAGCACCCCCGCCAGAGGGATATCCTGGAGAGGATTGTCGCACACCCGCAGGTAATTCAGCAGGGTCACCACCTCCACCGCGGAAAAATATCCGGTCCGGGACGCTGTGTAGGAGGGAATTCCCCTGGAGGAAAACACCTTCTCAAAGGTTTCCGCCCAGCCGGCGGAGGTGCGCAGCAGGACCACAATGTCTCCGTAAACCGCGGGCCGGTATTCTCCCGTCTCCCGGTCCAGAACCGGCATATGGCCCACCAGCTCCTGAATTCTCTGAGCCACTGCCAGCGCCTCCAGCTCCCGGGCCTCCGGATTCCCTTCTGTGTCCTCCAGCTCCTCCCCGTCCTTTTCCACCAGCAAAACCTCTGTCTGATAGAGAGACGCCTCCGGTCCCTCGGGGAACACGGCCCCCGGATACAGCGCGGCGTCCTCGTCGTAGGAAATGCCTCCCAGATCCTCTCCCATCATCTGCCGGAAAAGAAAATTCACACTGTCCAGAACCTGAGGGCGGCTTCGGAAATTCCGGTGAAGGTCAATACGCTGTTCCGGACTGTCCTCCAGGGAATAGGTGTGATATTTCTCCATAAAAAGCTCCGGCCGGGCCAGACGGAAACGGTAAATACTCTGCTTCACATCCCCCACCATGAAGGTGTTTTTCTGATTTTTGCTCCAGCCGGAAACACAGTTCATCAGATATTCCTGCACAAGATTGCTGTCCTGGTACTCGTCCAGAAGCACCTCCTGGTATTTTTCGGAGAGCTCCCGGGCCGCCCGGGTCATGTGAAGGCTTCCGTCCTCCCCCCTCTGCATCAGAATATTCAGGGCAAAATGCTCCATATCGTCAAAATCCAGCAGATTTTTTTCCCGTTTCTGCGCTCCGAAACGGATCATAAACTCCCCGGTCAGCTCCACCAGCATCTCCATAGGCTCCCGGGCGGCCTGCATGTTCTGAAAGATTTCTTCCCGGGTTCCCTGAAAATACCGTTTCCCCAGATCCGTCAGAAGCTCCTTCTCCTCTTCCCGGAGCTTTTTCACCTGCTCCTTTTTCTCCTCGGAAATCCCCTTCGGTCTCTTCCTGGAAAGGGGCGCAAAGGCCGGCTTCCCCAGAAGAGCCGCCGTCCCGTCGTAATTTCTTTCCTCTGCCAGAGCCAGAAGACGGTCGATCTGTGTCAGATCACTTTGCAGGGCCTCCTCATAGTGGAACGGGCCCTCCGGCTCCAGACACAGTCCGTCCGCGGCCAGCACCAGGGAACGGGCTTCCTGCAGATCCTCCCGGACCGCCTCCCACAAAAGGCCGTACCAGGCGGCCTCTTCCATTTCCTCTTCGTTCTCTGCCTGGTAGGAACGGGCGCACCGGTTCAGCCATTCCTGGGGCCAGGGATCACTCATGGCCGCCCCGTAAAGCTCCAGAATCCGCTCCTTCAGACTGTCGTCAGATTTCCCCGGGGCATAGCATTCCACAAAGTGGAGAAATTTTTCGTCGTTCTTCCCGTAGAAATCCTCCAGAAGCTGCCGCAGCACATCCTCCCGCAGAAGCTTCAGTTCCCCTTCATCCGCTGTGCGGTACCCCGGATCCAGATCGATGAGATAGAAATAATTGTGGATCACCCAGGAGCAGAAGCTGTCGATGGTGGTGATCTGCGCCGTATGGACCAGGGACATCTGCCGCTGCAGGCGGTCATTGTCCGGATCCGCGTAAATGGCCTGCTCCAGGGCTCTGGAAATCCGGTCCCGCATCTCCCCGGCCGCCGCCCGGGTAAAGGTCATGATCAGCAGCCGGTCCAGATCCACCGGATGCCTCTCATCCAGAATCATGGCAAGAATCCGCTGAACCAGCACCGCCGTTTTCCCGGAACCGGCCGCAGCACTGACCAGAATATTCCGGTCCCGCAGAGAAATCACCTTCTGCTGTTCTTCTGTCCATTTTACAGCCATCTCACACATCCTCCCAAAAATGCCGCTTCAAATTCACCCGCAGTTCCTCTCCCCGTCCTTTTTAGCCGGGAACCGCCCCTCAGAATGATTCCTCCCCCTCCTGGAAAATCCGCTTCCACAGGTCCTCCCTGGAATAATCCCGCAGATGCCTGAACTCATACCCGGGAATCTTGCGGTCGAATCCGCAGCTTCCCCCATAGGGGCACCAGGTACAGGCGTTTTTATTCCCAAGCTCATAGGGATTCACTTCCACATTTCCGGAAAGAATGGACCCCCGGATGTCCTCGATTTTCCGGCGAACGTACTTCCCCAGCGCCTCAAACTGCTCCGAATCCGCCACCGAGGACCAACGGGAAAAGCTGCCGTCCTTATTAAAGGACACGGGTATGGAATGCTGCGTCCGGTCCATTTTCTCAATCAGCTCCGGATCTGCCTTTACCAGTCCGTTCATTTTCAGCTCCTTCAGCACCCTCTCCCGGACAGACTCCACGTCCGCGTTGATTTTATCCTGGATCAGCGGGTCCTTAATGTTATAGTAAAAAACTCCCGCGGGGACCACCTCCCGGTCCGGATAGGCCTCCTTCTCCACCTGAAGCGCCCCGTCCAGATAAATCATCAGCTGCAGCTGCAGCCCGTGATAGAGCTCCACCAGATCAAAGGAGGTATTTCCGGTTTTGTAATCCACGACCCGCACGTACACCCGGTTTTCCTCCTTCATCACATCCACACGGTCGATGCGGCCGCCGCCGAAGGAGACTTCAAACCCCTCCGGCCGGAAGGAGCTGTCCTGAAACTGCCGGGAAATCGCCCACACCGTCCGGCGCAGAAGCCGCCGGGTCCGCTGGAGCACATAGGCGTTGCGGCTGCTGCTCTGAAGGATGGTATTCCCATAATCCGCCCCAATTTCCTCCAGACAGCGGTCAATGATCTCATCCCGCACTCCCTCCTCCAGATTTCCCCAGTCCAGTCCTTTCTTCCGCACCTCCCGGGCAAATTTTTCCAGGGTCAGGTGCATCACATTCCCCATGTCCATGGCCTGGAACTCATATTCCTCCCGCTGAGTCAGCCGAAGGCCATACTGGAGAAAATGGGCGTAAGCACAGGCGGAAAACCGCTCCAGCCGGGTGGCGCTGTAAGGGGAAACCTGTCCGTACAATACCTTCGCCACACTTTTGCTCACCCGATCCGCCGGCTTTTCCACACAGGACGCCTGCACAAGGCTGCGCACCTCCCCCTGGTACTGCGGACTTCGAAGATACCAGCTGTACAGCTCCCGGAAGACGTTGTTTTTCTGAAAATCCTCCTGGCCCAGAAGCTCCAGGAAATACGCAAGTCCCGCAGAAGGCTGTTCCGGAAGAACCTCATCCCAGAACGCCTCCCTCTCTTCCTCCGAGCCGGCCCCTTCAGGGGAAGGCTCCGGCTCTTTTCCCCTCCACAGGGGGGCTTCCGCCGTCTCCACCTTAAGCCTGGGAAACAATCCCCGGATGGTTCCGATGAGAAAGGCCGGATTTTTCGCCTCTCCCTTACTGTCTGTCCGGCTGTAGGAAAGGCACAGCCTCTCCCTGGGTCTGGTCAGATTCAGATACAGATAGAACCTCTGGGTATTCATCAGTTCCCGGGGACCCGGCGCCAGCTCCACGCCCTGTTCCTGAAAAAATTCCCGGTCCAGCTCTGTCAGGATTCCGCCCTCCCCCTGGGTCTTAGGAATATTCCCCTCGTTGACGCCCACAAAAAACAGGGCCCGTATATCCTTCAGGCGGGTTCGCTCCATATCTCCCACCAGCACCTGATCCACACCGGGGGGGATCAGCGCCACCTGCGCCTTTCCAAGTCCGGTCTCCAGGAGCTGCCGGAACTCCTGGCGGCTTACCGTCTCTTCTCCGAGGATCTCCACCATCTGGTCCAGGAGATTTATCACAATGCCGTAGATCTGCCCGTATTCCTTTTCCATGGCCCGGTCTCCCTGCTTTTGGAAAATTCGCTCCTGAACCTTTAATTTTTCCTGTACCTGGCTTTTCACCACAAATTCGTAAAGAGCCTGACAGTATTCCCGCACCCTGCGCCGCCCTCCGGAAAAGCACAGAGCGAGGGCTTCCACCTCCCCATAAAAGCGCTCCCGGATCTCGTTGATTTTTACAATGTCCTCCGGGTTCATTCCCCGGTACAGACGCACCCATTTCCCGGACCACCGCTTTCTCCCGCGGATTCCCAGGGCCAGGCAGTAGTTTTCCAGTTCATCGATCTCCTCCCGGGCCAGCCCGGACAGACCGCAGCGCAGATAGCGGAATACACTCTCGTAGGAAAAATCCTGCACCGCCATCTCCGTCACAGCCCGGAGATACTCCACAAATGGATTCATAAGAACCGTATGTTTTTCGTCGATAAAACAGGGAATTCCGGAGGCACTGAAAATCTGCCGGGCCAGACTTCCGTATTCCTCCAGATTTCCGGTGATCACAGCGATCTCTCCATACCGGTAGTTCCCCTCCCGCACCAGACGGCCAATGCGCCGGGCGGTTTCCTCCATCTCCCTTCGGGGGGTGGAAGCGGAAAAAATCCGGATCTCCTCCGGTTCCTTTTCATAAACTCCGCGGCGATATCGAAAAAGATGCTGTTCCAGAAACTGAAGCGCCGGACTGCCGGCCAGGCGGGAGGACGCCCCGGGCTTTACCAGAATGGGGGCCTCCAGATCCCGGGTCAGCTTTCCAAGGGTCTGTATCATTTTCCGGCTCATATAAAAAAGCTGGTGGGGCTTTCCGGCCGCCATGGGATCCTCCGCCGGATCCATGGTCACAGATACCGTAACCTTCCGGCACACCAGAAGAAGCTCCCGGATCACCCGGATCTGAATGGGGGTAAAACCGGTAAAACCGTCCAGAAGAAGCACACTGTCCTTCAGCTTCCGGGAGAAGGGCAGGGCCTTTTCCAGGGCGTCCATAACCTCCTCCCCGGTCATATAGTGATCGCTGAGGTATTTCCGGAAAGCCCCATAGAGAACCCGGACATCCGCAAGCTTTCCGTGAAGAAGAGCCCGGTCCTTCGCCTGCTCCAGCATATCCTCCAGCTCTTCCTCCCCAATGTCGTACTGCATGAATTCCGACAGAAGAGATTTCATCTCATCCAGATAGCCGGGTTTTCCCATCTGGCTCCCCAGGTAAGGCAGCTCTGAGGCTTGCTGCTGCACCACCTTTTTCAGAACCATGGTTTTTCCCGTGTCGTCCAGAAGACGGCGGTTTCCTCCTCCCACCTCCTCCAGGACGCGGAAGGCCAGGCGCTGAAAGCTCAGCACGTCAATATTCAGAATTCCCTTTCCCGGCGTCATCTCCACCAGCGTCTTCTGGGTCTGCATGGTAAACTGCTCGGGAACGATCACATAATACAGGCGCTCCGGATGAGCCGAAGCGTCCTCAATCAGATTCTGAAAAGCGAGAAAGGATTTTCCGGCGCCGGAGCTGCCAATGATAAACTGTAAGGACATAAAATCTCCTTTGCACTTATGCAGGAAAGACCGGGCGGTCTCCTGATTTTCAAAGCATATTTTTCAAAACCGGTCATAGGATTTAAAAAGAAAACAGGAGGCGTGTGCCATGAGTTCCAAGACCAGAATTGTTGTATTACATATGAAAGAGGTTGTTTACACCCTTATTTTCACCGTGCTGGCGGTGGTTCTGGGCATTGTGCTGTTTTTTATGTTCAGTTCCGGCCGGGCGGCGGAAACCTCCGGGGACAGTGCCAGGGAATATATCCCCGGAGTCTACTCCTCCTCCGTTACCCTGAACCGCAACACCTTCGATGTGGAGGTAACCGTGGACGCTCAGCAGATCCGGTCCATCCACCTGGTAAACTTAAGTGAGAGCACAGCCGCCATGTATCCCCTGATGGAGCCTGCCCTGGAATCTCTGGCCAGCCAGATTTACACCTCCCAGTCCCTGGAAGATGTAAAATACGACGACGATCAGAAATATACCTCCCTGGTTCTTCTGGAGGCCATTGAAACCGCTGTGACGAAAGCCCGGATCCCGGCCGGCGACGCCTGAAGGCATCCGCTTTCCCACAAAGGCGGCTCCCGGCCAGGCCGCGCCTTTACAGCATTTTCAGCTGCTCCAGCCAGATCCGGGCGCTGGCGTCGCTGGGCATGCGCAGATCTCCCCTGGGAGAAAGGGCTACGCTTCCCACCTTAGGCCCGTCCGGCAGACAGGAACGCTTGAACTGCTGGGCAAAGAAGCGGCGGTAAAAGGTTTTCAGCCATTTCAGAACGGTTTCCCGGTCATAGACACCCTCAAAGGTTTCCACGGCAAGGCGGTAAATCTTTTCCGGCTCAAATCCGGCACGCAGCATATAATAGAGGAAGAAATCATGAAGCTCATAGGGACCCACCAGGTCCTCTGTCTTCTGGGCGATCTCCCCGTCCTTTGGCGGCAGGAGCTCCGGACTCACCGGAGTGTCCAGAATATCCAGAAGAATCTGAGAAAGCTCCGGATTCCCGCAGGTGTCCGCGTAATACCGCACCAGATGACGCACCAGGGTTTTGGGAACCGAGACGTTCACGCCATACATGGACATATGGTCCCCATTATAGGTAGCCCACCCCAGGGCAAGCTCAGACATGTCGCCGGTTCCCACCAGCAGTCCCCCCTCCTTATTGGCCATGTCCATCAGGATCTGAGTTCTTTCCCTGGCCTGACTGTTCTCATAGGTCACGTCGTGAACCTGAGGATCCTGCCCGATATCCCGAAAGTGAAGATTCACGGCTTCCCGTATGTTCACCTCCCGAAGCTGCGCCCCCAGACAGCGGCTCAGCGCACAGGCATTGTGGTAGGTCCGGTCTGTGGTCCCAAAACAGGGCATGGTCACACAGATCAGCTGCTCTCTTGGCAGCTCCAGCCGGTCAAAAGCCCGGGCCATCACCAGCAGCGCCAGCGTGGAATCCAGCCCTCCGGAAAGTCCTACCACCGCCTTTTTGCTCCGGGTGTGCTCCAGACGTTTCTTCAGGCCCATGGCCTGTATATTCAGGATCTCATCGCAGCGCTGATCCCTCTCCTCCCTCGCCGACGGGACAAAGGGGTACCGCGGGAATTTCCGGGTCAGCTTTGTCTCCTCCACTTTTACGTCAAATCCGATCTGCCAGTATCCGTCACAGTCCGCGGCGGGCCAGACCGAAAGCCGTCTTCTCTCGTCCGACAGTCTCTGCACATCAATTTCCCCGTAGACCACGCCGTTGGAAAAACGCGCACCCTCCGCCAGAAGTTTTCCGTTTTCCGCGATCATATTCTGTCCGCCAAACACCAGATCCTGGGAGGATTCCCCCTCCCCCGCGGCGGCATAGACATACCCGCACACCAGCCGGGCGGACTGTCCGCTTACCAGGTCTCTGCGGTAAGAATCCTTTCCCACCATCTCGTCGCTGGCGGAGAGGTTCACAATCACATGGGCTCCGGCCCGGGCATGGGAGACGCTGGGGGGCAGGGGCACCCACAGATCCTCGCACACCTCCGCGGCCACGGAAAACTCCGGCAGGTCTTCGCAGCGGAAAATCAGACTGGTTCCAAAGGGCACCGTATCGTCATAGGTTTCCAGATATTCCTGAAAAATCTCCACCCTGGGGAATTCTCCCTCACTGTAGCGCAGATTTTCCAGAATGCCCTGGCCGGACGTAAAATGGCGCTGCTCATAAAACTCATTATAATTGGGCAGCCAGGTTTTCGGCACAAGACCCAGGATTCTTCCGTGATTCAGAGCCGCCGCCACATTGTACAGCTTTCCCCTGTGCCGCATGGGCAGCCCCACAAAAATCAGGGCGTCTGTATCCTCCGTATTTCTGGCGATCCAGAGCAGGGATTCCCAGGCTCTGTCCAGCAGGCGGCGCTGCAAAAAAAGATCCTGACAGGTATATCCGGTGATGCACAGCTCCGGGAAAACCATCAGCTTTGTATTTTCCTTCTCCATCTCACGGATCAGGCGGATAATTTCCCGCCCGTTGGCGTAGCAGTCCGCCACGGTGATCTTCGGCGTCGCGGCCCCCGTCTTTATAAAACCATGTCTCATAATCTGATTTCCTTTCCCCTCAGCCCGCGCATCTGTGCAGAATATTTTTCAGCTCTTCTATGGAAAAAACATAATTGGTGTTGCAGAAATGGCAGTGCATTTCCACCTCTTTCCCCTCCGCGATCAGCTCCCGCAGTTCTTTTTCCCCGATGCTGATCAGCGCCTTCTCCACCCGTTCCCGGCTGCAGTTGCAGGAAAAGCAGGTATCTATCCGATCTGTAATCTCCAGGTCAAAACCGTCCAGGACCTTCTCCAGCAGACTCTCCGGGGTATGTCCTTCCTCCAGAAGGGTGGTCACAGAGGAAATCCGCGCCACGTTCTCTTCCAGTCTGGAAATCACGCTTTCCTGTGCGTTGGGCATCACCTGGACAATAAAGCCTCCGGCCTGCCGCACCGTATTGTCCCGGTTCATCAGAACGCCAAGGCCCACCGCAGAGGGCACCTGCTCACTGACGGCGAAATAATAGGTCAGATCCTCGGCGATCTCCCCGGTCTGCAGCTCCACCTGCCCCACATAGGGCTCCTTCAGCCCCAGATCCTTGATCACATCCAGAAAGCCGATACCCACAGCTCCCGCCACATCCAGCTTTCCCTGGGCGTTTGGGGGGAGCATCACACCCGGATTCCCCACATACCCCTTGACTCTTCCGTGGGAATCCGCGGTCACCGTAATCCCCTGGATGGGGCCTCCCCCGTGAATCTGAAGAGTGAGCAGATCCTTCTCTCCCTTCATCATCACGCCCATCATGGCGCCCCCTGTGAGAAGCCGTCCCAGGGCGGCTGTGGCCACCGGACTGGTATTATGGGCGCATCTCGCCGTCTCCACCATCTGTGTCGTCAGCGCGGCAAACACCCGGACCTGCCGGTCCGCGGCGGCTCCGCGAACAATATAATCCTTCATATGCTTTCTCTCCTCTTGCCATGCTCCCGGGCCACAAAAACCATTCGTCCGCATTCCGGCCCGGGCTCTTCCAGCGTGTAGCCGTCATAAATCTGCAGAACGGTCATTCCCGCCTCCTGAAGAAGCCGCCGAATGACTCCCGGCGGATAAGCCCTCTGTATGTGCACCTCTTCGTCCCTCTCGTAAAGCCCGTCCTCTCTTTGAAGAAACAAAGTCAGCTCACACACGTTCCGGCCGGTATCCCCGTCGTATTCGTTTTCCCAGATAAAACTTCCCTCGTCCCGGTTCTCGGCGATGGTGCGGTTCCCCACCATTTCCCGGTACTTGTAGTCCGTGTTCATATCAAAAATAAAAATGCCTCCCGGATCCAGATAATTGTTCACCAGGGAAAAAACCTGGCGCAGCTCTTCCTCCTCCAGGATGTAATTCAGACTGTCGCACACGCTGACCACCGCCCGGACGGTGCCATAGAGCTCAAATTCCCGCATATCCTGCTCCAGATAGAGAATATCATGGCCGGACTCCATACGCTTTTCCACAGCTTCCGCCAGCATTTCCTGCGCGCTGTCCACGCCGATCATGTCATAGCCCTTCCCGGCCAGAAGCTCCGTCATTGTGCCGGTTCCGCAGCCCAGCTCCAACACCAGCCCGTCCCGGATTCCCCAGCCGGCCAGCCGTTCCCCGATATAATCTGCCCAGGATGCGTAATCCACATTATCCATAAAAAGGTCATACACCCTGGCAAAATCTGTATATGTGTCTTCCATTTCCTCCTCCGATTCCGAAAGTTCTTTCATTCTATCACAAAAGAGTATAACATGCAAAAGGTGATGATACCAGGGTCAAAAGGTCATGAATGGAACATTTATGTTCCAATTCATGACCTCTTGGCCCGCCCAAAACATGAGGAAGTAGCCATTTGGGCGAATCTATTCGCCCAAATGAGCGGATTCCGAATGTTTTTGAGAATTCCGGGAGTGCAAAGCACGGAGGAATTCTCAGGTATCATCCTAATGATACCAGGGTCAAAAGGAGCGGCCTGCTGCCGCTCCTCTCAGAAATATCCTGTCTACTGAATTTTATCCGCCTTTTTATTGCGCCCGCGCTGACGGAAAAATCCTCCGATAATTTTTCCAAGTCCCCTGAAAAACGCGATGGCGTGGCCATTGACAATGGTCAGGATCCCCTCGCACATCTCCTGGGAAACCATGCCTCCCGCCATCTTTCCAATGGCCCGGAAGGGCATGTTGTAAATGAAGATAATATTCAGATCCGGCTCTCCCTTTTTAATGCTCTTGTTGAGCATGCCGGTCATAATCCTGTACACCAGTCTGGCCTTCAGGCTCTTCGCGTAATAGAGCTGACAGATGGCGTCGTTCATCTCCAGGGTGCCGCTCCAGTGTCCGTCCGGAATGGGATGTCCCAGCAGAGCGGTGAACTCATCGTCAGAGATCTTCTGCACCTGCCCTGTGGCATAGGACGGAAGCTTCTTCATATCGTAGGGGAGCTCCGCGCCGGTTCCCTGCACCTGCAGCGTCCCTGTCAGCCGGATATCCGCCACACTGGCGCCGATAAGAATATCATAGGCTCCGGATTCCACCTCAAACCGGTTCGTCTTCACGTTAAAATACCGGAAGGCCTTGTCATCCAGAGGGATGGTCACGGTTTTACTCTCCCCGGCTTTTAAGAATACCTTCTGAAAGCCCTTCAGCTCTTTAACCGGACGGAAAACGCCTCCGCATTTCGCGGAAACATACAACTGAGCCACCTCCGCGCCGTCCCGACCGCCGGTATTTTTCAGGGTAAATGTGGCCCCTTCCCGGCTGACTTTCAGATCTGAATAGGCAAAGGTAGTATAACTGAGACCGAAGCCAAATGGGAAAAGAACCGGAACGCCGGCGGTCTCAAAATAACGGTAGCCTATATACAGGCCTTCCCTGTACTCCACGGTTCTCTCCTTCGCCGGAAAGTACGGCGCCGAAGGGGTGTCCTTGTAAACCTTGGGATAAGTTTCAGAAAGCTTTCCGGAGGGATTCACATTCCCCAGAATCACATCCAGAACCGCGGCCGCTCCGGCCTGCCCGCAGAGATATCCGTGCACCAGCGCCCTGCATTTCCCGATCCAGGGCATCTCCACGGAAGAACCGGCGGACAGAACTACGATCACATTGGGATTGGCCCGGCTCACTGCCTTAAGCAGATCCGTCTGACTTTTTGGAAGCTTCATGTGAGAGCGGTCCAAGCCCTCCGACTCCGAGATCTCATCCAGTCCCAGATAGAGAAGCACATAATCCGCCTTGCCTGCCAGCTTTACAGCCGCGGACTGCATGGCGGGATCTCCCTTCCCCACGCGGGGATAGCCTTTCTCAAAGCCAACCACTTCCAGATCAAAATCTCCGATTACACCCATGGCGGAATCCACCTTCGTGGGATTTACCACAGAGGATCCCGCACCCTGATACCGGGGCACATCGGCGAATTCTCCGATCACTGCCACCTTAGAGCCTTTTGCCAGGGGCAGAATATTTTTCTCATTTTTCAGAAGAACAATGGACTGGGCGCTGGCCTTCCGGGCCACCGCGTGATGCGCCTCCACGTCAAAGCTCTTTCCCTTTGCCGCGTCACAGGCCGCGCGGGTAGGCAGAATCACGTCCAGCAGCTCATCCACCCGGCGGTCCACAAGCTCCTGGGAAATTTTCCCGGCCTGCACTGCCTTCACCAGCTGCTCTCCGGAATCCCCGCCGGTGGTGGGCATCTCCAGATGAGACCCCGCCCGGACGCCTTCCACATAATCGTTCCCGGCACCCCAGTCTGAAACCACAAATCCGTCAAAGCCCCACTCGTCCCGCAGAATCTCCTGAAGCAGGTGCTCATTCTCATTGGCATAGACACCGTTAATCATATTATAGGAGGACATGATGCTCTTCGGATGAGACTCCTTCACGGCAATCTCAAAGCCTGTCAGATAGATTTCCCGGAAGGTCCGCTCATCCACCACAGAGTCAGACGCCTGCCGGCGAAGCTCCGTGTTGTTCGCCGCGAAATGCTTGGGACAGGCCGATACGCCCTGGGACTGAATTCCACGGATATAGCCTGCCGCCATCTTCCCCGCCAGGTAAGGATCCTCACTGAAATACTCAAAATTCCGCCCGCACAGGGGAGAACGCTTCATGTTCAGGCCCGGCCCCAGAAGGACGCACACATCCTGCACCGCCGCCTCTTCTCCCAGACAGCGGCCCATCTCCTCGCCAAGCTCCGGGTCCCAGGAATTGGCCATGGTGGCCGCTGTGGGAAAACAGGTGGCCGGAAGAGAACCGTTCAGTCCCAGCTGATCGCCTGCCCCTTCCTGCTTGCGCAGTCCGTGAGGCCCGTCGGAAAGTGTCATTGTAGGAACCCCCGCATGCTTCACACTCCTGGAAGACCAGAAATCCTTTCCGGACAGCAGATAACATTTCTCTTCCAGTGTCATCTTTTTGATAATATCCTCATGCTTCATCTCTCTTCTCCTTTACACTTTTGCTACAACCCATTTGTATTTAATTATAAACATTTTAAAAAAATACGTCAACATCCGCGGCATAAATCAGCATGTTTTCACCGCAAACGGTAAAACAGTGTCCCTCAGACTGTAAAAAATAACATACAAAGTGTGTTGCACCCACATTTTTGAGATAGTATAATCAGGACAGACAAAACCGCAGTGTTTACTGCCATCCGGATCTGAAAAGACCCTTTTCCGGGAGAAAGAAGAGGTATGGGCATGGAACTGCTCTGGCTGAAATATTTCCAGGAGCTCGCACACAGTGAGCATCTGTCCAAAACCGCCGAAAAGCTGCATATCGCCCAGCCGTCTCTGAGCCAGACTCTGAAACGCCTGGAAGCAGAGCTGGGTGTTCCGCTTTTTGACCGTACCGGCCGGCGGATCGTTCTGAATTCCTATGGAAAAATTGTCCTGAAATACACAGAGCAGATCTTTGGCGCTCTGGACAACCTCCATCTGGAGCTTCAGACTGAGCTTCAGAGCGAAAATAGAACCGTGGCCCTTTATATACGGGCGGCGTCCATGCTGCTGCCCGGCCTTGTGGACCAAATTCAAAAGGCGGATCCGCAGATCCGCCTCAGGATTTTTCAGCAGGACACAGAAAAGGAAAATAAAGAGCCCTTTCTTTCTGTGACAGCGTCTCACATCTGTCCCCAAAATGACCATACAATTCTTTTGCTGAAGGAACCCATCCTCGCCGCGCTCCCGAAAAATCACCCGCTGGCCCTACGCCCGGTTCTGACCTTACAGGACCTGGAAAAAGAGGATTTTCTCAGTCTCACCCCCTCCTCTGATCTGGCCGGAATCATCCGGCATTACTGCGAAGAAGCGGGATTTCGGCCCCATATCACAACCTGTGTGGATACGCCGGCCACAATGAGAGCCCTTCTTCAGATGAACCTGGGGGTCGCTTTTGTCCCGGAACGGACCTGGAAGGATTTTGCGTCGGATACGGTTCAGCTCCGCCCGGTCACCGATCTGCCCATGAAACGGTACCTGCTGCTGGCCTGGGGAGAAAACCGGTATCAGACATCGGCTTTTCGTCTATGCAAAAGCATTATCATACACTATTTCAGAGGATATAACTGGCAATTCCAAGGAGAAGAGGAAGAGTCAGAATGCTGAGCAGCGTGGTAACACAGACCTCCTTCACCGCCCGCGTGTAATCGGCGTGATACAGCTGGGCGAAAATCGCCACATTGGAACCCACCGGGGCGGACGCAGCGATCAGAATGGAAAGCTTCACGGTATAGTATTTCTCCGGGAACAGGG
The DNA here is from genome assembly GCA_021203365.1 of Clostridiales bacterium. Lineage (GTDB taxonomy): Bacteria > Bacillota > Clostridia > Lachnospirales > Lachnospiraceae > Blautia_A. The sequence goes on from JAJQBI010000068.1 coordinate 17,649, forward strand.
CCAGAAGAAACAGGGTCAGCAGCGGAATCAGAATCAGACGGAACAGCGCGCAGCGGTACACGATTTTTTCCGTAAAAAGGGTGCGCAGCGGGATCTGCGCCAGATAGACTCCCAGAACGATCATGGCCAGCGGCCCGTTCATAGAGGAAATGGTTCCCAGCATACCGGTGATCGTTTCAGGCAGGAAAACCGGCAGGAGAAACAGCAGCACGCCCGCCAGAAAGCTCAGCACAATGGGGTTGGTACATATCTTTCTGGGGGAGACCGCGCTGCGGTCACCGCTGATGGTCACCACCCCATAGGTCCACTGAAGAATATTCAGCAAAGCCACAAAGGAGGCAATATAAAAGACGGCATCCTCCCCCAGGGTCATCCGCACAAGGGGAATCCCGATAAATCCGGCATTTGAAAACGCGGCGCCGAACCGCTCAATCCCCCATTCCTTCGAAAACGCGAGACGGCTGACCAGAATGGAGAGCAGAAGCGCCAGCAGCGCCGCTATAAAGGAGACCGCCAGTCCTTCCAGCTTCTCCATGGTAAATTCCTCCAGACAGGAATTCAGGATCGCGCAGGGCATGACTACATAGAGAAGCAGCCGTCCGATATCAGCGCTTCCCTGAAGCCCCACAAGCTTTTTCCTGAAGAGGAAATAACCTATGAGAAGATACACCATCATAATCAGATTCTGTTTTAATAAAAGCAGGGGAATAGACACGGGCTCCCACCTCCGGTTTTGATTTTCGCCTCAGAGTATTCTGGTTTTTGTGACCTTGTCATCCGCCGGAAAACATCTAATAACGATTGGGATCATTATAATACAGAAAAATCATATTTTAAAATACATGTATCTTTATAAAATTATAGGTTTTAAATTATATTCTCTGCCTTTCCCTCATCCATCGCACCACATCCCCATATACCTTTTCTCTGTCCGGCTCATTGAGAATCTCGTGCCGGTCCTCCGGATAAAGAATGCAGGTGACATCCTGCATTCCCAGTTCCCGGAACTGCTTTTCCACCTGCCGGACACCCTTCCCGGAATCTCCCACCGGATCCTCAGCCCCGGAGATAAACAGCACCGGGAGGCTTCTGGGCATGCAGGCCAGATACTCCGGCCGGCTGATTTTATTCAGAGTCAGCATCAGGTTGTAATAGCCGTTAAAGGTAAAGGAAAAACCGCATTTTTCATCAGCCAGATAAGCATCCACGTTTTCCCGGTTCCGGCTGATCCAGTCCACGGAGGTTCGGTTGGGCCGGAACTGCAGGTTATAAACTCCGGAGGTCAGCCACTGAAACAAACCGCTGTGATGCTTCCAGCCCAGAATCTCACCGCCCAGTCCGCAAAGCGCCATTCCCATCCGTGTTTCCGCCTCTGAATGATATCCTGTGCCGCAGAGCACCGCGCCATCCAGGCCGTCACCGTAGCGGCAGAGATACAGCCGGGTCAGAAAGGAACCCATGCTGTGTCCGAAAATGAAATAGGGGACATTGTCATATTTCTTCTTCATCCGGCGATATACCTGATGAATGTCACGGACCAGCGCACGGCTGCCGTGCTCCTTCGCAAAATATCCGTAGTCTTCCTTTCCGGCTGCTGAATCGCCGTGTCCCAGATGATCATGTCCGGCCACGGCCATCCCCTGCTCTGTCAGATACCGGGCAAATTCATCATAACGGGCAATATATTCGGACATGCCGTGAACCAGCTGCACCACCGCGCGTACCTCCCCCTCCGGGAGCCAGCACATTCCATGAATTTTCCGACTGCCTTCCGCGGATCGAAAATAAAAATGTTCCACTCGCATATGTTATGCCTCCTTCCATATCCGGAAATCTCCACAGTCAATATTCCCAGAATATTCAAACTCCTCAGGAATCTGCTCTGTATTCTTCCCTTCTTCTAAATCAGAATATCCTCCAGTTTCCGCTTCGGTACGTAATGCACCCCGTTTTCATCCCGATAATATTTCGTACTGCCATCCTCGCCCACCTCAGCAAGACGGATATCCTCGGCCGGTTTTCCAAAGGCCACGATCAGGTTGGGCAGAATGTGCTCCGGAAGCTCCAGCAGCTTCTGCACATCGTTTTTGTTAAAATTGCCGATCATGCATCCGCCAAGACCTTTTTCCACGGCAGCCAGAAGCATGGTCTGAGCCACAATTCCGATATCCCGGAGATAGGCGGTCTCATTAGAAACAATCTGCAGATCCTGGCAGATCACCACGAAGCCTGTGGGCTCTGTCCCCGGAAACGGAAGGTTCAGCTGCGGCAGGGCCCGGGCCCAGCGCGTACACGCCTGAAGGGCTTCCACTTCTCCGGGCTCGCTTACAATATGGTATTTCAGAGGCTGCCGGTTGACGGAGGAGGCCGTAAACCGTGTGAGATCCACAAATTCAGTCAGTTCTTCCCGTGTAACCGGACGCGTCCGGTCATATCCCCGATAGCTCCGGTTTTGAATTACAAGCTCTTTAATCATCCTCTGTCTCCCTTTCTCTTTTCATTCAGATATCGCTCCATCCGCCCGAGGGCTTCTTTCAGCTCCGCGATGGAGTAGGCGTAGGAGATGCGGATAAAACCTTCCCCGCTTTCCCCGAAGGCATTCCCCGGAACCACAGCCACCTTTTCCTTTTCCAGAAGATCCAGGGCAAATTCCTCGCTCCCCATTCCAAGGCTCCGGATATCCGGGAAAATGTAGAACGCACCCTCCGGTTCAAAGCAGGGAAGCCCCATACGGTTCAGCTCGTGATAAACATATCTCCGGCGCTGGTTATAGGATTCCCGCATTTCCCGCACATCCTCCCCGCCGTTTCGTATGGCCTCCACAGCCGCGTACTGACTCACCGTGGGTGCGCACATAATAGCATACTGGTGGACCTTCACCATCTGCCCGATAATCTCATGATTTCCCAGGGCATAGCCCAGGCGCCATCCGGTCATGGCATAGCTTTTGGAAAAGCCGTTGATTACAATGGTCCGGTCCCGCATCCCCGGAAGGCTGGCAATGCTCACATGCTCTTTCCCATAGGTGAGCTCACTGTAAATCTCATCGGAAATCACCAGAAGATTATGCTCCTCAATAATGGGAAGCAGCGCCTCCAGGTCTTCCTTCTCCATGATCGCGCCGGTGGGATTGTTGGGAAAGGACAGAAAAAGCGCCTTGGTTTTTTCTGTCACAGCCGCCTCCAGCTGCTCCTTTTTCAGGCGAAAATTATCCTCTGCCCGAAGCCGGATGGGGACGGGAACCCCGTCCGCAAGAACGATACAGGGGGCATAGGAGACAAAACAGGGTTCCACACAGATGACCTCATCCCCGGGATTCAGAATTGTGCGCATGGCCACATCGATGGCCTCGCTGCCTCCTACGGTGATCATCACCTCACTGGCCGGGTCATAGGTATTTCCGGTTTTTTCCCTGGCGTAATCGGAAATAGCCTCCCGCAGGGGCATCAGACCGCTGTTGGAGGTATAAAAGGTCTTTCCTCCCCGGAGGGCTTCCATTCCGGCCTCCCGCACATGATAAGGCGTGTCAAAGTCCGGCTCGCCCACGCCCAGGGAAACCACTCCCGGAACCTCGTTGGCCACGTCGAAAAAGCGGCGGATTCCGGAGGGTTTCATATCCAGAACTCTTTTGGAAAGCAGCTCTCTCATGGGGTCACCACCATTCTCGGATCCGGTTTTTTCTCCGCGAAGCTGACGCCCAGCTCTTTATATTTGGTGAGAATGAAATGTGTGGTGGTATTCTGCACCTCATGAATATTCGCCAGCTTGCTGTTTACAAAAATGCTGATCTCCTTCAGATTCTGACCGGTTACAATTACCAGAAAATCGTAGGCGCCGGACATAAGATAAAGGGTTTTCACCTGGGGATAGGAACGGATCTTTTCCGCCAGCTTATCGTAACCGTCCCCGCCCTGGGGCGTCACACGAAGCTCCACCAGGGCCGTCACCGCGTCATCGGTCACTTTATCCCAGTTAATCAGGGTCTGATAACCACAGACAATCCCGTCCTTTTCAAGCTGGGCAATGGCGTCGTGAATCTCCTCCTCCGGGGTTCCCAGCAGGATCCCAAGCTCCTCATCGGTAAGGCGGCTGTTCTGCTCGATCAGTTTTAACAGGGCCAGTATATTCTGTTTCTGCATGATGCTCGCACTCCTTTTTATACATCGAGTGTCCCCGGCGGCCGAAAACATACCGGCCTTCCGGGAACACTCCTGCTTTGATTCCTTCATTTATTTATTTTTCCGACGGATCCTCCATGGGCTCCGCGGGTACAAACACACGGGACTTTTCCTTTTTCTCGTTCTTTGCGGCCTCGGCCCGCTCCTTCGCCTCCCGGGCCAGCTCCATCTGAGACCACACGGCCGCCTTTCCTCTCCGGTCCGGTTTCTCGTAGGTGCCGTCCGGCTGCAGGATATGAGCCTTCACATTATCCCGGAACTGCAGATCCAGAATGTGCTTGATCTCCTGGCGGATCTGCGGGTCTTCCACCGGGAAAACGATCTCCACACGGCGGTCCAGATTCCGGGGCATCCAGTCCGCACTGCCCATGTATATTTCCTCATCTCCGCCGTTGCAGAAATAGAAAATACGGCTGTGCTCCAGGAAATCCCCTACAATGGAGCGCACATGGATATGTTCACTCACACCTGGAATTCCTGTTTTCAGACAGCAGATTCCCCGCACCAGCAGATTAATTTCCACCCCACAGGAGGACGCGTAGTAAAGCGCTGACATAATCTCCGGATCGCACAGGGAATTCATCTTGGCCACAATCTGGGCCGGGGCTCCCTTTTTCCCGTGCTCCGCCTCTCTCTCAATCAGCTTCACGAAGCGTTTTTTCATCCAGATGGGCGCCACCAGCAGCTTGTTCCAGCGTTTGGGCTCTGAATATCCGGAGAGCATGTTGAACACCGCCGTGGCATCCTCCCCGAACCGCTCATCGCAGGTGAAAATCCCGCAGTCTGTGTAAAGCTTGGCCGTGGAATCGTTATAATTTCCGGTGGCCAGGTGCACATACCGGCGGATTCCCGTCTCCTCTCTGCGCACCACAAGGGTGATCTTGCTGTGCGTCTTCAGGCCCACCAGACCGTAAATTACATGGCAGCCGGCCTTTTCCAGCATCTTGGCCCAGACAATGTTGTGCTCCTCGTCAAAACGGGCCTTCAGCTCCACCAGCACGGAAACCTGCTTGCCGTTCTCCGCGGCCTGCGCCAGGGCGGCGATGATGGGGGAATTTCCGCTGACACGGTACAGAGTCTGCTTGATGGCCAGAACATCCGGGTCCTTAGAGGCCTGACGGACAAAGTTTACCACCGGGTCAAAGCTCATATAGGGATGATGCAGGAACACATCCCCCTCCCGGATCACCTGGAAAATATCCTTCTCATTCTGGAATGCCGGAACCGGCGCCGGCACATGCTTTGGAGTTTTATACTGGTCAAATCCCTCCAGCCCGTATATTTTCATAAGCACGGTCAGATCCAGGGGGCCGTTGATGGGGAAAATATCCTCTTCCTTAATCGCGAATTCCCTGCGCAGAATCTTCAGCAGGCGCTCATCCATCCGGTCTTCCACCTCCAGACGGATCACCTCGCCCCACTGCCGCTTCTTCAGCTGCTTCTGGATCTCCACCAGCAGGTCCTCCGCCTCGTCCTCATCGATGGTCAGATCCGCGTTTCGCATAATCCGGTAGGGGTTGGCACAAACCACCTCAAAGCCCTGAAAAAGCTTTCCGATGTTCCGCTCAATCACTTCCTCCAGAAGGATTACGGAGGTTCCGCCGTTTTTCTCCTTTGGCAGGGTGATCACCCTGGACAGCACAGAGGGAACCTGCACTGTGGCAAACTGCAGCTCTTCTTTGTGTTTTCCCGTTTCCCTGCGGATCAGCGCGCCGATGTTCAGGGTTTTGTTCCGGATCAGAGGGAAGGGTCTGGAGGAGTCCATGGCCATAGGGGTGAGTACCGGATAGACATTTTCTTCAAAATATCGGTCCACAAACTCGGCCTGCTTTTCACTCAGTCCCTCATGCTCCAGGATCAGGTGCAGTCCGGCTTTTTCCAGGGCGGGGATGAGAGAGCGGTTCAGGCAGTTATACTGCACGTGCACCAGCTCATGGGTATAGGTGCTGATCTCCTTCAGCTGTTCCCTGGAAGTCAGCCCCGCAATGTCTGTCTTGGTGTAGCCCACATGCACCTGATCCTTTAAGGAGGCCACGCGCACCATGTAAAACTCATCCAGGTTGGAGGAAGTGATGCTCAGGAACTTCAGCCGTTCAAAAAGGGGAAGATTTTTGTCCCGCGCCTCACTGAGTACACGCTCGTCGAATTTCAGCCAGCTTAATTCCCGGTTTACAAAATACTCGGGTTTCTCAAAATCCTTGATTTCCATTTTCACGGTCTCCTTTACACTCTTCTCTTGCGTCTGAGTACCAGACGGATGCCAAACACTTCCTCAAAGAAGGATACCTTATCCTTCAAAAGTCCCAGCTCCAGGGAGATATCCCGGTCGGAATCCAGAACCAGCTGAAGCTCCCGGTCCTTTAACACCGCCTTCATGCCCTTCACCTTCTGATAATGGCTCCGGTCCATGGCGTTGGCCAGACGGAGGATGGCGGCCAGCTTGGCAGTGAGCAGATAGCGGTCAATGTCCACACCGGCCTCCCCGTCAAATTTGTCATAGTACACAAACTCCGTGGTATTGTACCGCACGGCGCTGGCGATGATCTGCCTCTCCTCTGTGGACAGTCCGATGATCTCCGTCGCCATGATGATCCGATAGGAACACTCCGCCACATCTCCCATACTGATATACTTTCCGCAGTCATGAAGCATGACGGCGATCTGCAGCAGAAGACGCTCCCGTTTCCCCATGCCGTGAATTTTCTTCATACTGTCAAAAATGCCCAGGGCCAGATCGGTGGTTCCCTGAAGATGACTTTTGGCGCTGGAATAGCGCTTGGAAATATTCCGGGCAGCCACCAGAATATCATTCTCAAAATTGTGAGCGCTCTTAATAAAACGATTCTTCTCTGCGAAATCATAGGCGATTCCGTCCAGGAGAGAAACCCCCGGCATCCAGATGGTTTCCGTGTCAAAAATATTCATAAAGCAGCGGGTGATGACCATGGCGGGCGCCACAAGAGCCGCGTACTCGGTGTCAATCCCCATCTCCTCCGCCAGCTCCTCCTCGGATTTGCTGATCACATACTCATAGCGGCTGACAAATTCGTCCCTGGAAATCGTATTATCCACAAGCCGGTCCCGGAAAATATTGTCGGTCAGAAAATCTCCCATTATGATCAGGTTCTGGATGGTCCGGTCCTTCAGAAACAGACGCTGAAAGCTCATGAGATCATTGCGGATAAACTCCTCCACCAGCTGATCGTAGTGGGTATTGGTTTTTTCCAGCTCACGTAGACGATCCCGGATGCGGACGCTTCCCATCCGGAGCGACTGGGTGGTCACCAGAGCGTCCTTGTCAAACAGGGAAACCTGTACGCTTCCGCCGCCCACGTCCAGAATGGCGGTGCCCTTCTGAATGATTTTCTTAAAACCGGCCTCTATGGCCGCGATGGACTTATATCCGAGAAAATGCTGCTCAGCGTTGCTCAGGACCTCCACCCGCACACCGGTGCGCCGGAAAATCTGTTCCAGAACAATGACCGGATTCTCCATTTCCCTCAGCGCGCTGGTGGCGCAGGCCCGGTACTCGGTCACCCCGAAATCCTGCATCATCCGCTTAAAATCAATCAGGATCTCACAGACAGCATCCACCTTTTCCATGGACATTTTTCCTGTGGAATAAACGCCTGTGCCCAGATCCAGCTGATACCGCACATCATTCAGCTCCCGGAAGCCGTTTTTTTTCGCCATCTCAAAGACCTTCATGCTGATCTCATAGGAGCCGATGTCGATCGCCGCAAATGTTGTCACTGCCATACTCTCCCTCCTTATCCAGATGCCCGCCCCTGCGGACATTTCCGTTTACTTCTGTTCCGTCCCCAGGATATGATCAATAAACTGCTGCGCGGTCCGGCCGGTAAGCCCTCCATGGGAAAGCTCCCACTGATTGGCCAGAAGAAGAAGACGTTCCTCCTCCATCTGTACGCCATAGCGTTCGGCCAGCACGCGGACGATATTCTGGAATTCCTTCTTGTTTGGCTTTCCAAAATAAATCTGTACCCCAAACCGATAAACCAGGGAAAGTTTCTCCTGGACGGTATCGGAGGAGTGAAGATCATCCTCGTCCGCCAGCTCCAGCTTGTCTGACGCGCGCTCCCGCACCAGATGTCTCCGGTTGCTGGTGGCGTAAATCAGGATGTTATCCGGTTTCTTTTCCAGACCGCCCTCAATCACGGCCTTCAGATATTTGTACTCTGTCTCAAATTCCTCGAAGGAGAGATCATCCATATAAATGATAAAACGGTAGTTCCGGTTTTTAATCTGAGCAATCACCTGGTTCAGATCCTGAAACTGGTGCTTGTAAACCTCAATAATGCGCAGCCCGTCCTCATAGTACCGGTTGAGAATTCCCTTGATGCTGGAGGATTTGCCAGTCCCGGCATCCCCGTAGAGAAGACAGTTGTTGGCCTTCCGTCCGTGGACAAAGGCTTCCGTATTCTCGATCAGCTTTTTCTTGGGAATCTCATATCCCACCAGATCCTCCAGGCTGGTGTGCAAAATCCGGGTGATGGGCTCGATGACCACCTGTCCGTCCCTGTCATGGGCCACCCGGAAGGCTTTGTGCAGGCCGAATTTCCCCACACCGTAATCCTTGTAAAACGCCACCATGTCACCCATAAATTCCTCCACAGTCTTTGCCTGGGAAAGGGCAATGCTCATGGTGTGAATCCGGTCCCGGATCCGGGTATTGTACATTTTACTGTCTCCGCCCGGGTTGCTGTAATCAGAAAGAATTTCGCACAGATCCGTATGAAAATAACTGTCCAGCGTCTTAAGATCGTAGTCATACAGTTCCTTGAAGATCCGGAAATCCTCTTTCGCAATCTCATTGATGCTGCCTTCTATGGCGCCGCGGATCTCGCTTGCACGGCTGAAGGCATTTTCATGATTCACCAGAAGATATGTAAGATAATTGTGCCAGAGATTCCCGGAAAAGCCATAGGACGCCGCAAGCTCCACCAGGCCGCTGCAGCAGCCAAAGAAATCATCCCGCTTTTCCTCCGGAGCGCTGGAGTGCTGTTCACACAGCTCCATGAGTTCCGCCATGGTTTCCAGGATCTCCCCCTGTTCAAAATTTCGATATAAAATACAGCTGTGAATACTTCTCATATTGTTCCTTTCAGACGGCCTCTCAATAGTTTCCCAGCACGCGCAGAGTCTGGGTTTCAGCCTCAATTCCCCGCAGGGCATTCTCCACGGAACCATCCCGCAGGTCTCCCTCAAAATCCACGAAAAAGCGGTATTCCCAGGTCTCTCCCGGAATGGGTCTGGATTCAATCTTCGTCATGTTCAGACCATTGTAAATAATGTGGGAAAGCATATTGTACAGGGAACCGGTTCTGTGGGGCAGCTCAAAGCAGATGCTGATTTTTTTCGCATTTTCCTCATACACCGGCCGGGCGCTGACAATGATAAACCGGGTCACATTGCGCTCGCTCTTGCAGATATTTTCCGCCAGAATCTTCAGTCCGTAAACCTTCCCGGCCTCCCGGCTGGCAATGGCCGCGTGGGTTCTGTCCCCTTCCAGGCTTACTCTCCTGGCGGCGCCCGCCGTATTTTCCACCTCTGTCTTCTTCCAGTCCGGATGTGCCTCAAGATAGCTTCCGCACTGGGCCAGAGCCTGTGGATGAGAGTACACCCGCGTTATATCGGAAAGCTCCGCCTCCGGAAGCCCCAGAAGAACATGGGAGGCGTGGATCACCTGCTCTCCCACAATATACAGCTGATATTCCATAAGAAGGTCGTAAATATCTGTCACAATTCCCTGGGTTGAATTCTCAATGGGAAGAACCGCGTAATCGGCGCGGCCCTGGGCCACCTCCTCCATGGCTGCCCGGAAGGTTTTGACATGATAGCTCTCAATGTCCCCCTGGAAATATTCCCGCATCGCCGCATAGCTGTAGGCGCCCTCCACTCCCTGAAAAACCACGGTCACGCCGTCCAGAGGAAGATGATCCACCTTCTGAAAATTCCGTTCCATGGAAATGCCGTGCTCGGTGAGAAGCTGGTACTGTTTTTTCCGGCTGATGGCCATGATCTGCTGAAACAATTCCTGGGTTCCCATCGCGTTGAACTCCCCGTGAGCCTTTGCGCGAAGAGACCGGATCTTCGCTCCTTCCCGCTGGGGATCCAGCACCTTCTTTCCGGTACGGATCTTGTAAACCGCCACCTTTTCGCTGATCTTCATTCGCTCCTCAAAAAGGCGCACAATCTCTGTGTCAATGGCATCAATCTCCTCACGGTACTTCTCCAGCTCTGTCATCTCTCTCCTCCATCCCTGTTTTTTCCTTCTTTCACAATTTCGGCCAGAACCCCGTGAAAGGCCAGGGATCCAAAGGCCAGGATCACACCGTCTCTGCCCGCCAGGCGATAGGCCTCCTCCACAGCCTGAGGAATCTCATCAAAGGCCTGTACATCCGGATGAAACTCCCGGGCCGCGCATGCAAGCTCCTGGGGCGACAATGCCCGCGGGTTCTCCGGCGCGGCAATGGTCAGTATTTTTTCCGCACAGGGAGCGGTGATCTGCAAAACCGCCCGATAATCCTTGTCCCGGTACATGCCCATAATATAATACAGCTTTTTCCCCGGAAAATACTGTTCAACGGAAAGGCGCAGCACTCTGGCGGCGGCCGGGTTATGGGCGCCGTCCAGCACAAACAGAGGATTCCGGTCAAGCACCGTAAAACGTCCCTCCCACCGGACCTTTTCAAGGCCCTTCTGCCGCTGGGAAACCGAGGTGGGAAAACCGGCTTTCTCCAGAATCTCCAGGGCTTTCAGGGCCAGCAGGGCGTTTTCTCTCTGATGGATTCCCGGAAGGGGAAGTGTGTATTCCTCCCCCTGATAAGAAAAAGCCTGCCCATCCAGGCCGTCTGACAAAACCCTCACCTCCCCGGGGTCTGTCTCACAGAAGGGGATTCCCCGTTCCCGGCAGACGCGCATGATTACATCCCGGGCCTCCGCCTCCTGCCGGACGGTGACCATGGCGCTTCCGGCTTTCAGAATACCGGCTTTTTTCTCCGCGATCTCCCCGAGAGAATTTCCCAGATAGGCCATATGATCCATGCTGATAGAAGTCAGTACCGCCAGCACTGTGGTTTTTACAATATTGGTGGCATCCACGTCGCCGCCCATCCCGGTTTCCAGAAGGACAAGATCACAGTTCTGCTCCTGAAACCACAGGAAAGCGGCCGCGGTCTCAATCTCAAAGGGCGTGGGGCGGGAAAGTCCTTCCTTTTCCATTTTCTCCGCCGCGCCGGCAATCCGGGTTACACAGGACGCGAATGCCTCCCGGGTAATGGATTCCCCGCTCACCTCCATCTGTTCCAGCTCACTGTAGACGGCCGGGGAGGTATATCTTCCCACCCGAAAACCGCTCTCGCAGAGAACCGAATACAGGCAGGCTATGACCGAGCCCTTCCCATTGGTGCCGGCAACATGTATAAATTTCAGGGAATCCTGGGGATTTCCCAGATATTCCGTAAGATTCCGTATGTTCTGAAGGCCCAGCTCGCCGCCGAACCGCTCTGATGCCTGAATATATGCGCGGCTTTCCTGATAGTCCATGAGTTCTTACCTCTTATTGTAAATGGAATAATAATCAAAAGCATTATAACCCAGAGGTATTATTTTTGCAAGGCAGGCCATACTAGATTCAGTGTTAAATTTTCGTAAGCAGTGATTTAAAAAGGGGGAATTTATATGAAGAGAAATGATTTTCTGATATGCGGACTGACGGGACTGTGTCTGGAGATCTCCTGGTCCGGTCTGGTCTCTCTGCTTTCCGGAGATCTGACCATGATCGGAAAAACCTCTCCGCTGATGTTTCCCATCTACGGCCTGGCGGCTGTCATCCGCCCGGTCTACGGAAAGCTTTCCGATCTGCCGGTCTGTCTGCGGGGTGTGCTCTATGCCCTTGGCATATACTGCGTGGAATTCACCTTTGGAACGATTCTGCGTTTTTTCCATATGTGTCCATGGGATTACTCCCAGGCGGCCTTCCAATACAAAGGACTGATCCGCCTGGATTATTTTCCCCTGTGGTTCCTCATGGGACTTTTTTATGAAAAGCTTCTTCTGCATCTGTACTTCACAGTACCTGTGCAAAGACAGACAATACAGTCATCTGGACGCGTTTTTCAGCGTTGTGTAAAGTCCGGCATAGCTGGTCTCTATATAGGGAAGGATAAAAAACGTACCGATTCCCAGGGTGACACAGGCAACCAGCACCCAGCCGATAAATGACAGGTGAAACAGAAAGGTTTTCCACTTCTGTCCCTTCATCATTTCTCTGGAGAGCCGCAGTGCGTCACGGGTTTTCATTTCCGGATTCTCCGCCAGAATGTAGGGCACCATCAGGAAGCAGTATTCCAGATAGATGCCGGGTATGATCAGGCAGATGGTTCCAAGCGTGGTCAGAAGGGCGCGCGCAAGCAGAGTCAGCAGGATGTTCCCATAGTGATTCCGGAAGCCCCAGAGAAGAAGATTTACTTCCGTGTCCTTTCCCTTTTGCTGCATTTCCAGATAAAACCGGTTTTTTCCGACTTTCAGCACGGGAAGTACCAGGACCGCGAAAACAGTCGATATTACCATCAGCACAAAGGCTGCCCCGCCGAGAATTCCCAGAATCAGCAGAATGTACTGCGTGGCTCCCATGCCGCCTCCCACACTGCTGCCGACCACATTCCCCAGCGCAGAGGGAAGATCTGAAACCTCATCCGGCAGATTGTCACTCCCTGAGCTGACCGCGCTGACCACAATGACAATCAGACTTACCAGAACTGCCTTCCAGTAACAGGTTTTCAGCCTGCGTTTCGCGGATGCTTTCAATTCCTTTCCTGACCATTCTCTTTCCATTTCCATAGGTTACCTCTTTTCTTTATAAATGTGATGATTAAAGCGGCAAAAGGTCTTTTGCCGCCATGATACGCGTACTACTTCATCATCCTACAACCGCAGAAATCACAATCAGCACAATCGAGGACAGTACAAACAGAAGCATTCCCGTATTTAAATAAACCGTCCGGAATTTACTGCCCTTCGGCAATTCCATCTCAGCGCGCACAAAGGACACTTTCTTCCTTCTCCGCAGGAACAAAACCAGGCCCACGATGGTGGCCGCCAGAAAGGCACAGATATAGATCAAAAGCAGGGCCACCGGTGCAAGAGCTTCAAAAGACAGGGCATCGAGGTTATCCAGTGCGGACAGATCCACGTCATTTATCAGCGTAGAGGTCAGCACACTTCCGATAAAATTATATCCCATGTGCATCCCCAGAGAGTAGCGCAGCTTTCCGGTTTTCAGATAGGTGTACCCAAACACAAGTCCGATTGGAAATGTATAGCAGAACTGCGAAATGTTCCCGTGAAAAAGGCCAAACATCAGGGCCGTAGTGACAACTGCCAGCCTCTCCCCGTAACAGCTCATCCGGTCGATCAGCTGTTTCCGGAAAACAAGTTCTTCAAACATCGGCGCCAGAATTACCAGAAACAGAATTTTCAGAAAAAATGAGTCCGCCATCGAGTAAGTTGTGATGTCCACATCAGACACTATACCGGTCAGTGCACTGAACACGTCCGTGAGAATCGTTCCCACAGTATTTCCCAGATTCGCCAGGAAGAGCGCGATCAAAAACATCTGTATGAACTGCCCGGGCTTTAATGAAATTTTTTTCGTGTTGGCATATGCCCCGCCGCGGGCGGGAACACGGCGGAAAATCAACAGGCCCGCCGGCACCCCGAGCACATATATGGGTGCAAATGCAAAAACCCACATTCCCCATGAAGTCGCTTCCCATTTTGAAAACAGCAGATCGCACGCAATCTGCGCAAGGCTCGAAACCACCACAATGGCAAAGCAGCCGAGTCCAAGAGTGGAAAAACATTTCCGGGCTTCCCTCCGATCTTTTTCTGAAAATGCAGGTTCTCCGGCCGGATCTGTGTATCCCTGATTTTCCTGTGTCACATTTACCATTTCTCTCCTCCCTCTCGTATCATGATTGAAGCGTCAAAGGATATTTTGTCGCTATGATGTTGGGAGCCAAAGGATTTGGCCCCTGTGATACCTGTTTTTCTGACAGATTCTCCCTCTGTCCGTCAAAGTATTACACAACCTTATCTTACCATTGAAAAGAGCCTTTATGTTGACCATTTGTGCAATGTCTCCTGTCCGTTTGTGCCATTTATGGAAACCTGCAGGCGCTTTGGAAAAACAGGTTCCCCAAATTTACATCAAAAAAGACATGGCATTCCACTTTTGAAATCAATGCCATGTCTCTTTTCGCAGGTCAGGCGCGGTGCGCTGCCCGCGCTATTTCACTTTCCTGCCGGCCACATATTTCGCCTCAATTCCAGACATATCCCCTCCGAGATACGCGAACCGCTCCAATCTCTGGTGCAGCGAAAGCTCCTGAGGATGGGGAAACCTCTCATCGTTCAGAATGAGCGCGTCAAACTCATACCCTTCCTCAAATTTTCCCACATTGCCGAAAAACCAGCCGCCTCCCACCGTCGCCATATAGAATACTTCCTCAAATGTCAGCGGCTTTGCGCTTTGGTCCACAAGGCGCCAGTACATTTTGGAAGCCTGCACCGCGTATGTCATTGCCCTGAAAATGGATTCCGTCTGCCCGCCGGCCACATCGCTCCCAAGACCGACCCGAAGCCCCATATCAAGATATTTCCGGATCGGGGCAATCCCCGATGCCAGGTCCAGGTTGGATGCCGGGCAGTGTGCCACGATCACGTCATTTCTTCTGATCCGCTCTGCCTCCGCGTCCGAAGAGTACACACAATGTGCCATAACCGTCCTGCCGGTGAATTTTCCGCCCGGTCTGTTTCCGAACAGGTCATAGCGGTCATAGCAGTCCCCATAAAACGAGGCTTCCGGGAACAGTTTCCCTACCAGCTCTATTTCCTCCGGATTCTCAGACAGATGGGACTGCACAGGCAGATCGTAGGTCTTTCTCACTCCCTTAAGTTTCTCCAGCAGCTCTCTGGAACAGCTGGGAATAAACCGCGGAGTCAGGATTGGCCGGGTGTACCGGTATTTTCCGGAAATGTCCTCAAGCCATTCAACGGTCTGAGCCGCCGAGTCTTCGGCACTTTGTTCTCTCAGTCCCTCCGGTGCATTCTGATCCATATTGACTTTTCCCACATAAGTGACCAGTCCGGTATCCTCCATCAGATCCATCAGACACTCGGTCGCCGCCTTATGCCTTGTTCCGAAAATAACCGCCCTCGTAGTCGCACTCGCCTTCAGCGCTTCCGCAAAAATCGAATAGGCTTTTTTCGCATAGTCTTCATCCGCATATTTTGCTTCTTCCGGAAACGCCTGGTGATCCAGCCAGTCCAGCAGTTCCATATCCATGCCCGTTCCGCGGAAGCCAAACTGCGGCGCATGGATATGCAGATCCGTGAGTCCCGGGATAATCATCTGATCCTTATAGTCATGCAGCGGCAGATCTTTGTACTTATCCGGCAGTTCCGCAAAAATTCCCCGGCACAGACCATTCTCACAGACAAGAAAATGGCGGGGAAAGACGTTTATCTTACCCATAGACGCACTGTAAAGTATGTTTCCTTTTATGACAAAACCGTTCATATTCACCTCCGAAATGATGGACCGTATAACTGCTTTCTGCGTCTCTTCCATCCGCGGCATTCGCCGGGCGAAGAAACTGTAACTTATGATACCATCCCATCCGCCTAAAAACAATGTTATTCCGGAAAAATTCACCTTGAAAAATACCTTCGCTTATTATATCATGGTTGAAGCGACGAAGGTATTTTGTCGCTGTGATTGAGGATAACGGTGAAACAGATGTAAATTTGATGGAGGTACGACATGAGACATTTAATGAGTCCTTTGGATTTCTCCGTGGAAGAGCTGGACCGGCTTCTGGATCTGGCAGACGACATCGGAGCCAATCCCGGGAAATACGCGCATACCTGTGACGGCAAAAGACTAGCGACTTTATTTTATGAGCCAAGCACACGAACCCGCCTGAGTTTCGAGGCGGCCATGATGAATCTTGGCGGCAAGGTTCTCGGATTTTCCTCTGCGGATTCCAGCTCCGCGGCAAAGGGCGAAAGTGTTGCCGATACCCTTCGTGTTACTTCCTGCTATGCAGATATCTGTGCCATGCGCCACCCCAAGGAGGGTGCCCCTCTTGTAGCTTCCATGGCTTCCAGTATTCCGGTGATCAACGCCGGCGACGGCGGCCATCAGCATCCCACCCAGACTTTAACTGATCTTCTCACCATCCGTTCTCTTAAGGGCAGGCTGAACAACCTGACCATAGGCCTGTGCGGCGACCTGAAATTCGGACGCACGGTCCACTCTCTGATTGAAGCTCTGGTGCGCTACAGCGATGTAAGATTTGTCCTGATTTCCCCGGAGGAGCTGCGAATCCCCAGCTATATCCGGGAGGATGTTTTAAACCGCGGACATGTTCCCTTTAAGGAGGTGGAGCGCCTGGAGGATGCCCTTCCGGATCTGGATATTCTCTACATGACACGGGTACAGAAGGAACGCTTCTTCAACGAGGAAGATTACGTGCGCATGAAAGATTTTTACATATTGGACCGACAGAAAATGGAGCTTGCGAGAGAGGATATGTTTGTTCTCCATCCTCTTCCCAGGGTAAATGAGATTGCCGTTGAGGTGGACTCAGATCCCCGCGCAGCCTATTTCAAACAGGCCCAGTACGGCGTTTACGTTCGTATGGCCCTGATTCTTACTTTACTGGAGGTGGAACTGCCATGTTAAATGTTGGAGCTCTTCAGGAGGGCTATGTTCTGGATCACATTAAGGCCGGAAAAGCCATGACAATCTATCATGACCTGAAGCTGGACAAGCTGAACTGCACCGTCGCGATTATCAAAAACGCCCAGAGCAACAAAATGGGAAAGAAAGATATTATTAAAGTAGAATGCCCCATTGACCAGGTGAATCTGGACATTGTGGGATTCATTGATCACAACATTACGGTGAATATTATCAAAGACGGGGAAATTGTAGAAAAAAGAAAGGTTCGCATTCCCAAACAGATCGTAAATGTGATCCGCTGCAAAAATCCCCGCTGCATCACATCCATTGAACAGGGACTGGATCATGTGTTTGTCCTGGCCGATGAGGAGAAGGAAATCTATCGCTGTAAATACTGCGAGGAAAAATACAGAGGGCACAGGAATAAATAAACTGCAGTCAGGCCGATAAGCCGGGTTATGTCGTTGGGTGATCATCTATCTAGGCCTTCCGTTGCCGGAAGGCTCCAGCGACCCACCTGAAAGCACGGCGGGCCACCGTATCGCTTTCGTTTCGGTCTTGCTTCAGATGGAGTTTACATGTGCCCGTCCTGTTACCAGTCCGGCGGTAGTCTCTTACACTGCCTTTCCACCCTTACCCCGCCTGTAGGACGGGGCGGTTTATTTCTGTTGCACTGGTCTGGGAGTTGCCTCCACCGGACGTTATCCGGCATCCTGCCCTGTGAAGCCCGGACTTTCCTCGTCTGGACCCTTTCGTCTGTCCAGCCGCGATCACCTGGCCTGGCTGCAACGCTTATTTTAGCACGCATTTCCCCTGAAGTAAAGAGAATTCTGCCCGGGAACAAGATGGGCCATATCCCCCTTTCCCGCCTCTCTTTTCACTGCCCGAGAACCTCCAGCGCCGTCTGAAGCTGGTTATCCTCTTCATGGCTGATCTCTTCCTGCCCCAGCAGATCCGTATCCAGTTCCACTTCCACATCCGGCCGGATTCCCACCTGGTTTATATTATTCCCATTGGGAGTGTAATAATTGGCGACGGTGAGCTTCACCGCGCTTCCGTCGGACAGTCTCCGGATGGACTGCACCACACCCTTTCCGTAGGTGGTGGTGCCCACAATGGTTCCGATTCCGTAATCCTGCACCGCGCCGGCAAAAATCTCCGAAGCGCTGGCCGAACCGCCGTTCACCAGAACCGCCAGAGGAATGTCCAGCGTATTCTCCCCGTCGCAGGTATAATCCACCCGGTTCCCGTTTTTATCTTCAGTATAGACAATCACGCCCTCCGGAAGAATCCGGCGAAGGACATTGCACACGGAATCCAGAAGCCCGCCCGGATTGTCCCGGAGATCCACCACCAGCCGGGTCATTCCCTGACTTTCCAGATCCTCGAAGGCCGACTCATACTGCTCGCAGGTGACCCCGGTAAATTCTGTAATCTGCAGATAACCGGTTTCCTCATCCAGCATCTCATAATATACACTGGTGAGCTCCACATCGGTAATAGAAACCTCAATCTCCATGGGCTCTTCCACCCCGTCCCGGTGGACGGTGAGAACCACGCTGTCTGCCTCTGTACTTTTAATCAGGGAAACCACATCCGAAAGTTCCATATCCAGAATATCTGTGCCGTCCATAGCACTGATCACATCCCCCGCTTCCAGACCGGCCAGATCTCCCGGGCCTCCCTCATAGCACTCCACAATCACCACGCCTCCGTCTGTGTTCTCCGAAAGCGTCACGCCGATTCCCACGTAGGTTCCCTCTGTGGAGGCACTCTCCTCCTCATATTCCTCCGCAGTATAATACCTGGAATAGATATCCCCCAGCCCGTCAATCAGTCCGGCGTAAAGGGATTCCGTCAGATCCTCCTCATTTTTTTCTCCCAGATAATAGTCGTCAATCATCTGCTCCAGAGACAGAAGCTTTAACATCGCTCCCGGGGTGAGCACGCTTCCGCCGGAAAAAAGGAACAGCCAGACGCCTGCACAGGCGCCGGCTGCCACAAGCAGCGCTGCCGCGATTCCGACAGCCACTCCCCTTTTAAAATCCCTGTTTTTTTTCATGGATGTTCTTTATACCCGCAAATGCTTTTTCGTTGTCACAAAGCTTCCCACGAGACCGATCCCAATCCCCAGCGCAAGGCTGATGGGCACCAGCGTCCTGTAAACGGTCAGCACGGAAATCAGCTCCACACTGCCGCTGAGAACATTAAACCTGGTAAAGATAAAATTCACCGCAGAGCTGTACACAAAATACAGAAGCACCAGCGGAATGGCCGCACCGATAAGCCCAAGGGTCATTCCTTCCAGCACAAAAGGCGCCCGCACAAAACCATCGGTGGCTCCGATGTATTTCATAATCCCGATTTCTTCCTTTCGCACGGTGATTCCCACGGAAATGGTGTTGCTGATAAGGAAGACTGAAATCAGAAGCAGGATGGCGATCACCGCCGCGGAAATATAAAACACCAGCTTATTGATGGAACCCAGTGTGTCCGCCGCTTCCTCCGACTGATTTACCAGCCGCACATGATCCAGGGTCTCTATGTAGGCTGCAACCACGCTCTGCTTGGTAATATCGTTGAGATAGACCTGATAATTGGAGGAATACTCCAGAGGATTGTCGTCCACAAAGGCCTCCGCCGCGTCGGAACCGCCGAAATAGGATTCCTTAAATTCCTCCCAGGCCTCATCGCCGGACTCAAAAATAATCTCGGAAACTTCCGGCCGGGCGGCGATCAGGTCTCCCACGGCCTGCATCTCTTCCTCTGTGGTGTCCTCGTCAAAGAAGACCGTGATGGGGACCTCTTCCTCCAGCTGATGAGCCACATAGTTTACATTATTGATAATGGCGTAAAACACGCCGAACATAAAAATACAGGCAGCCATAGTGATGATGGAGGCCATGGAAAACATCCAGTTTCTTTTTATATTTTTGAAACCCTGCTTCAGGGTAAATAACAGTGTACTAGGCCTCAATGTATTCACCCTCCTTCTCGTCACTGACAATCACTCCGTTGTGCACGGTGACCACCCGCTTGCGCATGGCATTTACAATATCCTTATTGTGTGTAACCACCAGAACCGTGGTCCCTCTGTCGTTGATCTGCTCCATCAGCTGCATGATTTCCTCAGAGGTATGTGGATCCAGATTTCCGGTGGGCTCATCTGCCAGAAGAATATCCGGCCGGTTTACCAGAGCGCGGGCCAGGGCCACCCTCTGCTGCTCTCCGCCGGACAGCTCATCCGGAAGCGCTTTGTATTTCCCCGCAAGGCCCACCTCCTGCAGAACCTCCGGAACCCGCCTGCGGATGACACGGGTGGGACGATTGATCACTCTCTGGGCAAAAGCCACATTCTCATACACATTCCGATCTCTCAGAAGACGGAAATCCTGAAATACCACGCCGATCTTCCTGCGGTATTTGGCAACGCGGCGATGCTTCATGCCCTCCAGGCGCTGGCCGTTTACGGTAATGGTCCCATGGGTGGAATCGATTTCCTTGAGCAGAAGCTTGATCAGGGTGGATTTCCCGGATCCGCTGCTTCCCACCACAAACACAAATTCACCCTTATCTACATGCAGGTTCGCATGGCTCAGAGCCGGAAGTCCCTTCCCATACGACTTGCTTACATCCACCATGTCAATCATAGTATCCTCCTCTGTCCCGGCCTTCCCCGGCTTCCCCCGGATTCCGAAAGGTCTGGAAAAAATGTTTCTTAATTTTTTCGTAACATTATTGTAATATATTGATCTGGAAATTGCAACCCCTTTTTGCTTTTCCAGACCTGTCACGATTCTAACACAACCGCCGCCGCTTCACAAGGGTCTGCTTTCTCTGAAGACTTGAATTTCACAAAGAATTCTCAAATATTGCCTGTCCGGCCCGCAAAAAACGGACATATCCGTTTCCACAGACATGCCCGTCCTTTTTGCCGGAGACTTTCTCTCCTTAATACTCCAGTGTCTCCATATATTTCATGTATTTCACAACCATCAGCGCAATCTTAAAGGTGATGGCATCCTCAAATACACGCAGATCAAGTCCCGTACTCTTCTGCAGCTTATCCAGCCGGTACACCAGAGTGTTGCGGTGAATGTACAGCTGCCGTGAGGTCTCCGAGACATTCAGGCTGTTCTCAAAGAATTTGTCAATGGTGATCAGGGTCTCCTCATCGAAATCATCCGGGGATTTGTTTCCAAAAATCTCACGGATAAACATCTTGCACAGAGGAATGGGCAGCTGATAAATCAGACGTCCGATCCCCAGAGAGCTGTACGCGATGACCTTCTTCTCCCCGAAGAAAATCTTGCCCACATCCAGAGCCATCCTCGCTTCCTTGTAGGAACGGGAAACCTCCTTCAGCTCATTGACGATGGTTCCGTACGCCATATGGACGCCGTTCTCCTCCATAAGGCCAAGGGTGTCCAGAACCATGCCGGCCAGACGGTCCATTTCCTCGTAGCCTTCTCCGTCTTCCAGCTCCTTCACAATGATAATGCTCTTCTCGTCCACCGCGGTGATAAAATCTCGGGGTTTCCCGCTGAACAGGCTCTTCACGCTCTCCACGGAGCTGTGATCCTTCTCCTGGTTCAGCTCCAGAATCAGAACCACCCGCCGCACGTCCGCGTCAATATGCAGCTTCTTCGCACGGTTATAAATATCCACAAGAAGAAGATTGTCAAGAAGCAGGTTCTTGATAAAGCTGTCTTTGTCAAAACGCTCCTTGTAGGCCACGATCAGATTCTGAATCTGGAACGCAGCCAGCTTGCCGATCATATATGTATCCTCGTCTTCTCCGTGAGCGACCAGGATATATTCCAGCTGATAATCGTCACAGACCTTGAAATACTGGTATCCTCTCACAACCTGGCTGTCCGCCTGTGATTCCACGAAAGCCTGGATATCCACTGTCTGGACATCAAAATCCGAGAATGTGGAAGCCAGCATTTTCCCATCCGTGTCAATCACGCAGAATTCCGTCCGTGAGATTTCCTTTAAGCCCTCCAGTGTGTTCTGTAATACCTGATTCGATATCATTCTCTTCAATCCCTTCTCACATTATGTGTATGTTCAGCGTCTCTCTTATCCCATCGAGGTGCAATAATTCACAAAACGGCTTTACCTACTGGCTATTTTAATACAAATTCGCCAAAAATGAAAGAGAAATTTTGAGAAAAATTACAAAAAATTACTTTCCGCTTATTCGTCCATCTCCAGCTGCCTGGTCAGATACCTCCCTACGGTTCTGGAAAATCCCACTATGCTGCGAATATAGGCGAAATCCTTGCCAAAAATCTTCTTTTCCGTAGCCAGATCCTTTTCCTCTCCGGCAAAAACACCCAGAACGCTGACCCCCTGCCCCCGCAGGCGGCGTACCTGCGCGGCAGTGTCCTCCACCGCGTATTTTCCCAGATAGGGCCTTGGATTCCGGGCATTCGGACGGTTTACAACCACATCATAGGGACGCCCGTCGCTTAAGACGATCAGAATCTTTTTTTCCTCCTCCCGGGAAAGAAGAGAAAGTCCCGCGGCCTTTATGGCCAGCCCGTCCCGGTTGTTGGAGGAAGTCACATAATTAAATATATTCTCATTTTCACTTCTTGGATCATCGTAATCCCGGAAGCGGTGAAGAATCGTATAGTCCCAGAAAGTACAGTAGCTCATGACCCGATGGGGGATTTCCACGTTGCTTAATGCCTCGCTGATCATATAGGCCTGAAGGGCCACCTCCCCCTGCCGGCTCATCTGAGAGCCGCTGGCGTCAATGAGAACTTCCACCACAAAATCCGTGTCGTCCCCTTCCCGCACCCGCCTGAAAACCGTCGCCTCCCGGCTGCGGCCCACACGCCATACCCGGGAGGGCACAATGATCCCGCGGTCTGACAGGGTTTCCAGCGCTTCCCTCCGAACCACAAGGGATTTCTGGAGAAGCTCTGTAAGACTGGCAATATTCCTTCTGGCAAGGCGGTGTTTTTCGTGATAGACCCACAGATTTTTGTTGCGCAGCCGTTTCGCATACTGATACTGATAGTTGTCTCTCACCGGATTTTTCAGTATTCCCTCTGTGAAATACAGGCTGCAGTCACTGTGAGCCTCCCGGCAGAGAAGATAGTTCAGCTTTTTCTCCTCTGTCTCACTGAGATAGGTTTTTCCAAAATTCAGCTCCACATAGCTGTGGGCCTTCTCCAGGGCCTCCGGAGGAAGCACTGTAACCTTATGCCGGGTCTTTTTGTTTTCCTCCTTCTCCTCCTGAAAAGGAGATTTTTCCGGCTCTGTGATCTGGGCCGTAAGCTTTTCCACATAGCTCTCCAGGGCGTCTTCATACATCTCCTCAGAAAGGAAGTCCTCCCAGCCGTTTTCCGTAAGCTGCTGGAGCGTCACAGCCATGACCCGGTCCAGGGAGCCGATCCGCCTTTCAAAGTCCGTATCTACGATCCGGTTGTACAGATCATCAATGATCCGGATCAGCTCCATGGTATCCGCCGCTGTCCTGGACCGGTACACAAGGCCGCAGAGCTCCAGGATCTGTCTTTCCGCCATGTAGCCGCCGTCCTGCAGCTCATCCCGCAGAACCGCGATTTTCAGCCTCCCGATCACGTCCTCATAAGAAGGCATTTCATCAAAATCCTGATCCAGAATATCCTCAAAGGCCCGGCGCCGCAGACTGCGCACCCCCGGGCGCTCCTGACAGATTTTCTCCCCCACCGCCTCCTCCATACAGAGCCAGGCAATGGACGCCAGCTCCTTTTCCGAAGCCTGAAGATATATTTTCTTCACCAGGTAAAGGCCCAGAAGCTCCTTATCATAGTATCTGGCAAAAGCGCCCTGCCGGATCCCGTCGTAAAGGGCGATGGGTTTGGAGCGCAAAAAAAGTGAAACATCCGGCTTCATGTCCAGGGAATAATCTCCGCTGACGGTCCAGAGAAGGTTGCGGATCCGGTTCTCCAGATCCAGCTGATATTCTTCTACATTGGCTTCTTCCGCGCGGTTTATCACAGATACACATCCTCTCTGGTCCAGTCGGAGGGGATCCGGGTTTCCACCACATCCTCCACAATTTCCTTCTCGAATACGTCAAAGGTCTTGTTTACCACGCCCATACGCACGGCCAGCAGAGGGGAAAGTCCCGCATCCACAATGCGCATGGCCGCCAGAAGTCCCCGCAGGTCCAGGGATTTTGTGGAGATTTCCCCATTCATGGATTTCGTCTGCAGATCCAGAAAGACACCGATAAACTGCTCCACCGCCTCCGGCCGCGCCTGGGGAAAGGTTTTTCCGAAAATATACCCAAGGGTCTCCTCCGTCTGTTCCGGCATATCAATCACAAGAAAACGGGATACCAGCGCCTCGTTCAGCTCCTTTGTCCCCGCATAGCCGTAATTCATGGTTCCGATAAAGCGGGCCGCCGGATGCAGCTCAATCCGGTCATATCCGGGCACATCAATGGAACGCCGGTAATCCAGCGTGGCGTGCAGGACCGAAACCGCGTCGTTTTTTGCCATATTGATCTCATCCAGAATGCCGAAGCCTCCATACTCCGCGCACCGGCTGATGCTGCCCTTCCGGAGAGTCACCTCATTGTTGGTAAAGGTGTCCGTGCCGATCAGATCGCCGCTGTTTGTATTCACATGAAAGGATACGTTATAGGTAGGCCGGTGGAAGATATAAGCCAGGTTTTCCGCAAGAATGTTCTTACCCGTGGCCTTTGGGCCTGCCAGGAGGAGATTCTCCCCTTTTAAAATCCCCGCGATGGCCATCTCCAGAATTTCTTTTCCATAAAAGGGAATGGCAGGCTTTGTTATACGGTCGGCCGCTTCCTGCGGAACCTCCCAGGAAGCGCGGAATTCCTCCACACCCGCAATCAGCGCCGGCGATACCTTCTGGTCCTCCAAAAACTGTAGTTCATCTCTCATTATGCTGTCTCCCTAAAGCTCTTCTGTAATTTTTTATACGTCAAATATTAAGTCTCCATAAGAAGGAATGGGCCACATATCCTTATCAACCAGCATTTCCAGCTCATCCACCGGCTCCCGCAGTCCTTCCATGGCGGGAACGATTTTCTCCCGCATAAAAAGCGCGCGCTCCCGTCCTTCCGGATTGGAATTTACCTGCTCCGTAAGCTTGGCCAGCTTGCTCATGGCACTGTTGGCGCTCTTGAGCAGGCGGGAGGTCTTTTTCAGAAGATCCATCTGCACACTGACGTCGATGGCTCCCGCTGCCTTCACGGCATTGACGGAATTGGCCAGCACAGTCGTGTAATGAATCACAGCCGGAATAATCTGCTTGGTGGCCATATCGATCATGGTCTTTGCCTCAATGTTAATGGCTTTGGCATAAACCTCGTACTGGATCTCCGCTCTGGATTCCAGCTCCGCCCGGGTAAATACGCCGAAATCCTCAAACAGCTTCACTGCCCGGTCGGTGGTCAGAGCCGGAATGGCGTCCACCATGGACGGCAGATTGGGCAGCCCTCTGCGTTTTGCCTCCTCCGCCCACTCAGGCGCGTATCCGTTGCCGTTAAACACGATCCTCTGATGCTCTGTGGCGTATTCCTTAATCAGATCATGCACTGCCATGGCGAAATCCGGCGCCGCCTCCAGACGGTCGCAGGCGTCCCGGAAGGATTCCGCGGCGATGGTATTCAGCACTACATTGCAGGTGGAAATGGAATCATTGGAGCCCACCATACGAAACTCAAATTTATTTCCCGTAAAGGCAAAGGGAGATGTGCGGTTGCGGTCTGTAGCGTCCTTCATAAAATCAGGCAGAGTTTTCACACCGGTCTCCAGCTTCTCCCCGTGCTTGCTGTGTGTGGCGGTTCCGGTGCTGATCAGCTGCTCCAGAACATCCTCCAGCTGTTCTCCCAGAAAAACGGAGATCACCGCCGGCGGAGCCTCCTGCCCTCCCAGACGCTGGTCATTCCCCACATCCGCGGCAGCCTCCCGCAGAAGATCCGCATGCAGATCCACGGCCCGAAGAATACAGGTAAGCACCAGCAGAAACTGTATGTTTTCGTGGGGAGTCTTTCCCGGCTCCAGAAGATTGATTCCGTCATCCGTGGTCAGAGACCAGTTGTTGTGCTTGCCGGATCCGTTCAGCCCGGCAAAGGGTTTTTCATGGAGCAGACAGCGCATTCCCCTGCGGCTGGCCACCTTCTTAAGGATCCGCATCATAATCTGATTCTGATCCGCGGCGATGTTGGCCGGCGCGAAAATCGGAGCCAGCTCATGCTGGGCGGGGGCCACCTCATTGTGCTGGGTCTTGGCCGTCACGCCCAGGCGCCAGCACTCCTCGTTTACCTCTTTCATATACGCGGACACCCGCTGCCGGATGGTGCCCAGATAGTGATCGTCCATCTCCTGCCCCTTGGGCGGCATGGCACCAAAAAGTGTACGCCCTGTATAAATCAGGTCCTTCCTCTGTCTCCACTTCTCCTTATCGATCAGGAAGTATTCCTGTTCCGCGCCCACAGAGGGGATCACCCTCTTAGAGGTAGTGTTTCCGAAAAGGCGCAGCAGCCGCAGCGCCTGGGTGTTGATTGCCTCCATGGAGCGCAACAGGGGCGTTTTCTGATCCAGAGCCTCGCCGGTATAGGAACAGAAGGCAGTGGGAATGCAGAGAATCCCTCCCGCCGCGTCATGGCGGACAAAGGCCGGAGATGTACAGTCCCAGGTGGTATATCCCCTGGCCTCAAAGGTGGCGCGCAGACCGCCGGAGGGGAAGGAGGACGCATCCGGTTCCCCTTTGATCAGCTCCTTCCCGGAAAAGCTCATCAGGACCTTTCCATCCTCTCTGGGCGCTGTGATAAAAGCGTCATGCTTCTCCGCGGTGACTCCGGTCAGCGGCTGAAACCAGTGGGTGAAATGTGTAGCGCCCTTATCAATGGCCCACTCCTTCATCTCATGGGCGACCACATCCGCCACCTCCATGGAGAGCTCTCCGCCCTCCGCCATAATCTTTTTAAGCTCCTTATATACCTTTCCGGGAAGTCTGGCCTTCATGACCGAATCGTTAAACACATCACACCCGAAAAGCTCGGTTACCTTCGTATATTCTTCCATAATTCCTCCTTATAAAAACTCCGTCATCCATCCTGCCGGGAGAGGTCTCCCTTTTCTTCGTTTTCCTTATTCTGGGGAACCGGCGCCGGAATCGCGCGGCGGGCCGCCAGATCCTGCACCCTGTCCCGGATGGGCGGTCTCACGGGGGCTGTTTTCTTTGTGCTGGTCAGATACAGATTCAAAGCCTGGTGCAGATTGCGGATCACTGCCTTCTTATGTACTCCGCCAAACTCTCCGTCCAGGGTCCACGGGATGTCTTCCTCCGATTCCACAACAATCTTGGCTGATTTGAATGAATAGATCAGATCCGAATTGTCGTCCGCCGTCACCAGGGCGGTAATAATCTCCTGAAGCTCTATGGCGTTTTTCGGCATGGTGATCAGGGTCACCTCAAACAGCCCGTCGTCCATATCCACATTTTTTCCGGTAAAATTCTTAAATCCTCCCACAGACCGGGAATTGGTGACCATTCCGTAAATAAAATTGTCCTCCACCGCAAGCTCTGCCGCGGTCACCTTCATGTGATAGGATTTAATATCAAAGAGTCTCTTCGCACCTTCCAGGACATAGGCCACATGCCCCAGTACATTTTTCAGATTCTGATCGGTCTCGTAGGACACATCGGTGAACAGTCCGAAGGCCGCCACGTAGGCGAAGGTCTGACGGTTAAATTTCCCGATATCGCAGTGGTACAGCTGTTCCTCCATGATCATGGACGCCACGTCCGTCAGATTCTTTGGCATAAACAGGCTGGCGGCAAAATCATTGGTGCTCCCCGCCGGTATATAGCCAAGAGGAACACTGCTCCCAACCTCCATAATCCCTGTCACCACCTCGTCCAGTGTGCCGTCCCCGCCGCTGCACGCGATCAGGTCCACCCTGTCCGCATATTCCTTCGCTTTCTCATATGCATCTCTCGGCCCCTGGGTGGCACGGATGACCACCTCATAGCCTCCTCTGTTAAAAATGTCCACAATATCCAGCAGATGCAGTTTAATTTTGCCCTTTCCTGCCCTGGGATTAAAAATAAATAACATCTTTTTTTCCATTTCTTTACCTCTTTTTCCAGGGAGTTTTATGTATCATAGTTTATAATAAAAAAACCATGTAAAAAAGTCAATCGTTACTTTTTTCCCGACAGACAGACGTAACAGTTCCATCTGCCTGCTCATCGCCGGCTGTGAACCGGATCTAAATTTTTCAAATTTTTTCAAAAAATTGTTGACATTCAATTCCATAAATTATATAATGGCAAAGCAGGCTGAGCGAGGGACAGGTAAAACTTCCGGAGAGTCAGCGTGTCAGACGATATGGGGTCTTAGCTCAGCTGGGAGAGCATCTGCCTTACAAGCAGAGGGTCATAGGTTCGAGCCCTATAGGCCCCATACCTGATAAATATGGCGAGATAGCTCAGCTGGCTAGAGCACACGGTTCATACCCGTGGTGTCGAGGGTTCAAGTCCCCCTCTCGCTACTTTCGGAAATCCGCAGAAAGCGGGTTTCTTTTTTTTGCACGGAAATGTACAGATGATGTTGGAGTCCATCCGTCCGGCTGTCCGGCCATGATAAAAGGGCGGCACGTCTGCCGCCCTTTCATATATCTGAAATAATTTCTACCGGAAATATTTTACCCCGGACTCAAAAATCCGAATATCCTGCTCTCCCACAATGTTAATGGCAACTCCGCGGTCCCGGCGCTCCACATGGGCCATTTTGCCAAGGACACGGCCGTCCGGGCTTGTGATTCCCTCTATATTAAAGTAGGAACCGTTCACATTCCACTCTCCGTCCGAATCCATCTCGCCCTCCGGCGTACAGTACCGTGTAGCAATCTGACCGTTGGCGTAAAGCTTCCGGATCCACTCCGGCTTCGCCACAAAACGTCCCTCCCCATGGGAGGCCGGATTGCAGTAAACACCGCCCAGCTCCGCTTCTGCCAGCCAGGGCGATTTATTGCTCACCACCCTGGTGTAGACCATCTTTGACACATGACGGCCTACCGTATTAAAGGTCAGTGTGGGGGAATCCTCCGTCTGTCCGCAGATCTCGCCGGCCGGCACCAGCCCCAGCTTGATCAGAGCCTGAAAACCGTTGCAGATTCCAAGAGCCAGTCCGTCTCTCTCGTACAGAAGCCTCATAACCGCATCCCGGAGCTTCTCATTCTGGAAGGCTGTGGCAAAAAACTTTGCGGAGCCGTCCGGCTCATCGCCCGCAGAGAAACCGCCGGGGAACATGATCATCTGCGCCTGGCCGATGGATTTTTCAAAGATCTCCACAGAATCCCGGATATCTGCCGGGCCCAGGTTTTTAAACACTTTTACGTCCACATCTGCCCCGGCTCTCTGGAAGGCCCGGGAGCTGTCATACTCGCAGTTGGTCCCGGGGAAAACCGGGATAAATACCCGGGGCCGCGCCACCCTGTTTTTACAGAGAAGGACCTTTTTCGTCCGATACAGGCCCTCCGGCGTGATCTCCCCTTCCGGATCTGCCGCCCTGCAGAATATGGAAGTGGAACCATCTGTGCTCTCCGCAGAACGGGTTTTAAACACTTTTTCGAGGGTCCCTTCCCAGGCAGCCAGTGCCTCATCCAGCCCGATCTCTGTATTTCCATAGGAAAATCTTCCATTGTCCGTCACCTCGCCGATGAGGGTATAGGTAACCGAAAGCTCTCCCACCTGGCCATCCGGAACCTCACAGAGAAGGTCCCCAAAGCCCGGCGCAAAGAAATCCCGGGGATCCAGGCTGTGCTCAATTTTCACACCCAGAGCGTTTCCAAAGGCCATGCGGCTCACCGCTGCCGCAAGACCGTGGCGGTCCAGGGCATAGGCGGATATCACCCGGCCGGCCCCAATATCCTGATGAAGCTTTTCATACTGCTCTGCCACAGCTCCGTAATCCGGAAGATCCCAGGCATCCCTGGGCGCCCGGATCCATACCAGACGGCTGCCCGCTTTTTTCAGCTCCGGAGTGATGATGTCCGGAAGCTTCGCCACATCCACGGCAAAAGATACCAGAGTAGGCGGAACGTCCAGATCGTTAAAGGTCCCGGACATGCTGTCTTTTCCGCCGATGGAAGGCAGGCCAAAGCCCAGCTGGGCCGCATAGGCGCCCAGAAGAGCGGCCACCGGCTGACTCCATCGTTTTGGATCCTCCGTCATACGGCGGAAGTACTCCTGGAAGGTAAAACGGATCTTTCTGAAATCACCGCCCGCGGCCACAATTTTGGCCACGGACTCTGTCACCGCCCAGACAGCCCCATGATAAGGACTCCAGGAGGACAGATAGGGATCAAATCCAAAACTCATCATGGTGACGGTCTCCGTATCCCCCTGGGCCACGGGAACCTTCGCAACCATGGCCTGAGTCTCGGTCCGCTGATATTTTCCGCCGTGGGGCATAAACACACTGGCCGCACCGATGGAGCCGTCGAACATCTCCACCAGACCCTTCTGGGAACACACATTTAAATCCGCCAGCGTGGAAAGCCATTTCTCCCTCACATCGGGAATGTCCGGCCGGGCGGTAAACAGACTGTCTGCCCGCTGCGGAATCTCCACCTCTACGGCGGTCTCCTGATGGGCCCCGTTGGTATCCAGGAAAGCGCGGGAAATATTTACGATCTCCTTTCCTCTCCAGACCAGGACAAGGCGGGGATCCTCTGTCACCACAGCCACGGGAACCGCCTCCAGATTTTCCTCTCCGGCATAGCCAAGGAAAAGCTCCACATCTCCGGGAGCCACCACCACAGCCATCCGTTCCTGGGACTCGGAAATGGCCAGCTCCGTGCCGTCCAGACCGGCGTATTTCTTAGGCACCTTGTCCAGATCCACCCGAAGGCCGGGAGCCAGCTCGCCGATGGCTACAGAAACGCCGCCCGCGCCGAAATCGTTGCATTTTTTGATAATATGGCTGACCTCCTCCCGGCGGAACAGACGCTGAATTTTCCGCTCGGTGGGGGCATTTCCCTTCTGCACCTCTGCGCCGCAGACTTCAATGGAAGCTTCCGTGTGTACCTTGGAGGAGCCGGTCGCGCCGCCAATGCCGTCACGGCCGGTGCGGCCGCCCAGCAGAATAATCACATCCCCGGAATCGGAGTTTTCACGAACCACCGCCCGTCTGGGCGCCGCGCCGAGAACCGCGCCGATCTCCATACGCTTCGCCGCGTAATTGGGATGGTAGATTTCCTTTACCATTCCGGTGGCAAGGCCGATCTGATTGCCGTAGGAGCTGTAGCCCTGAGCCGCTCCCCGGACCAGCTTCTTCTGGGGAAGCTTTCCCTTCATGGTTTCCTGTACGGGAACCGTGGGGTCAGCGGCTCCGGTGACACGCATGGCCTGATACACATAGGTGCGCCCGGACAGCGGATCCCGAATCGCACCGCCCAGACAGGTGGCCGCGCCTCCGAAGGGCTCGATCTCCGTGGGATGGTTATGGGTTTCATTTTTAAAATTGATCAGCCATTCCTCTTCTTTTCCATCTACATCCACAGGGACCACAATGCTGCAGGCATTGATCTCATCCGACTCCTCCTGATCCGAGAGCTTTCCCTGCGCTTTGAGCTTTTTCATGGCAAGAAGAGCCAGATCCATCAGGCAGATAAATTTGTCGTCCCGCCCCTTATAAAGAACCGTCCGATCCTCCAGATACTGCTGCCAGGTCTGAACCAGAGGCTCCCGATAATCGCCTTCTCCGAATTTCACCTCTGTCAGTTCCGTGGAAAAGGTGGTGTGGCGGCAGTGATCGGACCAGTAGGTATCCAGTACACGGATCTCCGTCATGGACGGATCTCTCTTTTCTTCCCCGCGAAAATAATTCTGAATATGAAGGAAATCCCGGAAGGTCATGGCAAGGTTCAGGGAGTCGTACAGCTCCCGCAGAGGCGCCTCCTCCATATCCCGAAAGCCGGTGAATATTTTCACATCCTCCGGCTCCGGAAATACAGTCACCAGGGTTTCCGGCTTTTCCGTTCCGGTTTCCCGGGAATCCACCGGATTAATACAGTGATTTTTAATTGCGGCGTACTCCTCCTCTGTCACCTCGCCCTCAATCACATAGGTGGTCGCCGACCGGATCACCGGGCAGGCGTCCTCATCCAGAAACTGGATGCACTGCACGGCGGAATCGGCGCGCTGATCAAACTGTCCGGGAAGATATTCCACAGAGAACACGCGGGCTTCCTCCCCCACCGGAAGAGTCTCCATGTACAGGTCATCCACCGGCGGTTCCGCGAACACGGTTCTGCAGGCTTTCTGAAAAATCCCGTCTGAAATATTCTCCACATCATAACGGATAAATTCGCGAACCGCGCTCACCGTCTGAATCCCAAGGTAGCTGTGGATCTCATGCTTCAGTTCTTTCGCCTTCACGGCGTAAGGCGCTTTCTTTTCTACGTACACTCGTCTGACACTGCTCATAGGTGCTCCTTTCCCATACCCCTTTGTAAGATTCAGTCCGGCAGGACAGAGGCCGCGCCGCGGATATATGAATTCTCCGCCCGGGCAAAAGCTCCGGTATCCGCCAGACGGGCCAGGTCTGCATCCATGGGAATCCTGCCGAGAACCGGAACCTTCAGTTCCCCGCTGATCTCCTCAATATGGCTTTCACCGAAAATATGGATCTCCCGCCCGCAGTCCGGACATCTGACATAGCTGTAATTCTCAATCATGCCGAGAACCGGTATATGCATCATATCCGCCATGTTATAGGCCTTCTTCACAATCATGCTCACAAGATCCTGGGGGGATGTGACAATAATAACCCCGTCCACCGGAATGGACTGGAAAACGGTCAGCGGTACATCTCCGGTTCCCGGAGGCATATCCACAAAAAGGTAGTCCAGCTCTCCCCAGACCACATCGGTCCAGAACTGCTTTACCATACCGGCCAGCACCGGTCCTCTCCAGATCACCGGCGTTTCCTCCGTGGGAAGAAGAAGGTTGACGGACATTACCTGAATCCCGTTGGCTGTCTCCATGGGATAAATTCCATTGTCATCTCCCCGGGCAGAGCCCTTCAGTCCGTACATTCTCGGAATGGACGGGCCCGTGATGTCCGCGTCCATAATTCCCACACGATACCCTCTGGCACGCATCTGATTGGCCAGAGATCCGGTGGCCAGGGACTTCCCCACGCCGCCCTTGCCGCTGATCACTCCGATCACATGCCGGATCTCTGAAAAAATATTCAGCGGCTCCTGCGCAATCCCGGACTTGCCTTTCTGTTCGCATCCCTCGCAGCTGGATTTGCTGCAGGATGTATTTCCACACTCTTTTGCCATTGTCTTACACTCCTGACCTTAATTTATTTCCGCGGGCAATATGCCCGGCACTTCCTTTATTTCATAAACTGATCGATCGCCTTCTCCAGCTCCCGGATGGCGTCCTGATCCCCATGCTCCACCGCGTCCACAATGCAGTGCTCAATGTGATCCTGAAGAATAATTTTCCCTGTATTATTGATGGCGGATTTCACCGCGGAAAGCTGAATCAGAACCTCTGTACAGTCCCGTCCGTCCTCCACCATCCGCCGGATGGATTCCAGATGCCCGATGGCCCTGGAAAGACGGTTTAAAACCGCTTTCGTCTGGGTATGGCTGTGACTGTGCACATGACTGTGTTCGGTATGAGAATGACCCTCGTGTCTGCCTTCCCCGGATGCTTCCTTCATATGACTATGTGCCTGCGGTTTCTGTATCTCGCTCATATTGCCTCCTTCCCGCACGGAATCCCGTATCATTATAATTATTTTACTCTTTTTTGTCAAAAATAATTGCGCTCCCGAAAAGAATGTCGTATGATTTATTTTACAGAATCTTTACATACCGCATAAGCCGTCCGGCAAAAAGGAGGAAAACATGGATCTTTTAAAGGAGCGCATTCTAAAAGACGGAACTGTCAAACCAGGAAATGTCCTGAAGGTTGACAGCTTTCTGAACCATCAGATGGACATCCAGCTGATTAATGAAATCGGAAAAGAATTCAAACGCCTCTTTTCAGACTGTCCCGTCACAAAAATTCTCACCATCGAGGCTTCCGGAATCGGAATCGCCTGTATCGCCGCCCAGTATTTCAATGTTCCCGTGGTCTTCGCGAAAAAAACGCACACGATCAATCTCGACGGGGAAACCTATTCCGCCAGGGTGCAGTCCTTCACCCATCAGACCGTCTACGATGTAATCCTTTCCAAAAAATATCTCGGCCCGGAGGACCATGTACTGCTTATTGACGATTTCCTGGCCAACGGCTGTGCGCTCCAGGGTCTCATTGAAATCGTCAATGAAGCCGGGGCAACACTGGAAGGCGCAGGCATTGTCATAGAAAAAGGCTTCCAGTCCGGCGGCAAAATAATCCGGGACATGGGCGTTCGCCTGGAATCCCTGGCCATCATTGATTCCATGTCCGACTCCAGCCTTACCTTCCGCAACTGAAAAAATCCCGTTTCCTGCATAACACGATATTGGGGTCAAAAATATCTGACCCCTATGACGCCTTTGTTTTTGACGCAGTTGTGACGGTGGGCTTTGGCGTAATCGTCGGGGTCGCGGTGGGCTCCGGCGTGGGCGTCACAGTCGGCTCAATCTCATCCGCCTCATAATATCCTGCGTCGATCAGAATCTGGTAATTGTCACAGTCAATAATCTGTGCCTCACAGGTACTCGTACCGATTATTTTTATCCCGTTGTCATATTGTTCATAGTCTGTCACATCCACATCCTCGCCGCTCAGCTTTGCATCTACCATATCCTCACAGATCTGGGCAAGGGACGTGGGATCATAAAAAACGCTAAAGGCAATGCTGCCCTCCAGAATCCCCCCGGTCACTGCCTGTGCCTCACAGCCTGAACCGGTTATATATGGCCATTCATCCTCCCCCGCAGACAGGCCGGATTCCTCCAGAGTCTCCGCGATTCCCAGCGCCACATTATCATAACCTGTCACAATAATATCCGGGGCCTGCTCTTCTTTGTAAAACTCCTCCAGCACAGACTCCATCTTCGTTTTTGCGGCGGATTCACTCTGGTCCATAATGGCCGCATCGTCAAAGCTCTCTCTTCCCGAAGCGCAGACAAGGGTCCCGTCCTCCAGATATGTCTGCAGGGTTTCCTTCACTCCATTAAAATAAAACAGTGCGCTCAGATCATCCGGAGAACCCATAAAAAACTCAATGTACAGAGTTTCGCCCGCCTCCCGCACCTTTTCCAGCTGGCAGTCGTCTATAATTCTCTGTGCCGCGGCGTTCCCCGCCGCCCGCACATTATATGTGGCATAGTAGGTCACCGCATCTGTATCCATGATCAGGCGATCATAAGAAAAAACCGGGACAGAAAGCTCGTCTGCTTCCTCCAGCACCTCCGTCAGACCGTAGGAGTCCACCGGCGCGACAATCAAAGCCTGAAGATCTTCCTCTTCCAGAAGCTCACGGATCTGGGATTCCTGAAGATCGCCGTCCTCCCCGGCGTAGCATATCTGCGCCGTGTATCCGTCCGTCTCCAGTTCACCGGCCAGGGCTTCTGCGTCTCTGGCCCACGTGCCATCCTCCTCTCCCGGAAGAAGAACGCCTACCCGCAGGACTTCTTCTTCTGGCTCCTCTTCTTCCTCTTCTTCTTCATCGGCGCTTTCGCCGCTTCCTTCCTCCTCAAGCTTCGCGCTCTCGCTCGCCGTCTCAGCAGCGTCTTTTTCTCCGCAGCCACTGAAGACTTCCGCGGTCAGAAGAACGCTCAGCAAACCCAGTGCCACCTTTTTTTTCATAAATCAACCTCTCATAAAGCAAGGAAGGCGTCAAAAGCTCTTCCGCTTTCGGCACCTCCGTAACCGTTACTTATTCTTCTTCCGGTGCAAATTCATCCTTGCCAACCCCGCAGACCGGACATACCCAATCTTCCGGCAGGTCTTCAAAAGCCGTTCCCGGCTCAATTCCATTGTCAGGATCCCCTTCCGCAGGATCATATACATAGCCACAGGGTTCACATACGTATTTCTGCATATTTTTTCTCCCTTCTTCCGAACCGCTTATGCGACTCATATTCATGGCTATTATACAATCTGCCTATTATGAATGCAAGTACTTTTTCAGAATTTGCCGGGCGGGTTATGGTTTCGCTCCTGTGTGTCCCGAACCCACAAACCGGTTGTAAACATAAGCGTTGGCTTCTCTTTCCTGACTGTCCTCCAGAGGCGGAAGCTCCACAATTTCACCATATTTTCGCTCCAGGGCACGGCTGATCAGCCAGTCCGCCAGCTGAGGGTTTTTGGGGAGAAGCGGGCCATGCAGATAGGTGCCGATCACATTTTTGTACACCACGCCTTCATAGCCGGATACCCCGTCATTGCCTGAGCCGTACAGAACCTTTCCCAAAGGCCGGTTATTTCCTATAAAGGTTCTTCCCCCATGATTCTCAAAGCCCACGATGGGCATGTCAAACAGATCGCTTTTCAGGACAATATTATTTATCAGCCTGTCCTCCCCCTGCTCGGTATAAAGATCTACCAGCTTCAGTCCCGTAATCATGCCGCTCTGCGTCCTGTAATAATTCCCGAGAAGCTGGTAGCCGCCGCAGATGGCAATGACCACGCCTCCCGCCTCCACATATTCACGGAAGCTCCCGGCAATGGCCTGCAGCTTCTGACATACCAGCATCTGCTCCCTGTCCGAGCCGCCGCCCAGAAGAACAATGTCCAGACCGGAAAAATCAATCCGGTCTCCCAGCTCAAAGGCAATGGTCTGCGCCTCAATGCCCCGCCAGATGCATCTTTTCATCAGACACTGAATGTTCCCCCTGTCACCATACAGGTTCAGGAGATCCGGATACAGATGTCCTATGGTTATCCTCATCACTTCTCTCCCTCCAGCTTCTTAAGAATATTTCTTGTTGTAAACAGAGCCGTGTAATTCACCAGCACATACAGGTTTCCCACTCCATCCCGGACCCGGTTTCGAATTGCCTGCTCTACATCTGTCTCCAGCATGGAAGGAATATCCACATATTTCAGCCGCAGACGCATATCCTGGCAGCGAATCCCGCTGACCGTAACAGAATGGATGCTTTTCTCCCGAAAGCGGTCAAAATCCACATCCCATAACCAGGAAATATCCCTTCCGTCCTGGGCGTTATCATTGATCACTATGATCACATCCTTGGGCGCGGTATCCTGCATAACCGCAGAAATATTCTGGTTGAAACCGGCCGGGTTTTTGGCCAGGTTCAGAACGATCCCTGTACCCTGTACGCGGAATTGCTCCATCCGCCCGTTTTCCGGATTGAAATCCGCCAGCATGTCATTAAAATGTTCTGCCGAAAAACCGGCTGTGCGCACGCCCGCATAAGCCGCGAGAATATTATATACATTATAAAAGCCCTTATAGGCAGCCGCCAGCAGACGATTCTCCACACGAAAAGAAATCTGGTCGTCCACCTTTACGTCACAGGCGTCAAAATCCAGAACCGGCCTGGCGAATCCGCATTTCGGACATCGGTAATCTCCCAGCTGGCTGTAATGATAGAAGCTGTAGGTAAGCCGCATGCCGCAGCGTCTGCAGAACCTTCCCTCCCGGATCTCCGCCGTGCGGCTGTTCATCACCGGCTGGCTGATCCCGTAGGTCACAAAGGAATTGCCGGAGTCCATGGCAAGATATGCGGAAAGAGCATCATCCCCGTTTACAATGACCTTCATTTTCGGCACGCTTCGGATCATTTCTTCCAGAATATCCATGGTAATGTCAATCTCGCCATACCGGTCCAGCTGATCCCGAAACAGATTTGTCAGCACCATATAATCCGGCTGTATCGCCGGAAAAACATGGCGGGTGGAGGCCTCATCCACTTCTATACAGGCATAGTCCGCATCCAGCTTTCCGTTCAGCCCGGCGTCCAGGACAAAAGCCGCGACAACACCATTTTGCATATTCGATCCTGTGTGATTGCAGACGACTTTTTTTCCCTCGGCCTCCAGTCCCGCACAAAGCATATTGTTGGTAGTCGTCTTTCCATTGGTGCCGCAGACCACAAATATTTTTTCTCTCACCTGGGAGGACAGATCTCTCAGTATGTCCGGACAGATGCGAAGCGCGACCTGTCCGGCCCAGGTAACGCCCTGGCGGCCCATCCGTCTGCATACCCATCCTGTGATCTTTGCCGCCCATACGGCAGCGATTGTTCTTATCTTCATGCTCCTCAATCGTTCCTTTTCCTAGTCTGTTGCCCTACTCCTGTCCACGCTTCAGCCATTCTTCATATTTCTGCCAGGATGACTGGGCATAGGTTCTGGAAACAGGCACAATGTCTTCTCCCAGCAAAAAGCTGTCCTTCTTTCTGGCCGTCACCTTCTCCATATTCAGAAGGAAGCTCTGATGACACCGCAGGAAGCTGCAGTTCTTCAGCTGTTCTTCAAATTCGCTGAGCTTTCCCCTGCACGCAAGAGTACTGCCGTCCGTCAGGTGAAAGCTGACAGTATGAAGGCTGCTGGAAATATAATTGATCTCATTGCTTCCAATCGTGTAGATCTGAGAGCGGTACTGAAAGTGTACCTGTCCTTTCCCGGAGGGAGCACAGGTTCTGCGCAGCGGGTAAAGCGCATGCTCCACTTCCTGATCCTTTGCAGGCTTTATCAGATAATTGGACGCGTAAACCTCAAACGCCTCTTTGCGATAGTTTCCATTCTCACAGACAAAAATGACCGGCGTATAGAACCCCTTCTCCCGCATGCGGCGAACCGTCTGAAGTCCGCGGCAATCCGGTTCATTTAATGCAACAAAGAGAACATGACAGGGTCTTTTCCCCAGTTTCAGTTCCCGGACCAGCTGATCCTCATTTCGAAAAACCCGGATTTCAGACTCCGGTACAATTTTCTTCAGCTGCCCCTTTATATGAACGAGATCCTCTGTTTTATCTTCCAGGATCCCCATGCTCATAATCGCCATTTTCTTTTCTCCCTTCTCATACGTGCAGAAACAGGTTTGATCTGAGA
>JAJQBI010000063.1 GCA_021203365.1 Clostridiales bacterium
TATCCGGATTATCTGGTAAAATAAGGTTTAAAGTCAAGGAGCAGTTCAGTCCCACTTACAACAGCTCCCTCTGCAGGAAAAAGAGAAACATGGGGAAAGGAAAAAGCTCATATGAAGATTGCAAGATATCTGGCACCTTTTTTCGCGGTTCTTTTCGCATTATCCACGGCAGGATGTGCCGACGCGAAGACCACCGGCGCGGAACAGGCTGTCAAAAGTGAACTGGATCTTCTGAAAAACCTGGACTCTGAAACAGTGCTGAAATATATCTCCTATCAGGAACTGTTTCCCGATGCCACGGAAAACACCGAACTGTCTGACGAAATCAAAGAGGTTTTCGCCCTCTTTTTTCAGGATTTCGACTACAAGATTCTGAAAACAACCGTCGACCAGGAAGAAAATACGGCTGAAGTCAGCCTCCGGCTTACCACACTGGATGCCCAGACTCTCGCCGGGGATTATATGCGGGCCAAGCTGGAAAACGAAATTCTCGCGGCCTCGGCCGGCTCCGGAGACACCGGGGATGACACGGACTCCCTGGCGTATCAGTATCTGCTGCTTGGGCAGCTTCTGCGCGAAAATACATACGATACCGCAGAGATACAGTGCACGGTCACCCTTTCCAACGCCGGGACATCCGACAGCACACAGTGGGAGATCCAGCGCTCACAGACCCTGGAAAATAATCTGGTAGGCGGTTTTATAACGTACCTGTCCGACCCGGATATCCTGTCTGCCCAGGACACCCTCTCTGTCTATCTGGATACCCTGGGGACCATGGACGAAGAGACAATGATCAGTTATCTTGGCCTGGAGGAAAGTCTGACCACCTCAGACTCCGCAAAGAATGCCATCGCCCAGGCTCTGGCTTCTCAGGTTCACACATATTTCGCCTATGAAATTACAGACAGCACCGTGGAAGGCTATTACGCCACTGTAACGACGGAGATCACGACCATTGACAGCGATGCCATTATGGAAGTCTATGAGGCCGCGCTGGACAGCTATCTGGACTCCTCCGACGCGGTCATTGACGGCTCCACTGCCCGCTACAGCAAATCTCACGAGCTTCTGCTGCAGAGTATTAATGAAAACACAGCGACCACCACTGCCCAGGCCTCCTTTCACCTCATCAATGACGGAGCCTCCTGGAAGCTGGAGGACGGAAGCGCAGAGCTTGGAAACGCTCTGTTTGGCTCTTTTGTGGCTGCAGATACCTCTGAAGATACAGATGAATAAACCGGTCCTCCGTCTGACAGGGCTGCCCCTCCCGGGACAGCCCTGTTTTTTCTCTTATTCTTCTGCGTTTTCGGCTGCAAGGGCAAGCCCCAGCTCCTCAAGCTGCTCCGGACTTACCTTTCCGGGAGACTGGGTCATCAGACAGGAGGCGTCTTTCACCTTGGGGAAAGCGATCACATCACGAATACTGTCTGTCTTTGCCATCAGCATCACCAGGCGGTCCAGTCCGTAGGCCAGACCCGCGTGAGGCGGCACTCCGTATTTAAACGCGTCCAGAAGGAAGCCAAACTGCTCATAGGCGGATTCCTTTGTAAAGCCTAGCATTTCAAACATTTTTTCCTGAATCTCATTCTGATGGATCCGGACGCTTCCGCCTCCAATCTCGTTTCCGTTCAGAACAATATCATAGGCCTTGGCTCTCACCTTTCCGGGGTCTGTATCCAGAAGGGGAAGATCTTCCTCCATAAGCATGGTAAAGGGATGGTGCATGGCCGTGTACCGGTTTTCCTCCTCACTCCACTCAAGAAGGGGAAACTCCGTAACCCATACAAAGCGATACTCATTTTTATCCAGAAGTCCCATCTGTTTTGCCAGCTCAAGGCGCAGAGCCCCAAGCACATCGCAGACCAGCTTCGTCTTATCCGCCGCGAAAAGGAGAAGATCTCCAGGCTTTCCGTCAAGAGCGCTTACCAGAGCGTCCATCTCCTCCTCCTTCATAAATTTCCCGAAGGAAGACTTCCGGGCGCCGTCCGCGCCAATGGCAATATAGGCCAGTCCCTTTGCCCCATAGCCTCTGGCAAACTCCACAAGCTTGTCAATCTTTTTCCTGGGCATGCCTCCCTGCCCTTGGGCGTTAATGCCGCGCACAGAGCCGTCCTTCTCCAGCGCTCCTGTAAACACCGCAAAACCACAGTCCCGTACAAGGTCGCTCACATCGCAAAGCTCCATTCCAAAACGCATGTCCGGCTTATCAGAGCCAAAACGATCCATGGCCTCCTGCCAGGTAATCCGCTGAATCGGAAGAGGGACCTCCACATCCAGAACTTCTTTAAACAAATACGCCAGGAAACGCTCATTGACGTCGATCACGTCGTCCACATCCACAAAGGACAATTCCATATCGATCTGCGTAAATTCCGGCTGCCGGTCCGCGCGCAGGTCCTCATCCCGGAAGCAGCGGGTGATCTGAATATAGCGGTCATAGCCGGAGCACATAAGAAGCTGCTTGTAAAGCTGGGGCGACTGGGGCAGTCCGTAAAAACTCCCCGGATGAATCCGGGAGGGAACCAGGTAGTCCCGTGCCCCCTCAGGCGTACTCTTTCCAAGCATGGGGGTTTCAATCTCCAGGAACCCCTCTCCGGCAAAAAACTGTCTGGTCAGCATGGCCACCCGGCTTTTCATCATCAGATTTCTCTGAAGATCCGGTCTTCTCAAATCAAGATAGCGGTATTTCAGGCGAATCTCATCCTTCGTCCGGCTGTTTTCCTCCACAGGGAAAGGAGGCACCTGGGATTCTGAGAGAATGCGCAGCTGCCCAACACGAATCTCAATCTCCCCGGTGACAAGACCCGGATTCACGGCGCCCAGCCTTTTTTCCACGGTTCCAACCACGGCGATTACAAACTCGCTGCGCAGCCGGCCGGCCTTCTCAAAGCCCTCATGATCTATGCTTCCATCCTCAAAAACCAGCTGCACAATCCCCGAACGATCCCGGAGATCCACAAAGACAATGCCCCCTTTGTTCCTCGCTCTGGCCACCCAGCCCATCAGGGTCACCTGGCTTCCTGCCGGCTCCGCCGCCACTTCCGCGCAGCGGCAGGTTCTGTGCAGTCCCTGCATACTTTCCGCCATTTTCTCTCATCCTCCTCACAATTTATGCAAAAGCCTGAATTCCTTTTTATGAAATCCTACATTCTGTCTCTGAAAAATTCAGTAACTTCCGTATAGCCTTCCGCCGCCATCTGTTCCTTCTGAAATTTCTTGTTCTTTTTCATGATTGAGATATTCACCTGGGTACCCGCTTTTCTCTCCTCCTCTGCCTGCTTCAGAATGACGGTGAGCTTTTCCGCAGGCATGTTTTTCTCAATGAGGTACGCTTTTTTCGCGCCGGCCGCGGGAATCCTGTAGTCCTTTTCCAGAAGAAGCATGACGATCCGTTCAAAACCAATGGAAAAGCCACAGGCACTGATATTGTTCCCGGTAAATTTCCCGATCATCTCATCGTAGCGGCCGCCGCCGCCCACACTGCCCCCGAACTCATCCATGGAGATCTCAAAGATCGGACCTGTATAATAGGACATTCCCCGGACAAGGGTGGGGTCAAACGCCATTTTAAAGTCCGCGGTCTTCACGGCTTCCACAGTGGAGATAATGGTTTCAAGATCATCGGCCACCTTCTCCGGCAGCACACCGGCCAGCTTCTCCTTACAGAAACGTACCCCTGCCGTGTCGCCGGTGATCTCCTGAAACAGGCCCAGATAGGTCTGGATGGCCTTCTCTGGGAAGCCTTCCTTTTCCAGCTCCTCCTTCACACCGGAAAGGCCGATTTTGTCCATCTTGTCCAGAATAATAAAGACCGTCTCAAAGCTTTCCTCCGGGAAACCGCTGTAGGCGGCCATGGCCTTTAAAATCCTCCGGTCGTTTATCCGGATGGTGAAATCATGAAAGTCCAGCTTTCCAAGAAGAGTCGTAGTTGCCAGGACGAGCTCAATTTCCGCCAGGTAGGTGGGCTCTCCCAGAATATCAATGTCACACTGCATGAACTGGCGGAAGCGTCCTCTCTGCGGACGGTCCGCTCTCCACACATTCCCCATCTGCAGAGCCTTAAAAGGGGCGGGAAGTGAATTCGCGTTGTTGGAATAATACCGGGAAAGGGGAACCGTCAGATCATAGCGAAGGCCGGAATCCACCAGGTCGTTCTCCTCCCGGGCTTCCAGAAGCTTCAGCTTCTCTCCCCTTTTCAGGATCTTAAAGATCAGCTTCTCATTTTCCCCGCCCTGCCTGCTGTTCAGATTCTCAATATGCTCCACGCAGGGGGTTTCAATGGATGTAAAGCCGAATGTCCCATAGGTTTCCCGGATCATCTGCATCACGTAATTCCGGATCTCCATTTCCCTGGGCAAAATATCCTTCATGCCGGTTACCGGCTTCTTTTTTAACGCCATATTATCCTCCTTAACGATCATTATTTCCTTTTTTATTCCCGGCGGGATTCATCCAGTCCGGATTCTGTACAACCCGCTGCATGGCCAGAAAAACCTCCAGGTCAAAATTCTTAATCTCATCGATCATCAGCCGGATCACATGATCCAGGTCAAAGGCTCCCTCATAGGGGTGATCCGAGCTCAGGGACGCAAACACGTCACACACTCGCAGAATCCTGGCGCCCAGAGGGATCTCCCTTCCGGAAAGGTTGGATGGATATCCGCTCCCGTCATAATTCTCATGGTGATAGAGGATACTTTCCAGAACAAATTCTGAGTAATCCTGCCCCTTCAGCTCCTCATAGCCAAGGGAAGAGTGCATGCGGACGTACTTCAGCTCCTCAATCATCATCGGGTCACTTTCATTTCCATCGATATAGGCGGAAAGCTTCAGTTTCCCGATGTCGTGAACCAGCCCGGCAATGGCCAGCTGGTAACAGACATCCCCGGAAAGCTTCAGCTCCCCGGCCACCGCATAAGCGAGATTGCTGACAACAATTCCATGATTCAGCTCTGAGGACAGATCCAGCTCCAGAATTCGATCCTTTCCATCCGTCTTCATCTTATGAGAGATTCCTCCTTTCTGCTCCGATCCTCTGTCACAGCAGTGTCCGGACCGCTCTTTCCTTTCTCTCAATCATCTCATCCACACGGTTTATGTAGCTGGTCACATCCTTGACATTTTCCACACGGTGTATGCGTTTCCCGTGATCCAGAACCAGGCGGCTGGTTCCCCCCGCCCCAAGCGCAAGAATGTGCTGCTTTTCTTCCATAATCAGTATATTGTAAATCCCGGCTTTGTCAACCTCGGCATAGCCTACATTTTCAAAATTCCCCTTCATGTTTTTCTGCCGGTACAGATAATAAGGCCCCATTCCCATTTCATAAGCGGTTTTCATGGTCAGATCCATGATTTCCTGGTTGTTCTCAAAGGTCATCTCCTCATACTGTTCCTTAAAGATATTCAGCCTGGCCGCCCGCTTTACGGCCAGGGAATGGACCGTCAGACTGTCCGGGGAGAGCCTGCGGATCTGCTGCAGGGTATTTTCCACCATGGAAATGTCCTCCCCCGGCAGGCCCACGATCAGATCCATATTTATATTGTCAAAGCCCGCCTCCCGGGCAAGGGAAAAGGCCTGATACACCTGTTCCACAGTGTGCCGTCTGCC
The DNA here is from genome assembly GCA_021203365.1 of Clostridiales bacterium. GTDB lineage: Bacteria > Bacillota > Clostridia > Lachnospirales > Lachnospiraceae > Blautia_A. Next base: position 5,612 of record JAJQBI010000063.1, read on the forward strand.
GATTATATCCAGCGTGCTCTGGTTCAGCGTCTGTGGATTCACGGAAATCCTTGTCACCGGGTATTCCCGGAGGACCTGAAGCTTTTCCGGCGTTATACTGTCCGGCCGCCCCGCTTCCACGGTAAACTCACGAAGGCCTCCGCAGGGAAAGGATTCCACAATCGCCTGCAGCAGACGCCGAAGCTGCGGCGGCTCAAGGGTTGTGGGGGTTCCCCCTCCGATATAGACCGTATCCGGCCTCCGGCCGCTCATCATCCGGGAAACCATATGGATCTCCCGGATCAGCGCATCCAGGTACTCATCCACCCGCTTCTTCCACTTTTCCAGAGGATAGGAGCTGAAGGAACAGTACAGACAGATACTTGGACAAAAAGGAATCCCCACATAAAGACTGTAGCCGTTTTCATAGTCTATATTTTTCAGGATCTCCCTCTCCCGGTTGGCAATGGTTACCGCCAGCGCAGTTTTCTCAGGGCTGACCAGGTAACGGCTGCGCATTTTTTCCGCGGACTCCGGGTTGCTCATACCGCTCTCCAGCATTTCCATGACCAGCTTCACCGGACGGATTCCCGTCAGGTTTCCCCAGGGAAGAGTTTTCCCGGACAGCCGGACCAGAAGCTTATAGAGGGCATATTTCAGTCTGTCTTTATTTTCCCTTCGGGTCCCGTATTTATCATCCTCAGGAGAAACAGGAGCATCGGGGGCTTCCCCGCCGGCGGATCCCTCAATCTCAGATGCACAGACGATTCCCTGACTTTCCTCATCCTGCCAGCGGATAAAACGGCTGTCCCCTTCCCGGCTGATCTGGAAAAAGAGATTGTCTCCCTCCTTCACATCCGCCGCGTCATAAAAAATATGGAATTTTGCCTCCGGATAGAACGCCCGGATCAATTCAAAAACATCATGCTCAAATTCTCTGTCCAGAAACAGAATGCCGATCTCACACAAAGGGATTATACCTCTTTTCATAACCGATGGTGGTGGACTGCTCGTGGCCGGGAAAAATATCTGTCTCCTCAGGCAGTGTATCCAGAAGCCTGTGAAGGCTTCTTACGATCTCTGACGTACTGCCTCCCGGAAAGTCGGTCCTTCCCACAGAACCGCAGAAAAGGGTATCTCCGGAAAACAACACGCCCTCTTCCTCAATATAATAACAGCAGCTTCCCTTTGTATGTCCCGGAGTGTGGAAAAGCTTTATGGAAAAACCGGCCGCCTCAAATACCTGTCCATCGCTCAGCAGCACATCTGCCTTCAGGGTGACAGGCTTTCCGGTATATCTGGTAAGATTGGCGGATGGGTTCTCAAGAAGCTCCTGCTCCGCCTGACAGGCATAAACCTGAATTCCGTATTTTTCCCTCACATCAGACACGGCCAGAATGTGATCGTAGTGGCCGTGGGTAAGCAGAATCGCCGCGGGGCTTCCCCCCATGGCAGATATCTTCGCATATATTCTCTCCGGGGCGTCTCCCGGATCCAGGATCAGGATCTCCCCGGTCTCCGTGTTTTTCGCGAAATAACAGTTTGTGGATACAGAGCCCAGTATACACTTCTGCAGTTCCAGCTTCGACATTTTCTTCCTCCCTTTCCCGCCGGATCAGCCGGACGTCCGGACCACATCCAGCACACTTTCTACCTGGCGTATTTTTTCAATAAGAGAATTCAGCTCCTCCTTGCTTCCCACATTAAAGCTCATGGAAATCGTCGCCTTTTCCTGCTTGCTGGTCCGGCTGTTGATGGTTCGCAGGTCAATTTTCCGCTCGGTAAAAATCCTGGAAATATCCACCAGAAGCCCTGTGCGGTTGTTGGCGTATACCTGGATTTCCGCCTCATATTTCTCCGGGATCCGGCCTTCCGCCTCCCATTCCGCCTCGATCAGACGGTTCCGGTCAATTTCCGGCATATTGAGAACGTTGACACAGTCGGTTCTGTGAATGGTAATCCCCCGGCCCCGTGTGACAAAGCCAATGATCTCATCCCCTGGAATGGGGCTGCAGCATTTGGAAAAACGAACCGCCACATCATGGATGCCCTTGACCACAATACCACTTTTGCTCTTGGCCACATGAAGCCTGTCCTGGTTCTCGGAAGCCGCCTCCAGCACCTGCTCGTCTGTCAGCTTCTTCCGGTTTTCCTTCTCATAGGCATCCGCCAGCTTGTTAAAGACCTGGCCCTCCTTCAGGCCTCCGTGCCCTATGGCGGCCAGAACGGACTCCCAGTCCCGGAAGCCGTACTTGCGCATGACGATCTCCTGATACTGCGGCTTTGCATAAACGCCCAGCCTGTAGCCCTTGGTCTTGGCATACTGGATCAGCATCTCCCGGCCTCTGAGGATATTGTCCTCCTTCAGCTCCTTTTTAAACCACTGATTGATTTTGTTTTTTGCCTGGGTGCTCTTGACAATCTTCAGCCAGTCCCGGCTGGGGCCCTGGGAATTCTGAGAGGTGATAATCTCAATGCGGTCGCCATTGTTAATCTGATACTCAATGGGAACCAGCTTTCCGTTGACCCTGGCGCCAACCATTTTATTCCCCACCGCGCTGTGAACGCTGTAGGCAAAGTCAATGGTGGTGGAGCCGTTGGGCAGTGTCTTTACATCCCCCTGGGGAGTAAAACAGTAGACACTGTCCGCAAAAAGATCCAGGTCATTTTTCAGAAGACTCATGAATTCCCGGTTATCGGACATGTCTCTCTGCCATTCCAGAATCTGCCGCAGCCAGTTCAGCTTCTCCTCCTCACTCTTTCCCGGCTTTTTTCCGTCGGAGGCTTCTTTGTATTTCCAGTGGGCGGCAATTCCGTATTCCGCCGTCTTATGCATCTCAAAGGTCCGGATCTGAATCTCAAAGGGCTGGCCACTGGGACCGATCAGTGTGGTGTGCAGGGACTGATACATATTGGTCTTGGGCATGGCGATGTAATCCTTAAAACGCCCGGGAATGGGCTTGTACATCTCATGGATCACACCCAGGGCCGCGTAACAGTCCTTCACCGTATCCACCAGAATCCGCACCGCGAAAAGATCGTAAATCTGATCAATGGTCTTATTCTGATTCACCATCTTCTTGTAGATACTGAAAAAGTGCTTGATCCGGCCATCCACCTGGGCCTTGATCCCGGCATCCTGCATGTGCTTCTGCACCTGCGCCACAATAACACCGACAAACTCCTCCCGCTCACTTTTGCGCAGGGCCACCTTTTCCACCAGGTCATAATAGACATCCGGCTTCAGATATTTCAGAGAAAGGTCATCCAGCTCCACCTTGATCTTGGAAATTCCAAGACGCATGGCGATGGGCGCATAAATGTCCATGGTCTCTCTCGCTTTCTCCTTCTGCTTTTCCGGAGTCATGTACTGAAGCGTCCGCATATTGTGAAGGCGGTCCGCAAGCTTAATCAGAATCACGCGGATATCCTTTGCCATGGCGAGAAACATTTTCCGCAGATTCTCCGCCTGCACCTCCACCTTGTCCTTTGAATAGGAAAGCTGGCCCAGCTTTGTGACTCCGTCCACCAGAAGAGCCACCTCGGCGCCAAATTCCCTCTCTATTTCCTCGCTGGTCATCCAGGTATCCTCCACCGCATCATGGAGGAGACCGGCTACAATCGTCTCCTTATCCAGTTCCAGATCCGCCAGTATAATGGCAACGCAAAGGGGATGAATGATATAAGGCTCCCCGGATTTGCGTTTCTGGTCCCTGTGTGCCTCACGGGCCACCTCATAGGCCTTCTGTATCATGGAAAGGTCTGTGGATGGATGGTACTTCTTCACGCTGCAAATCAATTCCTCATACAGCTCCTCAGGGCTGGTAAAATCACGCATGGATTTCACCGACGCGTCCGCTTTGCGGACAATCTCCATATTTTTCCTGTCCTTCTGTACATCCCCGACGCTGTTTTTATTCACCGAATCTGCCATTTTTTCACCTGCCTGCGCACAAATTTTCCGTCTGTATCTGTCTGACCGCGCCAGATCCCCCTCCAGCATCCCTCTGTGGATATCAAAGCCCCGGGTATCCCCAGGGCTTAAAATCACATGATATCGGAGTCAAAAGCATTTGACCCTGGTATCATCACATTCGGGAAACGGTTCTTTTACTTTCCTTCGTAGCAAATTACCGATGCCACATCATAGCCATTCAGCCGTTCCCGTCCATGAAGGCCTGCCAGTTCCACCATAACCACAATCCGGGCCACCTCTCCGCCCAGCATTTCAATCAGCTTAACTGCGGCTTCCAGGGTTCCTCCGGTGGCAATCAGATCATCCACCAGCACCACTCTCTGTCCAGGTTTGATGGAGTCCTTATGCATCTCAATCTCCGCACTTCCGTATTCCAGGTCATATTTCATGGATACGGTCTCACGGGGAAGCTTTCCCTTCTTGCGCACCATGGCAAACGGCTTATGAAGATTATACGCAATCGGCATAGCCATCACAAAGCCTCTGGATTCTGTCCCCGCAATGACATCCACATCCAGATCCTCCACAAGAGCCTGCATGGAGTCGATGGCCAGCTGCAGACCATCCGCGTCCTGAAGAACACTTGTCACGTCCCGGAAAATAACGCCTTTTTTCGGAAAATCCGGAATACTTTTCACATAGTCCTCTAACTTTTTCATAGGTATCCTCCGCATCTTTGACTAAATATAAGTCAGTATATCACTTTTTTTCGAAGGAATCAATCTGAAACACGACAGAACTCGACGCTTTGTGCAGGGAAAAATAAGTAATTATGCACATTTTAAAGGGTTCCTCTCTCCCGGAATTCACGGTCTACATATAATTCTGCACGGTCATCTGCAGGGTTTCCCGTCCCCGGTAGGAGTTAATCTCAGGATAATAGGTCACAGAAACCGTTTTCCTCTCTCCCGCATAGCGGAGAAAGGCTTCTGCCTCCCCGAAGTATATGCCGGCCACCGCATATCCGTTCTCATCCATCAGCTGAAATCTGGCCACATTATGATTCTTCCCAAAGACCCGGCCGTTTAATACACTCATTCTTTTCTGGGCGAAAAGAGGTCTTGTATTTCCCTTGCCAAAGGGCTCCAGAAGAGAGATCTGCCGCACCAGATCTTTGGTAACATAGGAAATCGGCATGGTAGCGTCTATAACAATCCTCGGCGTCAGATCCTCCTCTGTCAGGGTACAGCTCTCGTTAATCCTTCTGCGAAATTCATCCACGTTTTCCTCCCGCAGAGACAGGCCTGCAGCCATGGGATGACCGCCGAACTCCTCCAGAAGATCCCCGCATTTTATCAGCTCATCGTACATGGAATAACTCTCAATGGAACGCCCGCTTCCCTTTACAAAGCTCTCTCCCCTTGTCAGCACGAAAACCGGTTTATGATACTTTTCCCGGACCCGGCCCGCAATGATTCCCGCCAGACTCTCATGGCAGTCCGGCAGAAAGATCACCAGCACCCGATCATTTCCAATCTCTGTGGTTTCCACAAGCTCCATGGCTTCCTTCTGGCCCCTCTCTGTCAGTGCTTTGCGGCTCTGGTTCAGGGCCGTAAGATCCCCTGCCAGCCTGGCCGCTTCCTGAGGATCCTTCGCATCCAGCAGGGCGAGTGAACGGGCTGCGGTATCCAGACGGCCGCTGGCATTGATGCAGGGTCCAAGGACAAACCCCACATGATAGGCTGTGATCGGCCGGTTCTCCAGATCATTGGCCCGGATCAGCTCCCGCAGGCCATAGTTTTTTGTATCCGGAAGCCGGCGAAGACCTTCCTTTACGAGTATCCGGTTTTCACCCTGAAGCTCCATCACATCTCCCACTGTGGCAAAAGCGGTCAGCTCAATATATTCCTCCAGTTCTTCCGCGGGAATATGATGAATCTCGTACAACTGGCAGATCAGCTTATAAGCCACCGCCGCGCCGCACAGATTCTTATCCGGATAGGGACAGTCCGGCTGCTTGGGATTCACAATGGCGTCCGCGCAGGGCAGAATCCATTCCCGGCTTCCGTCTTCCCTTTCCTGATAAGGAACCTCATGATGATCTGTGACAATCACACTGATTCCCATATCTTTGGCCATTTTAATTTCCTGAACCGCGGAAATACCGTTGTCACAGGTGACGATCAGATCCACTCCATCCTCCGCAGCTTTCGAAATCAGATGAGAATGTATGCCGTATCCGTCTGTCACCCGGTCCGGAATATAGGTATCCACCTCCGCTCCCAGACGGCGCAGACCCTTCAGGAGAATATAGGTGGAAATCACCCCGTCAATATCATAGTCTCCCAGTATGCGAATCTTCTCGCCGAAGGAAATGGAATCTCCCAGGATCTCACAGGCCAGCTCCAGATCCTTCATACGGTGGGGAGACGGAAGGTCCTCCACACGGCCGTGAAGGTACTGGCCAATTGCCTCCTCACCCACCACATTTCTGTTTCGGATCAGTCTTGCGATCACCGGATCAATCCCAAACTTTTTTCCGATCGCATTAAAATCCGCCCGTTTAGCCGCAACCATCCATTTCTCCATTTCTGTCCTCTCCTTCTTCGCTGTATGCTGGCGCGTCCGATTCCGGACCGTCCTTTTTTCTTCTGTCCTGCAATGAAAAGAGTGTCTCATCTCTGAGACACTCTTTTTTCCCGCTCCTTCAGTCCCATAAACCTGTGAACAGGTGTGCAGGACCCCTGGTCTGCGGAAATAAAATGTTTAAGTCATTTACTTATCTGAGGTCTCCTCCCCGGAACTGTTCTGCGCTTCCCGGGCCTGCCGCTCCTGTACTCTCTTACGGTTTTTCTTTTTGGGCTGCGCATTTCCGGAGTTCTGCCGTGTCTTTTCCTCACCGGAGACGTTTTTCCCGGTCTTATCCGAAGATCCGGAGGTCCCGCGCTTTCCGGCTTCGGAAACCGTTCCGGATGACTTTGCCTCCACAGAAGCCGCTTCTTTCATGCCAAACCGGGTCCTGAAGAAATACCAGAGCGATCCGGTCACAAACACAGACGAATAGGCACCTGCTACAACCCCAACCATCAGAGGAAGAGCAAATTCCCGGATGGAGGACACACCCATAATGTAAAGAATCAGTACCATAACAAAGGTGGTCAGAGAGGTAAGAATACTTCTGGTCAGAGTTTCCGAAATACTGCTGTTTACCAGATCCTTCAGCTCCTCCTCCGGCACCAGTCTTCTGCCCCTCAGGTTCTCACGGATACGGTCAAAAATAACAATGGTCGCGTTGATGGAATAACCAAAGATTGTCAGCATACAGGCGATAAATGTATTGCCAACCGAAATACGGATCAGCGCGTAGCAGGCCAGCACCACCCCCACATCGTGGAGAAGAGCGATGACTGCGCTTCCCGCGAAACGCACATCCTTAAAGCGGATCCAGATATAGATCAGCATGAGGATCGTGGCCACAACCACCGCCAGGACTGCGTCTCTTCGCATCTCACTGCTGATGGTAGAGGAAATGTTTTCAGACTCAATCAGATCCTCATCTACGTCAAAGTTCTCCACCAGCGCCTCATTCAGCTCGGTTCTCTCATCCAGACTCAGAGAGCGGGTCTTGATCACCACCTGAGAAGTTCCCACAACCTTGGTCGGCTGTACGTTGGAATCGCCGGTCACAGATTCCACAACCGGTGTAACCTCCGTGTCGATCTCATCAATGGTCATCTCCTCATTAAAGGTTACCGTCGTGGAAGTTCCGCCGGAAAATTCCAGGCCGAAATTCAAAGCGCCGTTGCCCATAGCGGAATTGGCGAGCATCCCCACCGGTCCGCACAGAACCGCCACAAGGGCGATAATAAAGAATGTTTTTCTCTTTTTCACAAAGTCAAAGTGTTTCCAGGAATGGGCCTTCCCGTAAAACTTCGCGTCCCGCACACCCACCGCATACACGGCGTTGGCCAGCCATCTGGAAACCACCAGGGACGTAAACATGGAAATCACAATACTCAGAGCCAGGGTATAGGCAAATCCCTTGACCGATCCGGAGCTGAGCCAGATCAGAACCAGACAGGCGATCAGCGTGGTCACGTTGCCGTCAAAAATGGCGCTGAAGGCCTTGGAAAATCCATTATGGATGGCCACGCGGACGGAGCTTCCTCCCGAGATCTCCTCATTGATACGGGCGTAAATAATCACGTTGGCGTCCACAGCCATGCCGATACCCAGAATAATACCCGCGATTCCGGGAAGGGTCAGCGTAATGTCAAAGGCATTGATCGCAATCAGGTTCAGGAATGTATAAATCAGCAGAGCCAGAGAGGCCACCACACCGGAAACCCGGTAAGCGGCGATCATAATAAGAAACACAATGAGAATGCCGATCACACCCGCCTTCACGCTGGTGGAAATCGCCTCCACGCCAAGCTGGGCGGCAACCACTCTGGATTCCACTTCCTCCAGCTCAAGGCTCAGTGAACCGATCCGGATAAAGGAAGCCAGATTCTGCGCTTCCTCTGTGCTCTCCATACCGGTAATCTGCGCCTGTCCTCCGGTGATGGCCTCATTGACCACAGGAGCGCTTAAAACTTCCTCGTCGTAAACGATGGCAATCTGATTTCCCACATTCTCTTCCGTGGCCGTGGCAAATTTCTCCGTACCGTCGCTGGTCAGCTCCAGCTCCACCGCATATTCCTGGGAGCTTGTAGAAGAATCCGTATAGGCACCTCCGGTGGCTTCTTTGATATCAGTTCCTTCCAGCACAACGGAACCGGATTCAATAATCTCATCCAGATCCCGGGCCAGAACGTATCCGCTGTCGCTGTCTCCAGTGGTCACATTCGTGTTGCCGTCCTCATCCTCCATGGTAATGAAGTACAGGGAGCCCGGCTTTCCAAGCTCCGCCAGAATCTCATTGGCATCTGAGACGCCGGGAATCTCGATGGTAATCCGGTTGTCCCCTTCCTGATAAGCCTGCGCCTCTGTGCTGTACTGGCTGACACGCTGCTGCATCTTGTAAACCGTGTCAGACATGTCCGAGCTGCTTGGATTATCCGTGGTAGTCTGATAGGTAATGCTCACGCCTCCGGAAAGATCCAGACCCGTTGTAATATTTCTGGCAGATCCGCTTCCGGTTGGGCCGATGCCCACCAGAGTCACATATCCGAGAAAAACGGTAATCGCGAGGGTTAAAACCAGAACTGCAATTCCTCTGCTTTTTTTCATTGCTTTTTCCTTTCTCTTTATAATATGATTTGATACACGGATTTCCTCACAGAGCGCCCTGCGGGTGTCCGCACTTCGTACTCCCGAAATCCCTGTATCATTTATATTTCCGCTGCGGCTTCCGGAGGGATTACACACCCTCCGGATCCGCCAGCGCGGCTTTTATCATAATCGCGCATTCCACCCGTTTCCGCTGAAGCGCGCAGCCGATCTCATAGCTGCCCTGAATATTCCCGGAAAAATGATAGGCGTTGGCTGCACATCCGCCGCTGCAGTAAAACCTGGCAAAACAGTTCCTGCACTCCTCCTTCGCGTATACATTACATTTTCCGAATTCCCGTGCGATCTCCGGCCTTGTAATGCCTTCCTCCACATTTCCCATCAGGTATTCTTCCTCTCCCACAAACTGATGGCAGGGATAAAAATCTCCCCAGGGTGTTACCGCCAGATATTCCGTTCCCGAGCCGCAGCCGGAAAGTCTCTTATACACACAGGGGCCGCCGGTAAGGTCAATCATGAAATGGAAGAAGTTAAAGCCTCTCCCCTCCTTCTCACGTCGGATCATCTCCCGGGCAAGGAGGTCGTACTCCTCCAGGATCTTCGGAATGTCCTCCTGCCGTATGGCGTAAGGCTCCTCCTCAGACGCGACCACAGGTTCCACGGAAATCTGCTTGAAGCCCAGGTCCGCCAGATGCAGAACATCTCTGGAAAAGTCCAGGTTATAATGGGTAAAGGTACCTCTCACATAATACCTCTCCTGACCGCGGGACTCTGCGAACCTCTGAAATTTTGGAATAACCCGGTCATAGCTGCCCTGCCCGCCCCGGAAGGGACGCATACGGTCGTGGACTTCTTTTCGCCCGTCCACGCTGAGGACTACATTGCCCATCTCCCGATTGCAGAATTCCATGATCTCATCATTCAGGAGAACTCCGTTGGTGGTCAGGGTAAAACGAAATTTCTTATCGTGAAGCTTTTCCTGTTCACGGCCATAACAGACCAGATCCTTCACAACCTGCCAGTTCATCAGCGGTTCCCCGCCGAAAAAGTCCACCTCCAGATTTCTCCGGGCGCCGGAGCTGGCAATAAGGAAGTCCAGAGCTTTTTTCCCAACCTCGAAGGACATCAGCGCCCTCCGGCCGTGGTATTCTCCTTCCTCCGCAAAGCAGTAGCGGCAGGCCAGATTGCAGTCATGGGCAATATGAAGACACAGAGCCTTGACCACAGGCTGCCGGTTTTCCGTAAACGCATCAATGGCATTCTCATATATATCCCGGGTAAAAAGCATTCCCTGCTCCCGGAGTTCCTCACATTCCCTTACGGATGTCTCCACATCCTCTTTTGAAAAAGCACCGGCAAGCTTCTCCGCAATGGCCCCGGCGGACAGCCCTTCCTCCAGATAAGGGAGGACCTCATAGGTAACCTCATCCACAAGATGGATACAGCCGCTGTTAATATCCAGAACAATATTGTACCCGTTGTTTTTATAACGGTGAATCAGACTCATACTTTTCTTGAAGTTCCTTTCCTCACAATGTAAAAGCAGCGGAATTACTCCGCTGCTTCATAAAGCTCACACAAAGCCGGAGATTATTTCTGCTCGCAGCTCTGGTTTCCTACTGTACAGGAAGTCTTGCAGGCAGACTGACAGGATGTCTGACATTCGCCGCAGCCGCCTTTTTTCACCGTGTTCTGCAGGTTCTTTGTATTTAATGTTCTGATATGTACCATATAATCTCCTCCTTGTGTTTATTCATCTTTGCCTAGTATAGCATAAAATCCCGGAATTTCAAATAGTTTTTTTCAGACATGGAAGATTTCCGCTTCAGGAGAGCATTCCGCCCAGAGCTCCGCCTCCCAGGCACAGAAAAAACATGGTAACTCCATGAAGCAGAGACATATCCCACCCCCGTGAAACCGCAAAGGAAACCGTCAGAAGCAGAATGTAATAGCAGATTCCAACTGTCATGCCCCACAGATATTTTTTTCTGCGGAGTGTTTTTCCCGCCAGAAAACCACCTCCCAGGCAGGACGCCACATAGATCACCAGAATCCCCGCTGCAAACGGGCCTTCCCCCAGGTCAAAGCGAAACAGCAGAAAAGCCAGCACAAGCAGAAGAATTCCGGTGAGTCCGTATGAGAGAAAAAGTGATTTTAACACAGCCTTCATTTTCATAAAAATAACCCTCCCACAGAAAATCTATGAGAGGGTTTCTGACTTTATGAAAAATCACGTATTATTTCGAACGTTTTTTCAGTACAAGAACCACGGCGACCACAACAATCGCGGCCACGATCAGAATCACCAGAGGCAGGATGCTGGTGGTATCTCCGGTTTCCACAGTGGCTGCGGAGGATGAGTCCGTACTGTCCGATCCGGTGGCTACTGTCGTGGGTGTGGGTGTGGCGGTAGACGTAGCCTTCGGCGTTGCCGTCGCGGTAGGTTTCGCTGTTGGCGTAGGCGTGGCGGTGGCTTTCACCGTGGGTGTGGGTGTGGCGGTGGCTTTCGGTGTTGCCGTGGCCGTAGCCGCCGCGGTAGGGGTGGGTGTTACCGTTCCGGTTCCGGATCCGTCCGGTCCGGCCAGAGTCTCACTTCCGGCAATTCCAAAGGGACTGAAGGAATGAGTACTGAAAGTCATCGTCGATCCGTCCACGCTTGGGATAATGGTTTCCGTAGCGCCGCTGTCCAGAATATGTACGATTGTATAATCATATCCCGCTTTTACCGGAACCGATACGCTGATATACTGCCCGTCCGGAATCTTGTATTCTGAATCTGTGGTCAGATCCCACAGCACAAACTCATAGGATTTAAAAATATCCGCGCCTGCCTGGTTGGAAAATTCGTAGCCGTCCGCGCTGGTTACACGGAACTGCACATACCAGGGAAGATCAATTCCATAAACCGTAATCCCATTGCAGGTATGATTTTCTTCCGCGTAGGCCTCCTTCTCCTCCTCGGTCAGATCCGTGTCGGAAATCGCAGTGACTCTTTCATCCTCGGCCTCTTCTGTACGGTCAAAAATATTGTCCGCTGCGGCGCTGGTTTCCTCTGCGGCATCTTCTCCGGCTTCCGCCTGGGAATCTCCCGCGGCCTCCTCTGCAGATTCCCCGGCTTCTGCTGTAGTATCTCCGGAAGTCTCTTCCGCGGCTTCCTCTCCGGAATCCCCGGTTTGCTCCTGTGCTCCCGCGACAGAGCTTCCCGCAGCTTCTTCCGCAGACGACTCTCCATTCACCTCCGAAGTGCCATCCGCACCTGCTTCTGCAGCGGGGGCTGAAACAGTTTCCGCCTCTGCGGCGGCTGTCTCTGCGTCATCCGCTCCCTGGGAAGCCTCCTCCACAGCCGATTCTGCCGATAAATCCCCCGCAGATGCGTCGCTGTTCTCCGCCACCTGATCCGCGGAGCCATCCACGGCCTGCACAGTCTCAGCGGCGGTCTCCTGGGAAGGCTCCTCCCCGGAGGAAGCCGTACCGTCGTCCTCAGAAGTCTCGGTAATACTGCTTACCACCACAGTCACGGTTCCGGTCAGAATCCCCTTTTCACCGTCCCATCCGGTAAGAGAGGAAATATCCACAGAGCTTACAGGGGTAAAAATCACCGGACAGTCCTGGGTTCTCTGTGTTGGCACAAATGAGGGGTCTTCCCAGGCAAGTGTTCCGTACTCCGTAGCGGGCAGAACAACATTTTCAAGAGCCACAGGCCCCTCAATGGTTATGTTTTCAGGAATCAGTGTGCTCACTGTTATGGCTGTTTCCGATGCGCTCCCGTAAATCGGTCCTGCCGTTCCCTGGATCAGGGTAAATGAAAGCATAGCCGCAGCCAATAACAAAGCCCCTTTTCTCCCGTACTTTTTTCTTCCCTTTTTCATTTCTCCACCTCTGTGTACAAATTATTTTACAGACGCAGAGTTCCGAATGCCCATTCTGTTTCATTCGAAAAGAAAGTATCGGAACCGCGCAGTAATTTCTTTATCCTTTTGTAATTATTTTGTAACAAACGCATGAATTTGTCAAGAGATTTTTGTAATATTTTAGAAAAACAAAGAAGGAGGCTGAACCGTTTGCTCTCCGGTCACGCTTTCCCCATCCAGAGAGAAAACTGAGTGACGATCCTCTTTGCCTCCCCCATAACCGCCGCAATACCTTCCTCCGTCTGCGTCCAGTTTTCCTTCCGGATCTCATCCACCGCCGACGGACATACCAGGATCCTGGCTTCCGGATAAAGGAGCTGATAATACATTCGCGCTCTTCCGGCGTGATAGTTCTTACAGCACAGAATTGCATTTCTGACGCGGATCCCGGCCTGATCGGTAATCTGTCTGGAATAAGAGGCGTTCTCATAAGTAAAGGTGGCCTGATCTTCCTTCAGGATCGCCTGCTCCGGCACTTCATTTCTTCGTAGGACACAGTGCAGAAACTCCCACTCTGTCTCAAAATTTCCCGGATATTCCTCCGCCTGTGCCAGAACACCGGAAAAACGTCCGACAGTCACGCTGAATCTTCCGCTTGGGAGGATACAGGGCGCATATCCCTCCCCATACAGCCGTGCCGCCCGCTCCGCCATCTGAGGATATCCGTTCCCGGGCACGAAAATGATATCCGCCTTCTCCGGCTCATCTTCCGCGAAAATATAATCCCCCATGTTTTTCAAAAAATTCCTGTACTCTTCCATCCGGTTTTCCTCCTGCTCCTGCGCTGCATCTGTCCTCCGGTGAGCATGATCTCAGCCCTTATTCTACAACAGGAAAGGCTTTCACGCAATAAGGGGAAAATGCATATATTTATTTTAAGCGAGAATTTGAGAGGAAGATACGGTTGACTTATAAAATTATTCTTGATGCCGGGCACGGCGGCGCCGACCCTGGCGCAGTTTCCCGGGGGAGACAGGAAAAGGACGATAACCTGGCGCTGACCCTGGCTGTGGGAAAAATTCTCAGCGACAGTGGGACAGAGGTTGTCTATACACGTACGGCCGATGTCTATCAGATGCCCTCTGAGAAGGCCTCCATTGCCAATGAAGCAGGAGGCGATTATTTTATATCCTTCCACAGAAATTCCAGTCCCTCTGAAAATCAGTATGAGGGTGTGGAGGTGCTCGTCTACGACAAAACCGGGATAAAATATGAAATGGCGGAAAACATCGTGGGAGCTCTGGGCGCCCTGGGATTCCGGGAAATCGGAGTGAAGGCCCGGCCGGATCTGACCGTCCTGCGCAGAACGAAAATGCCCGCACTTCTCATTGAGACAGGATTTTTGAATTCCGATGGAGACAACCGGCTTTTTGATGAGAAATTTGAGGAGATCGCCACAGCCATCGCAGAAGCGATTCTTGGAACTCTGAATGAGGAAACGGTGGAATCTCCTGTATATTACCGCGTACAGACCGGCGCCTTCCGGAGCCGTGAAAACGCGGACCGAATGCTGTACCAGCTGGATGACAGGGGGTACCCGGCCTTTCTCCTCTTTGAAAACGGCCTGTACAAGGTACAGGTGGGTGCGTATCTGCAGCTCGGCAACGCCATAAGCATGGAACAGCGCCTGCGGGATGAAGGCTACAGCACAGTCATCGTCACCTGAGAGCCCGGCCGGACTTTCATCCGGCACAGTAAAAAGCGGAGGATTATCTGAAAAAATAAAAATCCTCCGCCCCGGTAAATCCGGTAAATTCCTGAATCGGCGCAGCGTCCATCATCGAATACTCATAAAACATATTCAGAGCCGAATGCTGTCCGTGTTTTTTTATTGGAAGAATTCCGGTCATATAGGCAAGACCTACATAGCTCTGATCCTTCAGCAGATTTCGCATAAATGTCCTGCAATGACCGCATCAGATCCGAGTCATCAAAATACCTGACATCCGTAAATTCAGAAGTCAGATCAAACAGAACTTCCCTCTGGATTCGCCAAATCATATCACCCATGTCCTTTGATCGGCTCAGAAAGTCCTGCATATTCAGCCGAATCACATTATATCGATTCAAATATTTTTCAAAATTCGGATCTTTCGCTATTCTCAGTCCGGCAAACTGCTCCGCCGAATTACATCCACGACTGTAATACGCGGTCAGCATATTCGCGGCCATTGTTTTTCCAAAACGTCTTGGACGGCTCACACTGATAAACCTCTGTTCTGACATCACCTGGCCGTTTGTATACGCAATCAACCCTGTTTTATCAACATAAATTCTGGAATTCAGTGCCATCTGAAAATCCATGTTATTCGGATTCAGATAAACTCCCATCGGCTCACCTCATGTTATCTCTGACCGGCTGTCCTTTCCTGTGAGATGCAATCGCCCGGACGCGAAAAATGTTTCTTAATGGCTTTCATAACGGTCAGAGCGCAGAATAACCCGAATCAGGTTCGCAATACAGCCCCGAAGGGTTTCTTCCTTCAGCGATCCGTCCCCAAGGGCTTCCCGGATATTCTCCTGATCGGAAAGCTGTCCCGGCATTACCAGATCGTTGCCCGCGCGCATACATCCGGCGGCCGTACAGTCCAGTCCCTGCTCGGTGGTGGTCCAGTCCGTCATGATCACCCCGTCAAAGCCGAATTCCTCCCGCGCCACTGTAGTGCACAGATCATAATTATTGGCGCTGTGAACCCCGTTGACCAGGTTATAACTGGTCATAATGGAAAAAGGCCGCGCTTCCCGGATGGCAATGCCGAATCCACGCAGGTAAATCTCCCGCAGCGCCTGTTCAGAGACAATGCTGTCGGAATGCATCCGGTTATCCTCCTGGTTGTTGCAGGCAAAATGCTTGATCGTGGTTCCGCAGCCCGGAACACGCTGTACGCCGCGGGTTATGGCCGCGGCCATTTTTCCGCTGACCAGAGGATCTTCCGAATAATACTCAAAATTCCGCCCGCACAGGGGATTCCGATGAATGTTCATTCCCGGAGCCAGCCACAGAGTTATGCCAAAATGCCGCATCTCTTCCCCAATACTCTCCCCCACGGTTTCCAGAAGCTCCGGATCCCAGGTCTGCGCAAGCACGGTCCCCACCGGCAGAGCCGTGCAGTACTGATGATATTTCTCGCCCTTCTGTCCGGAGCCGTCAAAGAAAAAGCCATGCTCCAGGGAAGCCTCCATGGGAAGAGAAATGGCCTGTCCGTCCAGCACATAGTAGGTATCATTCAGGCGAAGTCCGGCCGGTCCGTCCGCCAGTATAATATTGGCGATTCCCTCCTCCAGCGCACAACTGGATGTCTCCCCCGCGGAGCCAGGCACAGAAATGCCCGCGGAGCCAAGATTGCTGCCCTGTCCTTTGACCGGATCACCGGTGGCCAGGCAAATCAGCTTTTCAACCGGAAGCTCATCTGCCATCCTTTTGGCCTCATCCCTCTCCCGATTTTTTCCGGAAGAACTGACGATTCTTTCCGGGATCCCGGAAAGATCCCAGATAACTTCGAAAAGATCCGAAGCTTTTTCCCACCTGTTTCCGGAAGCCGGACGGGTAAGACGGCGCAGAGGCTCTTGCAGCGGGCAGATATTTTCCGTTTTTTCCAGAAGCTTTTCCTCCTCCAGCAGCAAAACGCCAAAAGCTGTGGAGTCTTTCAGCGATTCCCCCGCAAAAAGCACATAACGGCCCGCCTCCAGCACCCATGCGGCCCGGGCAGCGTCATAGGAGGCCAGGTCCATGGGTGCAAAATGCAGGGAAAGGCTCTGGGCATCTCCGGGGCCAAGAAGGGAGGTCTTGCCAAAGGCACACAGTCTGCGGGCTTCTTTTTCCAGATTTCCTTCCGGCAGGGCGGCATAAATCTGCACGACCTCCCGTCCGGAGCATGCGCCGGTATTTTTTACCCGCAGGTTTACTGCCACCCTGCCGTCTGCCTGAATCAAAGGCTCTTCCATTTCAACAGAAAAAGCAGTATAGGAAAGTCCTTCTCCGAAGCCATAGCGCACCGGCAGCCCAAAGGAGTCAAAATAGCGGTAACCCACATATATGTCCTCCTCATAATATTCCTTTTCCACATTCCCGTTATTGTGAGAATAAAACGAAGAATTGGGGTAGTCCTCATAGCGAAGCGCCCAGGTATCTGTCAGTCTTCCACAGGGGGAGACCCTTCCCAAAAGCACATCCGCCACGGCATTTCCCCCTTCCATTCCCGGCTGGGAAACAATCAGCAGGGCCTTTATGGAATCCATCTCATCCATAAAAGAAAGATCCACCACACCGCCGGCGTTCACCATCACAATCACATTGGGGTAAAGGGCACAGATATCCGCCAGCATCTGATGCTCCTGTTCACTGAGAAAATAATCGCCCCCTGCGGCCATGCGGTCCGCGCCTTCCCCAGCCACACGACTGATCACATACACCGCGGTATCCGTATCGGTTTTCGCAGCTTCAGGTCCCACCGGCATCCGAAAAGGCACCGAAGTATAAGCGTCAAAAAAGCCCAGGCCTGCAGAAGACCCGGATTCCAGCTTATCCAGGATCTCCTTCTTCCAGGCCTCTCTCTTTTCCGAATATTCTCTGTCATATTCGGCAAGCCAATCCTCGTCCGCAATGGTAAAACCGGCATTACGGATTCCCTCCGCTATGCTCACATGATACCGCTCGTTCACATCCCCGGAGCCGGTGCCTCCCTTGATCGTCCTCGTGGCGCCTGCACCGTACATGGCAATTTTGCTCCCCTCTTTCAGGGGAAGGATTCCTTCTTTATTTTCAAGCAGCACAATTCCCTCTGCCGCGGCCCTGCGGGCCAGGGCCGCGTGGGGTGCCTCATAGGCCTCCGGCCGTTCACTGGATGTGCCGGAAAAACCTGATTCTCTGACTTTTCTTCCCATATCTGCTCTCCTCTCCTTTTTCTTTTTTAAGAATAAACATTGAAATAAAGACTGTCAAGAGATATGTTCCCATTCACAGCCGACTTTTAAAGTTGCTGTTCAAAGTCAACTGTGAATAGCAGCTTTTAAATGTGAAATCTTTTCATACAGGGTTGACAAATCACATGGAATATGGTAGATTCCACATAGTTTTTAAAACTATGTTTAATAGATTTTAATATTTTATTTTGTGGAAATCGGAACTATTTTCCCAGGTATTGTCCGGAAAAGCGAGGTATGGCAAATGAAAGGAATCAGAATCGGGAATAAAATGAGCAGAGTGCCTGTTATCCAGGGCGGCATGGGCGTGGGCATTTCCATGCACAGGCTTGCAGGCGCCGTGGCGGCCGCCGGCGGTGTGGGAATTATCTCTACCGCAGATATCGGATACCAGGAGGCGGATTTTGGCCGAAATCCCCGGGCGGCAAATATCCGGGCCATTCATTCCGAAATGAAAAAAGCCAGAGAGATTTCAAAGGACGGAATCATCGGCTTCAATGTCATGGTCGCTCTTCGCGATTACGAGGAAATTGTAAAGGCCTGCGTGGACGCCGGAGCCGACCTGATCATTTCCGGCGCAGGCCTTCCCATGAACCTTCCGGAGCTGGTATCCGGAAGCGGCACCCGCATCGCCCCCATTGTTTCCTCCGGGCGGGCCCTATCCGTCATCTCCCGCCGCTGGAAAAAGAAATACGATTATGTTCCGGACATGGTAGTTGTAGAAGGGCCAAAGGCCGGCGGTCATCTGGGATTTAAGCCGGACCAGCTCTCTTCCCCGTCCAGTTCTCTGGAAACCGTCACCGCAGACGTTCTGGACATAACCCGCACCCTTGAACCGCCCGGGGAAAAAATCCCGGTCATCGCAGCCGGCGGTGTGTTTGACGGGGCCGATATCAGCCGCTTCCTGCGTCTTGGCGCAGACGGGGTACAGATGGCCACACGGTTCGTGGCCACCGAGGAGTGCGATGCCTCCCTCCCCTATAAAATGGCCTATATAAACGCCGATGAATCCGACGCAGTGATCATCAGCAGCCCTGTGGGAATGCCCGGACGGGCCATACGCAACCGATTTGTGGAGCGGACCACATCTGTAAAGCAGTCCATCTCCCGCTGCTATAACTGCATCAAGACCTGCCATGTGACGGACGCTCCCTATTGCATCACAAAAGCTCTCATCGACGCCGTCCGGGGCGACGTGGAAAACGGACTTGTTTTCTGCGGAAGCAATGTGGGCCGGATCCGGGAAATCGTATCTGTGAAAGCGCTGATGGAACGGCTGGAAAAAGAATATTCTCTCGCAGAACAGGCGGCCGGATGCTCCTTGGAATCTCCGGGCAGGCTTTCCATTCACAGATAAAAAAGCAGGAAGAGTATCCTCACAGAATACTCTTCCTGCCTTTTTTCGTCTGCAAAATACATATGGTCGGCATCAGAAAGCGAGATGCCTTCCGGCACAGCAAGACTCTTATAAGCTTGTATAACCGCCGTCCACCGGCAGAATGCAGCCGTTGACATATGTGCTGGCCGGGGAAGCCAGAAAGATCGCCGCGGTGTCCAGCTCACCCTCTTTGCCATAACGCGCCAGAGGAATCATGGTGTGCGCGTAATTCTGGAAGAATTCACTCTCCAGGGTTTCCCTGGTCAGCGGGGTCTCAAAATATCCGGGGCAGATCGCGTTCACGTTGATACCCTTCTCTCCCCACTCACAGGCCAGCGCCCTTGTCAGATTGACCACGCCGCCCTTCGCTGCGTGATAAGGAGAAGCCGGGGCGATTTTATTTCCCACCAGACCATACATGGAGGCAATATTGATAATACGGCCATAACCGGCGGGAATCATGGCCTTCTTTGCCACCTCGCGGGCCATCTTGAAGCTTCCGAACAGGTCAATGTTAACCTCATTGGAAAACTGCTCGTCCGTGATGTCCTCCGCGGGAGCTACCGCGCCTGTACCTGCGTTGTTGATCAGAATATCAATACGGCCAAATTTATCCATTACGCTTTCCACAGCCGCTTCCACAGCCTCGGTGCTGGTAATATCGCAGGAAATACCGATTGCCTCCACACCATAATCCGCGGTGAGCTGCGCCGCCACTTCCTCCACCATGTTCTTGCGGCGGGCCAGCGCCACGATCTTTGCGCCCTGGTTCGCCAAAGCCTTCGCCATCTGAACTCCCAGTCCACTGGAACAGCCGGTGACAACCGCTACCTGGCCTGTCAGGTCAAAATAATTTTTTGCCATGTGTTTTATCCTCCTCATCCTCTGTCAGATTTCACAATGGATCGATCCATTTACAGGATCCGGCATGTGAATTCGTACTTTTTCTACATTATACACCTACGTCCGTGAAAAATACAAGGACGAAATCCCCTGACAGAATAATATTTCAGAACAAAACTTCAAAGAAGCGTCCAGAAAATCTGCGCAATCCCAGACAGGAAAGGATCAGCAGGTGGCTCCGCCCTTTACTGTCTTCTGCAGAATTGCGGTCTTGTCAATGTCACTATGGAGCAGTTTTTCATCCACATAGGCAAAACCAAGCCGTTCCACGGTATCGGCAAAACGCTCCCCGGTAATTCCCTCGTCCCGGAACAGAAGGATCGCCTTCTCCACAACGTCCATCACTTCCTCCTCCGAGGTGAAAATTCTGGAAAGAGATGTGGCGTGGGCCACCTTCTTTCCCCAGCGGCCGCCGATATAAATACGATATCCGTCCTGATATTCCAGAGCGCCAAAAAGACATTTATCCCTGCAGCGCCCACAGTTATTGCAGAGCTCCGGATCAATGTGGATCTTTCCGTCCACCACCTTCGCCACATGGATGGGACAGTTCATCTCCACCTGGCATTTTTTGCAGCCCCGGCATTTGCTGTGATCCACCATGGGGATTCTCTGCCCTACAATGCCAAGATCATTCAGATTTGGCTTCACACAGTTATTGGGACACCCGCCCACGGCAATCTTAAATTTATGGGGCAGAGTCACCTTATGATATCCTTTATAGAATTTCTCATGCAGCTTTTCTGACAGGGCAAAGGTATCGATCAAACCATACTGGCAGGTGGTACCCTTGCAGGACACGACCGGCCGGACCAGGGAACCGGTTCCTCCGGTCTCCAGCCCATGCTCTCCCAGGAAATCAATCAGGGGCTGTATGTTTTCATATTTCACGCCCTGGATCTCCAGAGTCAGACGGGTCGTCATGGTCACCGCACCGGACCCGAACCTCTCCGAGGCCTCGGCGATGATCCGGTGCTCTTCCGCCGTGATCTTTCCGTTCCGTGTGATGACCCGGACATTAAACACATCCGGATAGCGCTTGTCCTGGAGACAGCCAAGCCCCTTCACACGCTTGATTTCAGCCGCCGGAAGTTTGCCGGCGAAATCCACTCGCACCACATTGACAAAGGCTCCTCCCTCCAGGGCACGGGTATTGGTATAGCCCAGCGATTTCAGCCGGTTCTGAAGGAAATAGCCGCGTTTTCCCTTGGCGCAGACCAGAAGCAGCTTTTCCTCCTTCCCGATTCCTTCCAGGGGACCGTTTACACTGGCCAGATCCACCCATTTCGCTCCGGGGATGGTGGGTGCCGGATGCACGTCGATGACCTGGTACCCCTTTGCCTTCCCGGCAGCATACTGGGCCGGGGTGAAAGTTTCATAAGTCCCGCTCAGCTTGTTTTCAAGAATATAGCAGGCCTGCACAAAGGGATGGATGGCTGTGGAGAAGGGCGGCGCGTAGGCGTAATCCAGGGTGTCAAAATCCTCCAGCCGCGCCTTCATGGCGATTCCCGTAACCGCGATGTCCACCATTTTGTCCACGGCGCCCGCGCCCACAGTCTGAATTCCCAGGAGCGTATGGGTATTCCGGTCCGCGATCAGCTTGGTGACAAAAGAGGAAGCGCCCGGATAATAGTGAGCCTTATCATCGGTGACGCAGGTGGCGGAAACCACATCATATCCGGCCTCCTTTGCCTGTGCCTCCGTAAGTCCGGTGCGGCCGGCGTTAAGATCTGCGGCCAGCTTCACAACCCCGGTTCCAAGACAGCCGCCGTAGGCTGTAACCTGACCGGTGAGGTTTTTCGCCAGAGCCCGGCCGGTAATGTTCGCGGTGGACCCCATGGCGGACCACTGTCCCTTCCCGGTGAGGCGGTTATGTACCCGGGCACAGTCGCCAACCGCATAGATATCCTCCAGACTGGTTTTCTGATACGCGTCTACAACGATGGTTCCCCGATCCATCTCTATGCCGGAGCCGGCAAGAAAATCTGTGGACGGGCGAACACCCAGAGCCAGCACCACCAGATCCCCCTTCAGAGAGCCCACACTTGTGCGGATCCCCGTGGCCTTTTCCTCTCCTGTTATTTCCTCCAGCGCGGCGCCGGTAAAGATGCGCAGGCCTCTCTCCTGAAGCTGGCGGCGCAGGTATGCGGCCATCTCCTCGTCGAACAGGCCGGGCATTACCTGAGACGCCATATCCGCCACCGTAACCTTCAGACCTTTTGCCATAAGATTCTCCGCAATCTCCAGTCCGATAAAGCCGGCACCCACAACCACCGCGCTCTGACAGACATTCTGCTCCACATAAGCGCGAAGACGGATGGCGTCGTCCGGTGTGCGCATGGTAAATACCCCGGGAAGCTCTGTCCCGTTCACCTTCGGCACAAAAGGAACCGCGCCTGTGGCGATGACAAGCTTATCATAGGATACCGTCTCCCCGTTGGCAAAACCCACGGTTCTGGCGGCCGCATCCACGCGGACCGCTTCCATCCCGGTCCGCACCTTTACCCCGGTCAGTCCCGTATATTTTTCGGGAGTATTGACAATCAGCTCCTCCCGGGTCTCAATACTGCCGCCCACATAGTAGGGCAGTCCGCAGCCGGCGTAGGAAATGTCCTGGCTTTTCGTATAGACGGTCACTTCCGCGCCGCGGTCCTGGCGCAGCAGCTTGGCCGCCGTTTTCGTGCCGGCGGCCACCCCGCCAATCACAACAATTTTCATAGTGAAGGCTCCTTTTCTTCTTTTATTAAGGGATTTTTATCTCTTTCATTGATTATAGCACTCCATATATGATAAAATCAATTTAATGATGCTTATACTTTGATAAGAAAACATTATATATAAGATACAGAGAATCTCTTACCCTGAAAGGAAAAGGCCATGCTTGATTATCGAATCGAAACCTTTCTCACGCTGTGCGACTGCTGCAGCTACCGCCGGGCGGCGGAGCTTCTCCACATTACCCAGCCAGCTGTCACACAGCAGATTCATCACCTGGAACAGGAGTACGGCTGCACACTTTTTTCCTACGCGAACCGAAAACTGGAAAAAACCCAGGCCGCCGGGATCCTGGAGGTTCATGCCCGCGCCGTGCGCCTCCACGACCAGGCGGTCCGCGCCCAGCTTCAGAAAAAGCCGGAACGTTCCCTGCGTGTGGGCGCCACAAAAACCATCGGCGATTATTTTCTCACAGATTATATCCATCAATACCTGAACGGAAAGGAAAACACGCTGCGCTTTCTTGTGGACAACACAGAGCATCTCCTTATGGAGCTGGAAAAAAACCGGCTGGATTTTGCTGTGGTGGAAGGCTTTTTTGACAAAGGGCGCTTTGACAGCATCCTTCTTCGCAGGGAGCCCTTCGTGGGAATCTGCCACAGAGAACACCCCTTTGCAGGGAAGTCGGTGTCTATCCGGGAACTTTTTTCCGAAACTCTGATTCACCGGGAGGAGGGCTCGGGCACCCGGGCAATTCTGGAGCAGGAGCTCCGGGAATACAATGAATCTCTGAGCCGTTTTTCAAAACGTATAGATATCTCCAGCTTTAAGCTGATCCTGGAGCTGGTGCGGGAGGGCTACGGGATTTCCTTTGTCTACAATGTTCTGGCGGACAGTGACCCGGAGCTGGCAAAATTCACCCTTAAGGAGGACCAGATCGTGCGGGAATTCAACATTGTTTACCTGAAATATGCGGATATGAGTGAAAAGATATACTGGTTCTTCGGAGAGGATGTTAAAGCTTGACTTTCGGGCTTTAACGCACTATAATACTCTGAGAATGAGGATTTCGAAAAATCAAACAGGGAGGAAAAACTTATGAAAAAACGTATTTTCGCCGCCGTTCTGGCAGCCATGACCACCACCTGCGCCTTTGCCCTGCCGGTAAGCGCCGAGGAACAGACCTACACCATCGGAATCTGCCAGCTTGTGCAGCATGACGCGCTGGACGCCGCCACCCAGGGATTTGAGGACGCCGTTACGGAAGCCCTTGGAGACGCGGTAACCTTTGACGAGCAGAATGCCCAGGGTGATACCAACACCTGTTCCACCATTATCAACAGCTTTGTATCCGCCGATGTGGACCTGATCCTGGCAAACGCCACCGCGGCTCTTCAGGCTGCCGCAGCCGGAACCAGCGAGATTCCCATCCTTGGAACCTCTGTGACCGAGTATGGCGTTGCCCTTGAGCTGGACGACTTTGACGGCACGGTGGGCGGAAACATTTCCGGAACCTCCGATCTGGCTCCGCTGGATCAGCAGGCCGCCATGCTGAACGAACTTTTCCCGGATGCTGAAACTGTAGGTCTTCTCTACTGCTCCGCCGAGGCAAACTCTCAGTATCAGGTAGATACGGTAAAGGCCGCTCTGGAAGAGCTTGGATATACCTGTGAATACTATGCGTTCTCAGACTCCAACGATATTTCCTCTGTCACTACCACCGCTTCCACCGAGTGTGACGTAATCTATGTTCCCACAGACAACACCGTAGCTTCCAACACCGAGATTATCAACAATATCTGCCTGCCGGCGGGGGTTCCCGTAATCGCAGGTGAGGAAGGTATCTGCTCCGGATGTGGCGTGGCCACTCTTTCCATCAGCTATTATGACCTTGGATACACCACCGGTGAGATGGCGGTCCGCATTCTTCAGGACGGAGAGGACATCTCCGAGATGGCCATTGAATACGCGCCCAACTTTACCAAGGAATACAACGCGGATATCTGCGAACAGCTTGGCATTGAGATTCCGGATGACTATACAGCCATTGAAACAGAGGATGCTGAATAATTCAGATCAGACCGGCAGACTGTAGCTGAATTTCCTGTGATGCTTCCAAAACGCATTTCCTGCACACAGGGAATCCCTCTGCAGACTGTCTCAGACTCAGAAACAGCGAGAAAGGGTTCTCCTCTCTCGCTGTTCGTTTTAAACAGGAGGAAATCAAATGCAAATCATAAGTCTGATCAATGCCCTCCCGGGAGCCGTGGCTCAGGGTCTCATCTGGGGAATCATGGCCATCGGTGTCTATATCACCTACCGGGTGCTTGACATCGCGGATCTTACCGTGGACGGCACCATGTGTACCGGAGGAGCCGTCTGCGTCATGATGATGCTCAGCGGACACAACGTATGGGTATCCATGCTGGCAGCCTTTGGCGCCGGCCTGCTGGCCGGGCTGGCCACCGGAGTTTTTCACACCTTTATGGGGATCCCCGCCATCCTTGCCGGAATCCTCACCCAGCTCTCCCTGTATTCCATAAATCTGAAAATCATGGGAAAGGCCAATCAGGCCATCAACGTGGACAAGTATGATCTTCTGGTCTCCCTCCGGTGGATCAAGAACGTACCTTTCACCCAGAATACCCTTCTTGTGGTGGCTGTGATCATTGCCATCCTTGTACTGATTCTTTACTGGTTTTTCGGAACGGAGCTGGGCTGCGCCCTGCGCGCCACCGGCTGCAACCCCAACATGGCCAGGGCCCAGGGAATTAACACGGACCGGAACAAGGTCCTCGGGCTCATGCTCTCCAATGGTCTGGTTGCTCTCTCCAGCGCCCTTCTGGCCCAGTATCAGGGATTCGCAGACGTAAATATGGGCCGGGGCGCCATTGTCATCGGCCTGGCCGCCGTGATCATCGGCGAAGCCATCTTCGGACGGATTTTCCGGAACTTCGCCCTTCGCCTTGTGAGCGTGGCTCTGGGCTCCATCCTGTATTACCTGGTTGTGCAGGTGGTCATCTGGATGGGAATCGACACCGACCTTCTCAAAATGCTTTCCGCTCTCGTTGTGGCCATTTTCCTCGCCGTTCCGTACTGGAAGGGAAAGTACTTCACCAAACCGTCCAAGAAGGGAGGAAACCGGAATGCTTGAGCTGAAAAATCTGTACAAAACCTTTAACCCGGGAACCATCAACGAAAAGACGGCTCTCAATAATCTTTCCTTCCATCTGCTGGAGGGAGATTTTGTCACAGTCATCGGCGGAAACGGCGCCGGGAAATCTACCATGCTGAACGCCATCGCCGGCACCTGGCCGGTAGATGAAGGCCAGATCCTCATTGGCGGAGAAGATGTAACCCGGCTCTCTGAACATAAACGGGCCGTTTACCTGGGCCGCGTCTTCCAGGATCCCATGACCGGCACCGCCGCCACCATGGGCATCGCGGAAAACCTGGCCCTGGCCAGACGCCGCGGGGAAAAGCGCCTTCTGCGAAGCGGGCTTACAAAAGAGGAACGGGAGGAATACCGGGAGCTTCTGAAATCCCTGGATCTGGGACTGGAAAACCGCCTGACCTCCAAGGTCGGCCTGCTCTCCGGCGGACAGCGCCAGGCACTCACCCTCCTTATGGCCACCCTGAAAAAGCCAAAGCTTCTTCTCCTGGACGAGCACACGGCCGCCCTTGACCCCAAAACCGCCGCCAAGGTGCTGGATCTCACCGACGAGATTGTTCACCGGGATCATCTGACCACCATGATGATCACCCACAACATGAAAGACGCCATCGCCCACGGCAACCGTCTGATCATGATGAACGAAGGGCGGATCATTCTGGATATCCGCGGGGAAGAAAAGGAAAAGCTCACTGTAAAAGACCTTCTGGCTCAGTTTGAAAAAGTCAGCGGGGAGGAATTTTCCAACGACTCCGCACTGCTGAACTGACCATCACACTCCTGCGCCGAAGGAGGTTTCCTCTACCATGAAGATCTCATCTCTCTCCCTGCTGTAAGAATAGATCTGATACGTGAGGAAATCCTCCTTCGGCGTCGCTTTTTCTATGGTATCCGCCAGAATCTGCTTTAAATCCTCCGGCCGGGTCTTGTCCACCCCGTGCACCATCACCTCATGGATGCTGGTGAAAACAAGATACAGATCCTGTCCGATCAGCTCGGACAGCCGCCGGGCCACGCCGGGCAGAAAAACAGCCACCGCTCCGTTGGTGCGAAGGACCGTACTGAGGCAGTTTCCCTTCACGCCCCGATAAGGGCGGAATTCCGGCCTGTGTTCCATAAATTCTTCTCCCCGGTATTCCGGGTCATACACCAGTCTCTCCCAGAAATAAATTCTCGGCGGCGTCTGCTGATAAGTGTTGATCAGTGCCTTTTCAAAAACCTCCTCTTCCTCCATTCCCCACTCTTCCAGGTATCCCTTTGGCACCTTCATGCTGGCAATGCTGCCCTGTGCCTCCCCAATCCTGAAATAAAGCACAAGCGCTATATCCCCGACCTTTTGGTATACACATTCCTTAAGCTCCTCCCGGTACTGTTCTTCATTCAGCAGACGGATGAAAAGCTCTGTTCTGACCTTTTCATAGTCGGAAAGTGTCCTGGCCTTCTCAAAAAATCCGGTTTTTCTGGCATAGGCCACCTCCCCGCGGATCCGTTCCACGATTTCCCTCATGGGCAGTCCCTGGCTCCAGTCCGTATACAGGTGATTCAGCCGGATGGCACAGACATTTTTTCTGTCCCCCTCATCCGGGAATTCCACAAAAAGCTTATCGCACTGCTTTGTGTATTTTCCTCCCTTCGGCCTGAAGTAAACCTGATTTTCGGAGATCTCCAGCTCCCGGACCAGAGCCTCCCGCAGTCTGTCAATAAATTCCTCATAGTCTTTTTCCATATTTCGTATGTCCTTTCTCGTGAAATTGTTGCGGGCAGAACGGCCCGATGTGAATAAAAAAGAAGTGCGCCTTCCCTGGAAAACAGAAAATCCAGATCAGAGGCAGAGAAAGAGGCCAGAGCCCCGTATGAATTGCTGTGGGCTTTAGTATAAACCAGCCCCTTCGAATTTGTAAAGGATTTTTCGTTGACATAAATCGTCAGCAATCGACCTTAAAGAGCAATTCCAACAGGAATAAAAATATTTGCCAAGCGGAAGGTTTTTTATTATAATGATACCTGCGGCAAAACCTGAACACAAAGGAAACGAGGAAGACATCATGATTTTATCCTGTCAGAATATCAGCAAGACTTTTGGCGAAAAAACAATCCTAAGGGATGTTTCTTTTCATATAGAGGAAAGAGAGAAAACCGCTCTCATCGGCAGCAACGGCGCGGGAAAAACGACCCTTCTGCGCGTAATCATGGGGGAGATCCCCGCGGACAGCGGAAATACTGTTCTGGCGAAGGACTGTTCCATCGGCTACCTGGCCCAGTATCAGGACATCCAGGGGACCCGGACCATCTATGAGGAGCTTCTGACGACGAAGCAGCACATTCTGGATATGGAAAAGCGCCTTCGCTCTCTGGAGGCGCAGATGAAAAGTGCCCGGGCGGATGAGCTGGAGGTCCTGATGGACAGCTACAGCCGTCTGGATCATCAATTTGAGATGGAAAACGGATATGCGTACAAAAGTGAGATCGTGGGCGTCCTGAAGGGCCTGGGCTTTGAGGAGGCGGACTTTGACAAGAAAATCGAGACCCTTTCCGGCGGCCAGAAAACCCGTATTGCCCTGGCCAGACTTCTGGTTTCTGCCCCGCAGATTCTCCTTCTGGATGAGCCCACCAACCATCTGGACATGGAAAGCATCGCCTGGCTGGAGACCTGGCTTCTGAACTATCCGGGAGCTGTGATCCTGGTCTCCCATGACCGGTATTTTCTGGATAAGGTGGTAACCCGGGTAATGGAAATTGAGGGAGGAGAGCTTCGCAGCTACACCGGAAATTATTCCGACTTTGCCCAGAAAAAGGCCCGCCTCCGGGACGCTCAGTATAAGGCCTGGCTGAACCAGCAGCGGGACATAAAGCACCAGGAAGCCGTTATCGCCAGGCTGAAATCCTTTAACCGTGAAAAATCCATTAAGCGGGCGGAAAGCCGGGAAAAGATGCTGGACCGGATTCAGAGACTGGATAAGCCCGCTCAGCTCCAGGACGGAATGCGCATTACCCTGGAGCCCAGATTTGTCAGCGGAAACGACGTGCTCCGGGTGGAGCACCTGTCCAAATCCTTTTCGGGACAGACTCTTTTTTCAGATCTCTCCTTTGAGATGAAACGGGGCGAAAGGGTGGCCCTTATCGGAAATAACGGAACCGGAAAGACCACCCTTCTGAAGATTCTGAACCGGCTGATCCAGGCGGATGCCGGACAGTTTTCCCTGGGCTCCAGGGTGCAGATCGGCTACTATGACCAGGAGCACCATGTCCTTCACATGGAGAAAACCGTTTTTCAGGAGATCGCAGACGCCTATCCCACATTGACCGAAACCGAAATCCGAAATATGCTGGCGGCCTTTCTGTTCACCGGCGACGATGTTTTTAAGGAAATCTCCGCCCTCTCCGGAGGAGAGCGGGGACGGGTTTCCCTGGCAAAGCTTATGCTCTCCGAGGCCAATTTTCTGATCCTGGATGAGCCAACCAATCACCTGGACATCACCTCCCGGGAGATTCTGGAGGAGGCTCTGAACAGCTATACCGGAACCGTTCTCTGTGTCTCCCATGACCGGTATTTTATCAACCAGACCGCCACAAGAATCCTGGATCTGGTCCACCACTCTCTGGTGGATTACCGGGGAGATTATGATTATTACCTGGAAAAAAAGGATCTGATGACCCGTCTTTACGCCGCCGGGGAGGAGGCTGCCCCTGTGGAAAAACAGGCGACGGAAAACAAGCTTTCCTGGCAGCAGCAGAAAGAAGAGCAGGCCAGGCTTCGAAAACGGGAGTCGGATCTGAAAAGAGTGGAGGCCCGTATTGAGGAACTGGAAAGCCGTGACAGGGAGATCGAGGATTCCCTGTCCCTTCCGGAGGTCTGCACAGATGTAGCCCGGTGTACACAGCTTTCCAGCGAAAAGGCAGAGGTTACAGCGGAGCTGGAAAAGCTGTATGAGACATGGGAGACTCTGGCCACATGATCTCCCGGCCGCATCCGGTTACGAATCGTTACGGATCCAGCTTAATTCCGGAAAGGGCCTGGGCAAACGCGTTGTTCAGAGGCTGCCCGGCCTCCTTCTGCTGTTCCTTCATATATCGCTGCACATCCCGCTTCTGAACTCCTGCGCCCTCCTTTTCCCGTCTGGCCTGAAATGCGGAGAGCTTTTCCTTATAGCCACACACACAGATAAACGTATCCTCATTTCCCTTTACATACATCTCCATCCGTTTATGGCATTTCGGGCAGCGGGCATTGGTGCGCCTGGAAAGGGTTTCCCGGTAACCGCATTCCCGGTCCTGACACACCAGCATTTTACTGTTTTTGCCATTGACGGCCAGCAGTCTCTTCCCACAGCTTGGACAGACCTTCCCGGTAAGGTTTTCATGGCGGTAGGTCCCTGTGTCGTTCCGGATCTCCTCCACCAGATCGGCCGTATATCCCCGGATCTCCTCCAGGAAGGTATCCTGGCGCATTTTTCCCCGGGATATGTCCGTGAGACTCATCTCCCAGTTCGCCGTAAGCTCGGGCTTTCGAAGATCCTCGGGCACCAGCTCCAGAAGCTGTCTTCCCTTGGCTGTGAGATAAATTTCCTTCCCCTTCTTCTCCATAAGAAAGCTGTTAAACAGCTTCTCAATAATATCCGCCCGGGTGGCCACCGTTCCAAGGCCTCCGGTTTCTCCCAGTGTCCTGGCGGCTCTGGCGTCCTGGCTTTCCATGTATTTCACCGGATTTTCCATGGCCGCAAGAAGAGTGGCCTCCGTAAAACGGGCCGGCGGTCTGGTCTTTCCCGATGTGAGGGAGGCGTTTTCCACCAAAAGATGCTCCCCCTTCTCTCTCTCCGGAAGCCGCTGCTCCGCCAGGGTCACTTCCTCCCCGGCTTCCTCCTCTTCCCCGTCCCAGCTTCCGTCATACACAACCCTCCATCCCTCGCTCTTCACCACACGTCCTCTGGCAGCGAAGAAATAACCGGACACCTCTCCCTCCATATCCACCCGCT
Organism: Clostridiales bacterium; assembly: GCA_021203365.1. Classification (GTDB taxonomy): domain Bacteria; phylum Bacillota; class Clostridia; order Lachnospirales; family Lachnospiraceae; genus Blautia_A. Next base: position 36,714 of record JAJQBI010000063.1, read on the forward strand.
GGTACTCGTAAGGCGGATACAGAACGGAAATAAAGCGGCGCACCACCAGATCATAGATTTTCCTCTCCTCGCTGCTCATGTGATCCAGCTGCACATATTCCTCTGTGGGAATGATGGCATGGTGGTCCGTAACCTTCTGGTCATTCACAAAGCTTCCATTGGTTTTCAGCTCCCGGGAAAGAAGGACAGACGCCGGTTTCCGGTAAGGCCCCGTCCCGCAGGCTCTGAGCCGTTCCTTCAGAGTGGGAACCACGTCTTTCCCAATGTAGCGGGAATCAGTACGGGGATAGGTCAGCACCTTGTGATTCTCATAGAGGCGCTGCATAATATTCAGCGTCTCCCTGGCGGAAAACCCGAACTTCTGGTTGGCCTCCCGCTGCAGCGTGGTCAGATCATAAAGCCCGGGAGAAAGAGTTTTTCCAGGCTTTCGCGTCACTGAGGTAACCTGAAGAGTGCCCTTTTTCGCCGTCTGAAGTACCTTTTCGGCCTGTTCCTTCCGGAATGTGGAAAAGCCCCTGGTCTCCCGGTCCCGCCAGGTCCAGCGGATATCCCCGGCTGTGACGATAACCCCGTAGTAATCCCTGGGGACAAAGGCGCGGATCTGCTCTTCCCGTTTCCGGATCATGGCCAGGGTCGGCGTCTGCACTCTCCCGCAGGAGAGCTGGGCATTGTATTTACAGGTCAGGGCGCGGGTGCCGTTCATTCCCACCAGCCAGTCCGCCTGGGCACGGGCGGAGGCGGCGCGGTACAGATTATCGTATTCGTGTCCGTTTTTCAGATTCTTAAACCCGTCCCGGATGGCCCGGTCCGTGACCGAAGAAATCCAGAGCCTCTGAATGGGCTTATGGCACTGCGCCTTTTCCAGGATCCAACGAGCCACCAGCTCCCCTTCTCTCCCGGCGTCGGTGGCTATGATGACAGACTCCACATCCTTCCGGAAAAGCTGGGTCTTCACAGCGCTGTACTGCTTTCCGGTCTGGGGGATCACCACCAGTTTCATCTTCTCCGGCATCATGGGAAGAGTGGACATCTCCCATTTTATATATTTTTTATCATATTCCTCCGGCGCCGCCAGCTCCACCAGATGCCCCAGGGCCCAGGTCACTACATACTCCCTTCCCTCAAGGGTCCCGTTTCCCTTCTGAGTGCAGCCCAGTACACGGGCGATGTCCCTGGCCACCGACGGTTTTTCCGCAATCACTAATTTTTTCATGTTCTCGCTCCTGAATTCTCTTTTATATAACAGACAGAGGAAACTGTCATTTCCCATGGGTCTTACTATAACACAGAAACCTGTTTTCGTCCACATCCCGGAAGAACCGGAGCCGCGCTCCTCCTCGCTTACGAAAAAGGAGAAATTCAGCTGGTGTTTTTCACGGTTTACTGGTATGATATAGATCGAGAGGTAAACCAAAATGAAATATGACAACATCACCCGGGGGATTTTTCTGGATCGACCGAACCGTTTTATTGCCCATGTGGAGCTTTCCCCCGGAAATGTGGAGACCGTTCATGTAAAAAACACGGGAAGATGCCGGGAGCTTCTGATCCCCGGCCGAGAGGTCATTCTGACAAAAAGCGGCAATCCGGCGAGAAAGACACAATATGACCTGATCTGTGTAAATAAGGAGGGCTGCTGGGTTAATATAGATTCCCAGGCTCCCAATCAGGCGGCGGCCCAATGGCTGGAAGAGGGGAATTATTTTCCGGAGCCTGTGCAGATAAGCCGGGAAAAGGTCTTTGGAAACTCCCGGTTTGATCTCTATGTGGAGTCGGAACGCCGGAAGGCTTTTATTGAGGTAAAGGGCGTGACTCTGGAAGAGGAGGATATCGTCCGGTTTCCGGACGCTCCCACCCTTCGGGGCGTAAAACATCTGGAGGAGCTGATCCGGGCCGTTTCGGACGGCTATGAAGCCTACATTCTTTTTGTGATTCAAATGCATGGGGTTCGATGGTTTGCGCCCAACTGGGATACACACAGAGAATTCGGGGAAACCTTAAAAAAGGCCGCGGCCTCCGGCGTAAAAATCCTCGCCTTTGAATGTCAGGTATCGGAAGACGAGCTTTGGATCCGGGATCCGGTTCCGGTGTTTCTGGAAGAAGAACCGGATCCAGAAGGCTTTGTCTCCCCTCTTCTCGCCTGGTATCAGGAGAATAAAAGAATCCTGCCCTGGCGGGATCAGAAGAACCCTTATTATACCTGGGTTTCGGAGATCATGCTTCAGCAGACAAGGGTGGAAACCGTAAAACCGTATTTTGTCCGGTTTATTCAGGAACTGCCGGATGTTGCGGCCCTGGCGGCCGTTCCCCATGAGCGCCTGATGAAGCTGTGGGAAGGACTGGGATATTACAGCCGCGCACGAAATATGCAGGAGGCGGCGGTCACGGTAATGGAACGATACCATGGACAGATGCCTTCCTCCTATGAGGAGCTCCGTTCCCTGAAGGGAATCGGGGATTACACTGCGGGCGCCATCGCCTCCATTGCTTTTGGCGTGCCGGTCCCTGCGGTGGACGGAAATGTTCTCCGGGTCTTTGCCCGGATGACCGATACCCGGGAGGATATCGGGAAACAGTCGGTCCGCAGGGAAATCACCCGGGCAATGGCCGCCCTGATCCCCAAAGACTGCCCGGGCGATTTTAACCAGGCCATGATGGAGCTGGGGGCGGTTCTGTGCCTTCCGGGCGGACAGGCCAGATGCAGGATCTGCCCGGTATGCCCCTGGTGTCTGGCCTATCACCGCGGAACCGTGGAATCTCTTCCCCATAAGGCTCCAAAAAAGGAGAGAAAAATTGAGGAAAAAACAGTTCTTGTCATCCGGGACGGAGACCGGACTGTCATCCGCAGGCGCCCGGAGATGGGACTTCTGGCCGGTCTTTACGAGCTTCCCAATACTTCCGGATATCTGACCCGGGAGGGCGCGCTGGAATATGTGGAGGGACTGAATCTGGTGCCCCTTCGCATTGAGGAGCTTCCGGACGCGAAGCATATTTTTTCCCATATTGAGTGGAGAATGAAGGGATACCGCATCGCCGTATCCTCGCTGGAAAAAACAGACAGACAGGATCTGATCTTTGTAAAAAAAGAGCAGTCTGAAAGAGAATATCCCATCCCATCCGCGTTTGGAGCATATCTGAGATACATGAAGGAGGAGGAAATACCGTTATGAAGCTTTTAAGTATAGCCATTCCATGTTATAATTCCCAGGATTACATGGAAAATTGCATTCACTCACTGCTATATGGAGGGGAGGAGGTGGAAATTATCATTGTGGACGACGGCTCCACAGACCGCACGGCGGAAATCGCAGATGCCTACGCCCGCAGATACCCTACCATCGTAAAGGCAGTCCATCAGGAGAACGGAGGACATGGAGAGGCTGTGAACGCCGGAATCCGCAACGCCACCGGCCTGTATTTTAAGGTGGTTGACAGCGACGACCGGGTAAGCCGGATGGCCTATGTGGACGTTTTAAAGACCCTGGAGGACCATGCCCGCGGTTCCAGAACCCTGGATCTTCTGATCAGCAATTTTGTATATGACAAGCAGGGAGCCACAAAGAAAAAGGTCATGCAGTACCGTCACTGTCTCCCGGAGGGACGCATGTTCGGATGGGACGAGGTTCGCCACATGCCCAAGGGCAAATATCTTCTGATGCACTCTCTGATTTACCGGACAAAGCTTCTGCAGGACTGTAAGCTGGAACTGCCGAAGCATACCTTTTATGTGGATAACCTTTTTGCCTGGGAGCCCCTTCCCCATGTAAAAACCATGTATTACTTGGACGTGAATTTTTACCTGTATTTTATCGGCCGGGAGGATCAGTCCGTAAATGAGAAGGTAATGATCCGAAGAATCGACCAGCAGCTCCTTGTAAACCGGCGGATGGTGGACATTTACAGCTCCCTGGGGCCGATGAACCGGCACTGCCGGAATTATATGTTCAGCTATCTGGACATCATCACTACCATCTCCTCCGTAACGCTGGTCCGCGCCGGAACCAGGGAGGCTCTGGAAAAGAAAAAGGAACTGATGAATTACATCCACCGGAAAGACCGTCTCCTTTACAGGAAACTGCGGTGCAGTCTTTTCGGGCAGGTAGCCAATCTCCCCGGAAAAGGCGGACGTGAAATCTTTGTTCTTCTCTATAAAATCAGCCAGAAATTTTATGGCTTTAATTAAGAAAAAAACGGCCCAGGAGCCGTTTTTTTCTTATCGGTTATATCCGCTTCGCTTATTCTCTCTGTAGTCCGGGGAAAGCAGGGGCTGCAGAATCTCCTGCATCCTGCCCGGATAGAAAAGAAGGTAGCCGAACATGGCCAGTGTCATTCCAAGGCACACATCAATCACCGAGTGCTGCTTCAGAAACATGGTGGAGAGGATGATCAGCACAGTCAGCAGCCCGGAACTCCGGCGAATCCATTTCCGCCCCCGCAGGGCTTCACAGTTGGCCAGCGACATATGAATGGCCAGGGAATTAAACACATGAATACTGGGAAGAATATTCGTAGGTGTATCTGTGCTGTAGAGCCAGGCCACCAGACGGGTAAAAACGTTATCCCGGACAAATTCCGCCGGCCGCAGATGCTGCACATTGGGATATACATAAGAGACGACCAGGAAAAGGGTCATGCCCATCATCAGGTTCAGCGCCAGCTGATAATACTCGTGCCGGTTCTGATTGACAAAGACAAAATACAGAACCGCGAACAGCATATAGGGAAACCAGAGCAGGTACGGGACAATGAAATACTCACAGAATGGGATCATATCGTCAAATACCGTATGTACCACATGGTATATCCTTACCGGACGCATCTCCAGCCAGCGAAAAAGAAGAATATATACAATACAGAAAACCAGCATAACCAGTCCATGTCTGTATTTGAAGTAAAAATTTTTTAAAGCGGTCAAAGACTCAGCTCCTTTACCTGAAAAAAATACATTTTGATACAGTTTATGATTTCTCCGCTGTTGAAAGGTATTTTAGCACTGACATGTGAATTTTTAAAGTTTTCTTTAAAAAAATGAATGTAGAATTTCTGACGAATCCTGTCAGATTCTTCGTCTTTATGCACATACAGATGCTTTACACTGCATTATCATACCATCCGGCTCTCTTCTTTTCAAATAAACAAGTCCCGTATAATCTTAAAAATATATAAAAACTGTGTGAAAAATCCCTTCTCTTTTACAGAAATTTTACACAGAGTCCATTCTGAATTTAATCTTGTGGAAATATACTTTTAGACGATACAGGGGACCGGACATTTTCCGCGTCCCATGTATCCGGACAACAAAATACACAGGAGGAAAAAATATGATATACCTGGTGGAAGACGATGAAAGTATCCGGGAGCTGGTGGTGTATACACTGAAAACCCAGGGCCTTGACGCAAAGGGCTTCGAGAAGCCCTCCCTGTTCTGGAAGGCAATGGAAAAAGAGCGGCCTTCTCTCCTCCTTCTGGATATCATGCTTCCGGAGGAGGACGGTATCGCCGTTTTGAAAAAAATCCGTATCCACCCGGACACCCGCAGACTTCCGGTAATCATGCTGACCGCCAGAGGCAGCGAATATGATACGGTGGTGGGGCTGGACAGCGGCGCGGACGACTACATCCCCAAGCCTTTTCGCATGATGGAGCTGATCTCCAGGATCCGGGCTCTGCTTCGGAGAACACAGGACAGCGGCGCGGAAGAATACCAGGTCGGAGAACTCTACGTCTGCCCCAGCAGACACGTGGTAACCGTAAATAAGGAACCTGTAAGTCTTACCCTGAAGGAATATGAAATGCTGTGCCTTCTGCTGAAAAACAGCGGTACCGTTCTCTCCAGGACACAGCTTCTCAACCAGATCTGGGGCTATGAGTTCGATGGAGAGAGCCGGACTGTGGATGTACACGTACGGACGCTCCGTCAGAAGCTTGGCCGCGCCGGAGAGATCGTGGAGACGGTTCGGGGTGTGGGCTATAAAATCAGCGGAAAGACAAAAACGTCTTAACCTTGGATCTTAAACCGACCTGACAAACCTCCGACGACCCTGTGGACGAAAGGAAATTTCTGTGGTATAGTTAAGCAGGCCGGCACAAAAGCCCCGTTTTACCGGGCGGCCGGTCTCACGAAACAGACATACAGAAAGGATTCCTATACCTATGGACAGTATTATATTTGACGTTGACGGCACACTGTGGGATTCCACGGAAGTGGTCGCCCAGGCGTGGACCCGATATCTGCAGCAGACAGAACATCTGGATATGCACATTACCTCCCGGCGCCTTATGGAACTGTTTGGCCGGCCGCTTCCGGATATCGCCGCCCGGATTTTCCCGGAGAAAAGCCAGGCGGAACAGCTTCGCATCATAGACGGGTGCTGCGAGGCAGAGCATCAGGCACTGCTTCAGAGCAACCCGCTTCTTTACCCACATCTGGAGGAAACTCTGAAATCCCTTTCGGAAAAATACCCTCTTTTTATTGTCAGCAACTGCCAGGCCGGCTATATCGAGGTTTTTCTGAAGGTCACCGGCTTTGCACCCTTCTTCCGGGATCATCTCTGCCCCGGCGACACCGGAGAGGAAAAAGCTGCCAACATCCGGGAAATCATACAGCGACATCACCTGTCATCCCCGGTGTATGTAGGAGATACGGAAGGGGATTTCCTCGCCTGCCGGGAAGCCGGCGTGCCCTTTGTCTTTGCCTCCTACGGCTTTGGCAGCGTAAAAGAACCGGACTTTTGCATCGGGTCCCTTCCGGATCTTCTGCGTCTGCCATAACAGACTTCCGGCGCAGATATAAAACGGGAAATCCTCCATTATCCGCGGAAGATTTCCCGTCTTTTTTATTTTTTACATCTGAAATTTATAAAGAGTATCAGGCCCACAAAAATAACGATAATGACCACCAGATAAGCGATTTTCGCCGCGGAGCTGGTCGTGAAAATATCTATGGCCGACGCGATTCCGATCAGAAGCATGCCGACTCCCGACGCCTTTTCCAGTTTTTTCTCATCAAACTCGGTCTTCCGGGCGTCCGCGTTTCCGCCCTTCATAAAAACTCCCCCGTGCCCGGTGAGCAACATCACACCGGCCACCAGCGCAATCACTGTCAGAAAAATACTCAAAGACTGATCCATACTTTTCTCCTCTCTGGTATAATGTTTTCGAAACAGTATACGGATTCATTTACCCGGCTCAGTAGAAGCAGATAATCGGAACATTATAAGTGATCAGTTCATACAGCTCTGCCGCTGAGGAAAGAGGCAGATTAATACAGCCGTGGGAACCATTGGTCAGATAAATGCTTCCGCCAAAGGAAGATCTCCAGGTGGCGTCATGAAATCCGATTCCCCCGTTAAACGGCATCCAGTAGGTCACCGCCTGTTCATACCCGTCTCCCTTGAGAACCGAGGGACTGGTCTTATAATACAGAGTATAAATTCCCTCCGGCGTCTTGCGGTCCGAATTGCTCGCCAGACCGGATACAAAATCCGACTCGAAAACAATGGAGCCATTCTGATAATAATACATGTGCTGCTCACTCAGATCCACTTCAATATACGTGTCTCCAAGATCATTGGTTCCTCTGGAATTCGCCGTCATGGAATAGACCGGTTCTCTTGTGGTGACCGTTCCGGACTGAATCTCCTCCAGAAGCTGGGCCGTCTCGCTGGCCTGATCGATCTGCCATCCGTAGGCGGACCCGTAAACCGAAACAGTTCGCCCGCTGGTGGATGTAAAGGTCCGGGTTGTACCCACCGTATCATAGGTCGCCGCCAGCTGGGCTACAAAGGTCGCCACATAGCTTTCAAAGGCGGCATCGTCTGTGACCGGCTGGCCCTTTTCATCATAGGACAGCCAGGACTCAATGGTGCTCCCGTCCAGTGTAACTGTCTCACTTCCGATCGTATAGGTTATCCTGGCGCTGGTCAGATTGTTGTAGCTGTTTACCAGTGTCTGCAGCTGACTGCTGTCGCTGGTGACATCCGCCGTCTCATACACATCCTCCCCCGCAGTATCAAAATCCACACTGGAAGAATTGTTTAAGATCGCCTCACTGAGGACCGTATACGCGGCCTTTACATTCAACTCGCTACCCTCTGTCTCCGGCATAATGATGAACTCTGTATTATTGTACGCTACGTACGCGTTCTCCGCCTCAACCTGGTTCTCCTCCTGGGCACAGTCCAGAGACAGAAGCTCCGCTTCCAGAAGACTTCTGTCAAAGGTTGCCTCATGAGAAACCGTATAGCTGGTGGTATGGAGGAAACCCTGAATCCACTGGAAGGGATTCTGCTCTTTCAGGAGCTCCAGCACCTCCCCGGTGGAAATATAGGTATAATCAATATCCGAGCCATAAATCACCTGATCCTCCTGGTCCCGGGCGGACACCACAATTGAATAATTCTCCACTGCATCCGCAAGAACCTGCTCCGCCTCATAGGCGGTCAGCCCGGAACAGTCATAGCCGTTAATGCTGGTCCCCTGTATAAAATGATTGGTATAAAAATAGGTGATTCCGGCATACGAACAGCCCAGCGCCGCAAATACCATCAGCAGCGCAATCCCGGTAACCTTCAGGACCTTTTTATAATTTTTCTTTCCTTTTTCACGACCACGGAAAGCCGCAGGGTTAAAATCCAGATCATCCATGGAAACGTAGGCAATTTTCCCCGGACGCGCTGATTTTCTTCTCTGCGGTGCCTGCCGCACAGCCTCCTCCGCCGTGTTTCCGTCGTCACGCCCCGCAGACATACCCATCTTCCCCTTGTCGTTCATTACACTTCACCTCTGTATTTTCCCATCTCTTTTTCTGCAAACCCTGATCAAGCCTCCACAAGAAGAGATTCTCCGGTCATCTCTTTCGGCTGTTCCAGTCCCATAAGCTGAATAAGCGTCGGAATCAGATCCGCCAGGCATCCGTTTTCCCGAAGAGTATATTTGGGATCCGCGTTCACAAGGATAAAGGGAACCGGGTTGGTGGTATGGGCTGTAAACGGCTCCCCGGTGTTATAATCGATCAGCTGCTCCGCGTTTCCGTGGTCCGCACAGATAATCATCTGACCATCCACCTGGCAGACAGCCTCCACCGCTCTCTCCACACAGTGATCCACGGTCTCAATGGCCTTGACCGCCGCTGAGAGGACACCGGTGTGCCCTACCATATCCGGGTTGGCAAAATTGATAATAATGACATCATATTTTCCGGAAAGAATGGCCTCCACCAGCTTGTCGCAGACCTGGGGCGCGCTCATCTCCGGCTGCATGTCGTAGGTGGGTACCTTGGGGGATTTCACCAGGACGCGCTCCTCTCCCGGGTTGGGCTCCTCCACGCCGCCGTTGAAGAAGAAGGTTACATGGGCATACTTCTCCGTCTCTGCAATACGGGCCTGGGTCAGATTGTGTGCCGCAAGATATTCGCCGAAGGTATTGTGAAGAAGAACCTTCTTAAAGGCCACGGTTTTATTGGGAATGGTCTCATCATACTCGGAAAAGCACACATAGGTGAGATCCAGCTTCTTCTCTCTCTCAAAGCCGGTGAATTCATCGGCACAGAAGGCCCGGGTGATTTCACGGGCGCGGTCCGGACGGAAGTTAAAGAACACGATGGAATCCCCGTCAGAGATCACAGTCACCGGTCTGCCGTCCTTCTCGATCACAGTGGGAAGCACAAACTCATCCGTCTTGCCATTGTCATAGGACGCCTGCACAGCCTGCGCCGCGTCGGTTCCCCTTACACCCTCTCCTTTGGTCAGGGCGTCATAGGCCAGCTTCACACGATCCCAGCGGTTGTCACGGTCCATGGCATAATAACGGCCGGAAACCACACCGATCTCCCCGACGCCGATCTGGCGCATCTTGTCCTGCAGCTCTTCAATGTAGCCCTTTCCGGAGGCCGGAGGCGTATCCCGGCCGTCCAGGAAGCAGTGCACGTATACTTTCTTCAGTCCCTCTCTCTTCGCCATCTCCAGCAGAGCGTAAAGATGGGTATTATGGCTGTGAACACCGCCGTCGGAAAGAAGGCCGTAGAAATGAATGGCAGAATCATTCTTCTTCGCGTTCTCCATCGCCCGCAGAAGTTCCGGATTCTTAAAGAAATCCCCATCCTGAATCTCCTTGGTAATCCGGGTCAGCTCCTGGTACACAATCCTTCCGGCGCCCATATTCATATGACCCACCTCAGAATTGCCCATCTGACCATCCGGAAGACCCACGGCCAGCCCGCTGGCATTTCCCTTCACAAAAGGATATTCCCGCATCAGACGGTCCATAACCGGTGTCTGCGCCTGGGCGATGGCATTCCCCTCCGTCTTCTCATTCAGGCCGTATCCGTCAAGAATCATCAGTACTGTTGGTTTCTTACTCATAAATAATTTCTCCTTTATCTTACATAATACAGATTCCCGGAAGGCCGGACGGCCCTGGCGCGGGAATTCTACCTCAGCAATTTTATGTCCATCTACTATAGTACCAAAAAAAAATATTTTTTCAATCTTTTTCATCAATTTTTAAAAAGAAACTTATAAACACCGTGTTTGCAGCATTTATATTTCCGTGTAAGACGAAATAAGGCTCGTTTTAAGATTGTCCGGCATCCTCGAATCAGCTGTGAATCGCCACCTGAAGACCCGTCTTTTAAATGCTTCCCGAATTGACAAATTCTTGTCTCTCATGATAGGATTGATTAAAGTTCATACACGGGAGGAAAAGTTATGAGAAAGAAAAAGGAAGTTCTGTCACTTTGCGCGGTTGCGGCACTGGTCTTCTTCAGCGCAACAACCTGTTTTGCACACAGTGAATATACTCCGGGGGAAGATTATCTTCTGATATACAAAAAGCTGGAATATCCGCCCTATGAAGGGAAGGAAACTTCATCAACCATGGAATATAACTATACCTATGAAATCGAGGACAGTGAGACCACCGGATTAAAAAGCTTTTTCCTCAATGAAAAAGTGATTCGTCTGGAAAGCTTACTGGTAACCTGCACTCAGACTGACGATTTCAGCAGCGTCGAATGTACTTATTATACCTATGAATCCGACAAAAACGGAATCATAGAAAGGGAAAATCTATACGACTATACCTATGAATTAGACGAAAACGGAGTTTTGGAAAATTTATACGGCGGCGAAACACTGACCGAATATGTTTTGTATGAGTACGATAAGGACGGAAATCTGACTGCACAAAACACTTATGATGGGGATGATAATTTAAAAATGCAGACCTTTTATGAGTATGACCAGGCAGGAAACCAGACAAAAATGTTCCTGTACCAGAAATCTGACCTCCTGCTTTCCACCGGGTTTGAATATGATGCAGAAGGAAACATACTGTCCCAGACATCTTATAATTCAGAGGGAATCATGCAGTCCTCCTACACCTTTGAGCACAATCAGGAGGGAAAAATAATTTCAGCAGCCGCCTGTGATTCTGAAGGCACAGTCACATCGAAAAGCGAATATGTATATGATGCGGCCGGAAATAATATAAAAACCACAGGTTATAATGAAAATGGGGAAATCCTGTTCACTTATGAATACACATATGTCGCTGCTGACGAATATGAAAGCTCCGAACAGGAATAAAAGAACTTATACCACAAACATATGCTTTGTCTATTTTAAGTGTATCATTCGATTTGATTTTGTGATATACTTTTGAAAAGATAAAAGGGAGGGCTTATGTATGAATAAAACTGAGGATAACACCATGAAGAACCGCCGGAATATTGTCTCCGGAATCTTTAAATGGGGAATGCTTTTTGCGCTCGCATTTATTTTTTCAGCAGGCCTCAGGGCGCAGAACGTTTCTGCGGCTACCTACGAGGTAAATGTAAGCACAGGATACCTGGCACTTCGGACGGAACCGGCCTATAACAGCTCCAATGAGATCGGCGCCTTGTACAATGGAGATACCGTAGAGGCAGGCGAAGTACATACCGGAAATTACTGGTATGTATATTCCTCAAAGTACTCCTGCTACGGATATGTAAACGCAGACTATCTTGTTGCGGTTGAATCCGACCCGGTTGTTGTGGGAACGGAGATCGTAGATACCGGATGTTATTCCATCTGGTTTACGCCGGAGTATGTCGGTTTGTATGAGTACGAGATTGAGGACGCTTTTGGGTGCGATTACGGAAAAAATCTGCTCGTATATGATAAGGCCAGCAAAGCAGCGGATAATGGCGGTTTCGTTTTCGGAATCTACATGTATGAGAGTAATGAATATGAAGATCTTCCGGCATACAAACTGCTGGGCACCATGTCCCCCACAAATAAACCGGCAAAGGAATGCAGCGTTGTCGTAGTGTATCCCACAGACGTCCAGTACACGGAAGAGACAGAGGATACCTGGAGAACCCTGTATGATGGTGTTGAATACATGTTAAAGACTTTTGAGGCGGATTCCGGTTTTAACTGGTTTGAGGCTGAGGATGAATAACCCTGCCAGGCCCGGCGACAGAACCACCTTCCATCCATGATGTCATAAAAAAGCAGGATCGGCGTAACAGCGCCATCCTGCTTTTTTATGGAACTCCTATTCGCCCATTATATCATACCGGTAGAAGGATGTATCGGATATCATATTTATTAAGACTTCCGTATATCCTCCCCCTGCCGGAACATAATATCCACAGGCTGCACACACTTCACCGTCTGCGTTTAAAAATGCCCAGGCGTTGCTGAGATTTTCCGATGACAACGTATTGGCCCTGCAGTTCGCTGCGGTTTCCTCACTGATTCCGCCTGAAGCGGACGCGTTTCCGTAAACCTCATCCCATTTTAAGGCAAGCAGTTCGGATAAATGGTTTTCGAAATCCCCGTTCGTCCATCCGAAACGGGAGAGCATTTCTTCACGGCTCAGTTCCCTGCATTCGCTGATGGAAATATTATAGGAGGAGAAGACATCATATCCGGAAGCATCCGGCCACAGATACACAGAGATCAGAAGAGAGAGTGTGTCGTCATGGACCGACCATGTGTATACGATATCCCCGTAGTCAGGAATATATTCTGCAGCTGCAGCCGATTCAATATACGGGTACAGTTCGTTGTAGATCTCACTGTTAATGGCCGCGATTTCGTCCCCGTCAAGATGAATCTGCGGAATATGATACTCATATTCCCCGCCATATCCGTCCGGAGCTGACGCACTGTACACATCCGTGATGAGGTCTGTATAATCCGCGATATTCTCTCCGGCACTCACTTCTGCATTTTCTTCCTCAGAAGCTTCCTGTTTCCCGTTTTCCCCTTCCGTACCCGACCCGCCGTAATCAATTATAAATACGGGATCTTCTTCCGCTGCCGCTTCGGAAGCGCTCTGCGCCGTTTCCTCTTCTGCCCGCACGGATATGCTGTTTCCGACAGCCGCCAGGAGCGACGCACTGCAAAGGAATGGCATCCACAGATATCTGCAATGACTGATCTTTCTGATAAACATACTTTTTTCCTTTCTTTGCTGTGTGTAATGTTTCTGATTGTTCACGATGATCTCCTTTGACCTACACGGTAATCTCCCACAAAACCTTCTCCCCGTACTTACGCTCCTGTACGCCTGTCTTTTTATTCTTATTAAAGCTGAACGTAAGCATATAACCTTTTTCGAGCTGCAAACGATCAAGATATCCACAGAGCTGTTTTTCTCCGTTCTCATTGTATCTCTGACCATACCAGATCTTTGTTTCAATCAAAAACTGCTCCGCGTGATAATCTACAATAATATCTGTTTTCTTCTCGTCCCGTGTCTGTGCTTCGATATAATAATTGCCTGTCCCGTTTATGACCGGTCTAAGATACATCAGGAAAATTTTTCTTGCATATTTCTCAACAAATTTTTGATCATTGTCCGCATAGACATATGCATAGTGCTCAGCAAACTTTCGCAGCAATGTCTCCATGTCCAGTCTGCCATCTGCAATAAACTGGCTCTTATTCAGCTCGGCATCTTTCTTTGTGATGTTTCCGGTCTCTTCTTCAGAGAGAAAATAATCATACAATACCACCTCAAAAATACGGTTGGCGACTGCTACCCGTCCGTTTACGGATTTTATATAATCAAACATCTTCGCAAGATTCAGCACATCATTGTATGCGTTAAAAGCAATGGATTCACCTTCAAAAAGAATGCGCCTGATAATATCCTTCAGTTGGGGAAAGTCCTTCAGCTGCTTAATCATGTCTTCAAATAATGGCTGGTTTTCATGTTCTATGAGCCTGACCGCCTCTGCAACGCCTTCCGGTATCCACGCCGCCGCCCGGTTCGAAAATGCGGGCGTTCCGACCAGGCTTTCATCAATCTGCTTGCATATACCTGAAACCAGAACCGGATAACCGGACGTATATTCATAAATCAGCCTGGATATTTCCCGGACATCCATGCCTGTATGATAATCATGCTCATACTCAGAAAGCATCCCGGCAATCTCGTCTGCTGTGAAACTCAGATCTTCCTCAAATTTAACCGCAACATTCCACGGACTATTATATGGATGAGATTCTTCCGATCTGATTTTCAGCTTTAAATTTTTGATATCATAAACACCAGCAAGAATGACGCTCTGAAATGTCCATGTCCTTCCGCTTTCCCTCTTAATATATTTGTCTCGCAGCATTCCAAGAAAACTGATCATTATCTGGTTGTTGGATGCTCTGTCTGCCTCATCAATCATCAGCACAATTGGACGGGCACTAAAGCGACAAAGCTCTGTGATGCGTTTCCCCAGAATCTGAAACGGTCGTTCTGCATCTATCTCTTTTTTCCACTTTTCTATAAGATCATCTGGCACGGATTCAAGCTCCAGCTGTTCTTCAATCAGCTCCATCACGCCAGCTGCGAACATATATTCGGACTGAAACATTTCATCCATGCCTTCAAAACTAATCTGAAGGCAATAATATTTTTCACGAAGCTTTTCCGCAAGGATGTTCAGCATTGTAGTCTTTCCATACTGTCTTCCACGATTGATAGCAAAATAACTGCCTGGCTCTACATATTTCTCGATAATGCACTCTGCTCTGCCTGTTATGTCAACCATATAATGTTTTGTCGGATTACACACGACAGCCGTATTGAATTTTTTCATGTTCTGACTCACCCCGCTTCCAATTTGCTTCCGCTTCCTGCAGCACCCACCATAACGACACCTTCTCAGATGATTTTATTTTACTTCAAATCAGGTAACTTCTCAAGGGGATTTCACAGGAACCTGGGAAATCTCTGTTTCTTTCATTTATGGAAAAAAATAACTCTTAAAAATACTCCTGCAAAATATGACGAAATCGGATGACCAGATGAAAACAAATAAAGCAATCATTTAAGGCAAAAAAAAGATTGTAAAAGATAAAATTCATCTGTAGAATATTCCAAATACAGTCAGAATGAAGAAAAGGGAGGTTCAGAATATGAGAAAATACAGCCAAAAAGATATCGATGAATTAAGTAACTGCCGTGAAACCACAGAAGTAAACGGCACGGAGGTTTTTCTGAAACGTCTGCCGGAATGTCAGAGGGGACACCGGGATCCATATGAAAAAGCCTGCGTCAATCCGGAGGAACAGATCCCTGATATGGAGATCAAGTCAGCGGAGGATGAAATCCGGATGATGAGACAGGTCGCAGGATTTCCATCCCAGAATCTTAATATGTGCCAGATTTATACATATTATGAGGAAATGGAAGCAGAGAATGTGAAATTTGGCGTATGGAGATACGAAAAAAGATGGCATACAAAGGCCCCTCGTTCCTGTCTGGTTTACATCCACGGAGGCGGCTGGGTCGCCGGCAGCGTGTATGCAGCAGAACAGCAGTGCCGCTTTATCGCTGAAAAGGCTGACGCAGTGGTCTTTAATATTGATTATTCACTGGCTCCGGAACAGACCTACCCGATTCCAGTCCTTCAGATTTATACATGGATTCAACATATACATGAAAACCCGGAGAAATATGGAATTGACCCTGAAAAAATCATGGTGGCAGGGGACAGTGCCGGCGGGCATATGACTGCATCCGTCGCTCTGAGGGACAGGGACTGCGGGAACCATTATATTGCGGAGCAATACCTGTGCTATCCAGTGCTGTACATGGGATTAAAAAGAAACGAGGGATATGTCTGGTCCCGGGATCTTTTTGAAAGCGAGGCAGAAGATCAGGCCGAAATCGAAATGATGCTGAGATTTTTCAGGGACGATGAGCCTCACAGAGAAATCAGCGCCCTGCAGAAAGCGTTTATGCCGGACAGTTCCATTGCGGATCAGCCTTATCTGAGTCCTGCCCTCGCCGATACACACGAAGGATTGCCAAAAACAGTGATCGCGACAGCGGAATACGATTCTCTGCGGATTCAGGGAGAATTTTATGGCGGAATTCTGAAAAAAGCAAATGTTCCGGTCAAAGTTGTAAGATACTGCGGATGTCAGCACGCTATCCTGGACCGGATGGGTTATATTCCCCAGGCAGAGGAATTGTGTCTGGACATCGCGGAGGAATTAAAAAATCTCTGATATTATATTTCTGTCGAGTGATCATAAAATAATTCACCTGTAATTAATACCCCGGTACAGCGGTCAACCTCTTTGCGTAACCGCTGTACCTGGGCTTTGCGCTCTGCATGATATATCCTCCAGGCCGCATCTGAAAAGCAGACAGAATCTTCTTTGTTTTCCTTTTTATATTTTAGAGCAAAATTCACATGTTTTTTTCAATACAAGACATTTCAAGATATTTTTTATGAAATATTCTGTATATAGCAACCAATTATGCACAAAATACGACCGATTATCCCTAAAGTCTTGCAGGTTAATCATATACTCTGTATTATTAAGACACAAAGAGCGCTCAGAGTATTTTTTTACAAAAGAAGAAGAAAAGGAAAAAAGAAAGGAGAAAGCATGAAGAAAAGAACGGCAGTTATATTTTTATCAGCAGCAGTGATCGGACTTCTGGCGATCCCCTGTTATGCGGAATCTGAGTCTGAGACAACGGAAACAACCCAGGATTTTCTTGTATCAGAAGATGAGGCGCTGACGTATATCAATCCACTGACCCTGGATTATCAGATCAGCCAGAGTACGGATAAGGGCGTTGTATCAGAAAATCCCTTTGAAATTGGCCAGATGATCGGAAATGACATTATCCCGAATGACGAAGTGGAAAGCATTACGCACAGCCGGTTCCAGGATATGTTCCGCGGGACAGCTACATACCTTACTGAAAATGACACCCGCGCATCTGCAGACCCGGCAGTTCTCTACTACAACGATACCTGGTATCTGTATGGCACAAACAGCTCCCTCTGGGTTTCCGAAGATTTTGTAAACTGGCGGTTTGTAGATCTTCAGACAACGGATGGCGAGGATATGTCTTTTACGGCTCCGACAATTGCTGTAAGGACAGATGAAGACGGAAATGATACCTTCTATCTTGCATGGAACAGCTCGGATCTCTATTCTTCCGATTCCCCGGAAGGGCCGTGGACGGATCTTGGGGATTTCACCTACAATGGCAAAAGCTTTTCGGAAAATGCTGAAGACGGAATTATCATTGCCGCCCACAATGACGTAAATATTTTTGTGGATGACGACGGTCGTATGTATCTGTACTGGGGTATGGGTCCATATATCAGCGGTGCGGAACTGAACGTAGAGAACCCGACAGAACTGATCACGGAGCCAAAAGTCCTGATTGAATACGACAACACCTACACCTGGCAGAATTTCGGACAGGATCATCAGGATTATGAAAATGGATTCCCGGAAGGTTCCTGGATGGTGAAAATCGACGGAACCTACTATCTGACCTGGGCCACATCCGGAACACAGTATGACTCCTATACAATGGGCTGCTATCAGTCTACGACCGGTCCTCTGGACGGATTTGAGATCCAGGAAAAGGAAATCATTAACGAGACCGATTCCACAACCGGTGTGGTGCGCGGCGGCGGCCATGGCTGTATCGTGGAAGGCCCGAATGAAACTCTGTGGTGCTTCTATACTGTAAATGTCGGATATGAAGGCGACATGGAGCGTATGATCGGATGCGATCCGGCTGAAATTGATGAGGACGGAAATCTGGTCGTTCCCACATTATCTGAAAACCCGCAGTATGTTCCGGGTGTGCTTTCCAATCCTGCGGATGGGAATGAGACTGTAGATGATGTACTGTCCGTGAAACAGGGATATGCAATCTCCAGCTACTCCGAAGGCCGTCATCCGGTTTATGCCCTTGACGAGTCCAACATTACCTGGTGGCAGCCGGATGAGGATGACGAAGAGCCCTGGTATGTATTATCATTGAAGGACAACTATTATGTAGACGCTTTCCGGATTATATGGAAGGAAATTGACAACGACAAGACGCAGAACCATGATGCATGCTGCATCAACTACAAAATAGAAGTGTTTAATGGAACCGATAATCCTTTGGATGAGAACTGCGAAGGAACCTGGACGACTGTTTACGAAAAGAACGGTGAAAACACCAATGTTGTCGATTATATCCGTCTGGATGAGGCAGAGCTTGGACAATTTGTCCGCATCACGATTACGGACTGGCCCGAAGAAATTACTCCCGGATTGGTTGAGTTTACAGTATTTGGCAATAGTGTAGCAAAAGATTATTAAGGATTGAACAAAAAGTATATACTTTTTAATTGAAAAAAAATTGTTGGACCGGAGGCCTTGCTGCCTCCGGTCTTTGTGGTGGCTGACTTAACTGAGTAAGATAGCGATCACGTTTAAAATCTTTTCAACCGACTCATCTGTGTCTCATTTACATCCACACTTAATCTATAATTCTAATGCATTTTCATTAAGCAGAAACTCATACAACCCCATATGCAGAATCCCAGATTCATCTGTCCACGACTTCATATAAGTCTTCGTAACTATGATTTTCTTAAAAAAGTCATTCGTGCTGATCAATGGCCGCAGCTCCGTCCCTGACTTCTGCGGATCGTCAATATTAAGTGCTGACTGAACATAATATTTCTTTGATCCCTTGTTGACAACAAAATCAATTTCACAGTTTACTTTCCGTCGCTTATCGTTTTCATCCTTTTCGTATATTTCTACGGCTCCAACATCAACAAAATTGCTTCCTGTCACATAAATATCCACATTACGCAGACGCAGAAGACCATTCAATACATCATATAGACGGATGTTTTCCGGGTTTTTGATCTCTTCTCTGGAAATAGCATACTGCACCTCGTCAATAAAGACATAGTACATTCATTTCTTTGCCATTTAAGATTCTTGAACGAACATACTTTGACAGTTCTGTTGGATTTCGATATTCCACGTTC
>JAJQBI010000008.1 GCA_021203365.1 Clostridiales bacterium
TAAATTTCAAACTCCATACCTTTTGATATTAAACCATGAATTTGAGCGATTTCCCATACCCACTTTATGTTTTTTCAGTATGGTTATCCATGGAACGTTGACTTTTCAAAAAGATTCAACTAAAATAATAAATAGTTTTTAACGGGTAATCTGAAACAGAAAGGACTTAAGACAAACAGAATGAAAATCATTGGGTTTATTGGGCTTGGTCTGATCGGAGGCTCCATGGCCAAGACAATCAAAAAGCACCATCCGGATTATCACCTGATCGGCTATGACGTGGACCGGGAGGCCCTGGGCCAGGCTCTGGCCGGCAATGTGATCGACGCGGTATGTGAGGCCGATGACCCCCGATTTGGAACCTGCGATTATGTATTCCTCTGCGCTCCGGTGGAATACAATCTGAAATATATGGAAAAGCTGCTTCCTTTTATCGGGGAAAACTGCGTCCTGACAGACGTGGGCAGCGTAAAGGGCATCATCCACAAAAAGGTAAATGAGCTGGGGCTTTCCAGACATTTCATCGGCGGCCACCCCATGGCCGGCTCCGAGCGCACCGGCTTTGAGAACGCCAGTGACCGGCTGGTGGAGAATGCCTACTATATTCTCACCCCCGGGGACGATCTTCCCCTGGAAAAGCTGTCAGACTTCACAGAGCTGATTGCCTCTCTGAATGCCATTCCCCTGGTGCTCAGCCCGGACGAACACGATTATATCGCCGCGGGTGTCAGCCATCTGCCCCATATCATCGCTTCCGCCCTGGTAAACCTGGTAAACATGCTGGACAACAAGGAGCAGAATATGAAGATGATCGCGGCGGGAGGCTTCCGGGACATCACAAGAATCGCCTCCTCCTCGCCGGTCATGTGGGAACAGATCTGCCTGGAAAATCAGGAGAATATCTCCTCTGTTCTGGACGCGTTTATACGGATGCTGGTACAGATCCGCGTCTCAATTGACAACGGGGAATCCGAGAATATTTACCAGATGTTCGCAAGCTCCCGGGATTACAGGGATTCCATTGATATTATGGACAACAGCGTGATTCCCAGATCCCATGTCCTGTTTCTGGATATCGCGGATGAGGCGGGCGGAATCGCCACCATCGCCACCATCCTCGCCATGGACCAGATCAGCATCAAAAACATCGGGATCATTCACAACCGGGAATATGAGGACGGGGTCCTGAAAATCGAATTTTATGACGAGGATTCCAAGAAAAGGGGCATGGAGCTCCTCCTTCGCCGGAATTACATTGTCTATGACCGGTAAGGCCTTGCCCCCGGTTCCATAAATAAAGACTAAGAACAGGAACATCGCATATGGAAATCAGAGAAATCAGAAAGCTTAAGAATCTTCGGGGAGAACTCTCCATCCCCGGAGATAAATCCATCTCCCACCGCTCTGTCATGTTCGGCGCGCTGGCGGAGGGAACCACAAAAATCACAAATTTCCTGGAGGGGGCCGACTGTCTGTCCACCATTGACTGTTTCCGGAAAATGGGTGTGGAGATACAGCGCCGTCCGGAAGAGATTCTGGTACATGGAAGAGGGCTTCACGGCCTGTGCACCCCCACCGGAACTCTTTTTCTCGGCAACAGCGGCACGACCACAAGACTGCTCTCGGGAATTCTGGCGGGCCAGAGCTTCTCCACGGAGCTTACCGGGGATGAATCTCTGTGTTCCCGTCCCATGAAAAGGATCATCACCCCTCTGACCCGGATGGGCGCCCAGGTACAGAGCCTTTCCGGGAATGACTGTCTGCCCATGCGGATTTCCGGGAAACCGCTCACCGGAATCCATTATTCCTCCCCTGTGGCCTCCGCCCAGGTAAAATCCTGCGTTCTTCTTGCCGGGATGTACGCAGACCGGGAGACCAGTGTCACAGAGCCTGTACTCTCCAGAGACCACACGGAAAGGATGCTGCGCTTCTTCGGAGCGGATATAAAATCCGAGGGAACCACCGCTTCCATTTTGCCGGAGCCAGAGCTTTGCGCCAGAGAGATTCAGGTTCCGGGAGACATTTCCTCCGCCGCCTATTTTCTGGCCGCAGGACTCCTTGTCCCCGGAAGCGAAATCCTTCTGAAAAACGTGGGAATCAACCCCACCCGGGACGGGATTCTGCGCGTGATCCGGGATATGGGCGGAGACGTCACCCTCCTTCATGTAAGGCAGGACGGGGAACCTACAGCAGACCTTCTTGTACGCGCCAGTGCCCTTCACGGCACAACCGTCCAGGGCTCCATCATTCCCACTCTGATCGACGAACTTCCCATGATCGCCGTCCTGGCTGCCTTTGCCCAGGGGACCACCGTTATCCGGGATGCAGCGGAGCTTCGGGTAAAGGAATCTGACCGCATCGCCGTGATGACTGAAAATCTGAAGCGCATGGGGGCGGATATTGAGGCCACACAGGACGGCATGATCATCCGCGGCGGGCGTCCTCTCCACGGAGCGGAAATTGATTCCCATCTGGACCACAGGGTGGCCATGTCCTTCGCAGTGGCCGGCACTGTATGTGACGGCACGCTCACCATAAGGGACAGTCAGTGCGTGGACATCTCCTATCCGCAGTTTTACCGGGATCTGTATTCTCTTCAGCCTGACCTGAAAGAATAATTTTTAACAGAAACATTTTGTCTTCCGCGTTCGGAAAATAAAAGAATGGTTATTTTGACAAATTCCGTTTAGGAATTTGTACAAAAACACCAACACGAATTGACATCGAAAAACAGATTCGTTATAATTACTTTTATACAATGCAGGAGGGAAATGTTTTGCAATCGAAAGAAATATCAAAAGCGGTAATCAAGCGCCTGCCCCGCTACTATCGCTACCTGGGTGAATTGCTGGAGGACAAGGTCGAACGAATCTCTTCCAATGATCTCAGCAAGAAAATGCATGTAACTGCTTCCCAGATCCGTCAGGACCTGAATAATTTCGGCGGATTCGGACAGCAGGGATACGGATATAATGTACAGTATCTTTATACGGAAATAGGCAAGATCCTCGGTCTGGATACCATCCATCCCATGATCATCCTGGGCGCAGGCAATCTGGGACAGGCGCTGGCCAACTACGCGGAATTTGAAAAAAGAGGCTTTAAACTGATCGGAATTTTTGACGTAAATCCCGTACTGGAGGGAATTGCGGTTCGCGGAATTGAAATCCAGCTCCTGCCGGAGCTTCCTCTTTTTCTCAAGGAGCATCACGTGGAGATTGCCATACTGACCCTGCCCAAGAACCGGGCCAAGGACATGGCGCAGCTCCTGATCGACAACGGAATACGGGCCATCTGGAATTTTGCTCATCTTGACCTGGATGCACCGGAAGGAGTGATTGTGGAGAACGTACACCTTTCCGAAAGCCTGATGACACTTTCCTACAATTTAAGCCAGTATCGGAAAGAACATATCGACTGATGCAATTTTGTGTGCGCCTTCCGGGCGCACATTCTTTTATCCAGAATCATCCGAATGGGGGAATAAATTTGAAACCAGTTGTCACATGCGGGGAAATGAAATCTCTGGACAGCCACACCATTACACAGATGGGCGTTCCCTCCGAGGTTCTGATGGAGCGGGCGGCGCTTGCGGTGGTGGAGGAAATCCTGCGCATCGCAGATAAAAGGGAAAAAATCCTCGTCGTCTGCGGCAGCGGAAACAACGGAGGCGACGGACTGGCCATCGCAAGGCTTCTCCACCTCCGGGGCATCCGGACTCATATATTTTTCCAGGGAAACAAAAACAAAATGACACGGGAAACCGCCCTTCAATGGAAAATTGCCCGCAATTATCAGGTCCCGGAGGTGCTATCTCCCATGTGGGAGGAATATACTACTATAGTAGATGCCGTTTTTGGCGTTGGCCTGCTTCGCCCCATAGAGGGAGAGTTCGCCAGGGTGATCGCCGCCATGAACGAAGCGCCCGGGAAAAAGGTGGCTGTAGATCTTCCGTCGGGCGTGAACGGGGATAACGGGCGCGTGATGGGTGTGGCCTTCCGGGCAGACCTGACCGTCACCTTTGCCTTCCGGAAACGGGGGCTCTGCCTTTACCCCGGACGGATGTACAGCGGCCGCGTAGTCACGGCGGACATCGGCATCTGCGAACATCCATGTGAGAGGCCGTCTGCCTTTCACATGGATCCGGAAGATCTGAGACGGCTTCCGGCCCGCAGGCCGGACGGAAACAAGGGAACCTTCGGAAAGGTTCTGCTGGTGGCCGGATCCGAGGGAATGTGCGGCGCCGCTTTTCTCAGCGCGGCCGCAGCCCTGAAAACAGGGGCAGGCATGGTGAAAATCCAGACCGTGGAGGCCAACCGGATCCCTCTTCAGACTCTTCTTCCGGAGGCCATGATCAGCTGTGCCTTCCGGGAAACCGAAAATGAAAAAAACCTGAACTGGTGTGACGTGCTGGTCATCGGTCCGGGTCTTGGCACCGGACAGGAAGCAAGGGAAAAGGTCCAGTGGTTCCTTTTCCACGCCGGCCTTCAGAAGAAGCCGGTGATTCTGGACGCGGACGGCCTGAATCTCCTTGCAGAAAATCCGGAATGGAAAAAGGCCCTCCGGGAAAATGTGATCCTCACACCCCACATGGGGGAAATGAGCCGTCTGTGCGGGAAATCCATCCCGGAAATCAAAGAGGATCCCATTGGAACCGCCGGGGAATATTCCGCAGAAACCGGAGCGGTATGCGTTCTGAAGGACGCCTGTACAGTCACCGTCCAGCGCCGGGGAGTTCTCTGGCTGAACCTGTCCGGAAACGCCGGGATGGCCACTGCGGGCAGCGGCGATGTTCTCTCCGGGGTTCTCGCCGGAATGTGCTGCATGTATCTTTTAAATGAAAAACAGGGCACAGCTCCTGTCTCTGTTTCCACGGCAGAAGACGGAAATACGGCCGCATATGCGTCTGCCCTGGGCGTTTATATTCACGGACTGGCCGGGGATCTGGCCGCCCGGAACATGGGAATGGCCGGTATGACCGCGGGGGATATTATCCGCGCTCTTCCACAGGTGCTCTCCGGGAATATGGAACCTTCGGGAGAAACGGCCGCTTTAAAAAGGATAAAAAATCCGGCCTGCCCAGACGCAGGAGGCATGAAAAATGGGGGAATTTTATATGAATAAGTACAGCAGAGTAAAAGCTCTGGTTTCTCTGGACGCCATAGCGCACAACTTTGAGGAGATGAAAAACAACATCCACGAGGGGACGAAAATCATCGCCGTGATCAAGGCGGACGGTTACGGACACGGAGCCCTGGCCATCGCCAGACTGATCCACGATTATGATTATATCTGGGGCTTTGCCACAGCCACCGCCGAAGAGGCTCTTGCCCTTCGCAAAAACGGGGTTACCAAGCCCATTCTGATCCTGGGGCTTGTATTTCCGGAATATCTGGAGGAAATGGCCCGAGAGGAAATCCGTCTCACCATATCCGATCTGGAAACGGCGCGCAGGTTTGCAAAAGAGGGAGAGCGTCTGGGAAAAACCGTACATATTCACCTCGCTCTGGACACTGGAATGACCCGGATCGGCTACGCCGATATCCCCACCAACGTGGATAAGATTCTGGAGATTTCCCGGCTTCCTCACGTGGAAATCGAGGGCCTTTTCACCCACTTTGCCCGGGCCGATGAGACAGACCGCAGTCCCGCGTTCAAACAGCTGGACCGTTACCTTCGCTTCTCCTCCATGCTGGAAAGCCGGGGAATTTCCATTCCGATCCGCCACTGCTCCAACAGCGCGGGAATCATCCGCATGCCGGAGGCAAACCTAAACGCAGTGCGGGCCGGGATTTCCATTTACGGAATCTATCCCTCCGCCGAGGTGGAACGTGACACGGTTCATCTGATCCCGGCCATGGAGCTGAAAAGCCACGTCTCCTTTGTCAAAAAGGTGGAGCAGGGAACGGCCGTAAGCTATGGCGGTACCTATATTACCCGGAAGACCACTGTCATCGCCACCATTCCTGTGGGCTACGCGGACGGATATCCCCGTGGGCTCTCCAATAAGGGCTGGGTACTGATCCACGGGAAAAAAGCCCCGATCCTGGGCCGGGTGTGCATGGATCAGTTTATGGTGGACGTAACGGAGATCCCGAATGTAAAAGCCGGCGATGAGGTGACTCTCATCGGAAGGGACGGCTCGGAATTCATCAGCGTGGAAACCCTGGGCGACCTTTCCGGCCGTTTTTCCTACGAATTTGTCTGCGAGATCAGCAAACGGGTGCCCAGAGTTTATATCCGGGATGAAAAGGAATACGGAGAGTTAAGCTTTTTCGATTAAACCTCCGGAACCAAAAGACATACAATGATAAGCCGGCCGGACCGGCGCCAAACCACACATGTATAAATAAGCAAATTCTGGAAACACTTATCTCATGAACAGATGAAGGATCTGTTTACGCTGAAATCCGGCGGGATATGCCGACACAGGTTTTTCCGGAATATCCCTGGCCGAAAAGAATCGGAGTGTGAATTGTGTGGTAATTAAAAGAGGGGATATCTATTATGCGGATCTGCGCCCGGTGGTGGGCAGCGAGCAGGGCGGCATCCGCCCGGTGCTGATTATTCAGAATGATGTGGGAAACCGGCACAGTCCCACCGTCATCTGTGCGGCCATTACATCCAAAATGAACAAGGCGAAGCTGCCCACGCACATAGAGATCGATGCCTCAGATTACGGAATCGAAAAGGATTCCGTCATTCTTCTGGAGCAGCTGCGCACCATCGACAAGAGAAGGCTGAAAGATAAGGTGTGTCACCTGGACGGTCCCATGCTGGACCGGGTGAACCACGCGCTGGAAATCAGCCTGGAGCTTACATTTTAACGGCGGTCGTTCTTGACGAATGCCCCCGCAGGTGTTATATTTTACCAGTGGATAAAAGTAGTAAAAAAGCAAGGAGAGAGAAAAATGTCCGGACATTCAAAATTTGCAAATATCAAACATAAGAAAGAAAAAAACGACGCGAAAAAGGGAAAAATTTTCACAGTCATCGGCCGTGAGATCGTGATGGCGGTCAAAGCGGGAGGGCCGGACCCGGAAAATAACGGCAAGCTTCGCGATGTGATCGCCAAGGCCAAGGCCAACAATATGCCCAACGACACCATCGAGCGCGGAATCAAAAAAGCCGCCGGCGCGGACAATGCCGATAACTATGAAAAGGCCGTCTATGAAGGCTATGGCCCCAGCGGTGTAGCCATCATCGTGGAAACCCTTACCGACAATAAAAACCGCACCGCTGGAAATGTGCGCAGCGCTTTTACAAAGGGAAACGGAAACATCGGTACCCAGGGCTGTGTATCCTTTATGTTCGATCAGAAAGGACAGATTCTCATCGACCGGGAAGAATGTGAGATGGACGCGGACGAGCTTATGATGCTGGCACTGGACTCCGGCGCGGAGGATTTTTCCGAGGAGGAGGACAGCTTCGAGGTAATCACCGACCCGGACGATTTCAGCGCGGTTCGCGAGGCGCTGGAAGCACAGGGCATCCCGCTTCTGGAGGCACAGATCGCCATGATCCCCCAGACCCGTGTCGCCCTTACAAATGAAAAGGACATCCGGGATCTTCAGCGGACTCTGGACATGCTGGACGACGACGACGACGTGACGGATGTATGGCATAACTGGGAGGAATAAGCCATGAAAAGAAGAATCATCGCCATTAACCGCATGTTTGGAAGCAGCGGCCGCCAGATCGGACATGCCATCGCAGATTCTCTGGGCATCCGGTTCTATGATAAAGAGCTGATCGAGATGGCGGGGGACGCGCATAACATTCCCTACGACACCCTGGCCAGGGTGGATGAGCAGAAGGCCAATCCCTGGTATTATCCCATTGACCATGATGTGCAGGTGAAGGATACCTACACCTATGTCCCCATGAACGATGTACTCTTCGATACCCAGCGAAAAATCATTCTGGATCTGGCACGGCAGGAGGACTGCGTGATTGTGGGCCGCTGTGCCGCAAACATCCTGAATGACTCCGCCCTGACCCTGTTTATCCACGCGCCCTTCGATGATCGGATTCGGACCGTTATGGAGCGCACCGGAAGAGAGGAAGCCAGTGCAAAAAGACTGGTTCGGAAAATGGATAAACAGCGGCGGACCTATTATGAGTATTTTACCGACCGCAAATGGATGGATATGACACAGTATGATCTGTGCCTGGACAGCAGCCGTCTCGGCACGGACCGGATTGTCAGGATTGTGCGGAACAGCCTGTAATATAATCCTTAAGGAACTCATATATCTGTGTCTCGGTGGGCGGACAGCCCTCTGCGTGATGGCGGAAGGCTCTGGTACAGTGCCCAACGCCAAGCTCGCCGGTCTGCCCCCGATACCCCTGTCCGATACATATCTTCATATTCAGCCTGTCCAGGAGGCCTTCTTTCTTCAGCATCTCCAGGGCAGGAATCAGATAGCCGTAGCAGGCGCTGCAGGATTCCACCTCCTCCACCGCGTCGGCCAGCTCCACTACCTTTCTGGATCTGGGAAGGATCTTCTCCAGGTCCTGTCCGCAGACACGGATGTCTGCCTCTCTGATATCTCCGCAGCCAACCCCCAGCTTCTCTGCGATCCCGATGTAGGGTACCTCCTCTGTGCTGTAATGCATCAGATGACACACATAGGCATCCATCAGAACCGGATCCCGGCCGGTCAGAATACGGTTCATCACCACCGGGTTTCCCCCATCCTCATAATCCAGATCCCCGCAGATATTATCCACAACGATAAAATCCTGATGAATCCCCGCGTTCAGATGTCCGATGGGCTTATGCAGCCCCATGGAGTGAAATCTTCTCTTCTCAGAATTTGGGATCAGACCCTTCATATTTTTCAGCGCACAGGTGATCTTCGTCTGACAGTGTCCCTTCAGGACCGGCACATTGATGAGAAAATCAATCTTATCCACACATTCACATATCTGAAGCTTCATTCCTCCACAGTCTTTTGGCACCCCTTTTTCTTTCTGGGTATCCCAGAAGGGAACCCCGTATTTTCGGGAAAGCTCCTGGTATCCACACATCTGACTGACCCTGTCTGTACGGCTTCCCACCCAGGAGCCCTCCAGCATAACCATGTGAGAAAAGCCCTCCTCCCTGAGATATTCCAGAATCCCTGCCACGATCTCCGGGTGGGTTGTGGCACCATAGGAAGCGACCGAATCCGAGACCAGGTTGGGCTTAATGCCGATCTGAAGACTCCGGTCTCCAATCTGATCCGCAAGAGCGCTTTCCATCAGAAGCTCCTTCGTCATCTCCGTATAATCCGTACCGTATTTGATGTAGATCTGATTTTTTTCCATCTCCCTCTCCTTTTTTATATACAGCGAAGCCCGCAGGAAAACCTGCGGGCTTCGTTCCAGGATTGAAGCGACAAAAGATATTCTGTCGCTGTGATACAGGAATTATAATCCGGCCTGCTTCGCAACTTCCGCTGCGAAATCATCGTTGCGCTTTTCAATTCCCTCGCCGGTCTCATAGCGGACAAAGCCTTTGATGGAAATTTTGGCGCCATTCGCCCTGGCTACAGATTCCACGTATTTGCCAACCGGCTGCTTTCCGTCCTCTGCCTTTACATAAACCTGATCCAGCAGGCAGATCTCCTTCAGCTCCTTATTCACACGACCGTTGATAATCCCGTCGATAACCTTCTGAGGCTTCTGGGACTCCTTGGGATCATTCTGGATCTGCGCATAAAGGATTTCCTTCTCATGGGCAATATAATCCTCGCCAACCTCGCTGCGGCTGGTGTAAAGCGGCTTCAGGGCTGCCACCTGCATGGCTACGTTCTTGGCCATCTCCTTCACAGCGTCATTGACAACATCCGTCTCCACATCCACAAGAACACCGATCTTGCCGCCCATATGAATATAGGATGCCACAAACCCGTTGGGCTCCTCTACCTGGGCGAATCTGCGGATGTTCATATTCTCGCCGATCACGGCAATCTGTGCCGCCAGCGCTTCCTTCACAGTCTTGGAGGTGTCAAGAGCCCAGGGCTCTCCAAGAAAGGCCTCAATATCTCCGGCAGTAGTGGTCAGGGCCTGCGCGGCTACCTCACCCACATATCCCTGGAATTTCTCATTCTTGGCTACAAAGTCTGTCTCCGCATTTACCTCCACAACAACTGCCTTCTTGCCGCTGTCGTCCACCAGAGTTCTGCAAAGACCCTCCGCAGCAATACGACTTGCCTTCTTCTGAGCGGTTGCCAGTCCCTTTTCACGAAGGAACTCAACGGCCTTGTCCATATCTCCATCCGTAGCGGTCAGGGCCTTCTTGCAGTCCATCATCCCGGCTCCGGTCATCTCTCTCAGTTCTTTTACCTGTGCAGCTGTAATCGCCATTTTATGTCGTCCTCCTGTTTCCTCTGTTTCTGAATCACTCCGCCTCCGCGGCAAATTCCGCGGATTCAGCCTCGATCTCGCCGTCCACATCCGCAGCGCCCTGTTTTGCCTCAATGACAGCGTCTGCCATCTTGGATACAATCAGTTTCACCGCGCGGATCGCGTCGTCGTTGCCGGGGATCACATAGTCAAGCTCTTCCGGATCGCAGTTGGTATCGCAGATACCGATCAGCGGGATGCCAAGAGCATGGGCTTCCTGTACACAGATTCTCTCCTTCTTCGGATCTACAATAAAGATCGCGTCGGGAAGTCTCTTCATTTCCTTGATTCCGCCCAGGTTCTTCTGCAGCTTGAAAAGCTCCTTGCGAAGAGCGATTACTTCCTTCTTGGGCAGCACATCAAAGGTTCCGTCCGCTTCCATGGCCTCAATCTGTTTCAGTCTTCCGATCCGGCTCTGGATGGTCTTGAAATTGGTCAGCATTCCGCCCAGCCATCTCTCATTTACACAGAACTCTCCGCAGCGCTCTGCCTCCAGACGGATGGCATCCTGCGCCTGCTTCTTGGTTCCCACAAAAAGAATGTTTCCGCCGTTGGCCACGATGTCCGCGATGGCGTTGTAAGCGTCGTCCACCATGCCTACCGACTGCTGCAGGTCAATGATGTAAATCCCGTTTCTCTCGGTATAGATGTAGGGAGCCATTTTGGGATTCCATCTTCTCGTCTGATGGCCGAAATGTACGCCGGCTTCCAGAAGCTGTTTCATTGAAATTACACTCATGTTTTTTTCTCCTTTTTGGTTTATTCTTCCGCGCAGGTCTCTTTCCGTCCGGACCCGCTGCCACAGCAAATGGGCACCATCCATCCGGAATCTCTGCGCGTGACCTATTTCGCGGGAGGCAGAACTGCCCTTTGCCCGCAACTATTGAAGTATAGCATAAACCCGCCCCTTATGTAAAGAGGTTATTCCAAAACATTTTCAGAATCCGGCGGAAAAATCAGCTTTTTTCTCTCTTCCGGAGTCAAAGGTCGGCATTCTCCCCTTTTCAGATCCTCCGGGAGCACCAGAGGCCCCATGGACAGACGTTTCAGATAAAGGACCGGCTTTCCGAGAGCCTGCATCATCCGCTTGATCTGATGATACCTTCCCTCGTGTATCGTCAGCCGGATCCCGGTTTGAGGCGAGGTTCCTTCCGGACTCTCCGCCAGGATTTCAAGCTTTCCAGGAAGAGTAGGAGTCTCGTCTCCTATGTCCACTCCCATCCGGACTTTTTCCCGATCCTCCTCCGTCACCCGGCCGTCCACAAGGGCATAATAGACTTTTTCCACGTGCTTTCCCGGAGCAAGCAGCCGGTGGGCAAGAGTGCCGTCGTCTGTGATCAGAAGAAGCCCCTCCGTATCCTTATCCAGCCTTCCCACCGGAAACAGACCCCTTCGCCGGGAAGGCACCAGCTCCATAACCGTTTTCTCTTTCGGATCCTCCGTGGCGCTTACATAGCCCGCCGGCTTGTGGAGAATATAGTACGCATAACCCATGGGAGATTCCACAGTCCGCTCCCCCAGGGAAACCACATCCTCCGGAGTGATTCCGGTCTCCGGTCTTTTCTCCGTCCGGCCGTTGACGGAAACCATTCCTCTCTGAATATACTTCTTAACCTCACTTCTTGAACCGGCTCCGGCGTTTGCCAGATACCGGTCCAGCCGAAGAGTTTTCTCCTGCTTCTTTCCCATTGCCTCTCTCCCGCTTCCAGACTGTCACAAAACCTCCCGGAATTCTCATCATTCAATAATCTCAATCAGTTCTTCCTCGTCGGCCTCTGTGGTTTTAATGCTGCCGTATTTTTCCCCATCGCTGCGAATAAAATCCGGAATGTTTCCCTCCGTAAACCACATGTAGGTCATCTCGGAGACATCTGTGATTTTCACCTTTACGGAAGTCTCCATTTCCGCTTCCCGGCTCCAAATCGTTGCAAATGGAATCAGGCAATCCGCCAGCTCCTCCAGTTCTTCCTCATCCTCATACCGGATCTGCTCCATTTCCCGAAGGCCGCTCTCCTCGTCTGTTTTTCCATAATAGGTAACCGTCACATATTCAAAGTCTCCCACTTCCTCCATGGATATGGGATAGCCGGTCTGGGAAAGAATATCCAGGGTTCTGGAAAATCCGGGATAAACATTCACACTGGCATAACAGGAGGCCGTTGGATGCCCAAGAGGCACCATATTGTCAGCCGCCTCTGTTACAGGCATTCCGTTAAACACAAAATTCAGCTGAACACAGGGCGCCTGCATCAGATCCTCCGGGGACGCCTCCAGCAGATCCTCCTGAAGCGCCTGCAGCAGCTCCGACCTGTCTTTGGCTTCATTCTGAAACAGAGAGTGCATGGTTCCGTCATAAAAAATTCCGCTGACATTTCCCAGATACCGCCCTTCTATCTCCAGAAAGGAATAATTTTCCTCCACAAAGTCCCCGCTGCGCACACAGGCCGTATACAGTGTCTGCGCCTGCGCCGCATTCAGAGAATACGATCTGGCGACATTTTTCCCGGACTTCAGTCTGTAATTTACATTGATAGAACCATCGGAAGCTCCCGTTGTCTCCGGCTGATTTTCCACAATACTTTCCAGTGCCTGATAGATTTCCTCATTTACGGCAAAACCGGCCGTGTCCGAGGATGCGTCTGTACTCACAAGATAATTTCCATGATCGTCAAAGGAAACATAGTTGGAGGTTCCAAGATCCATGGCGTCGGAATAAAGCTGCACCTTTTCCAGCTTCCGGGAATCCGGCAGCCAGGTATCATAGCCAAACAGGTCCGTGGGAAACACCGCCGCGAAAGCCGCCGTGAGGAGAAGCTCCGCCAGCAGCCATCTCCTGCGGGAGAAAAACGCCCGGAAATCCATCCGGCAGATCACCTGCCAGATCCCATGTCCGAGAATCAGCCCCAGAGCCATGCCAAAAATCCACCAGGGAGTTCCGTCGCCCTTCACGGGCATGGAATGGAAGATCAGACCCAGGCCAAGAGCAATGGGCGGTATGGACAGAATCTGGAGAAAAATCTCCATCCATGGAAAAACCAGAGCCTTTCCCGTACTTTCCAAAGGACGCCTTTTGTAGGCTACAAAGGACGCGGCGCCCAGAAGGACCGTGGCCACAATCACAGAAGACAGAACCGGAAGGAAGCCTTCCCTTCCATACAGTTCGATCAGTTCCAGGCCCAGATACATCGGCGAACCATAATTCAGGAAGCTCCACAGAGAACAGGAATTATAATAATAAAAGCTGTAGGTTTCAAAAAATGAAGAAGCATACCATGTGAGAAGATAGGAAAGCATGGGACCCCACAGAGCCAGTCCCAGAAAGACAAGACTTCCCATGAGAAGATTTCCTGTCACGGTGACGGCCAGCACAGTGGTAAAATACCAGAGCAGATACAGCAGCAAATGAGCCAGGAACATTTCCAGAGCGGCCTTCATCAGAGAGAGGCTGAAAAATCCCCACATCGCACCCATACAGACGGCCGCAAACTCCATCACAAGGTAAGGAGCCAGATACAGAAGCATTCCGGAGCTCACCCTTTCCAGAAACATTTTTCCCCTTCCTGTGGGAAGACTGTGATACAGATCCACTTTTCTGGAAGAATAAAGATAGTAAAAAGAGGAAAACGCGTTCATAAAAGCGGCGCAGGCGACTACGGCGGATCCGGTATAAAAAAGTCCGTCCTGCCACAGATTCACATACAGGATCTGAATCTGCTCTCTCGTATACCCGGCCAGGCTCCAGTCCTGAAGCTTGATCAGCTCCGCCACCGGAAAGGCCATGAGAAAGCCAACGGCCAGAAAAACCGGGATCCATAATTTCTCTTTAAACGCAGCCTTCATGTAATTACCAGAGCAGATTTTTAATCTCATAACCGGCCACCTCCGTTTCACAGATAAAAATTTCCTCCAGGGACATGGGGATAACCTCACAGAAGATGGGGGCCTTCGCCTGAACCCTCTCCAGAATTTCCACCCTGGTTCCCCGGCAGGTCAGCATCAGAAGAGAGCCCTGCCGGACAATCCGCAGCACATCCAGCTCTTTTTCCAGCTCCTTTTCCCCTTCCGGATCCGGGAGCACACACTGAACCTTGTGGATGTGGAACTTCATGTCCATAAGGTCTCTGGAGAGAAGAATGCCTCCTTCATGAAGCAGGCCCACGTGATCGCAGATATCCTCCAGCTCCCGAAGATTATGGGAGGCGATCACAGGCGTAAAGGGCCTGGACAGGATCTCCGAGGCAAACAGGCTTTTCACCGCCTGGCGCATCACAGGATCCAGTCCGTCAAAGGTCTCGTCACAGAGCAGGTATTCCGTACCGGAGCTAAGGCCCAGAAGCACCATCAGCTGCTTGCACATTCCCTTGGAAAAGGTACGGATCCTCCGGCTCTCATCCAGACGGAACTGTTTCATCAGTTTATGGTAGCGGGAAATCTGAAATTGCGGATAACGGCACCGGTAAAACTCCGCCATATCCCCCGGCGTATAATTTGCCGGAAAATACGCGTCATCAGGTATATAAAACAGCTTTTCTCTGACATTCTCATTTTCATACACCGGCTGGCTCTCCACCCGGATCTCTCCCTCATCCGGCTGTATAATGCCCGCGATCATCCGAAGCAGCGTGCTCTTCCCGGCTCCGTTGGTGCCAATCAGACCGAAGACTTCTCTTTCTCCTATATCCAGTGATATATGATTCACAGCCTGGATCCTTTCAAAGGATTTCGTACAGTTTTTTATCTCAATCATTTTCTCCCTCCCTGTAGCTTTCCCGGATCACATGGATCAGCTCTTCCTCTTCCATGCCAATGTCCCGGCCCTTCTCTGCCAGCGCCTGAAATTCCAGAAGATAATCCCTCCGCCCGATTCTCTGAATCTCCTCATTCCGGGAAACAAAATTCCCCTTCCCCTTCACCGGATAGATCAGTCCCTGCTGCTCCAGGTCCATATAGGCCCGCTGGATTGTATTAGGGTTGATGGACAGCTCCATGGCCAGCTGTCGAACAGACGGCATCCGGGATCCCGGCAAAAGTGCACCGCTCAGGATCAGTGTCCGGAATTTCTCCGATACCTGTTCATAAATCGGCCGCCGATCCTGATAATCCAGAATAATCATAATCTGCTCCTTTCCATTTGTATCCGTGTCAGATATGAAAAAGCCCGGCCGATCCATCCTTCTGAAGCAGCCTGTCTTTCCCGTGAACCTTCGCTCAATCCCTTCGCTGTACTTAGCGTATTAATTGTTTTAATACACTTATTGTACACTGAAAGCCTGTATATAGCAAG
>JAJQBI010000059.1 GCA_021203365.1 Clostridiales bacterium
CCTCTTCCTCTATGGTCACTGTGTCCAGGCTGATGCTTCCTGTAGGGATACTCACCACTGCACTTTCCGACGTTACATTCGACGCCGTCTTGTATGGACGATAATAATTGTAGGTGGTATCATTCCAGGTATAAATCTTATATCTGTAGCTGTATGTAGTTTCTTCTTCATCCGACGCCACACTGATATCTTCTTCACTGTTATTCGCCTTTTCAGTCGTCATTTCAGCTGTGGTCTCTTCATCATTCTCTGTGTCCGTATCTTCCGTTTCATCCATTAAGCTTTCTTCATTCGATAAACTGACCTCCTTCTTTTCCTGAGATAACAGTTCAGAATCTCCCTCGTTTTTTTCCGCCTCTTCATCTGATACATTATCCGCTTTGTCCTCATCATTATCTGTATCTTCTACAGAAAATTCCGAATCAGCATCTTCCTCCTCACTATCCCCGTTTGCCGCACTGCCTGTCAAAACAGACTCTGATGTTTCTGATCTTTCCATCGCAAAAGCCTGCGTTGGAATCAAAGCCATAATCATAACCATTGACAACACCAGAGACAAAAATCTCTTAAAACTCTTTTTCATTCTGTTCTGCTCCTTAAAATTTTTAATTATTAAAGGTACCTGCCATTCTTTTTAGCTGTGTGTGAATACTTTTGTTATACTTATCTAACTTCAGGCCAGAAATCTCCTGACAAAGCGTAACGATGATCACAGCCATTAAAAACAACGAAAATAAGAACCTTTTCCATTTTCAAAACCTTTGACATTTTCTGAATATACTGTCAGCAGCATCAGTTAGCTATTTCTAACTCCAGTTCAAAACATACCACTCCCCCCACTATAAACAATCTCCTATAAGTTAAATCTTCCTAACTTATTTTATAAGATACCACCATCAAAGCAAGAATGCAACTGTTTTATTCTCTTATTCAAACCGAATTTCAGTCAATACTGCCAACTTAGACAGTAGTTTGAACTGATCTATACAACCGCCTCGACAATTACCTTATCTCCCAGGACAATGTCCTTTATTCCAATCTTTTTAAAGTGCACCTGTAACAAACTGATTCTTCTCCCGCACTCCAACATCATATATATTGCTTGTCCTGTATTCCTCCGACATAAACCAGTTGCAAAGAACCGTCTCAAAAATCCGATTATAAATAACCGCCGTACCATTTTCATTTCGAATAAAGCCAAACATCGCAGCAATCTCAATGGCATCATTCATTGCAGTATAGGGGATTGGTCTTCCGGTAAAAAGCAGATCATAAAGAACATTCCGGAGCTCCGGATAATCCTCCACCTTCCTCTTCAGAGACAAAAACAGCGAATTCGTCTCATTTTCCAGAAGCTTTACCGCCTCCAGAAGTCCGCTTCGGGTCCACGCGGCAGTTTTATCTGGAAAGACAATGCTTCCGGCAATTCTCTCATCCATAAGCTTGCACAGTTTTGATGTGAGATAGGGATACCCTGAGGTATAGCTGTAAATATGCGCTGCCATTGCCTCAATATCCATCCCCGTATGAGAATCCGCCTCATATTCCTCCAGCATTCCGGCGATATCCTCAATGGAAAAGCTCATATCCACATTAAAATCCGCGGCAATATTCCATGGACTGTTTGATCTGTGCTCCTCCTCCGGGCGCATTTTCCGCAGCATATTCCGGACATCATAAACCCCGGCAAGAATTACCGACTGAAAAGCCGGAACCCGGGGACGTTTCATATAGTACGCCCGCAGCTGAGCCAGAAAATCGATAAAAGCCTGATTATTTGTGGCCGTATCAACCTCATCAATGATCAGGTCCGGCGCCTTATCCAGTTTCCCACACCACGTTTTTATCACCCTGAAAAGAGCTCCCCCGCGGTACAATTCTTTTCTTTACTTTCCATTCTCCCTCCTCTATAATAAAGAATGGCCTGCCGCTTAAGGCAGTGGGCGGATGCGCATCCGCGATTATGCCGGCGGCCTGTTTTTTACAATCATTTGAATATGGACGAGGGAGAAAACAACATGCCAAAAAGAACAGACATTCACAAGGTACTGATCATCGGGTCCGGTCCGATCATCATCGGACAGGCCTGTGAATTCGACTACTCCGGCACCCAGGCCTGCAAGGCCCTTCGGAAGCTTGGCTACGAAATCGTGCTGGTCAACTCCAATCCCGCCACAATCATGACCGACCCGGAAATCGCGGACGTCACCTACATCGAACCGCTGAACGTGGAACGTCTGGAGCAGATCATCGCAAAAGAACGCCCGGACGCCCTGCTTCCCAACCTGGGCGGGCAGTCCGGACTGAATCTGTGCGCCGAACTTTCCTCTAAAGGCATTCTGGATAAATACGGAGTGCAGGTGATCGGAGTCCAGGTGGACGCCATCGAGCGGGGGGAGGACCGCATTGAGTTCAAAAATACCATGAACGCCCTGGGCATTGAGATGGCTCGAAGCGAGGTGGCCTACAGTGTGGAGGAGGCCCTGGCCATCGCGGACCGCCTTGGCTATCCGGTGGTACTGCGGCCGGCCTACACCATGGGCGGCGCCGGCGGCGGTCTGGTCTACAATATCGAGGAGCTGAAGACAGTCTGCGCCCGCGGCCTGCAGGCAAGCCTGGTGGGTCAGGTGCTGGTGGAGGAATCCGTTCTCGGCTGGGAAGAGCTGGAGCTGGAGGTCATCCGCGACAAAGACAACAACCTGATCACCGTATGCTTTATCGAAAACATCGATCCCATGGGTGTGCACACCGGAGACTCCTTCTGCGCGGCCCCCATGCTGACCATCTCCCAGGAGGTTCAGAAACGGCTCCAGGAGCAGGCCTACAAGATTGTGGAGTCCGTACAGGTCATCGGCGGCACCAACGTACAGTTCGCCCATGATCCGGTAACGGACCGTATTGTCGTCATCGAAATCAATCCCCGGACCTCCCGCTCCTCCGCCCTGGCTTCCAAGGCCACCGGCTTCCCCATCGCCCTGGTATCGGCCATGCTGGCTTCCGGACTTACCCTGTCCGAAATTCCCTGCGGAAAATATGGCACCCTGGATAAATATGTGCCGGACGGAGACTATGTGGTGATTAAATTCGCCCGCTGGGCCTTTGAGAAATTCAAGGGAGTAGAGGATAAGCTGGGCACTCAGATGCGGGCCGTGGGAGAGGTCATGAGCATCGGCAAGACCTACAAGGAAGCCTTCCAGAAGGCCATCCGCAGCCTGGAAACCGGGCGCTACGGCCTGGGGCACGCAAAGGATTTTGACCGGAAATCCAAAGAAGAACTTCTCTCTCTTCTGATCACGCCCTCCAGTGAACGGCATTTCCTGATGTATGAAGCCCTGCGCAAGGGCGCTACCGTGGAAGAAATCTACGAGATCACAAGGGTGAAGCGTTATTTTATTGAACAGATGAAGGAACTGGTAGAGGAAGAGGAGGCTCTCTGTGAAAACAAGGGCGTCCTGCCTTCCGATGAAATGCTGACCACAGCCAAAAAGGACGGCTTTTCCGACAAATATTTAAGCCAGATTCTGGAAATTCCCGAGGAGGACATCCGCAATCGCCGCATTTCCCTGGGCGTGGAGGAAGCCTGGGAAGGCGTTCACGTTAGCGGAACCCAGGACAGCGCCTACTATTACTCCACCTACAACGCCCCGGACAAAAATCCCATCTCTGTGGATAAACCCAAGGTCATGATCCTGGGCGGCGGACCCAACCGCATCGGCCAGGGCATTGAGTTTGATTACTGCTGCGTTCACGCCTCCCTCGCTCTGAAAAAACTGGGCTTTGAGACCATTATTGTCAACTGCAACCCCGAGACCGTATCCACGGACTATGACACCTCCGACAAGCTGTACTTTGAGCCCCTTACCCTGGAGGATGTTCTGAGCATTTACAAAAAAGAAAAGCCCGTAGGCGTAATCGCCCAGTTCGGCGGACAGACGCCCCTGAATCTGGCGGCGGATCTGGAGAAAAACGGAGTTCGAATACTGGGAACCTCCCCCTCTGTCATCGACCTGGCGGAGGACCGGGATCATTTCCGGGCCATGATGGAAAAGCTGGACATTCCCATGCCGGAATCCGGAATGGCTGTAAACATAGAGGAAGCCCTGGCCATCGCCAAAAGGATCGGATATCCCGTCATGGTCCGTCCCTCCTATGTGCTGGGCGGCCGGGGCATGGAGGTAGTATACGACGACGAGAGCATGCGGGACTATATGGCCGCTGCCGTAGGCGTAACCCCGGATCGCCCCATCCTCATCGACCGCTTCCTGAATCATGCCATGGAGTGTGAGGCAGACGCCATCAGCGACGGCACACATGCCTTTGTTCCCGCGGTTATGGAGCACATTGAGCTTGCCGGCATCCATTCCGGCGACTCCGCCTGCATCATCCCGTCGGTTCATATTTCGGAGGAAAATGTCCGCACCATTAAAGACTATACCCGAAAAATCGCGGAGGAAATGCATGTTCAGGGACTTATGAACATGCAGTATGCCATTGAGAACGGCCGGGTTTTTGTGCTGGAAGCCAATCCCCGCGCCTCCCGCACCGTTCCCCTGGTTTCCAAGGTGTGCAACATCCGCATGGTGCCCCTGGCAACAGGCATCATCACCTCCGAAATCACCGGACGTCCCTCTCCCCTTGCAGGCCTGCGGGAGCAGAACATTCCCAATTACGGCGTCAAGGAGGCCGTTTTCCCCTTCAACATGTTCCCGGAGGTGGATCCTCTCCTCGGGCCGGAAATGCGCTCCACCGGAGAGGTTCTCGGACTTTCCCCGTCCTATGGAGAGGCCTTCTACAAGGCGCAGGAGGCTACCCAGACCCGCCTTCCCCTTGAGGGAACGGTTCTGATCTCCGTCAGCCAGAAGGACAAGCCGGAAGCCGTGGAGATCGCCAGAAGCTTTGCAGAGGACGGCTTCAAAATCCTGGCTACAGGCACCACCTTCGATCTGCTGACTGAAAACGGAATTCAGGCGAAGAAGGTCAAAAAGCTGTATGAGGGCCGGCCCAATATTCTGGATCTGATCACCAACGGAGATATTGATCTGATCGTCAACACACCGGCCGGAAAAAGCAGCCTGCATGACGACAGCTATTTAAGAAAAGCGGCCATCAAGGCGAAAATTCCCTATATGACCACCATGGCCGCCGCCAGAGTTACCGCAAAGGGCATAAAATATGTGAAGGAAAACGGCCGCGGCGAGGTGAAATCTCTGCAGGAACGGCACAGCGAAATTACAGATATCATTTAACCGGAAATCCACTTACGGAAAATCACAGTCCTGCACAATCGAACAGGAGGCCGCCTGAATTCCTCAGGCAGCCTCCCTTTTTACTGACAATTCCCGCCGTTTTCACGCTCGATCCATCCGATTACTTCTTCAAGATCCCTCATCTGAGCCGTGATTCCCTGTTTTTCGTCCTCGGGAACCGGCTCCATATCCGGAATATAAATGGTATAGCCTCCCGCCGCCTTTCCCGCCAGAACGCCGGCCGCACTGTCCTCCAGGACCAGACAGTCCCCGGGAGACAATCCCAGCGCTGCAGCCGCCTTCAGAAAAATTTCCGGCGCGGGCTTGCTGTCCTTTACCATATCCCCGCAGATGCAGGCCTGAAAATAATCCCCCACTCCGGCCCGCGCAATAGAGCGGGAAACCCGGTCCCTGCCGGAAGAGGTAGCCACCGCCGCGGGAATATTTTTCTGCCGGAGATACCGCAAAAGGGGAAGGAGTCCCTTCTTGAGGATTACACCGTCCCGCTCCAGACTTTCCATAAAGATCCTGTTTTTTATCCTGTACAGAAGCTCAAAATCAAATTCCTCTCCCAGGGCATCCAGGAAAATACGCCGGATGGCTTCCCGGGTTTTCCCCCTGCATTTTAAAGGAATCTCCTCTGCCATGTCCACGCCCATTTCCTTTCCCGCCAGGATCCAGCACCGGGCAGACAGCGGCTCCGTGTCGAACATGGTTCCGTCCATATCAAAAATAACGCCTTTTACCAATCCCTCTCCTCCTGCCTCACAATCACGGGAATCCGGCCGTATGTTATTTTTCGATCAGCTCGCAGTAGAAATCCGCGTAATCCTTCCGTTTTTCCTCCGTAAACTGGATGGCCGTGCGGGGATGCTGATTCAGGATCCCGGTCATCAGATACTGCAGATCATATCCCCAGACCATTCCCTCCTCTTTCAGCTTCATCATATCCTTCTGGATAAACTGGAACACCGGGAAGGCATTGTATTTCGGATTTTTCAGAAAACTCAGCAAAAGCTCCATGGCACAGTTGCCCGCGCCTCTTCCCAGTGTGTTATAGGTAGCGTCCAGATAGTTCGCGCCGTCTCCCACGGCCTCAATGGTATTGGCAAAAGCAAGCTGCTGATTGTTGTGGGCATGAATTCCCACCTCCTTGCCGTATTTCGCCGCCACATTCATGTATATATCCATAATACGGGCAATCTGTTCCGGGTAAAGAGCTCCATAGCTGTCCACGATGTAAAGAGCCTTCACATCCGTCTGGGCGATGAGCTCCAGTGCGATCTCCACATCCTTTTCCTGTGCATTGGAAATCGCCATCAGATTGCAGGTTGCGTCGTAGCCCTTCCCGGTCACATGATTGATCATATCAATGGCCCCCGGGATCTGGTGAATGTAGGTCGCCACCCGGATCATGTCAATGGGGCTTTCGTTTTTGGGTAAAATATCATTCTTATAATCGCAGCGACCCACGTCCGCCATAACCGCGATCTTCATATCCGTTTTATTCTCACCCACAATTTCCCGGATATCCTCATCCTTACAGAATTTCCATTTGCCGAATTTACTCTCATCAAACATCTCCCGGGACGCTTTGTAGCCGAATTCCATATAATCCACTCCGGCCTTCAGATTCGCCTGATACAGATTCCGCGCAAAATCATCCGTAAAATAAAAGTTATTCACCAGGCCTCCGTCGCGCAAAGTGGCATCCACAACGCGAATCTCCGGCCGATAGTCCATCAGCTTTACCAGTTCTTTCATAAATAATCTCCCTGTACTTTAGTGCTTTAAAGTCTCATAATTTCAACGTGTCTATTGTAGGGTATCCCACTCTATTTGTCAAGCGGGCGTCCGCAAAAACAGAAGGCGGGCTTTCTCTTCACGCCTGCTTTAAATAAGTGTGATACACATACCCCTCATACTGGCCGGCAATCCGCACAAAATACCACAGCCCGCAGTCCCGGGCGCGCTTTTCACCAATGACATCCACCAGATTTCCCCGGTCCAGACGCGGGTAACCGGTGATCGGAGCATACTCTGTCCCCGGACCGCGGCGGACATTCACACCATTTCCGGTACATTCC
Source organism: Clostridiales bacterium (assembly GCA_021203365.1). Classification (GTDB taxonomy): domain Bacteria; phylum Bacillota; class Clostridia; order Lachnospirales; family Lachnospiraceae; genus Blautia_A. Next base: position 7,334 of record JAJQBI010000059.1, read on the forward strand.
CCCACCCATTCCTTATAGGGATCCTTTCCGCTCTCAAAATCATCCTTGTAAAAAACATCCCGGTCCACCGGGCCGGAAATTCCCGCCACAGAGCCGTTATCCGTATACTGCCATCCGATCCCCACCGCAGGGCGGAGGGATTCCACGATCTGCCCCTGGTCGTTGTCCGGATAGGCGGCCAGCCAGTAATCATAGGGAAGGCTGGAGGTATCCAGCACATTGTTATACCAGTCCATATTACAGTAAATTCCAAAGGCGTATCCGCCATTCAGAATGATCCCCCGAAAGGTCTGAATCATCTCCGTGAGCGCATCTCTGGAAAGAGAACGCAGAGAGCTGTCCTCCACATCATAAAAAACCGGAAACGAAAGCTCCCGGCCCCCAAGTACCTCCAGAACCTTTTCGGCCTCCGCTTCCGCCTGCGCGGTGGTAAGGGCGTAGCTGTATTTGTACACCCCCACCTTTATCTTCTGAGCCTGAAAGCCACTGTAATTATCCTCAAAGGTTGGATCCACCACGTTTCCGCTCTCTGTGATCCGAAGAACCGCCGCCTGAATCCCGGCCTCTGCCACGCGGCTGTACTGGATCGTACCTGTATAGGCACTGACATCAATTCCACTGATCTGCATAAAAAAACCCCGGCTGCATATTTTATAATCTTTCTATAAAATATGCGGCCGGGATCATCTGGTGAAAAATCAGACGGACACACCCCGAAACCGGAGCATTGTCCCTGTGAAAAATTCAGTTACGCCTCTATGGCGTTTCCGGTATACAGCTGATAATATCTTCCCTTCTCCGCGATAAGCTGATCGTGGGTGCCTCTTTCAATGATACGCCCCTGTTCCAGAACCATGATGCAGTCAGAATTCCGCACCGTGGAAAGCCGGTGGGCAATCACGAAAGAAGTCCGCCCCTTCATCAGCGCGTCCATTCCCTTCTGTACCAGAGCTTCGGTACGGGTGTCAATGGAAGAGGTGGCCTCATCCAGGATCAGTACCGGCGGATCCGCCACAGCCGCCCGGGCGATGGCGAGAAGCTGCCGCTGACCCTGACTCAGATTCCCGCCGTCCCCGGTGAGATGCGTGTCATAGCCGTTGGGCAGCCTTCGGATAAAGCCGTCTGCGTTGGCCAGCTTCGCCGCCTGTATGCACTCCTCATCCGTGGCATCCAGGCGGCCATAACGGATGTTGTCCATAACCGTCCCTGTAAACAGATGGGTATCCTGAAGCACCATTCCCAGGCTTCGGCGAAGATCCGGTTTTTTGATCTTATTAATATTTATATTGTCGTACCGGATTTTTCCATCCTGGATATCATAAAAGCGATTGATCAGGTTGGTGATCGTGGTCTTTCCGGCTCCCGTACTGCCCACAAAGGCAATTTTCTGCCCGGGCTCAGCAAACATTTTAATATCGTGAAGCACAATCTTGTCATCCGTGTACCCAAAATCCACGCCGTGGAAGGTGACATCTCCTTCCAGTCTCTGATAGGTCACCGTGCCGTCTGCCTGATGAGGATGACGCCAGGCCCAGAGGCCGGTTCTCTCCTTCGTCTCCGTCAGGGTGCCGTCCGGATTTTCCTTCGCGTTGACCAGCTCCACATACCCATTGTCCTCTTCCGATTTTTCATCTGTCATTTTATACACACGCTGAGCGCCGGCGGCGGCCATAACCACGTTATTGAGCTGCTGGCTGAGTTGCGTGATGGGCTGGGTAAAGCTCTTGTTCAGAGACAGGAAGGCCACCAGCGTTCCGATGGTCAGTCCGGAAAAACCATTCAGCGCCATGACCGCGCCGATAACCGCGCACAGCACATAGCTCAGGTTTCCAATGTTGGCGTTGATGGGCATGGTAATGTTGGCAATGCGGTTGGCATTTTCCGCGCTGTCCCGGAGCTTTTCATTCAGAGCCTTAAACTGCTCCACGCTTTTTTCTTCGTGACAGAATACCTTGACCACCTTCTGTCCTTCCATCATCTCCTCGATATACCCGTTCACAGCGCCCAGGTCCTTCTGCTGCTGCAGGAAATACCGGCCGGATCTTCCCGCCAGAGCGGCGGTGATCCTCAGCATCAGGATTACCATCAGAATGGAGATAAAAGTCAGCGGAATATTCAGCACAATCATACTGATAAGCGTCGCAATCAGCGTAATACTGGAATTAATCGTCTGGGGCAGGCTTTGTCCGATAAACTGCCGCAGCGTATCCACATCGTTGGTGTAAACTGACATGATATCCCCATGGGCATTGGTGTCAAAATATTTAATGGGCAGCGTCTCCATATGGGTAAAAAGATTCAGCCGGATTTTCTTCATGGTTCCCTGACTGACATTAACCATAATCCGGTTATAAGCATAGGCACAGACCACACCCAGGGCCATCACCGCCGCCAGGGAAAGAAGCCGGGAGGCCAGCGGCCCGTAATCCGGAGTCTCCGCCTCCACCAGCGGTACAATATAGTCGTCGATCAGGCTCTGCATAAACACCGTGCTGGTCACCGTCACAACCGCAGAGATCAGGATCCCCGCCAGAACCGCCAGAACAGAGCCCTTATAGTTCTGCAGGATTTCCTTCAGCACCCGGCCCAAAGCCCCCATGGTCTCCCGGTCCGCCTTCGGACGGGGGCCTGCGCCTCTTCCCCCCGGTCCCGGGGCAGGTCTTCTGTTTTTATTGTTTTCTGCCATAATCAATCACTCCTTCCCCTCTCCGCCTGCTTTCTCATCAAAATCACCGCCGCCCCTGGTCTGGGCCTCGTAGATTTCCTGATAAATCCCATTGCTTTTCAGCAGATTTTCATGGGTGTCAAACCCGCTGATCTGCCCTTCCTCCAGCACAAGGATCCGATCCGCGTCCTGCACACTGGAAATTCTCTGGGAAATGATCAGCTTCGTGGTTCCGGGGATCCTTTCCGCAAAAGATTTCCGGATCTGAGCATCTGTGGCAGTATCCACCGCGCTGGTGGAATCGTCCAGGATCAGCACCTTCGGTTTTTTCAGGAGGGCTCTGGCGATACAGAGTCTCTGTTTCTGTCCGCCGGACACATTGCTTCCTCCCTGCTCAATCCAGGTATTGTATTTGTCCGGGAATTTCTGAATAAACTCGTCGGCGCAGGCCTGACGGCAGGCTTCCACACATTCCTCCTCCGTAGCGTTCTCGTTTCCCCAGCGGAGATTATCCAGGATGGTGCCGGAAAAGAGTACGTTTTTCTGGAGAACCACAGATACCTGATTCCGGATAGTCTCCATATCATATTCCCGCACATCCCGGCCACCCACGCACACGGATCCGTCCTTCACATCATACAATCGGCTGATCAGGCTGACAAAGCTGGATTTTCCGCATCCGGTGCCGCCGATGATCCCCACCGTCTCCCCGGAGCGGATGTGAAGATCAATATCGTGAAGGGTATCCTCCCCGGTGCCTTCCTTATAGGAAAAATTCACATGATTGAAGTCGATGCTTCCGTCCTGCACCTCCGCCAGCGGCTTTTCCGGATTCGCCATATCCGGCTCCTCGTCCAGCACCTCCGCAATACGTCTGGCGCTGGCAATGCTCATGGAAAGCATGACGAAGATCATGGAAAGCATCATCAGAGACATCAGCATACTCATGACATAGCTGAAAAGGGACGTCAGATTTCCAGTGGTCAGATCCCCGATCACAATATAATGGGCGCCAAACCAGGACAGACCGATCATACAGGCGTAAACGGAAAACATCATCACAGGGCTGTTAAAGGCCAGGAAGGATTCCGCCTTTACAGAGAGCCGGTACAGGTTATCCGCCGCCCCGGTAAATTTATCACTCTCATATTTTTCCCGGACAAAAGCTTTCACCACACGGATTCCGGTTACATTCTCCTGAACGCTGGCGTTAAGGTCATCGTATTTCCGGAACACCTGGTCAAAAATCGGAATCGTGCGGAACACAATGGCAAACAGCACAACCGCCAGGAAAACCAGAACCGCCAGAAAAATCAGGCTCAGTCTGGGGCTGATCAGAAAGCACATACAGATACTGCAGATCAGCATCAGCGGCGACCGGACCGCAATGCGCAGGCACATCTGATAAGCGTTCTGCACATTGGTCACGTCTGTGGTCATACGGGTGACCAGACCCGCTGTGCTGTATTTGTCTATATTGGAAAAGGAAAATCTCTGGATATTCTCATACATCCCTTCCCGCAGATTGCAGGCGAAACCGGTGGCCGCCGTGGCCGCGCACCTCCCGGCCATCACTCCGAAAAACAGGCTCAGGAAAGCCATGAGGATCATCAGTCCTCCGTACGTGTAAACCTTCTGCATATTTTCCGCCTCGATTCCCTGGTCGATTATCGACGCGGTTACAAAAGGGATCAGGATTTCCATCAATACCTCCAGCGCGGTAAACACCGGAGTCAGAATGGAAACGCGCTTATAATCCCCAATCTGTCTGAAAAGCGTTTTCAGCATTCTTTCCACATCCTTTCTTTCAATCGTTTCCTTTTAATAGTTTGCGATTGATTTGCATAGAATAAAAATCCATCTGTCATTGAATAATCACTGAATAAAGCAGCTGATCTTAACCAGCAGCCTGTGAAACTCCTCCCTCTCTTCCGGGGTCAGAGCTTCCAGCAGCCTCCGTTCTGTGTTATCTACAGATTCTCTGGTGCGAAAACATATATCCTTCCCGGCGCTGGTAATCCGCACATGTTTAATCCTTTTATCATGAGGATCCGCATACCCTTCGATCAGCTTCTTCTTTTCCAGCCTGGCCGCAATGCCTGCGGTGGTGGACTGGGCTACCTGGAGGTGCTTCTCAAGCTCCTTCATCGTAGCTTCCCCGCCGGTATGCTCATATAAAATCAGCAGCAGCTTCATCTGCGCAAAGGTAATATCATCATTCTTCAGATGATTATTGGCGTCTCTCTGCAGGGAATCCTGAATGTTTTTGAGTAATTCTCCGCAGTGCTTCCTTCGCTCCTGCGTTTCGTCCTCCATTTCCTGCCTCCTCTCTGTTTCCGGTCTCAAAGTGTAAAATCACTTCATCCGTATTTTCATACTTTATCTTTCGTTGCCATGATACACGGATTTCTCCGCACTTCGTGCTCCCGAAATCCTGACAACATTCGAAATCCGCTCATTTTTCTGCGAAAAATGGCTACTTTCTCATGTTGTTCGGGACCCAATCTCATGAATGCAGATGCAAGCATCTGCATTCATGACCTTTTGACCCTGGTATCATCATCATATTATAGCTCATCAATCGTCAGCTTTCAATAGCGAGCAATCATTTTTGTACAATCTTCTTTTCTTCATTGCTTCCTTTTCGAGCAAAATTGTAAACATTGACAAATTTTCAAAAGAGTTTTTTGATTTTCTGGAAAGTTTTCATGAAAAAAAATAAAATTTTTATAAATTCTTGACAGGCCTTTTTTTTTGCGCTAGAATAGCGTCCATCAAACGAAGACGTTGTAAGAGCTCTTGCCGCGTCTTCGTTTTTTTTATTTTATAACCGGACTGTGTGATTTTTTCGGCACACGATCCAGAATATGTCACAGGATGTAGGAGGAGAATTATTATGACAGAAGAGATTATTTCCTTAGTCAACGAAACCGCCAACGCGGACGTTTTTGGCGTCTGGTTCCTCATCGGAGCGGCCCTGGTCTTCTTTATGCAGGCGGGCTTTGCCATGGTGGAGGCCGGTTTTACCAGAGCGAAAAACGCAGGCAACATCATTATGAAAAACCTGATGGATTTCTGTATCGGAACTGTAATGTTCATCTTTCTGGGCTTCGGGCTGATGTTTGGAGAAAACGCCCTGGGCGGCTTCATCGGCATTCCCACCCTGGGAATCTTTACGGATTATGCCAATTTTGACTGGTCCAATTTCGTATTTAACCTGGTATTCTGCGCGACCACAGCCACCATCGTATCCGGTGCCATGGCCGAGCGTACCAAATTTCTCTCTTATTGCATCTATTCCGCAGTGATTTCTCTTGTGGTATATCCCATCGAGGCACACTGGGTTTGGGGCGGCGGCTGGCTGGCCCAGATGGGCTTTCATGATTTCGCCGGTTCCGCGGCCATTCACAGCGTGGGCGGGCTGAGCGCTCTGGTAGGCGCGTTCCTGCTTGGACCCCGTATCGGAAAATTCACAAAGGATAAAGCCGGAAAGGTCACAAAGGTCCACGCGATCCCCGGCCACAACATCGTCATCGGCGCACTGGGATGCTTCATTCTCTGGTTCGGCTGGTATGGATTCAACGGCGCCGCCACCACTACAGGCGACCAGCTTGCCTCTGTATTTATGGCAACCACCATCGCCCCCGCTGTGGCGACGGTTACCTGTATGATTTTCACCTGGCTTCACTATGGCAAGCCGGATGTCTCCATGTGCCTCAACGCATCCCTGGCCGGCCTGGTGGCCATCACCGCTCCCTGTGATGTGGTTGATACCACCGGAGCGATTCTCATCGGTCTGGTAGCCGGACTTCTGGTTGTCTTCGGCGTATGGTTCTGCGATAATGTAATCCATGTGGACGACCCGGTAGGCGCCATCGCCGTACATATGTTTAATGGAATCTGGGGTACCATCGCAGTCGGACTTTTCGCCACAAGCTCCGCGCCTCTTTGTGAGACGGACGGCCTGTTTTACGGCGGCGGATTCCATCAGCTTGGCATACAGCTCCTTGGAATCTGTTCCATTCTGATCTGGACCGCGGTCACTATGTTTATTGTGTTTAAGGTAATTGATATGACCGTCGGACTTCGTGTTTCCGAGGAAGAGGAAATCATGGGTCTGGACAGCACCGAACACGGACTTTCCTCCGCCTATGCGGGCTTCAGCCTTATGGATGTCACCGGCGGTCAGATGGAGGTAAATGAGAATACGGTAATCGGAAGTGAAGATTACGAAAACGCAACCCCTGCACAGAAAGATGCCTCTGTGAAGGTGGCTGCCCCGCCGGAAACGGGCACGGGAATGTACAAGGTTGTTGTCATTGCCAAGCTCTCCCGGTATGAGAAGCTCAAAAAAGCTCTGAACGACGCGGGTGTAACCGGAATGACGGTTACGCAGGTTATGGGCTGCGGTGTACAGAAGGGCGCCGGCGAAAAATATCGTGGTGTTGAAATGGATGCCACTGTGCTTCCAAAGGTGAAAGTGGAGGTTGTCATCGGAAACCTTCCGGTGGAACGAATTGTGGAAGCCGCCCGGAAGTCACTTTACACAGGACACATCGGAGACGGCAAGATTTTTGTATACAACATTCAGAAGGTCATCAAGGTTCGTACCGGAGAGGAAGACCTGGCGGCACTGGCAGATGTGGAATAACCGGGGTTTCTCCCCATACAAAAAAAGATTGGGATGGTCAGTCATCCCAATCTTTTTCATATTTAAGAACCGCACCGGTGGTGGCGTTTATCTCAAATTCATATTCCATCTGCCCCTGATAAAACTCGATTTCGTAAACCATGGAACCGTCTTCCTTATCCAGCTTCGCCTTCTTAAAGGTCACCTCGGAAGCGGACAGGCCGGCGGTCTCCAGAGCCACTGTCTTTGCTTCCTCTACACTGATATAGGAATCATCGGAAGCGCTGGCTGCGCTTCCGGTGCCGGTGCTTCCAGATACCGCCGTAACTTCTGTGGAGAAGCTGAGGATATCTCCGGTATCTGCACTGATCTCATAGTCATAAGCTGTGGTATCTGAGAAAAATTCCAGGTCATAGACTGATAAACCATCGTCATAGTCCGATTTTTCCTCGGTGAAGGTGACAAGTGTCTTTTCCTCCTCCGTAAGTCCCGCGTCCGCAAGGGCGATCTCCTCCGCCTCCGCCAGTGTGATGGAGGTTCCGGTGCTGCCCGACGCCGCCAGGGATCTCTTCAGGGACTCATAATCCAGAGATTTCTTCCGGATACTCCCGTCATACGCGTGAATATGATATTCATATTCCGTTCCGCCCGCGGTAAATTCCACATCGTAGATATACAGTCCGTAATCATCGTCATAATCATATTCCGTGACTACATAATCCGCGGCCGCCGGGTCCACACCCGCGTCGGCAAAAGCGTAATTCTGTGCGGCCTCCGAGCCGATCCCCGTGTCCGCCGATGCGAATACGGCGGCTGCCTGTGAAAAGGTGAGTACCGCGGCAATGCAGGCGATCGAGGAAACCATTTTTCCGTTTACATGAAATTGATTCTTATTTTTGTTTGTCATAGTGTAGCCCTCCTTTTTTCATTTCCCACTCATCAGTGGAAGTTTTTATATAAGCGGTTTGTTTTTATCTGACTACACTATAACATTCAAAC
>JAJQBI010000014.1 GCA_021203365.1 Clostridiales bacterium
TGCTTCTTGGAATGTTCAGGACCAGAAAAGGCTGGGAAATTAAATCCGAGCGTGAGGCAGGCAATGGAAGGGCTGACATCACAGCGTTTAATCTGCGCAAGAAAGATGCATATATCATTGAGGTTAAGTATTCAAAAAGCGATAAGGATTTAAATGCTGATGCACGGGAAGCAACCGCCCAGATTAACAGGCTGCGATACGACCAGTACTTCAGCCAGCGGTCACCGAAGAGTATCAGGCATTACGGAATTGCATTCTGTTTAAAGCAGTGCAGAGTTTTGACAGAGTAAACCACTATCACCGGGAGGATAAAGCTGTGATTCACAGCGGAACCTCCCGATATTTTATGTCCACAGCAGTTGAGGCAGATTATCTGCCTTGGTTTTTGTCACAATCCACCCGAATACCGCCGGGTTTTCTATTAAGAGATCGTGCATTATATTTCTCGTTATTGACTGGATATAGTTCGGCAGAAGAGTTAATGTACACATAACAAAAAAGAAAGCGAGGCACACAGCCATGACAAAGAGAACAACAAAAACAGCGAGGAAAGAAACACCCTTCACGAACACGGGCAAGGCGATCGAGCGGAAAGACATGACTATCATCACCGACAGCCTGGAGTACACAATTTTCTAGGGTTACCGTTTCGAGACTACTACGACGATGAAGTACTTGAGTGGCTACGGTATGAACTGTTACAATTCCATCCTCCGCTTCGGCAATCGTGTGGTCTTCACGGCCATGAACTACAAGGGCGAAACCCTTGCAGGAATCTACGGGTTTGCGGAGGAGCCGCACGAGGGCTTCGGCAGGATCGAGTGCAGAATCAGGCTGGTCGAGCTTGCGAATGCGGTTTTTGAGGATACTCTCATAGCATCCTTCCCCCGGCCAGAGCCGGCCGAAAACTTTCTGAAAAAAGCCGCATACCGCTGAAAATGACGGATAACTGCAGAATATTAATAAAATATTCTCGAAATAGACCTTGATAAGTGGGGCGGCTTTGTGGTAAGCTAATAGTATAATGAGTATGTTTTGTCTTGAAATACGAATAGGAGGAAATCCTATGGATATAAAACAGCTTCTTGGAGAAGCTACCGAGTATGATAAAAAACAGGCTGTGGAGACAAAGAAGTGCTGACTGTGTATGTTCCGGAAGGTTCAGAAACACCGTACTATTATTCGGCGGATGGGGTTACTGAGGCATATATCCGTATAGGCAATGAGAGTGTGATCGTTGATGCTACAGAATTAAAACGCCTGGTTTTGAGAGGGCGGGACACCTCATATGATACGCTCGTATCTCCATATAAATTTGAAGATTACTCCTTCAGTAAGCTCCGTGAGCGGTATAAATCGTGGACTGGCAACAGCATGACAGAAAAATTGATGGATTCTTTTGAAATCCGTAATTCTGCAGGCCAGCTTACCAACGCCGGAGCGTTGTTGGCTGATGATGGCCCGGTTCGGCATTCACGTCTTTTCTGTACCAGATGGAATGGCCTGGATAAAAGCGGGGGAAGCATAGATGCTCTTGATAGTGCTGAATTTTCAGGCAGTCTGATTATTCTTCTGAATGAGGGACTGAGCTTTGTTAAGAGGAATATGCGAACCATGTGGAAGAAAACTCCGGATTCCAGGATTGAGATGCCGGATTATTGTGAACGCAGTGTTTTGGAAAGTCTCGTGAATGCTCTTATACATCGAGATTACCTTGTCACGGGAAGTGAGGTTCACATTGATATCTATGATGATCGTTTGACGATTTTTTCTCCGGGTGGTATGCCGGACGGGACTTTGGTGCAGGATTGGAATATTATAGACATTCCATCAATTAGGCGGAATCCTGTTTTAGCGGATATTTTTAACCGGCTTGGATACATGGAACGTAAGGGCAGCGGTCTTGAGAAGATATGCCTTGCTTATGAAAATGCGGCAAATTATACACCGGAGCTGGCACCGAAGTTCTTTTCTAACAGATCCTCGTTCATTGTGACATTGTGGAATCTTAACTATAAGATGATGCAAAGTGGTGAGCTTGTTGAGGACCTGCTTGAAGAGCAGGCTACAGGGCAGGCTGATAGTTATGATGATAATCTGGTAAGACTGGCAGAATTCTGCAGCATACCAAGAACCAGGACAGAGATGCAGCAGTTTTTGGGAATATCCAGCAGAGCCGCTTTTCAGAAGCATTATCTATCAGTATTGTTGAAAAATGGAAACTTGAGAAGAACGTTACCAGACAAGCCAAGTAGCCCCAAGCAAAAATATGTAAAAGTCTAAGCGATAATTCAATCAAGCCCAGCAGTTTACTTTCCAACTGTGTAAATCCAACACAGACGGACAGCGACCTGCTGGGCTACTTTTATGCCTTTTTTGCGTCGTTCATCGGCGCTTTTTTCTTTGTCGGATTCTGCCTGTTTATCCTTATTATCTTTGTGCAGTTTATGGCTCATATTTAACTGGATAATATCCCGGACTGACGGTAATATGCTCATAACAAAAAAAGCAAGGAGGCACACAGCCATGACGAAGAAAGCAGCCCAAAGGAAAGAAACACCCTTCACGAACACAGGCGAGGCATGGGTTGACACACCGGATGACTTCGAGGAGTTTAAAGCACAGATGAATAAGGAATCATAAAAAAAGACAGGGCGTTGATGCGTAGTGTGCGAACGCCCTGTTTTGTCAGGATTTTAAATATTTGGAAATTTAATCTCCTCAGGTCTGATTCCCCGCAGCTCTGAGGGGGAATTTATTTTCTTTTAACATTTAATCCCATATTGATGAGTGCAGCGGCATGTTCCGTTGAAAGTTTTACTTTTATGTCTTTGTTCTTTTTGCTCATATAGTAATAAGTATCGTTTTCACGCAGAAGATAAGAATTTTCCGGTGTTATGGTATAAGAAGTGGAGGTATCTTCCTTCATAGGAGCCTCATAGTTGGCCTGGGGCAGGTACAGGTAGGAGAAACAGAAAAGCAGGACTCCGAGGATGGCAGGTCTGAGTGCCATTCGAGGTTTCTTTTCTTCATTTTGCATGATATGAAATCGCTCCACCATGGCGTTATGAGGTTCCTGAATGGAAAATCCAAGATGCCCCCCGGAACTTCCGGCAGAAATATTCCGGGTACGCTTCAGACAGGTCAGTAATGTCTCCATATAATCCAGTTTATTTGCGGAAGGGATACTTTTTAAAACCTTCTGATCACACTGAATCTCAATAATCTGAACAATATCCTTTTCGAGAAATTTTTTATATGGAATCCACCAGAAGACACAGATAAAGAGATCTGTGAAAAGCTTTTTATGTAAATCGTGTTTTGCAATGTGTGTATATTCATGAAGTAAAATGTAGAATAATTCATTGTCCGAGTAGGTTGTCCGGGGCAGCAGAATTACTTTCCTTCGCAGGCCCGTAGTAATGGGAACAGAAATGCTGTCATATACAAGAATGGGGCAGTTCTTTGCTCCCGGATAGATTTCCCTTATTTGTTTGAAAATCCGGTTGGCCTGTTGAGGGTTATATTCCTCACACCCACGAAAAATGCGGGAATCCCGATGCAGATTATATACATACAGAAAAATCCTTACAAGAGATATAAGGAAAATAAAAATGATCAGAACGGATCCAATAGATAATTCTATACGAATAAAACGGTATTTATTATAAAAAAGAAAAGCAATTATAGCGGAATAGGCGTCTTTAAAAAGAACGCCTGCAAAAAAAGTAAAATCAATGGGAAATAAAAGCCGAATGAATCCGAAAATGTAGAATAAAACGAACAGTTTGACTTCCGAGATTTTTGTAAATGAAATTTTTGTTCGTATCAGACACATGAAAGACAATAACAAGGTTGCCCAGATCAGTGAGCTTGTGCATGAAAAAACAGAAATTTTCATAGCATCCTTCCCCCGGCCAAAGCCAGCCGGAATGTATATTAATTAACTGTCTTTTTCCGGAAGCGTTTTTTCACGGAGCCGGGCAATCATTTTTTCCAGTTCGGCAACGATTTGTTCTTCCTGACTTTCCGGAAAGCGGTCAACCATAGCCAATGTCAGCTTCGGAACAGAATCTGCATCCATGTGCAGAGGTTCCAGAATATGGGCGGCATAATCCTCTTTCGACATGATTGGAGTATATAATTTGGCAGAACGTGTTGTAACCGAAACCCTGTCAATGGTTTTCAGAAAGCCCTTTAACTCCAGACCCCTTAACAGGGTATGAAGATATCCATTGTTACGCCAGGCAGGAACATATTCTGCAAGATCCGCACTGGTCATTGGTACCTTTTGTTCCCAGAACAATTCCATGATTTCCAGTTCATTGTTTGTCAGCGAGTAGGATTCATGTCTCATCTTGTTCCTCCTTTATTATTATATATTATATAATTATTTATTTTGTAAGTCAATAAATATATTGACAAAATAAAAAGACAGTGTTACTGTATATATACTTATTAAATAAATAAATATTATAGAATTGCAGGAAGGGAGTGAACGTAGTAAGAATAAAAGCTGATAGGTATATTTTTTTAAGGAACTTGGATACTATTGAATTACTGTCTGAAAAGTTTGAGAGGTGTAATGTATGAAGAAGAAATTATTATGTTTATTTTGCTTGATGACTGTTCTGTTAAATGTAAATGTTGTCAATGTCCATGCAGCCAGACCTGCCTTCGCTTTTAATGTATATGCTTATAGCAGTACAAGCCAATGGACAGACAATATGTATGGAAATAGTAACGTCAAGTCAATTGCCGGTGATCCCTGGACGCTTATTATTAATTCGTTAAGTTTTGAAAAACCAATTGTTGGCGTGGGCATGGCTTATGCATTGTTTAGAAATAATTCTCAGATAAGTGGTACTGTGTGGAGAACATCAACTGGTACCGGGTATTATTCATGGTCTGGGACTACGGGTTTATATTATGACCTGAAAGGCAGGTTAGATACAGATCAGCCTGGTTATTGCATATCAAATGGAGTTTATAATGCAGATGCTATATCGTAATATATAACTTTTTTGTCGTATACATTTTGTCTTTTTATGTAGATAAGGGAAGTTAACGAATATGAAGAGGTTTTGGGGTACCCTGACGGCTATCATATTACTGAGCGGAGGTCTGAATACTGTACAGGTTTGCGCAGAATCTGAGGCCGTAGAGTATAACACGGTGCATATTACAGAGGAATTCCAAGGTCCGGACAGTGTGTTTCGGATTGATGCGGATCAGAAAACACCACAGATTTCGGTGTACACCGGAACACTGTTTTTTTCAGATATCGGAATTGATCAGGGAAAAAGGTTGTATGGAGATCCTGAGAAATGGGAAGTCAGTGATTTTGTGAACGAGGGAGAATGTTACAGATACCAGAAAGAAGACATCTATGTGATGCTTAATCCGGAGAGACATGGGTTTTATTATGAAGTTCTGAATGAGAGCCGTGATCTTCCGGATGAGGAGAAAGTCACGGAAGCAGAAGCAAGGGCTCTGGTCAATCAGGCGGTTGATTCCCTGGGGATTCAGGCACAGGTGATCGGACGTTTTGGGGAGGAAACAGATCCGGATGGTGTTTACAGCTATGCACTGGGAGGTATGATTGAAGGCATGCCCGTTGCGTCCATGTCGCTTCCATATCCCAATGGGAGTGTGGAAATCAGCGGAGATCATTACAGCTATGTGGGATTTGTATATTATATGGTACCCGGGGAAAAGAGCGAAGCGGAACTTCTGGATTTCACGGAAATCATGGAAAAAGTGCAGGTCTACGCGGAAGCGGGATTTATTACACTTCCGGAAAACAATGAGCCGATCTGTTCCGTTTCACTTGAATATTATGTAGAGAATACAGTGGATGGCCTTCGTTTTTATCCGGTCTGGAATTTCTGTGTAAAATCTATCGCTGGCACACCGGTTATGCTTGGAAGAGACAGGGATGATCTTTTCTATATAAACGCACTGGATGGCATGCTGGTTAAATCCGCACTGTAAATGTATGATGAATATCAAAACTATTTTTAATAAAAGAATGTGGCTCTCCGTGGCATTGGCTGTACTTCTCATGGGCCATACATATTTGAAAAATCCAGCACTTATTTTTTCCGGAAATGAGGTTCTGTATATCATTACCTTTCCCATGGCCACGTCCATGTTTGGCTCTTTTGCAGCTGTCTTTCCGGCATTGTCTTATGCTTTGCATTTTGTGGAAGAGTATAATACGTCTTATTTCCGTTTTATCCTGGTGCGGAGCAGCCGGCGAAAATATGCTGTGCAGAACGTGATTCATGTCAGCGTATCCGGAGGACTTATGATGTTTCTGGCTTTTGGTCTGATTTTTTTCGTGGCGGTTTTAGGGGGCGTGCCGACTACACGGGAAAATGTGTCGGAGTTTTACAGGGCGACGGTCTGGAACCGTGTGACGTTTGTCTGGGGAGGAAAACTGGTTCTGCTGTTAAAGCTTTTTCTGGGGTTTCTTTTTGGTATGGTATGGGGAAATGTATGCCTCCTTCTCTCTGTCTGCACACTGAATCGCTATGTGGCTTTTATCGGGACTTTTATTCTGTATCAGTTTTTATGGCAGGCACTGTCCGGAAGCAAATGGAACCCAATTTATCTGCTGCGGGCTGATATCGGCGGATATGGCTGTTTCTGGGAGCCGTTCTGCATGCAACTGATGATCTGGGCGGTCCTGTTCGTCTGTAATGTGTGGGGAATCGGGAGGAGGCTCCGGAATGTTTAGAGGATACCTTATTCCAATGACACGAAAGCTTCGCCAGGCAGCGGGAAGTCCCAGGGTTCAAATTGGGTATGGATACGGACTTTGGCTGGGAATATCCATGGGCCTTCGCTATATTGCATTTTCCGGAGGTCTGGAAATCGGTATTTTTGAAAGCTTTCTGATGATGACAAATGATATCTTCAATCTTTCTCTGCTTCTGATCGGTTTTTTTATTATTATAGCCGACGCACCGTTTATTGACGCGGAAACCTATTATGTCCTGATTCGAAGTGGGGGAACCCCATGGAGGATTTCCATGGCCGGTTATATTCTGGTGCAGCTTTTTTTCTATGAGATTTTGATTTTACTGGGGGGAATGCTGCCGGGGCTTCTGCGGGGAGGCTTTACCCCGGGATGGAGTGAGACCATGAAAGTTATGGCTGGTGCATCTCTTTGGAATGCAGCCGCGGAATATGATCTCACCATACTGGATCCCTGGATGTTCAGTACCTGGAGTGCGCCAGAGGCTCTGATGCATAGTTTTTGTCTGGTAACGCTGTATGGTTTTCTTCTGGGAATGATTGGATTTACAGGAAATCTGAACAAGAATCTTCCTCTTGGAAATCTGGCGGCGGTTGGGGTGCATTTTGTGGGAATGCTGGTTCTTTCCGGTTTTATACCTTTGTATCGTCCGTCTATGGCAGCACACTGCATTTTGCAGTATCATATTTCGGGGAGGGAAGTTCTTTCTCTGGCAGAAAGCTACTTCCTGTATTTTTTCTGTATTTGTTTTATCTTTTTGATTTTAAAAAGAATTTCCCGGAATACGGATTATCAGACGGCAGTCAGTCAGAGGCTGTGGTAAAACCGGGAAATGTTTTGCAGACGGGTTTTGAGTCAGGATAGGAAAATGGGTGAAATTGTAATTGATCTGAACAATATTTCGAAAAGCTTTGGGAAGGAGACGGTCCTCTGGCCGGTGAACCTTTCTTTTGAGAGAGGAAAAATCTACGGGCTTGTGGGGCGTAATGGTTCCGGAAAATCGGTGCTTCTTAAGATTATCTGTGGTTTTTTAAAACCGGACAGCGGCACAGTGAAAATCAATGGAGTTGCATTGGGAAGAAAAAGGGAATTCCCGGATAATACGGGTATTCTCATTGAAAAGCCGGGATTTCTTCTTAATCAGAACGCTTTTCAGACACTGAAATCTCTCAGTTGTATAAAAAAGCAGATTGGGGATGAGGAAATCCGGCAGGTCCTGGATGTGGTTGGCCTGGGAAATGCGGGAAAAAAGCCGGTTGGAAAGTTTTCTCTGGGGATGAAACAACGGCTGGGAATTGCGCAGGCGATTATGGAGAATCCGGATATCCTGCTGCTTGATGAACCGATGAACGGACTGGATGATCGGGGTGTGGCGGAAATGCGGGATCTGTTCCGTCAATACAGGGCAGAAAGGCGGACGATTCTTCTGGCAAGCCATATTCAGGAAGATATAAAAGGACTGTGCGATGTTGTGTATCGAATCGATGGGGGAAGAATCAGGATGGATCCTGATTTTGCGAAACAGTAAAACCACAGACTAAGTGATACCAGGGTCAAAAGGTCATGAATGGAACATTTATGTTCCGATTCATGACCTCCTGTCCCACTCAGGTATCATATGAATCAAATACTTTTGACCCTGGCATTATTTTTATTCAGAAAATGCATCTGCTTGCCATGATTCCGCTTCTATGTTAATATGACAACGAGGAAAAACAATGGAGGCGTTTGCGTGGTAGTTACCAGATATATACTGAATAAGGACATAAAAGAGAAATCACAGCTTGAGAGGCTGCGGATTGCCCTGGTGGCGGATCTGCATGGTGAACCCTATAAGGAGGTGCTGGCCGAGATTCAGAAGGCCGGGCCGGATATGATTGCGGTTGCCGGGGACCTGATGAAGGGCGGATACAGTGAGGAGGTGGATCTGGCGGAGCAGGAAAACATGCTGGGTTTTCTGCGGGAGTCGGCGGCCGCCGCACCCACATTTTTTTCTCTGGGAAATCATGAAACATTTATGGGAAAGGATGGGTTTGCGGATATTATGCCCATTGTGAAGACCGGCGCGGTTCTTCTGGACGACGCGGCGCTGCAGTGGAAGGGCATCAGCATTGGCGGACTGTCTTCCGCGCTGAGTCATGTGCCGGTGGAAGACCGGGCGGAGAGGCCGCGGGAGGAGTACAGGCCGAATCTTCGCTGGCTGGATGAGTTTGACCGGCTGTGCGGCTTTAAGATCCTGCTCTGTCATCAGCCGGAGTATTATACGAAATATGTGAAATCCACATCGGTGGACATGATTCTGTCAGGCCATGCCCATGGCGGACAGTGGAGATTCTTTGGAAGAGGCGTTTTTGCCCCCGGGCAGGGACTGTTTCCCAAACTGACCAGCGGGGTACACGAGGAACGTCTGATCATCAGCCGGGGGCTGGCCAACACGGCGGGAATCCCCAGGATCTGCAATCCGCCGGAGCTGGTGATCGTGGATGTGGTTTGAGCTGCGGTTAAAAAAGCCGGGAGGAGTGTCCTTCCGGCTTTTGATCGGTTCACAGATGTGAGAAAACGGTGTTAATCTATCAGCATCGCATCCCCGAAGGAGAAGAATCTGTACTGTTCTCTCACGGCCTCCTCGTAGGCTTTCATGACCCGCTCTTTTCCCGCGAAGGCGGAGACCAGCATCAGAAGGGTGGATTCCGGGAGATGGAAATTGGTGATCAGTCCGTCCATCATTTTGAAGCGATATCCCGGGTAAATAAAAATATCCGTCCATCCGCTTCCGGATTGGAGAATTCCGTCCTCCCCGGCGGCGGATTCCAGCGTTCTGCAGCTGGTAGTTCCCACGCAGATGACACGGCCGCCGGCTTTTTTTGTATCATTGATAAGCTTTGCTTCTTCCTCTTCCACCACATAGAATTCAGAGTGCATATGATGGGATTCCACATCCTCCACCTTTACCGGGCGGAAGGTGCCAAGGCCCACGTGAAGTGTGACATGGGCGATTTTCACTCCCTTTTCCCGCACCTGTTCCAGAAGCTCTTCTGTGAAATGAAGGCCGGCGGTGGGCGCCGCGGCAGAGCCGTCATTTTTGGCGTAAACGGTCTGGTAACGGTTTTTGTCCTTCAGCTTATGTGTGATGTAGGGGGGCAGAGGCATTTCGCCCAGCTGGTCCAGAACCTCCTCAAAAATTCCTTCGTACTGAAACTGAATCAGCCGGTTGCCGTCCTGGGCCATTTCC
This sequence comes from Clostridiales bacterium, assembly GCA_021203365.1. GTDB lineage: Bacteria > Bacillota > Clostridia > Lachnospirales > Lachnospiraceae > Blautia_A. Next base: position 9,996 of record JAJQBI010000014.1, read on the forward strand.
AGGATCTCACCGGTGAGGATTCCGTCGCCGAAAAGAATTCTGGCCCCCGGGCGGGCTTTTTTGCCGGGCTTTACCAGACATTCCCATACATCCTTTCCCCTTCGCCGGAGGAGAAGAATCTCCACGGCGCCGCCGGTTTTTTCCCGGTGTCCGTACAGTCTGGCGGGGATGACCTTTGTATCGTTGATGACCAGGCAGTCGCCGGGGTTCAGGTATTCCAGAATATCGGTGAAATGCCGGTGTTCTATGTGTCCGTCCTGCCTGGACAGGTGGAGGAGACGGGAGGCGCTGCGGTCTTCCAGCGGATCCTGGGCGATCAGCTCCTTTGGCAGGTCATAATAAAAATCAGAGGTTTTCATTTTTCTCTTGCGTCTCCTTCCATTTTTTCTTAAGCTGGTGAACGTAATTCCATTCCTTACCGGAAAGCTCCGCGCCTTTCAGAAGATCCGGGCGCCATTTTGCCGTGCGCAGGATCGACTGTTCCCGCCGCCATTTGTCCACATTGCCGTGATGTCCGGAGAGAAGAACCTCAGGGACTTTTTTTCCGTGCCATTCCTCCGGCCGGCTGTACTGGGGATATTCCAGAAGATTTCCGGAAAAGGATTCGGTCTCCCCGGACTCCTGATTGTTCAGCACACCGGGCACCATGCGGGAGATGGCGTCCATCATGACCATGGCCGGGAGCTCTCCGCCGGTGAGTACGTAATCTCCGATGGACACCGGATCGGTCACGATCTCCTCCAGTACCCTTTCGTCAATTCCCTCGTAGTGGCCGCAGAGAAAGACCAGATTTTCCTCCTGGGCCAGCTCCCGGGCCATGTCCTGGCGGAAGGTTCTTCCCTGGGGGGTCAGATAGATGACCCGGGGCTGCTTTTCGATTTTTTCGGCCACAGAGGCCCAGGCCAGATAAACCGGTTCGGCCTGCATCAGCATTCCCGCGCCGCCGCCGTAGGTGTAGTCATCCACCTTCTGATGTTTGTTAAAGGCGAAATCCCGGATGTTTACCGTGTGAAGAGTCAGGATGCCCTTCTCCATGGCCCGGCCGGTGATGCTGGTGCGCATGCCGTTTTCGATCATTTCCGGAAAAAGTGTCAGCACATGAAAATTCATTTACAACAGCCCTTTCATCAGATGGATGGTCATCACTTTTTTTTCTGTGTCTACGGAGAGGATACACTGGTGAATGGCGGGCAGAAGGACTTCCTTCCCGTCTGTGGTGTCCACCACATAGACGTCATTGGCGCCGGTCTCCATCACATCCCGCAGAGTCCCGAATTTTTCCCCGCTTTCCAGGAGCACTTCCATCCCGATCAGGTCCCCGATGTAGTATTCGTCCTCGCTCAGCTTCTGTGCATCCTCCCGGGGAATCCACAGCTCCCGGCCTTTGTACATTTCAATGTCGTTAATGTTGTCGATTCCCTGAAATTTCAGGATTACCTGATTTTTAAAATATTTCACATTTGCGATGGCAAGCTTTTTCATTTCGGAGCCTGTATCCAGAAGCACATAGGGGAGCTCCCCAAAGCGCTCCATGTCTGTGGCGGGAAAAACCTTTACTTCCCCACGGATGCCGTGGGTAGTGGTGATCACACCGACTTTAAATAAATCGTCCATTCCAATTCTCCTATACCCATCCGACTTTTCCATATTCTGGCATGTCTCTCAGATTACGGAGCCGGAGGACGTCTTTACAGTGTAAACGGGAGCCGTGGCGGTGTGGGGGATGCTCTGTCCTTTTCCGGCAGAGAGCCCGCGATCCGATCCTGTTACAGCTCCCGGTTTATATTCTTTATAATATTCTATTTACTGCAGAATGACTACAACCACTTTTTTGCTGCTCTTTGAAGAAGCCGCCTTGACAACCGTGCGAATCGCCCTGGCAATCCGTCCCTGCCGTCCGATGATCTTGCCCATATCGCTGGGACCAACCTTCAGCTCGACGAGAATCTCATCTTCCTTTTCAGTCTCGGTTACAACGACTTCATCCGGATTTTCAACAAGAGATTTTGCAATTACTTCCACCAGTTCCTTCATTACACACCTCCCTGACCAGTCAAGGAATATCCTCTGGGATATTTATTTCTCGATTCCGGCAATCTTCAGAAGCTTGGCAACGGTTTCTGTGGGCTGCGCGCCGGCTGCCAGCCACTTCTTCGCGGCTTCCTCATCGATCCTGTAGGCGCTGGGCTCCTGGTTGGGATCATAGGTCCCGATTTCCTCGATGCATCTTCCGTCACGTTTGCTGCGGGAATCCGCCACAACGATTCTATAGAAAGGTGATTTTTTCTTGCCCATTCTTCTCAGTCTGATTTTTACTGCCATTTTGATTTTCCTCCATTATCTTTCTTAATGATTGTAATTTATATATCTGAACCGGAGAGAACTCCGGTCATATATCTCTTTTTTGCGGCTTAAAAGGGAAGCCTGAAGCCGCCTCTGCGTCCGGCCCTGCCGCCGGCAAGCCCGGGCATCTGTTTCATCATTTTTTTGCTCTGTTCAAACTGCTTTACCAGACGGTTCACATCCCCGATGTCCACTCCGGCCCCGGCGGCGATGCGCTTCTTGCGGGAAGGGTTCAGGATTCCGGGATTGCTCCGCTCCTGAGGCGTCATGGAGAGGATGATGGATTTTGTCCGGTCCATGGCCTTCTCGTCAATCATGCCCTCAATGTCCTTCATTTTGTTTCCCATACCGGGAAGCATGCTCAGGACACTTCCGATTCCGCCCATTTTATTCATCTGCTCCAGGCTGGTCAGGTAGTCGTTAAAGTCGAAATCCATTTTTTTCAGCTTCTTTGACATCTCCTGAGCCTGTTCCTGATCCAGGGAGGCTTCCGCTTTTTCGATCAGGCTCATCACATCGCCCATGCCCAGAATCCGGGAAGCCATGCGGTCCGGGTAAAACTGCTCCAGATCGGAGAGCTTCTCCCCCATACCCACGTACAGAATGGGCTTTCCGGTGACAGCCTTGATGGAGAGGGCAGCGCCTCCCCGGGTGTCTCCGTCCAGCTTCGTGAGGATCACGCCGTCAATGCCCACCTTGTCGGTAAAGGTTTTGGCCACGTTGACTGCGTCCTGTCCGGTCATGGCGTCCACCACCAGAACGGTGGCGTCCACTTCTATGTTTGCCTTGATGTCGGAGAGCTCCTGCATCATGTCCTCATCAATATGAAGACGGCCTGCCGTGTCAAGAATGACCACATTCTGTTTATGGCTCCGGGCGTGTTCAATGGATGCCTTTGCGATATCTACGGGCTTCTGTCTGTCCCCCATGGAGAAAACCTCCACGCCCTGCTTCTCGCCGTTCACCTGCAGCTGTGTGATGGCTGCGGGGCGATAGACGTCGCATGCAACCAGCAGAGGGCGCCGGCCCTGAGATTTCAGCTTTCCGGCAAGCTTGGCTGCGGTTGTGGTCTTGCCGGCACCCTGAAGGCCGGCCATCATATAAACGGTGATCTCGTTTCCCTGCCGGACGGGAAGCTCTGTGGTCTCGCTGCCCATCAGGTTCACAAGCTCCTCGTTTACGATCTTGATCACCATCTGTCCGGGATTCAGCCCGTTCATGACATCCTGCCCTACGGCCCGTTCCTGGACGGATTTCGTGAACTGTTTCACGACCCTGAAATTTACATCCGCCTCCAGCAGCGCCATCTTGACTTCCTTCAGGGCGGTCTTTACGTCCTCCTCTGTCAGAAGTCCCTTGCCTCTCAGCTTCTTGAACACATTCTGCAGTTTATCTGTCAAGCTTTCAAATGCCATGTGTCATAACTCCTCTAATATTTCACTGGAAATCGCGGCAATGTCCGCCGCGTGGGATTCCTCCGCCAGTGAGCGGATCTTCTGGACCTGCCTGCGGATGTTCAGAAATCTCTCCACCAGGTGAAGCTTATCCTCATATTCCTGAAGGGTCCGGTCGCACCGCCGGATCATGTCATGCACGCTCTGACGGCTGATCCCCAGATCTTCGGCGACCTCGCTTAATGAATAATCCTCCAGAACCACACTGGTATATATCTGCCGTTGCCGTTCTGTCAGCAGTTCTCCGTAAAAATCATACAGCAAAGTACGCTCTACAAACTTTTCCATCTGTAATCACCTTGGGTATCATACACGATTCCGAAGTGGGTGTCAAGTGTTTTTTCTTGACAAACGGGGAAGGGCATTTTTTTTAATGATAAAAGAAGATAATTATTAATTTTTCCTTAAAACGATTGTAATTGACAGAAAAAAATGCTATTTTACTTCTGTAAAAAAAAGCGCAAATTGCGGAACACTATAACTGAAGAGACGAGACATTTACGGAGGAAGTTATATGAAGCAGGACAATAAGAAACCGGGAAAGCGGCCCATGTATTTCTATTATCTGATAGCGATCGTGGCCATTTTCCTGATTAATTTCCTGTTGCTGCCCGCAATCTCGAGACGAAGTATTGAAGAGACGGATTATACCACATTTCTGCAGAATGTAGAGGCAGGAAATGTGGAGGCGGCACAGGTAGGCGACGAGTATATCTATTACACAATGACGGAGGACGGTCAGACCTCCTATTATGAAACTCTGACCATGGATGATCCGGATCTGGTGTCCAGGCTCTATGCGGCAGGGGTGAAGATGGAAGGTGTGGAGACAGAGAGCACCTCCCTTCTGTGGACTCTGTTCGCGGGCTATGTGATTCCCATTCTGATTTTTGTCCTTCTGGGACGCTGGCTCAGCAACCGAATGATGAGCTCCATGGGCGGGAACGGAGGCGCCATGTCCTTCGGGAAGAGCAATGCCAAGGTTTATGTGAAATCCTCCACCGGAATTAAGTTTTCGGATGTGGCCGGGGAGGACGAGGCCAAGGAGCTGCTGACGGAGATCATCGATTATCTCCACGATCCCCAGAAATATACGGAGATCGGTGCGTCCATGCCCAAGGGCGCCCTTCTGGTAGGCCCTCCGGGCACGGGGAAAACTCTCCTTGCCAAGGCGGTAGCCGGGGAGGCGGAGGTTCCGTTTTTCTCTATCTCCGGTTCGGAATTCGTGGAGATGTTTGTGGGTATGGGGGCTGCCAAGGTCCGGGATCTGTTTAAGCAGGCCAATGAAAAGGCTCCCTGTATTGTTTTTATCGACGAGATTGATACCATCGGAAAGAAGCGGGACAGCGCCGGTTTTACCGGCGGCAACGACGAGAGAGAGCAGACGCTGAATCAGCTGCTGACGGAGATGGACGGCTTTGACGGAAGCAAGGGTGTGGTGATTCTGGCGGCCACCAACCGGCCGGATTCCCTTGACCCGGCCCTTTTGCGTCCCGGGCGCTTTGACCGGAGGATCCCGGTGGATCTGCCGGATCTTCAGGGCCGGGAAGAGATCCTGAAGGTACACGCAAAGAAAATCCGGGTGGCGGACAATGTGCGTTTTGGCGAGATCGCCAGGGCGGCGGTGGGCGCTTCCGGGGCGGATCTGGCCAATGTGGTCAACGAGGCGGCGCTCCGGGCCGTGCGCGAGGGACGGAAGTTTGCCACGCAGGAGGATTTCCAGGAGAGCATTGAGGTCGTTATTGCCGGCTATCAGAAGAAAAACCGGGTTCTTTCCAGTAAGGAGAAGCTGATCGTGGCATACCATGAGGTGGGACACGCCCTGGTGGCCGCGAAGCAGACCAACTCGGCGCCGGTGACGAAGATCACCATTATTCCCCGTACCTCCGGAGCCCTTGGGTATACCATGCAGGTGGATGACGAGGAGCATTTTCTGATGTCGAAGGAGGAGCTGGAGAACAAGATCGCGTCTCTGACCGGCGGCCGCGCGGCGGAGGAGCTGATTTTCCATACCGTTACCACCGGAGCCTCCAACGACATTGAACAGGCCACAAAGATTGCCCGGGCCATGATCAGCCGTTACGGGATGAGTGACGAGTTCGATATGGTTGCCATGGAGAATGTGACCAACCAGTATCTGGGCGGGGATTCGAGCCTGACCTGCTCCTTTGAGACCCAGACTCTTCTGGACCGGAAGGTAGTGGAGCTGGTGCGGACGCAGCACGAGAAGGCCAGGAAAATCCTGGAGGATAATGTGGGCAAGCTCCATGAGATCGCGAAATATCTCTACGATCATGAGACGATTTCCGGAGAGGAATTCATGGATATTCTGTGTAAGACGCCGGAGCTTACCGTTTCTGAAACCTGAGGAGCCGATCCGGAAGGGTAAAATCGGTTCTGTGAAGACAGAAGCAGACAGGAGGAGAACATGAACTGTCACACTGCGGAGTCCATGATTGCGAAATATATCAGTCATTCATTGTCTGTACAGGAACTGGAAGAATTTCTGGCTCATATAGAGGAATGTCCGTCCTGCTATGATGAGCTGGAGACTTATTTTATTGTACATGAGGCTGTCGGACAGCTGGACCAGGGAGAACAGGAGGTGCTTGATTTTAAGCACCTCCTGGAGCAGGATATAAGGAAATCCAGGAAATATATCCGCAGGAGAAAGCTTTATGGGATAATCTGTGCCACAGTTCTCTGCCTGGCGCTGGCGCTGGTCATCTTCCTGTTTTTCAGTTTCATCGGGGTCATATGACAGAGAGATTTTTCGGACGTTTTTGTGGACAATCCATATCTAAAGGCTGACTGCGCCGCCCGCGTGGCGGGTTTGCGGTCATCGGAGGCTGAACATGAGTGAAAAAATATTATTGATTGACGGGCACAGTATTCTGAACCGTGCCTTTTATGGTTTGCCGGATCTTACCAATTCTCAGGGGAAACATACGGGAGCCGTATATGGCTTTCTCAATATTCTGTTTAAAATCCTGGAGGAGGAGAAGCCGGATTATCTGGCCGTGGCCTTTGACCTGCACGCGCCTACCTTTCGACATAAAATTTATAAGGAGTACAAGGGGACCCGGAAGCCCATGCCGGAGGAGCTGCGGGAGCAGGTGCCTCTGATCCGGGAGGTGCTTGCCTCCATGGGCGTTTACGAGATGTCCCTGGAGGGCTATGAGGCAGATGATCTTCTGGGAACCGTGGCCCGGCGAAGCGAGGAGCGGGGGATGGATGTGACGATTCTGTCCGGCGACCGGGATCTTCTTCAGCTGGTCACGGATAAGGTGATGGTCCGTCTTCCAAAAACCTCCGGCGGAAGGACCACCGTGGAGAATTATCACACCCGGCAGGTGGTGGAGAAATATCAGATTACTCCCTCCCAGATCGTGGATCTGAAGGCGCTCATGGGAGACAGCTCCGACAACATTCCCGGAATTCCCGGGGTGGGAGAGAAGACGGCCACAAAGATTCTGAAGGAGTTCGGTACATTGGAGAACGCCTGTCTCCATGTGGAGGAGGTGAAGCCCAATAAGGCCAGAGAATCTCTGCGGCAGCACTATGACCTGGCCCGGCTTTCTCAAACTCTGGCCACCATTGACACAGACAGCCCCCTTGTGTTTTCCTATGAGGAGGCCCGTGTGGGAAATCTTTTTACCAGAGAGGCCTATGAGCTTTGCAAACGCCTGGAATTCAAGAACCTGCTGGGAAGGTTTGCGACGGAGGAAATGAGAGAAAGCCCGCTGGAGCAGGGCTTTTTTACGGTGACCCAGTGGGAAGGGTGTGAAAATGTTTTTGAAAGGGCAAGGGAATCCTCCGCTGTGGGAATTTCCCTGCTGACGGAAGGGGGAAAGCTTCTTGGCGCCGGGGTGGCCCTGAGTGAGAACGAGGCTTATTATATTCCGGTGGGAGGGCCGGTTTCCGGGGAATACCTCAGCGGAAAAACAGAGGAGCTTTCCGGGAAAACCGTGATCTGTACCATGGATCTGAAGGCTCTTCTTAAGCACGCGTCTGTGGGGGATGGAGAGGTCTTTGACGCGGGAGTGGCCGCGTATCTTCTCAATCCCCTGAAATCACAGTATACCTATGATGACCTGGCCAGGGAATATATGGGAGGGATTCTTCTTCCCACCCGCCAGGATCTTCTGGGAAAAATGACGCTGTCAAAGGCCTGGGAGGAGGAGGCAGAGGGACTTTGTGCTTTTGCCTGTTACAGTGCGTACGTGCCCTTTGCCTGCCGGGATGCCATGCTGGAGGCATTGAACCAGACCGGAATGGAGAAAATCTACAGAGAAATTGAACTGCCCCTGATTTTTACCCTGGACTCCATGGAGAAGTGGGGGATCCAGGTGAAGGGAGAGGAGCTGAAGGCCTACGGGGAAAAGCTGAATGTGCGTATCCTGGAGCTGGAGCAGCAGATTTATCAGGAGGCCGGCGAGGAATTTAACATTAACTCACCCAAACAGCTGGGAGTCATCCTTTTTGAAAAGCTGGGCATGCAGGGCGGCAAGAAGACGAAGACCGGTTATTCCACCGCCGCGGATATCCTGGAGAGGCTGGCTCCGGATCATCCCATTGTCAGCCATATTCTGGAGTACCGGCAGCTTGCCAAGCTGAAATCTACCTACGCGGACGGCCTTGGAAGTGTCATCGGGCCGGACGGAAGAATTCATTCTACCTTTAATCAGACCATTACCGCTACCGGACGGATCAGCAGCACAGAGCCGAATCTGCAGAACATTCCTGTGCGCATGGAACTGGGAAGACTGATCCGCAGAGTTTTTGTCCCGGAGGAAGGCTTTGTCTTTCTGGATGCGGATTATTCCCAGATTGAGCTGCGGGTTCTCGCCCATATGTCCGGGGATGAACAGCTGATTCAGGCCTATTCAGAGGCGCAGGATATTCACCGGCTCACCGCCTCCCAGGTTTTTCATGTGCCTTTTGATGAGGTGACGCCGCTGCAGCGCCGCAACGCAAAGGCGGTGAATTTTGGCATTGTGTATGGAATCAGCTCCTTTGGCCTGAGTCAGGATCTGAGCATTACCCGGAAGGAGGCTGCGGATTATATTGAGAAGTATTTCCAGACCTATCCGGGGATCAAGGCGTACCTTGACCGCATGGTGAAGGAAGGGAAGGAAAAGGGCTATGTGACCACCATGTTTGGCCGGAGACGCCCCATTCCGGAGCTGAAATCCTCCAATTACATGCAGCGCCAGTTCGGGGAGCGGGTGGCCATGAACTCTCCCATTCAGGGTACGGCCGCGGATATCATCAAAATTGCCATGAACCGGGTATGGCGGCGGCTGCGGGAGGAAGGACTGGAATCCCGCCTGATTCTTCAGGTTCACGATGAACTGCTGATTGAGACCCGGAAAGAGGAAATTCCCCAGGTTTCCAGGATCCTTGTGGAAGAGATGAAGGGTGCGGCGAAGCTCTCTGTGGAGCTGGAGGTGGATATGCACCAGGGCGACAGCTGGTATGAGGCAAAATAGAGGGATGAAAAAAGCACTTTCCCATGTCTGAAAACGGGACAGGGAGCAAAGGAGTGGTGTTATGCGGATCATCGGAGTGACCGGCGGTGTGGGGGCCGGGAAAAGCGCGGTCCTGGCCTGTCTGGAGGAGGAATTTGACGCCCTTGTCATACAGGCGGATCATGTGGGCCATGTTCTTATGGAGCCTGGGGAGGAATGTTACGAACCGGTTCTGGACCTGTTTGGAAAAAATGTTCTGAATGAGAATAAAAGGATTGACCGGAGGCGGGTTTCTGATGTAGTATTTTCCAGGGAGGATATGCGCCGGAAGCTGGACGACATTATCCATCCCGCCGTGCGAAAGCGTATTCTGCGCACACTGGGCGAAGCGGAGGCCGCAGGGCGGTCACTGTGCGCGGTGGAGGCGGCGCTTTTGCTGGAGGATAATTATCAGGATTTCTGCGATGAAATCTGGTATGTTTACGCGGAAGAGGAAATCCGGATCCGCCGTCTTAAGGCCGGCCGGGGCTATACCCGGGAAAAGGCCGCAAGCATTATAAAGAGGCAGATGCCGGATTCTTTTTTTCGCGCCCATGCGGATTACATCGTAGTGAACAACGGGGAATGGGAGACAACCCTGGAACAGATCCGGGAAGGAATCAGGAGAAATGAGACTTTGTAGCATTGCCAGCGGCAGCAGCGGCAATTGTACCTATGTGGGTTCGGATCGTGCCCACGTGCTTGTGGATGTGGGAATCAGCGGGAGAAGCATTGAGAGAGGGCTGAATCAGCTGGATGTGACCACGAAAGATGTGGACGCCATTCTGATCACCCATGAGCATTCAGACCATATAAAGGGACTGGGCGTACTCTCGCGGAAATATCAGATCCCTATTTATACGACCGGCGGAACCGTGGACGCCATGATGCGCGGGGGCACTCTGGGAAAAATGCCGGAAGGGCTTTTCCGGGAGATCCGGGAGGACGAGCCCTTTCAGATTCAGGATCTGACGATAAACGCTTTTACAATTCCCCACGACGCGGCCCAGCCGGTGGGCTACCGGCTGGAATGTGAAAGGGAATCCATAGGGATTGCCACGGACCTGGGCAAATATAACGATTATATTGTAGATCATCTTCAGAATCTGGACGCTGTGCTTCTGGAGGCCAATCATGATATACATATGCTGCAGGTGGGCCGTTATCCCTATTATCTGAAGCAGAGGATTCTGGGGGATCGGGGACATCTGTCCAACGAGAATGCGGGGAAGCTTTTGTGCCGTCTTCTTCATGACAATCTGAAGGCGATTTTTCTGGGGCATCTGAGTAAAGAGAACAATTACGAGGAGCTGGCCTATGAAACTGTCTGCTCGGAGGTGACCATGGGAGATAATCCCTATAAATCAAGAGATTTTAAAATCCAGGTGGCGAAGCGCGACCGGATTTCGGAGATTGTGACGGTCTGACAGCAGGAAGAAAGGAAAGAATCTTATGGAAAAGACAATTATAACAGTGGTTGGGAATGATGCCGTAGGAATTATCGCAAAGGTATGTACGTATCTGGCGGAAAACAATGTGAATATTCTGGATATCTCACAGACGATCGTACAGGGATATTTTAACATGATGATGGTGACCGACACCAGTGCTTCCGCCAGGCATACGGTGGAGCTGGCGGAGGAGCTGACGGAGCTTGGAAAAGAGATTGGCGTGGTGATCCACTGCCAGCATGAGGACATTTTCAATATGATGCACAGAATCTGAAAGCAGACGGAACACTGTGGGAGAAGAACATAAATGATCAATATTTTTGAAGTAAATGAGACAAATAAGATGATCGAACAGGAAAATCTGGATGTGCGGACCATCACCATGGGAATCAGCCTTCTGGACTGTATCGACAGCGATCTGGAGGTGCTGAACCGGAAAATCTATGACAAGATCACGAACCGGGCCAGAGACCTTGTGTCCACCGGGGAAACGATCTCCAGGGAATATGGGATCCCGATTGTAAATAAAAGGATCTCAGTCACCCCCATTGCTCTGGTTGGAGGGGCGGCGTGCAAAAAACCGGAGGATTTTGTCACTCTGGCCCAGACCCTGGACCGGGCGGCAAAGACGGTGGGCGTGAATTTCATCGGCGGCTATTCCGCCCTGGTCAGCAAGGGAATGACGCCGGCGGAGAAAAATCTTCTGGACTCCATTCCCCAGGCGCTGGCTCTGACAGACCGGGTGTGCAGCTCTGTCAATGTGGGCTCTACAAAGACCGGCATTAACATGGATGCCGTAAAGCTTATGGGGGAGATCGTAAAGAAAACCGCACAGGCCACCCGGGAGCAGGATTCTCTGGGATGTGCCAAGCTGGTGGTATTCTGCAACGCGCCGGACGACAATCCCTTTATGGCAGGGGCCTTTCACGGGGTGACAGAACCGGACTGTGTGATCAATGTGGGCGTCAGCGGCCCCGGCGTGGTGAAAAAGGCGCTGGAACGCGTCCGTGGAAAGGATTTTGAGACACTTTGCGAGCAGATCAAGCGCACGGCTTTTAAGGTAACCCGTGTGGGACAGCTGGTGGCCCAGGAGGCCTCCAGAAGACTTAAGGTTCCCTTCGGGATCGTGGATCTTTCCCTGGCTCCCACACCGGCCATCGGCGACAGTGTGGCGGAGATCCTGGAGGAGATCGGTCTGGAGAAGGCCGGTGCGCCGGGAACCACGGCGGCCCTTGCCCTTTTGAATGATCAGGTGAAAAAGGGCGGGGTTATGGCCTCCACCGCGGTGGGAGGCTTAAGCGGAGCCTTTATTCCGGTCAGTGAGGATCAGGGGATGATCGACGCGGTGAGCGCCGGGGCTCTGACTCTTGAGAAGCTGGAGGCCATGACCTGTGTATGTTCAGTGGGACTTGATATGATTGCCGTTCCCGGGGATACCTCCGCGGCTACCATCGCAGGGATTATCGCCGATGAGGCCGCCATTGGCATGGTGAATCAGAAAACTACGGCAGTCCGGCTGATCCCGGTGATCGGAAAGGGCGTGGGGGAGACCGTGGAATTCGGCGGGCTTCTGGGTCACGCGCCGATTATGCCGGTGAGCGCTTTCTCCTGTGAGGCTTTCGTAGAGCGGGGAGGAAGGATTCCGGCCCCTATACACAGCTTTAAGAACTAGGCCGCGGGGCTTTGACGGGATCCGGCTCCTGTATCAGCGGTTTTTCATATTCATGGACGAAGGGCTGTCCGGTTTTGGAGGAGAGAACCGCCTGATACAGGTTTGAGGCACGGGTACTCTCCCCAAGAATGGCAAGTCCTTTTTCATCTAGTACTTTGCGGGCATTCGGAAGCTTCGTGAGAAGCGGTATGGATGCCTGTTTTTTTATGCGGTGGAGCAGATCCGTGCTGTCTCTGCGGAATCCGAGGACACGGGCGTAGGGAACTGTCTCCTGAACGCTCTTCAGCTCCAGAAGCAGCTGTATAAGTCCCCGGCGGACCGCTCCGTGGGTGATATCCCTGGTTTTGAGCAGATCGGAAAACTGAGAAAAGCTCTGGTAACGGCTGCGCAGCCGGAGCATGCGGCGGGCCAGGGCCTCCGGAATTCCGGGGAAGGATAAGAGCTCCTCTTCGGTGACAAAGAGCAGACGGTCAAAAAGAAGAAGGCTGAAGTCCTCCTGAGTGAGAAGGGCGCCCTCTCTTCGGGCCTTCCGGAGGATGCGGCCGGTGTCCTCCGGTACAGCCGCCGCCAGATTCTCCGGAAAATCATCGGAATCCCTCTGTGGGGTCCCGGCAAGAAGGGCTTTTCGGATGGCGGAGGAGGAGGCGAAATTCCCCTCTTCCGCCGCCGGGAGCTCCTCTGTGAGATAAGCCTGGCCTCTGCGGCGGATGGAAACCGGTTTTATGGGGCTTTGGAGGCGCAGAAGGGCTTTTCGGTACTCGATGCCGAGAATGCTGTTGGGGGCGGAGAGAAGCCGATGTATTTTTTTCCTCTGTATGTCCGGAAAAGAGGCGGCCACGGCCCGACTTCGGGCCGCCGGAAAGGTCATCCCTGTTTTCAGAAGGGCGCGGAGGTTTTCTCTGTAGGGCGCAGGCTCCCTGGCCAGAAGCTGTGCGATCTCCGGCTCCAGGGATTCCTCCTCATATTCACTTCCGTAGCAGAGGACATCCACCACTCCCAGTCCTTCAAGGAGGCTTACACCGCCCATGGCAAAGCCTTCCGCGCTGGCTGTGGAAAAAACCGGCGGGATTTCAAGAACCAGATCCGCACCGCCCAGAAGAGCCATCCGGGTGCGCTGCTGTTTGGAGAGCAGAGCGGGAGCTCCTCTCTGGACATAATCGCCGCTCATGGCCACCACAATTCGATCTGCCCCAAGGGCCTTTCTGGCGTATGCGATCTGATAGGCGTGCCCTTTGTGAAAGGGATTGTATTCCGCGATAATTCCAATGGTTTTCATATTTTTTTTCGACTTCCCTTTCCCCATAAGGTGATCAGAAACAGGGTGGATAAAATACAGGCAAAGCCGGCCAGGTCCATTTTCGTAAACTGTTCGCCCAGCCACAGGGCGGAAAAGAGGGCGGCGGACACAGGCTCCACACAGGCATAGAGACTGGCCTTTTCCGGTCCGATCTGCATTACGCCCCACATATACAGCGAAAAGGAGGCGACGGTTCCCAGGAGGACAATGACGGCCAGGCACAGCACCGTTTCCCCGTCCATCCGCGGATGATACTGCCAGGGCTTTCGCAGCAGGGAGAGGGTGATTCCTCCGATCAGCATCGCCCATCCAAGCAGGTAGGGGGTTGGGTAGATGCGCATCAGTCCCCGGGGAATCAGGGTATAGGCGACCACTGTAAACGCGGAGAAAATGCCCCATAACAGCGCCCCTCCGGAAATGACAAGCTGCTCCGGCACTCCGCCGGTTGCCAGCAGATAGACACCGGCCAGAGCAAGGAACACGGCTGCGCAGTCCACCAGGCGCGGCAGCCGCCTTTCCCAGAGGCACATGACGGCCATGATCAGAACCGGGGAAAGGTACTGGAGGACCGTGGCGGTTCCCGCGTTGGAATATTCGATGGCCTTAAAATAGGAATACTGACAGAGCATGAGGCCAAGGATGCCGTACAGAAGAAGGGTGAGGATTTCCTTTTTATTTTTCAGGATCCGTACGTTTAAGTCCGGACGGCGCAGGGCGTAAAAAACGGTCAGCAGAACGCCTGCGCTGACCAGGCGAAGCGGAACCAGCCAGTCCGCACAGGCGCCTTTGCAGGTGAACAGAAACTGGCCGCATGTGCCGGAAAGACCCCACAGACAGCCGCCGGCCAGTGTGGCGGAGATTCCCAGATGTTTGTTTTGAATTTTCATAAGTTTGTCCTTTGCGTGTGTTTAATTTTACACCAACGGTATCATAGCACGGGAATATTCCGGAAACAAGCTTTAATCATGTGGAAGATGCAATTTTGCTCTGTGTGTGTTATACTTCTCTGGAACCGGCAGGCCGGGTGAGAGGTTTTAGCGCTCTGCGCCCGGGGGAACCGGCAGGTACAGGTAAAAAAGGAGGGAATGAAAAACAGTTATGAAATTTGCTGAAATGGTTTATGAAAGACCGGAGCTGGCGGAACTGAAGACGCAGCTGTCCGGTCTGACGGCGCAGCTGACAGAGGCGGGAAGCTATGAGACGGCCCGTGAGATATTCATTTTGGAAGACCGGCTGGAGCGGCATATTGAAACCCTTTCCACGCTGGCGAACATCCGCCACTCCATTGACACCCGGGAAGCTTATTACGATGAGGAAGTGAAATTCTGGAATGCTGCGCTGCCGGAGCTGCAGGCCTGTAAAGAGAAATGGACTCAGGCGCTGCTTCAGACGCCATACCGGGAGGAGTTTTCCGGAGAATATGGGGATCTGATGTTCCGCAATGGGGAAATGGAGCTGAAAACTTTTTCCCCTCAGATCATTCCGCTGCTTCAGCGGGAAAATGATCTGACTCAGGAATATGAAAAGCTTCTGGCCTCCGCCAGGATTCCCTTTGAGGGCGGGGAGTATACGATTTCCCAGATGACGCCCTTTAAAAATGATCCGGAGGATGAGCGCCGGTGCAGGGCCTGGAAAGCGGAAGGACAGTGGTATAAGGAACAACAGGCGTCATTGGACGGCCTTTATGATGAGCTGGTCCACATAAGAGACCAGATGGGGAAAAAGCTCGGCTATGCCGACTTTACGCAGCTGGGTTATTACCGGATGGGACGAAACTGTTATACGAAAGAGGATGTGGAAAAATTCCGGACCGCGGTGCAGAAATATGTGGTGCCTGTGGCGGACAGTACATACCGGGTACAGGCAAAGCGCCTTGGAAAAGCGTATCCCATGAGCTTCGCGGATAATGCGCTCAGCTTTCGCTCCGGGAATCCGCGGCCCTGTGGATCTGCGGATGAGATTTTGAAGCAGGCGGGAAGGTTTTACCATGAGCTCTCCCCGGAGACAGACGCCTTTTTTGGCAGAATGCGTACGGATGGCCTTCTGGATGTTCTGAGCACGGAGGGAAAGGAGGGCGGCGGTTACTGTACCGGAATTCCGGATTACAGTGTGCCCTTTATTTTTGCCAATTTCAACGGAACCCAGGGAGATGTTGAGGTGGTGACCCATGAGGCGGGGCATGCCTTTGCCTATTACATGAACCGGGACCGGATTCCCATGTCTTATTGCTGGCCCTCCTCGGAGGCCTGCGAGGTGCACTCCATGTCCATGGAATTTATGTCCTGGCCGTGGGCGGAAGGCTTTTTCGGAAAAGATACCCGCAAATTCCTGTACAGCCATCTGGCGGGGGCTCTGCAGTTCATTCCCTATGGCACGATGGTGGATCATTTCCAGCACATTGTGTATGAAAAGCCGGATATGACGCCGAAGGAACGACATGGAGTCTGGAAGGAACTGCTGGGAATTTATATGCCCTGGATGAGGCTGGATGGAGAGATTCCGTTTTATTCAGAAGGGGAAGGCTGGCAGAGACAGCACCATATTTATTCCTATCCCTTCTATTACATTGATTACTGCCTGGCACAGACCGTGTCCCTGGAATTCTGGGCAATGATCAGCCAGGGAAAAGAGAAGGAAGCCTGGGAGCGCTACATGGCTTACACAAAGCAGGGCGGAAGCCGGGTATTTACAGAGCTGCTGGCCAATGCCGGACTGCAGAGTCCTTTTGAGGAGGCCTGCCTGCGCGGGGTATGCCAGGAGGCAAAAAAATGGCTGGACAGCTTTGATCTGACGGGGATTGTCTGAATGGAAGAAAGAAAGCGGAAGAATCGCCGGGCTTATCTGAACGATTACCAGAAGGATGCCTCCGGCGCTTACGTATACAAAGGAAAGGTCTATAAGTGGAAAAGCCCGCGGAAGGCCTCCCTTCGAAAGCTCTGGCTTTTCTCAGGCCTGGCTTTCGGCGCCCAGATCGCCGCCGGCTGCATCCCGGAAACCGGGATGGGCGGCCGGCCCTGGGTGATCCTTCCCTATGTGGCCGCTCTGGCCGCCGCCCTGTCTGCGCTGTGGGGAGTCTGGACACTTACGGACGGAGGGGATCCGGTTCGGGAGCATGTATACAGGCAGAGTGTGGGGAGTCTTCCCGCCAGAACCATGGCGACGGTTCTGTTTTCCGGAGGTGCGGCCCTGGGGGAGCTGGTAAATTTTTTCTGGAAAAGCCAGTTTACGGGAAGCACTGCGGGGGCGGTGACGTTTTTGCTTCCGGAGGCAGGATGCCTGCTCTGTGCTGTGCTTTTGCAGCGGACCCTGCGCGGACTGAAGTGGGAGAGCTCCGGGGACGGGAATGGTAAACAGTGACAAAAGAAGAGCGAATTGTCTGAAAATAATTTGACTTTCCCGGGCCGGTGTAATATACTTATTGTACCTGAAAAAGAAAAAAGGAGGAACAGGATGTGAAGAAGAGAACAAAACAGCTGCTGGCCATGGCTGTGGCAGCTACAATGACAATGTCTCTTTGCGTCAGCGCTTATGCTGAGGACGGGGGGACTGAAACTGAGGCCAGTACGGATGGCAATACACTGGTGGCGTCTGTAACCGGGGTGGAACAGAAGTTTTCCCCGTTTTTCGCTGCGAGTGTGGACGATGTGAATATCATGGAGATGACTCAGGTTCTTCTGATGGATACGGACCGGGTAGGGGAGCCGGTGCTCTCCGGGATTGAGGGTGAGACCCGCAGCTACAATGGCACGGACTATACCTATACCGGCGCTTCGGACATTGTGATCACCGAGAACGAGGACGGAACGGTGACCTACAGTGTTACCATGCGGGACGACATTCAGTTTTCCGATGGTACCTATGCGGATATTGACGATGTGATTTTCTCCATGTATGTGTTCCTGGATCCAACCTATGACGGATCCACAACCATGTATTCCTCTCCGATTCAGGGACTGGAGGAGTATCGCAGCGGTATGGAATCTCTGTACAGTCTTCTGATTGAGGCCGGGGAGGACAATACGGATTTCACTTACTGGACAGAGGAACAGCAGACTGCATTCTGGAGCGAGGGACTGCCGGAGGCGGGCGCCGCTTTCGCCCAGACCATTGTGGATTACGTGATGTCCAGCTACCTGGACGACGAGTATGCCTCCATGATCGGCAGCACCGCAGAGGAAATCTCTGAAAATGAGGGACTGCAGGTGGCCTTCGGCATGATAATGTGGGGCTTCGCGGAAGGGCTGAATGACGATGGCCTCTTCGTGGATGCGCTGGGAAATACCTATGACCTGGCAAACGGGGAATATCCCACCACTGCGGATTACTGGGCAAATCTGGAAGCCATGTATGCGGGAGAGGACGGTGTGACCGATTATGTCACCTTAAGTGACACGGAGGCGGCCTCCAGTGGTCTGTTTACTTATCTGGACGACGCGTACACCATCGGTGTCTCCACAGGAAATTCCGCGGATTCCATCTCCGGGATTGTCCGCACCGGTGATTACAGCATGGATGTTATCACCGCGGAGCTGGATGCCACATTTATCTATAACCTGGGCATCTACATTGCACCCCTTGCCTACTATGGAGATGAGAGTCTTTACGACTATGAGAACAATTCCTTTGGCTTTACAAAGGGTGATCTGAGCATCGTACGGGAGAAAACCACCGTGCCCATGGGGGCCGGTGCCTATGTTTTCAACGAGTTTTCCAACGGCGTGGTATATATGGAAGCAAATCCCTACTATTATAAGGGAGAGGCCGCGACCAAATATCTGAATTTTGTGGAGATTACATCTGAGGACGATAAGGTGTCCGGCGTTACCACAGGCACCATTGATATCGCGGATCCCTCTTATTCCGCGGAGAGAGCGGATGAGATCGCCGGCAACAATGAAAATGGGGAGCTGAGCGGAGACGCAATCACTACCTATCTGTATGATTTCCGCGGATACGGATATATCGGGATCAGCGCCAACCGGGTAAACGTGGGCGGCGAAGCGGATTCAGAGGCTTCCAGAAATCTGCGGAAGGCATTCGGCACGATTTTTGCCGTATATCGCGACGAGTCTGTGGACTCCTATTACGGAGAGACGGCATCGATTGTGAATTATCCGATTTCCAACACCAGCTGGGCTGCGCCCCAGGTGACGGATGACGGATATCAGGCGGCCTATTCTGTAGGTGTGGACGGAAACGCCATTTATACAGATGACATGAGTGTGGATGACCGGTACGCGGCAGCGCTGGAAGCGGCTCTGGCATACTTTGAGGCGGCCGGCTACACTGTGGAGGATGGAGTAATCACAGCGGCCCCGGAAGGAGCCTCCCTTACCTATACCGTACATATCGGCGCAAGCGGAAGCGGAGATCATCCGTCCTTCCTGCTGCTGAGCAATGCGTCGGAGGCGCTTGCCACCATCGGCATTACTCTGGAGATCAATGACCACGCCAACGCCAGCGAGCTGTACGCGGCTTATCAGTCAGACGCGGCGGATATGTGGGTGGCCGCCTGGCAGGCATCTGCGGATCCGGATATGTATCAGCTGTACCACAGCGAGGGAAGTACGAACTACTATATGATCAATGATGAGGAGCTGGATGAGCTGATCCTGGCGGCCCGCCAGACCACGGATCAGACCTTCCGCAAGAGCCTTTATAAGAGCGCCATGGAGATCATCATGGACTGGGGTGTGGAGATTCCGGTATATCAGAGAAGTGAAATGTATATTGTTTCCACCGAGCGTGTCAACAATGATACGGTTGCATCCGATATGACGCCCTACTGGAGCTGGATGAAGGAAGTCGAAAAGATTGAGATGAACTGACGGAAAGGTTCTTAGATCAAGGGAATCATTCGCCTGCGTTCTGTATCAGGACGCAGGCGAACTTATAATGGATAAAAATACGGTTTTTGTCCGTTATAACTACACGAAAGGAAAAAAGTATGCGAAAGTATATCGTTAAGCGTCTTTTGTTATCCGTGCTCATCCTGATCCTGGTGGCTTTTATTATTTACGCTCTTATGCGCTGCCTGCCCACTTCTTATGTTGAGTCTATGGCCATGCAGCGTTCTACGGCCCCCGGATCCAAAAGCTATGAGGAATGGCTGGCACAGCTGAATGCCCAGTATGGACTGGATAAGGGGATTATTCAGGGCTTTATCGGCTGGTGTGCCCAGGCCATCCGCGGTGAGTTCGGAGACAGCTGGAAGTTCACGGTTCCGGTTACGGAAAAATTCTTCGAGGTGATTCCTGTGTCCTTTGCCATGGCAGGAATCTCATTTCTTCTGGAGCTTGTCATCGCCATCCCTCTGGGGGTGATCGCGGCTGTCCGGCAATACTCAAAAACCGATTACGCCATTACAACGGTGTCCCTCATTGGCATGTCGCTTCCCGCCTTCTTTTTTGCTGCCCTTCTGAAGCTGGTTTTTTCAGTGAAGCTGGGCTGGTTTGACCTGACGGGACTGGTGGGAAGAAATTATGCGCAGCTGGATGCCTGGGGAAAATTCTGGGATATGGCACATCATCTGGTGCTTCCCATTCTCACCCTGGTGATTGTATCCATTGGATCTTTGATGCGGTATACCCGCACAAATATGCTGGAGGTCCTGAATTCGGATTATATCCGCACGGCCCGGGCGAAGGGACTGTCTGAAGGCCGGGTCATCTATCATCATGCGTTTCGCAACACGCTGCTTCCCATTGTGACCATTATCGGCTCCTCTCTTCCGGGGCTGTTTTCCGGGGCTCTGATCACGGAAACTCTCTTTTCCATTCCAGGCATCGGGTATGTTTCCTATCAGGCCATGGTGGCCGGGGATATCCCCTTCAGTATGTTTTTCATGTGTTTTATCGCCATATTGACTCTGGTCTGTAATCTGCTTACAGATATCATGTATGCGGTCGTGGATCCCCGTGTCCGCGTGTCAGCGTAGGGAGGGGTGCGATTGTGAGCGATAAGGATCTGAAAAAAACAAATGGACAGAATGCTCCGGAAACAGAGGAATATTCACTGAATGATGACCGGCGTGTCAGAGTCCTGACTCCCGGCGCCATGGTGGCGAAGCGATTCTTCCGGAACCGGCTTGCCATTGTGGGTATGGTTATGCTGATCGCCATGTTTGTGTTTTCCTTTGTGGGCGGTTTTATCAGCCCATACGATGAAAATCAGCAGTTTTATACCTATGAATACCAGTCAAAGCAGTTTGCAGGCGTAGTCCGCAATGAGGATTTTCGGTATCTGGAGGCGGATGGGCAGGAATTCGGTTCGATTGTGCAGGCCTATTTTCTTCTTGGCTATAACAACTCCAGCGGGGAGGAGGATTTTTCCTTTGAGTATAAGGGGGTTACCTATGAAGTAACTCTGGAGGGACCGGACTTTTACTCGGTCTATGTGGACGGCGTGCTGACAGGCATGGCGTTTAAGGATATCGTGAGCTCTGAGGGAGAGGAGCTGAGCTTTAATGTGAAATTTGAAGCTCTGAAGGCCTATACCAACGGGGAAACCGCCTTTGAGGCGGACGGTGTTTCCTACACAATGGACGAGGACGGCAATATCGGGCTTGCAGACGGAACCGTGGCCGGTTATATCAGCCGTTTTGTTGTGACTCCCACCGGAACCGGCGTGACCATTTCCAGACAGTTTAAGGAGGAACTGGACGAGGCCATCACCAACGATGAGACGGAATTTGTGTTTACAGAGGAGGATGGCACGGTCAGCACCTATGAGTTGAGTTATGAGGCTTTTACGGACAGCTGGACCGTCAATCAGGAAACGGCTACCTATGTATACGATTCTTATGCGGCGCCTTCGAAGGCGCACTGGCTGGGTACCGACCGCAACGGCATGGATATGCTGACCCGACTGATGTACGGAGGAAGAGTATCCCTGGTGATCGGCTTTATTGTGGTTCTGATCGCGGGAGTGCTTGGAATTATTCTTGGCGGACTTTCCGGTTATTTTGGCGGATGGGTGGACAATCTGATCATGCGTGTCGTGGATGTGTTCTGGTGCATTCCTTCCACGCCCCTGATGATTATTCTGGGAGCGGCCATGGATGCCATGAATGTGGATCCCCAGATACGAATGCTTTACCTGATGCTTCTTCTTGGCTTCCTCAGCTGGCCCTCTGTGGCCCGTCTGGTCCGGGGACAGATTCTGTCACTGCGGGAGCAGGAATTCATGGCGGCCGCGGAGGCCTGCGGAATCCGATCCTCAAGGCGTATTTTCCGCCACCTGATTCCCAATGTCATGCCGCAGCTGATCGTCTCCTGCACCATGATGCTGGGAAGTACGATCATCACCGAGGCCACCCTTTCTTTCCTCGGCCTTGGGGTCAAGTTCCCCTTTGCCTCCTGGGGAAATATTATTAACGATGTAAACAGTACCTATGTCATGACGAATTACTGGTTTATCTGGATACCGGCCGGCATTTGTCTGCTGGTGACGGTACTGGGATTTAACTTCGTCGGAGATGGACTTCGGGACGCCTTTGACCCGAAGATGAAACGGTAAGGGAGGCTGAGATTATGGCAGGAAAAAAATCTGAAGGCTATCTCTCCGCCAAGGAGTCCCGGCGGATTTCCAGAGAGAACCGCAGAATTACCAATGAGTTTGAGAAAAAACACAAGCGCAGGCATGTGCCGGAATCGGAATATATAACCCGGATGCGGGATGAGAGCAATGTTGTGGAATTTGACGACCTTCACACCTATTTCTTTACGGACACGGGTACGGTGAAAAGTGTGGACGGAGTAAGCTTTGATGTGCCGGCCGGCAAGACCGTGGGGATTGTGGGGGAATCCGGATGCGGAAAATCCGTGACCAGTCTGTCCCTGATGCAGCTGGTGCAGCGTCCCCAGGGACAGATCGTTTCCGGAGAGATCCGCCTGAATCTGGGGGACAAAGCCTATGAGATCTCCAGGGTTCCGCTGGAGGCCATGCAGAAAATCCGGGGAAATTATGTGTCCATGATTTTCCAGGAGCCCATGACCAGCCTGAACCCGGTTTTCCGCATTGGCGCCCAGGTGGACGAGGTGATCGCGCTCCACGATGGAGAAGGGAAAAGCAAGGAGGACATAAAGCAGCGCACCCTCCAGCTGCTGGAGATGGTGGGCATTGCCAACTGTGAGGGCGTTTACCGTATGTATCCCCATGAGCTTTCCGGCGGTATGCGTCAGCGTGTGATGATTGCCATGGCGCTGGCCTGCAGTCCGAAGGTCATTATCGCGGACGAACCGACGACGGCCCTGGATGTGACCATCCAGGCGCAGATCCTGGATCTGCTTCGCCGTTTGAAGGATCAGATCAATTCTTCCATTATGCTGATCACCCATGATCTGGGGGTAATCGCGGAGATGGCGGATTATGTGGTGGTCATGTATGCGGGCCGCATTGTTGAAAAAGGCACCGCCGAGGAGATTTTTGAACATCCCAGCCATCCCTATACCATCGGTCTGATGGCGTCCAAGCCGGTAGTGGGAAAGCAGGTGGATAAGCTCTATTCCATTCCGGGCAAGGTGCCCAATCCCGTCAATATGCCGGATTACTGTTACTTTAAGGATCGCTGTGAAATGTGCGTGGAGGGCTGCGCCGGGAAATATCCCGGGGAAATTGCCTTAAGTCCCACCCACAGGGTGAGCTGTTATCGATACTATGAAAAGGAAGGGGAGGCGTAATGGGAGGGAAGAGTGAAAAGAAAACAGCGGCAGATGCGGACCGTCATTTTACGCCGGTCACCTATGACCCTCAGTATATTCTGATGGTCAACGGACTGAAAAAATATTTCCCCATTAAGGGCGGCATGATCACCCATACGGTGGGCTATGTGAAGGCTGTGGACGGCGTTACCTTTAACTTAAAGCGGGGGACGACCATGGGGCTGGTGGGAGAGTCCGGCTGCGGAAAAACCACCACCGGCCGGACCATTCTTCGTCTGGCGGGAGAAAAAACCGACGGCCAGGTGCTTTTCAACGGGCAGGAGGTTTATGATTTATCTGCGAAGGAAATGCGCCCCATGCGCACGAAAATGCAGATTATTTTCCAGGATCCCTTTTCCAGTCTTTCTCCCCGTATGCCGGTGGGAGAAATCATCGGGGAGGCTGTCAAAGAACACAATCTGGTGAGCAAAGAGGAGTACAGCGATTATCTGGATAAGGTGATGGATGACTGCGGACTTCAGCCCTTTCACAAGGATCGCTATCCCCACGAGTTTTCCGGCGGACAGCGCCAGCGTATCTGTATCGCCCGCGCTCTTGCCCTGAATCCGGAATTTGTGGTATGTGACGAGCCGGTATCCGCCCTGGACGTCTCCATTCAGGCGCAGATTATCAATCTTTTGAAGGAACTGCAGGAGAAACGCAGCCTGACCTATCTGTTTATCTCCCATGACCTGTCTGTGGTGGAGCACATCTCGGATGTGGTAGGGGTGATGTATCTGGGAAGCCTGGTGGAATATGGCGCGACAGAGGATATTTTCCGCCGTCCCCTTCACCCGTATACGGAAGCGCTGTTCTCAGCGATTCCCATTCCGGATCCGAAGGCGAAGATGAACCGGATCGTTCTGGAAGGATCGATTCCCTCCCCGGCCAATCCTCCTTCCGGATGTAAGTTCCACACGCGCTGCGCGAAGTGTACCGGGCGGTGTAAGGAGGAGACGCCCAGGCAGGTGGAGGTGGAACCCGGGCACTATGTAGTCTGCCATCTCTATGATACCAGGGTCAAAAGGTCATGAATGGAACATTTATGTTCCAATTCATGACATCTTGACCCGCCCAAAACATGAGGAAGTAGCCATTTTGGCTAATATATTAGCCAAAATGAGCGGATTCCGAATGTTTTTGAGAATTCCGGGAGTGCGAAGCACGGACACCCGCAGGGCGCTCTGTGAGGGAATTCTCAGGTATCATAGGGGTCAAATACTTTTGACCCCAACATCATAAAATTCGGATCTGGAAAGTCGGAGCGTTTGAAAATGAGTGAAAGAAAAGATTATGAGGAAGATTATGAAGTGGCTCCGGAAATCTGGCAGGCGGAGACAGACAGAGAACCGGAGCAGCCGCCCTTCACCCGGAAAGAAAAAAGGACGATCACGTTTGCCGCGTTAAAGGCCTCCCTTCTGATAGGCCTGGTTTATCTTGCGGGGATCGCTGCGGTAATCGGTCTTCTGTATGTGATCTGGGCCATTTGCTGAATCCGGGATGCCCGGAAAAATTGTATTGCAAAAAATACGCCCCGGTTCTGGTTTCTGCCGTGGAAACGCTTGAAATGCAAAAAAATCAGAGTTATAATACAACCAATGAATACGAAAGGAACCATAAAACCATGGGATTTATTGAAGTGCTCAAAGAGAGAGCAAAAGCAAATGTAAAGACAATTGTACTTCCGGAGACCGAGGATAAGAGAACGCTGGAAGCCGCCGATAAGATTCTGAAGGAAGGCGTGGCGAAGCTGATTCTTGTTGGCAACGAGGAATCTGTAAAAGCGAGCGCGAAGGAGAGCGGCTTTGACATTTCCGGAGCGGCCATTGTGGACCCGGCCACCTCAGAGAAGACCCAGGGATACATAGACAAGCTGGTGGAGCTTCGCCAGAAGAAGGGAATGACCCCGGAGCAGGCGAAGGAAATCCTTCTCAACCAGTATCTTTATTACGGTGTTATGATGGTAAAGATGGGAGATGCCGACGGTATGGTTTCCGGCGCCTGCCATTCTACTGCGGACACCCTGCGGCCCTGTCTGCAGATCCTGAAGACCAAGCCCGGCACCAAGCTGGTTTCCGCCTTCTTCCTGATTGTGGTTCCCGACTGTGAATATGGCGCAAACGGTGCCTTTGTATTTGCGGATTCCGGACTGAACCAGAATCCCACTCCGGAAGAACTCTCCGCCATCGCGGCATCCTCTGCGGAATCCTTCCAGCTGCTGGTACAGGAAGAGCCCATCGTGGCCATGCTTTCTCACTCCACCAAGGGAAGTGCGAAGCACGCGGATGTGGACAAGATGGTGGAAGCCACCCGCATCGCCAAGGAGGAGCATCCGGAGCTGAAGCTGGACGGAGAATTCCAGCTTGACGCGGCCATTGTTCCAAGCGTAGGCGCATCCAAGGCCCCCGGAAGCGATGTGGCCGGAAAAGCCAACGTCCTGATTTTCCCGGATCTGGATGCCGGAAACATCGGCTATAAGCTGGCGCAGCGCCTTGCCAAGGCAGAGGCCTACGGCCCTGTTACCCAGGGAATTGCCAAGCCGGTGAACGATCTTTCCCGCGGATGCTCCGCAGATGATATTGTAGGCGTTGTGGCCATCACGGCTGTACAGTGCCAGGCACAGGACGCATAAAGGAGAATAAGAAAATGAATGTATTAGTAATCAACTGTGGAAGCTCATCCTTAAAATATCAGTTAATCGATTCAGACAGTGAGAAGGTTCTGGCCAAGGGTCTTTGCGAGAGAATCGGCCTGGACGGGCGTCTTGTGTACCAGAAGGCAGGCCTTGAGAAGGAGATCACCGAGGCTTCCATGCCCACCCATAAGGAGGCCATTCAGCTGGTGCTTCAGGCGCTGACCAACGAGAAAACCGGCGCCATTGCCAGCCTTGAGGAGGTATCCGCCATCGGACACCGGGTGGTACACGGCGGTGAGAAATTTGCCAGCTCCGCGGTGATCACCGACGAGATGATCGCCGCAGTGGAGGACTGCAATGACCTTGCGCCTCTGCACAATCCCGCAAACCTGATCGGTATCCGCGTCTGCGCGGAGCTGATGCCCGGCGTGCCCCAGGTCGGCGTGTTTGACACGGCCTTCCATCAGACCATGCCGCCCAAGGCTTATCTCTATGGACTGCCCATTGAGTATTATAAGAATTATCAGGTGAGAAGATACGGTTTCCACGGAACCTCCCACAGCTTTGTTTCCAAGAGAGCGGTGGAATTCCTGGGGCTTGACAGGGACAATTCCAAGGTGATTGTCTGCCATCTGGGAAATGGCTCCTCCATCAGCGCGGTGGTGAACGGAAAATGCGTGGATACCACCATGGGTCTTACCCCGCTGGAGGGCGTGGTAATGGGAACCCGTTCCGGCAGCATTGACCCGGCCATTATCGAGTACATTGCCAAGAAGGAAAATCTGGATATTGCCGGCGTGATGAATGTTCTGAATAAGAAATCCGGTCTGCAGGGTATGTCCGGTGTTTCCAGTGACATGCGCGATCTGGAAGAAGCCATTGAGGCAGGCAATGAGGATGCGAAGAACGCGGTGGATGTTCTCTGCTACGGAATCGCCAAATATGTGGGCGGCTATGTGGCGGCCATGAACGGCGTGGATGCCATCATCTTTACAGCCGGAATCGGTGAGAACGATGCCAATGTCCGCAGAACCGTGTGCTCTTATCTTGGTTATCTGGGCGCAGAGCTGGACGAGGAAGCCAACAGCGCACGGGGCGAGGACAGAGTGATCTCCACCCCGGATTCCAAAGTAAAGATCGCCGTGATCCCCACCAACGAGGAGCTGGCAATCTGCCGGGATACAGTGGCACTTGTGAAATAATTTTGTTGACAAACCCCTCCTTCCTATGTATAATGGTACAAGTGTGGATAGGAGTTGCTTATGCAGATTCAATTATTCAAGGTGATTTCAAATGAGGGCTTTGCTCTTCATGAGTCTGTGCCCTTTGAGCCGGATGAGATCCGTTTTCAGCTGGGGGTGTTCCCGGTTCTGGAGAAGACGCCGGTGGAGCTGAGTATTGTCAATGTGGGCGATAAGGTTCTGGAGATTGAGGGAAGGGGAAGCGTGACGGTGTCTATTCCCTGTGACCGTTGTCTTACGGATGTCCCCACAGAGATACCTTATGAGATCCGGCGCAGGCTGGATATGAAGCTTGCCGATGAGGATCGGGTGAAGAATCTGGATGAGAGCAGCTATCTGACTGGAATGGACCTGGATGTGGACCGACTGGTCTGTCTTGAGGTACTGATAAACTGGCCGTTTAAGGTTTTGTGCAGAAACGATTGCAAAGGACTCTGCAGCCGGTGCGGGAGAAACCTCAATAACGGTCCCTGCGGATGCAAGGAGGAACCCAAAGACCCCCGCATGGCAGCTATCAGTGATATATTCAGTAAGTGTAAGGAGGAGGTGTAACAGATGTCCATTTGTCCGAAGAATAAAACTTCCAAGGCAAGACGTGACAAGAGAAGAGCCCAGTGGAAGATGGCGGCTCCCAATCTTGTGAAATGCAGCAAGTGCGGCGCTCTTATGATGCCCCACAGAGTCTGCAAGGCCTGCGGAAGTTATAATAAGAAAGAGATCATCAAGATCGAAGACTGATACAGGAAGAATTCCCTGTCGCCCATGCGGGCGGCAGGGATTTTTTTTGCTCATGAATCGGTCACTTATCTGAGCGTGTGCAGCAGATAGGGCAGGGTATGTCTCAGGTATTCCATCTGCTGCTCCGGACTGTGAAGAAAGCTGCCGCTGCAGGAGAACCAGGTATAGCAGGTATCCCGGGTGGCTTTTTTGCGGAGCTTCCGGTCCAGGCAGACGCTTAAGATCTTCGGCATGGCGGTATCCTCTGAGGGTATGTAATCGTAGTCCCTGTAATTGGAGTAGTATTGCCGGAGCTTTCCATTCGTGGTACGCACAGACAGCGTGGCCTGTGTTCCGGAACCCTCAATGGCAAACCCTTCTCCCTGGGCTGAAAAGGAAACCGGCATTTCCTCCGGAAGCAGAAGAGAAAGCCGGAGGCTTTCCCCTGTGAAATTCGAGGAGCTGACCTGATAGTGTCCCTCCCACAGATTCAGGCAGGAGAGCATTTTCCAGATCCGGCCCAGTCCCAGAAGATCCTCCTCATTGTGTCCCAGAATCTCCTCCAGAAGAAAAGAATCCCGGTTTTTCACATACCTGGAATACAGGCGGATACACTGTCCGCCGTCACAGTATTTCCGGGGGCTGCTTCCCAGACGGTTTTCCAAATCCGGCTGGCGCATGTGCGAAAGCTTTAACAGTCTCTTCAGCGGCTTCAGACTCCGGTAAAGATCGACAGAGGGAAGCTCCCTTTGAAAAGGGGAGGCCATTCCCCGGTATCTGTATCGGGCCTCCAGAAACGGCTGGTCAAAGGCGTCTCCGTTATACTGGACGGTACAGCTGTAATCCTGGAGAAAACGGGAAAAATTTTCCAGAAGAAGGGGCTCCTCCTCCGCATTTTCCCCCATCCACTGATACAGGCTCCAGCCGTCTTTTTCCCAGGCTGCCGCGCCGATCAGGTACAGAAAGGAGGAATCCCTGGACAGACCGGTGGTTTCTATGTCATAAAACACAGGCCGGAATTGGGATATTCGGAAATGATTTTTCCCGTCCTTTTGCACCTGATCCAGGTGAGGGAAGTCTTCCAAAATCGGTAATTTTTTAACAATCACGGCAAAAAGGTTCCTTTCTCAGATTGTTTTTAAGTATACACAATTTTTTGCAAATTAATAGTGTAATTTTGCCCAAAAAAGAGTTATAGTAGATATAAGAAAACAACAAAGGAGGGAAAGAGTATGGCATTTTTGACCTTTAAGGGCGGCATCCACCCTTATGATGGAAAAGAATTGTCAAAAAACAGCCCGATCGAAAGCTACCAGCCTCAGGGGGAGATGGTCTATCCCCTTTCCCAGCATATCGGCGCTCCGGCAACGCCGCTGGTGAAGAAGGGCGATCATGTCCTTGTGGGACAGAAGATCGCGGAGGCGGGCGGTTTTGTCTCTGCTCCGGTGCATGCGTCTGTGTCCGGAAAAGTAAAGACGATTGAGAAGCGGCTGACAGCGACCGGCACCATGGCCGATGCCATTATTATCGAAAATGACCAGCAGTACGAAGAAACGGAATTTATCCCGGCGGATCCGGATACTCTTACAAAGGAGGAAATCCTCAGCCGCATCCGCGAGGGCGGCGTAGTGGGAATGGGAGGCGCGGGTTTCCCCACCCAGGTAAAACTCTCCCCCAAGGAGCCGGAGAAAATCGATCATGTTCTTGTCAACGGCGCGGAGTGTGAACCCTATCTGACCAGTGATTACCGCAGAATGCTGGAGGAGCCGGAGGTGGTGATCGGCGGCCTTGAAATCATTCTGAAGCTTTTTCCGAAGGCGAAGGGCTGCATCTGCATTGAGGACAACAAACCCGACTGCATTGAGAAAATGACCGAGCTGACCAAAAATCACCCCAACATTGAGGTGAAAACTCTGAAAACCAAGTATCCCCAGGGCGGTGAGCGTGTGCTGATCTACGCGGTGACCGGCCGGGAGATCAATTCTACCATGCTTCCGGCGGATGTGGGCTGTGTGGTGGACAACATTGATACGGTGGCCGCGGTTTATCACGCGGTGAAGGAGGGACGGCCTCTCATTGACCGGATTGTCACAGTCACCGGCGATGCCATTCGCAAGCCGAAGAATTTCACCGTTCGGACCGGAACCAATATGCGGGAGCTGATCGAGGCCGCCGGCGGGCTGACGGATCCTGTGACAAAGGTGATTTCCGGCGGCCCCATGATGGGATTCGCCCTGTACAGCCTGGATGTACCCTGTGTAAAAACTACCTCGGCCTTTCTCTGTCTGGAAAAGGATCCGGTGGCGGAGGCGAAGGCCACCGCCTGTATCAACTGCGGCCGCTGTGTCTCCGTCTGTCCGGGCCATGTGATTCCGGCCCGTCTGGCTACTTTCGCGGAGCGGGGAGATATGGAAAGCTTTCAGAAATATGACGGTATGGAGTGCTGTGAATGCGGCTGCTGCAGTTATATCTGTCCGGCCAAAAGGCCTCTGACCCAGAGTATTAAATCCATGCGGAAAATGGTACTTGCCAGCCGCAGAAAGAAATAGAGGGAGGCAAAAGAATGGAGCAAATGTTACACGTATCATCCAATCCCCATGTGCGGGACCGGATGACCACGAGCAGAATCATGCAGCTTGTGGCTCTGGCTCTTCTGCCGACCACACTGTTTGGAATCTGGAACTTCGGTTTCCACGCCCTTCTGGTGGTGCTGGTGTCCGTGGCTTCCAGTGTATTTTTTGAGTGGATTTATGAAAAGCTGATGCATAAGCCCATCACCATCGATGATTTCAGCGCGGTGGTCACGGGACTTCTCCTGGGGCTGAACATGCCGCCGGCCATTCCGCTTTGGGTGCCGGTTCTGGGAACGTTTTTCGCCATTATTGTGGTAAAACAGCTTTTTGGCGGCCTGGGCCAGAACTTCATGAATCCGGCGCTGGCCGGCCGGTGCTTCCTGCTGATTTCCTTTGCCGGACTGATGACGGATTTTGGCGTGGATAATTACAGCGGCGTGGTGGATACCGTCAGCGGAGCCACCGCCATGGCGGCTCTGAAAAATCAGGGCTTTACCTCAGATTCCATCTCTGTCTGGAATCTTTTCCTGGGAAATGTACAGGGGACCATCGGTGAAACCTCGGCACTGGCCATTCTGATCGGCGCTGTGATACTTCTGGCTTTTAAGATCATCAGCCCCCGGGTGCCCCTTACATATATTGGAAGCCTTTCCGTGATTGTGATTATTTATATGCTGGCCACGGGGATGGGATTCAATGTGGGATATCTTTTTACCCATATCTTTGGCGGCGGCCTGATGCTGGGAGCCTGGTTTATGGCGACAGACTATGTGACCACGCCCATTACCCCCAAGGGACAGATCCTTTACGGCTGCTGCCTGGGATTTCTGACCGCCATGTTCCGTCTTTTTGGCGGGTCGGCAGAAGGCGTATCCTATGCCATTATCTTCTGTAACCTTCTGGTGCCGCTGATCGAAAAGGTGACACGGCCCACCGCATTTGGGAAAGGAGGGAAAAAGGCATGAAAAATTCTTTGATCAGGGATGCCATGGCGCTGACAGTGATTACCCTTGTGGCCGGTTTCCTCCTGGGCGTAACCTATAATATCACCAAGGATCCCATTGCAGAGCAGGAAGCCATGGCCAAGGACGAGGCCTATCAGACAGTCTTTGAGGATGCGGTTTCCTATGAGGAGGTTTTCTCCGGGGAGGACGAAGCGCTGGAGGCCTGTCTGGATGAAAACGGATATACGGCCCAGAGCATTGACGAGGTCATGGAAGCCCTGGATGCGGACGGAAATCTGCTGGGCTATGTGATGACAGTTACCACCTCAGAGGGCTACGGCGGCGATATCCAGTTCGCCATGGGTGTGACCCTGGATGGAACCCTGAATGGAATTTCCATTCTTTCCATCAGTGAGACCGCCGGCCTTGGAATGCGTGCAGACACAGACGATTTTAAGGACCAGTTTAAGGACAGGAATGTGGAATCTTTTATCTACACCAAAAACGGTGCCACCGAGGACAATGAAATTGATGCCTTAAGCGGCGCTACCATCACCACCAATGCCATGACCAACGGCGTGAACGCCGGGCTTCTGGCATTCCGGTATGAGGAAGGAGGAGCTGAATCATGAAAGCAAATACGCCTGCGGAACGGCTGAAAAACGGCATTCTCACAGAGAATCCAACCTTTGTCCTGATGCTGGGAATGTGTCCCACTCTTGCCGTTACAACCTCCGCCACCAACGGAATCGGCATGGGGCTTACAACCACCGTTATTCTGGCCATGTCCAATCTGTTTATCTCCCTGCTTCGGAACTTTATTCCGGATCGGGTTCGCATGCCCTCCTACATTGTGGTTGTGGCATCCTTTGTAACCATTGTTCAGCTGCTGCTTCAGGGCTATATTCCCAGTCTTTATGACTCCCTGGGTATTTATATCCCGCTGATTGTGGTAAACTGTATTATTCTGGGCCGGGCGGAGGCCTACGCATCTAAAAATCCGCCCCTTGCGTCCCTCTTTGACGGGATCGGCATGGGACTTGGCTTCACCATTAGCATCACCTGCATCGGCGCGGTGCGTGAGCTTCTGGGAGCGGGTCAGCTGTTTGGATATCAGGTTCTTCCCCTGGCGGATTCCGCGGCGGGTGTGGCGGGCTATCAGCCTATCACTATTTTTATTCTTGCGCCGGGAGCCTTTTTTGTCCTTGCCATGCTGGCCGCCATTCTGAACAAATTCAAGCTGGGGGCGGCGAAGAGAGGAATCGATCCAAGCCAGGGCTGCGCGGGATGCGCAGGCTGCGGCAATACCGCGTGCAGCGGGAAAGGAGGCAGTGAGGCATGAAAGAAATGTTTCTGATCATCATTGGCTCGGCTTTTGTGAACAACGTGGTGCTCAGCCAGTTTCTGGGTCTTTGTCCTTTCCTTGGGATTTCCAAAAAGACAGAGACCGCGGCGGGCATGGGAGGCGCTGTGATTTTCGTTATTACCATCTCCTCCTTTGTGGCCAGCCTGATCTACCAGTTTATTCTGGTTCCCCTGAATCTCACCTATCTGCAGACCATTGTGTTTATCCTGGTTATCGCGGCTCTGGTGCAGCTGCTGGAGATGTTTCTGAAGAAGTCCATTCCCTCCCTCTATAAGGGACTGGGAATCTATCTTCCGCTGATCACCACCAACTGTGCGGTTCTGGGCGTTGCGCTGAACAATGTGTCGGACGGCTATGGAGTTCTGAAAAGCACGGTGAATGGTTTTGCCACGGCGGTTGGTTTCCTGGTGGCCATTGTGCTTATGGCCAGCATACGGGAAAAGACGGAAAATAACGACATTCCCAAAGCTTTTCAGGGTTTCCCCATTACCCTGATCACCGCGGGTCTGATGGCCATCTCATTTTTCGGATTTTCCGGACTGATTTAAGGAGGGAATGATATGGATATAACAGCGGTATTGGTCGCGACGGTTCTGGTCGCGGCGGTGGGTCTGATTATCGGCATTCTCCTGGGAGTCGCCGGAAAAAAGTTTGCCGTGGAAGTGGATGAGCGGGAAACAGCCATTCGGGCAGCCCTCCCCGGAAATAACTGCGGCGGCTGCGGATATGCCGGGTGCGACGCTCTGGCGGCGGCCATTGTCAAGGGAGAAGCTCCGGTGAACGGATGTCCCGTGGGCGGAGACCCGGTGGGAAAGGCGATCGCCGGAATCATGGGCCAGGAAGTGGTGGAGACTGCCCGGCAGGCTGCCTATGTGAAATGCGTCGGAACCTGTGAAAAGACGAGAAAGAATTACGCCTACACCGGTGTGGAGGACTGTGAGATGATGGCCTTCGTTCCCGGCGGCGGCGCCAAGGCCTGTGCCTATGGATGCCTTGGGTTTGGAAGCTGTGTGAAGGCCTGTCCCTTTGACGCCATTCACATTGTGGACGGAATCGCGGTGGTGGACCGGGATGCCTGCAAAGCCTGCGGAAAATGTGTGGCCAAATGTCCCCGTCATCTCATTGAGCTGGCACCCTATGACCAGAGCATTTTTGTAGGCTGCAGCTCCAGTGCGAAAGGCAAGGCGGTGACCTCCGCCTGTGATCTGGGCTGCATCGGCTGTAAGAAATGTGAGAAGACCTGCCCCAACGGCGCGATTACTGTGACCAGCTTCTGCGCCCATGTGGATTACGGGAAATGTACCAACTGCGGCGCCTGCCGGGAAGTATGTCCACGGGGCGTGATTCAGGATCTCCTCGCACCGAAAACAGAAGGAAAAACGGCCTGACGGGTCTGTTTTAAGAAACGTTTATGAGAAGTGTGAATATTTTTCTGGCGGATCCCCGTGTGCTTGCGGGGAGGGAGGAAGAGCTGCTTTCGCGGATCGCCCCCTGTTATGCTCATAAATATGAACAGAGCGCACAGAAAAAGGAAAAGCTTCAGGAGCTGGCCTCCGGACTCCTTTTGCAGAAATATCTGGGAGTTGCCAGGGATGAGTCCCTTCGATATAACCGGTATGGGAAGCCCCGGCTTGCCGCAGGGAAGCCGTATTTCAGCCTTTCCCACAGTGAAAATCGAGTGGCTCTGGCCATTTCGGACTGTGAGGTGGGCCTGGATGTGGAGAAAATCATGCCCTTTCATGAGGCGGTTGTAAAGAAGGTGTATACTCTGGGACAGGCGGAAGAACTGTCTGCCCTGGAGGGTGAGGAACGGGACGCACGGTACACCGGAATCTGGACAGAAAACGAGGCGGTGCTCAAGCTTGAGGGCGGCGGCTTTGAGGAAGTCTGGAAAAAAGGCTCCCATATTCTGGAGAAGGAGAGCCTTTGGAACGCCTGGATTTATACCCACAGAGAGGGAGATTACTTTCTGTCCTGTGCGGCCTTTGAAAGCCTGAGGGTGAGTTTGGAGAAGGCGGATCTCCTGATTTAAAAAGGAAAAAAGATACCGGACACTTTTAAAAAAAGTGTTCTGGTATCTTTTTTTTTGACAGAATAAAATAGACTTATAAAAAAACGGAGGTATTTACAATGACAAGGGATGAAGTAATTGCAAAGATGATCGAGTACGCGGCGATGGCTTTTAAAGCGGATCCGTCAAAATTAAGTGCGGATACGGACATTGCGAAGGAGCTGGGCGTGGCTTCCACACAGAGAGTGGCCATGAGCGCCTCAATTGAGAATGATTTTGACGTAATGATTCCGGTGGCCCGGTTCGGAAACTACAAGACCATCGGAGATCTGGCGGACTATGTGATCTCTGAAATGTGAAAGGTGACAAAATTATGGTACACAACGTAAAAGTCGGAAAAAATATGCGGAGCGTCTCCATTGTAGGCGTTGGGGCGACGCCCTTTTTCAACGGAATAACCAACCCACAGTATAAGGGACTGACCAATGGGGAGCTGTTTGGCTACGCGGCGCTGGACGCCATGAAGGACGCCCATGTGGAGCCAAGGGATGTGCAGTATTTCTTCCATGGATCCGCCAATCCCCATGTTTTAAACGGATGTATCACCCCCAATCTGCAGGTGGCAGACTGGTTCGGAATGAGAGGAAAGGGATCCATATCCCACTCCGAAGGCTGCTGTACCGGCTATATCGCTCTGGAGGAGGCCGTGTTTGCCGTGGCCAGCGGAGCCTATGACATTGTGCTTACCGGCTGCAGCGAGCAGGGAACCGGCATGCCGGACGGCAACACGCCGGATTTTCTGCGCACGGCGCTGACCTCTGAGGTGCTTTTCCCGGATCTGGACTCTATTTTTGACCGGGCCTACGGAAGATATCTGGGAGGCGGCCCCGGCATGAACCATGACGACTGGATTAACTATTATGCAATCGAAAACGGACTGAGCGCGGATCAGATTGACGATGTGCTGAACCATCAGGCCTATCATTTCCGCCGGGCCGCGGAGCTCTGTCCCCGGGCCATCCGCCGGACGCCCTTTGAACAGATGGCAAAGGAGGCCGGATACGACGATGTGTGGGCCTTCATGAAATCGCCTTATAATCCTAAAATGACCCAGTATTTAAGAACTTCCAGTGACTCCTGTGTGGCGGATGGAGCCGCCTGCTGTATTGTGGTGCCCACAGAGATGGCCCATCAGTTTAATGACCGTCCGGTGGAGGTCCTGGCCACAGGCGCCTCCGTGCTGGATGCGATTGTGCCCCATCTGGAGAAAAAGGCCACTGCAGAGGCAGCCCGTCAGGCATTTGAGGCCACCGGACTGACCGCGGATGACATGGATCTGGTATTTGTCAATGACTTTATCGGCTCTTCGGCCTTCCTGGCGGCAGAGGAGATCGGTTATCTGCCGAAAGGCGAGGGATGGAAATATGTGCTGGACGGACGTCTGGCCTATGATGGAGACAAGCCTGTGAACACCAACGGCGGACGTACCTCCTATGGACATGCCTTCGCGGCTTCCGGGATGGCGGATATTTTTGAGGCGGTTACCCAGATGCGCGGGGAAGCCGGCGAGCGCCAGGTGAAAAAGCTGCCGAAGCATGTTTTCCTGCGTGGATTCGGCGGAGCGCAGAATGTCCGTGCCACTATTTTGAGAGCGGGCTTTTAGAAACTGTCACAAAACAACAGGCTCAGATGAAGCGGGCGCGGGAGCGGGTCATCCGCGGCGCCCCTTTAAAGCAGATTTTTAAGGAGAAGAGTCATGGATCAGAATAGAATCAGTACGAAAGAATTTTGGAATCCGGAGCATGTGGTGGAAAAGTTCTGGAACGGCTTAAAGGAAGGCGTGATTTACGCCAAAAAGTGTACGCAGTGCGGTGCGATTGAGTTTCCGCCCCACCACGCATGCAACGCCTGCGGATACCACGAGACACAGTGGACCACCCTCAGCGGAAAGGGCATCCTGAAAACCTTTGTCTTTACCGGTGCGCTGAACGCCCGGCTTGAGCTGGAGGACCGGGGACTGAAATATGTCTGCGGGGAAGTGCAGATGGATGACGGTCCTGAGATGAATGCGGTCATTCTGGGAATCAACAAGAAAAAAGCCCGGGAAATCTCCGGGAATCTTCCGGTAAGAGTGCGGCCTGTCTTTTACGATATGGGAAGGTATACAACTCTGTTTTTTGAACTGGATGAGTAAAAAGACTGCAGATCGGGAGATCCCGGCGCGTCCGGCGCTTTAAGGCCGGATGTGCCGGGCGGGTTCGTTTTCCGGGTCTTCCCGAAGGCCCATCTCCGGGTCGAAGTCCGGGGTGGTGAGCCTGCGGTAGTTCAGATAGTTTGCACCTACCCGCATGGTGTTCAGCAGGTTGATGATCTCCTGGACAGAGAGGAAGTCGTCTTCACCGGCGGTCAGCCAGGTCTGGGCCGCCAGAAAGTGAAGCTCCAGGAAAATTTTGACAAAATGCTCCCGCAGAGCGTCGTGGGGCATTCCGTCATTGTCCATCATGCGGTTGATGTATTTGAGAAGAACGGCTTTTAATTTTGTCTTAAAATAGACGTCGCCGTGCTCCGGGTCCAGCAGAACCGTGATGGCCCTGCGCTGTCTTTTACAGTATTCAAACCAGATCCACAGGGATTTTGGAGGCGTGCAGTCAAATCTTTCTTCAAAATGTTCCGGGCTCCAGACCTCGGCGGGCTGTTCCTGCACAGTCTGGTAGGCCTGGAGACAGTCGTCCAGCAGGCTGGCCTGGATGTGTTCCATCAGATCATAGATATCGCTGAAATACTGGTAGAAGGTTCCGCGGGAGATGCCCGCCGCGGCACACAGTTCCCGGACGGTAATCTTTTCCCAGTTTTTCTGTGGGATCATGTCAAGAAAGGTCTGTACAATCCGTTCTCTGGTCTGTTCTGATTTCTGCTGGCGCAAATCGACGGTTTCGGACATGGGAATTCTCCTTTGTGTGAAAAGAGCCTGTATTGCTTTTAGAGATTTTTACCCCAATATCATAACATATCTGCGATTTACAGTAAATATTTTTGTGCCGTTCACAGCGCTGAGAAATTTTCGTCCGGGTTGGAGAAGGGTCTGTTTTTCGCGGACCGTAATGAGGTATTTAAATGGGAAAGAAGAAGAATATCATTTTTTCAATTATCGCGATCTCCTTTCTTCAGGGGCTCCAGTTTATCGTATCGCCGGTGCTGGATCAGATCGCGGAGCATTTTCCGGAAGTCAGTGTGAGCCTGGTGCAGATGCTGATCACAGCACCCACACTGCTTTCCATGATCATTGCCGTTGTTTCCGGCTGGCTGGTGGTTAAGATCAGTAAAAAGAAGCTTCTGCTGATTGCGGCGCTGACTGCGGGGATCACCGGTTTTCTGCCGTTCCTTGCGGACAGCTTCTGGCTGCTTTTTGTCTCCCGCGTCCTTTACGGGATCGCTCTGGGTCTGGCCACAACTCTGAACACAGCGGTGGTGGCGGAGCATTTTCAGGGCGATGAACGGGTGACGGCCATGGGAATTCAGTCGGCCAGTGTGGGGGCCGGAATGGTGGTGGCCAATGTGGGCGGTGGATATCTGGGCTCCTTTGGGTTTACCGCCACTTATTTTCTGAGTATCATCGCATTTCTGTCTTTTGGAGTGCTTCTGGTCTGCCTTCCGGATACCGGTAAGGTAGCTGTGACAAAAACAGAAAAAATCCGCCTGAACTATAAAGTGGTTCTGGTTTCTCTCATGGGATTTCTGGAGTATATTTTCCTGATTTCCTTCAGCACCAATATCGCCATGCATATCAGCGGTTCCCTGGCCGGAAACTCTGTGGTGTCCGGGGGGCTGACCGGAATTTTTTCCGGCTCACAGATTGTCATCGGCCTGCTGCTGGGCTATGTGACAAAGATTACAAAAAAATATACGATCTCCGCGGCCATGCTCAGTCTGGCTCTTGGCTGTGTCCTGCTGGTGCTGTTCCCCTCCAGTCTGATAATGCTGTCTGTGGCGGCGGTGTTCTGTGGATTTTCCCAGGGGATTCTGGTGCCCACCGCCATGGTGGAGGTTTCCAACGCGGTGCCGCCGGCAGCCACTGCCATGGCCGCGGCCTGCTTTACCTGTCTGTCCAACCTGGGGCAGTTTATCTCCCCCACCGTCCTCAACGGGGCTTCTCGTGTGATCTACGGAGAGACCACAACTACGGCGGTGTACACCATCGCGGCGGTGGGAATTACCCTCTCCGCAGCGGCAGCTTTTGCGGTAAGCCGAAAAATCAACCGATAAATCAAGATTAAGTCAATAAAGAAAGAAGGGACATAATGAAGTATCCACATTTGTTTTCTCCCCTGCGGATCGGAAATATCCGTCTGAAAAACCGGATCATCGCGGCGCCCACCAGCCCCAGCATGATTACGGCTCAGGGACATATGACGCCGGAGATGGTAGCCTACCTGGAGGAAAAGGCTCTGGGCGGCGCAGGCGTGGTGACCTATGGAGAGGCCATTGTTCATTCCGCCACGGGAAAATCTCACAACAAGCAGCTGCAGCTGGATTCCTTTGGCGTGAAGCAGATGCTGGCAGAGGCCACAAGAGCCATTCATAACGCCGGAGCCTACGCCAACATTCAGCTCTCCCACGGTGGAAAATATGGCGGACTTGCCTCTGTGGGCGGGGATCAGGACCGGTGTGAGGTCGCCTATGGCCCAAGTCATGAGATCACTCCCGCCGGGGAGGTACAGGAGATGCCCCGGGAGATGATCCTGGAGATCGTGGAAAGCTATGGGAAGAGCGCCAGGCTGTGCAAGGACTGCGGCTTTGACATGGTGCAGGTCCACGCGGCTCACGGATGGCTGTTTTCCCAGTTCCTTTCCCCGGTAAACAATCAGCGTGAGGACGAATTCGGAGGTTCGCTGGAAAACCGTGCCCGTTTTCTTCTGATGGCTCTGGACGCGGTCCGGGAGGCAGTAGGCCCCCGGTTTCCCATTGAGATCCGGCTTTCCGGGGACGATCTGACCCAGTCTGGTCTTGGTATGGAGGACTGCATTAAGGTGGCTCAGATGGTAGACGGGAAGGTGGATCTGATCAATGTTTCCTGCGGAAATCATGAGGACCCGGATATGTTCTGCCGCACTCATCCCTCCGCCTTTTATCCCCGGGGCGTAAATGTCTACCTGGCAGCGGAGATAAAGAAGCATGTAAAAACTCCGGTGGCCTGTGTGGGCTCGCTCAATGATCCGGCTCAGATGGAGGAAATTCTGGCCACCGGTCAGGCAGATGTGGTGGAAATCGGCCGGGCGTTGCTGGCGGATCCCTATCTGCCTCAAAAGGCCCGGGAAGGACGGGAAGAGGATATTACCCCCTGTCTTCGCTGTTATGAATGTTTTGGGGAAACCTCCAAATGTGAGCTTGTGAAATGCGCGGTCAATCCACGGATGGGTCAGCAGCTGGCTCTGAAATATCCCCGGCCTGCCATTGAGAAAAAGAAACAAATCCTCGTAGTGGGCGGCGGTCCTGCCGGAATGGAAGCTGCGATCACAGCGGCCGGACGGGGACATGAGGTGATTCTGGCGGAAAAGACGGATCGTCTTGGCGGGAACCTTCACCCGGCGGGCGCGGCGTTTTTCAAGGAAGATATCCGTAAGCTCTGCGCGGTGCTGGAAAAGCGGGTGCGGGCCGCTGGAGTGAAGATCCTTTTAAACACGGAGGCAGATGAGGCTTTTGTGCGCGAGACGGCGCCGGACGCGCTGTTTATCGCCATCGGAGCCGGTGAGCTGCGCCCGTCCATCAAGGGCATGGACAGTGAGAAGGTGATCATGGCCATAGAAGCTGAGCTCCATCCGGAAAAGCTTGGAAAACGGGTGGTTATCATGGGCGGCGGCCTTGTGGGAAGTGAGGCTGCGGTCTCCTTCGCCCATGAGGGCAGAGAGTGCGCCATCATTGAGATGAAGCCGGAGGCGGCCATGGAGGTGAATTCCTTTTACCGCGGCGGCCTGATGCCGGAGATACAGAAATCCGCCAGGGTTTATACAAATACCAGGGTAGTGGAAATCACCGAAGAGGGAGTTCTCTGTGAGAGCCTTTGTGAAAAGGAAAAGGAGCCCTTCCTTGTGCCTGCGGATTCGGTCGTGTGTGCCCTGGGCTTCCGGGAGCCCTATGGGGAAGTGGATGCTCTGGCACAGCTGGTGGATGAATCAATCATCCTTGGAGACTGCAATCGTGTGGGACAGATTTACCAGGCCATCAATGACGCATATTACGCGGCGCTTCGGGTGTAGCCGGAAGATATCTGCGGATAACCTTTTTCTCTTTTTAACAGTGATATGGAAAGATACCAGGGTCCGGGAGTGCGAAGCATGGACACCCGAAGGGCGATCTGTGAGGGAATTCTCAGGTATCATAGGGGTCAAATACTTTTGACCCCAACATCATGGAAAGCAGCTGTCGGATTCTTTTACGGAATCGGATGGCTGCTTTTTTATGAGGATTTATTGTGCTTATGAGAATAAAAAATAACGGTGCAATTTTGCGCTTACAGGTTTTTTGAGAAATTTTTCACAGAAACAACGCAAAATTTTTGATGTAAAAAGAAAAATTTTTCGGGTGAAAAAATGGTTCTGCGTTGTATTATAGAATCATACTGAAATCGTAAAGGAGAAAAATTATGCGTGAGAACCTTCAAAACCCCATCATTCCGGGATTTTACCCGGATCCGACCATCTGCAGAGTGGGGGAGGATTTTTACCTGGCCTGCTCCAGCTTTGAGCTGTGCCCCGGCATTCCCATTTTTCACAGCCGGGATCTGGTACACTGGGAGCAGATCTGCAATGCCATGACGCCGGAAAACGGTTTCCACATGGAGAAAAACTGCATGGTAGGCGGCGTGATGGCCCCCACCCTGCGGTATTATGACGGAACTTTTTATATGATAAACGCCAATTTCAGCGACCGGGGGAACTATATTGTGACGGCGGAAGATCCCGCGGGTCCCTGGTCGAACCCTCACTGGCTGACGGATGTGCCGGGCATTGACGCCTCCATTTTTTTTGACGACGATGGGAAATGCTACATTATGGGAACCGGAGATGTATGGGACAATGGCGCCGGTGTGAAGGAACGGGGCATCTGGCTGGCGGAATACGACATTGAAAATTTCCGCATGAAGGGTGCGCCTGTGACGATTTTTAACAGCGCACTGCGCGTGGGATCCTCCCCGGAGGCGCCTCACCTGTATCATGTGGGAGAATACTATTATCTGGTGATCGCCGAGGGAGGCACGGAGCACTATCATGCGGTAATGGTCGCCCGAAGCAGAGAACTGTTTGGATTTTATGAGGGAAATCCGGCCAATCCGGTGATGACCCATCGCCATATGGGCTTTGCCTGCCCGATCCTCAATGTGGGACACGCGGATCTGGTAGAGCTGCCGGACGGGAGCTGGTATGCGGTGATGCTGGCTTCCAGGCTGATCGACGGGAAATGCAAGAACCTGGGCCGGGAAACCTTCATCTGCCCGGTGGTATGGGAGAGAGACTGGCCTCTGTTCAGCCCCTGGACCGGCAAAGTGGAATGGGAATATGAGGCTCCGGCTTCCCTGCCGCAGACCGTCTATGGGGCGCCGCAGACAAGATTTGATTTTGAGGAACCCGTGGAAGGGAAGGGAGCGGATCTCCGCTGGATTTTCTGGGGAACGCCCTATGAAAAGTTCTATGAGGTAAAAGACTCCAGGCTGTATCTGGACTGCCGGAGGCAGCGCCTGGACGAGGAGCTGGTTCCCATGAACATGGGCGGGGAACCGGACAAGACCTGTTTTGTATCCATGCTGGCTCAGCGGCAGTGCACCATCGACACGACGGTGAGCTGCCGGATGGAATTTGTGCCGGAAGGGCAGGAAAGCGCAGGACTGGCGGTGGTCCAGGCCATGAATCACCAGTTCCACCTTGAGAGAGTGAAGGGGAAGGACGGTTCCTTTGTGCAGATGACGGCTGTGACGGCGGATTATGAGATACCGCCTTATTTCCCGGGCTTTACAAGCACTACAAACCGGCAGGTCCTGGCCCGGATTCCCTGGGAAGGGGAGGACGTGGTCCTTCAGATTGAGATCCACGGGGAAGAGTTTATCTGCCGCTGCGGCGCAGACGAGGAAACGCTGGCAGAATTCTGCCGCGTGGACGGCACCCTGATTAATCCGGAAAAGGTGGGATGTATGTCCGGTACCATAATCGGAATGTACGCCACCGGAAACGGTGCGGACAGCAAAAACAGGGCAGCCTTTGACTGGTTTGAGATCAGGTGAATATAAACGGATGTGAATAAAGAGAGGCAAATCCGGAAGATGCGATGGCTCCGGATTTGCCTTTTTTTCTGTGGAGAAATTGCCGGATCCCCCCTTTTGATTCATCTGCGCAGTGGTTTAATGTTGGACAGGAAGAGAAAAGTAAAGTATAATACAGGAAAAGAAGTTCAGGAACCATTGCAGAAAAGGAGGAGTTATGTTGCGGACAATTGAGAATTCACATCTGCGGATTTCTGTCTCGGACAGAGGTGCAGAGCTTTGCAGTATTTATGACAGGGAAAATGAGCGTGAAATTCTGTGGCAGGCAGATCCGGCCTTCTGGGGGCGGCACGCGCCGGTGCTTTTTCCAAATGTGGGACGGCACAGCAAGGACGTGTACCGTGTAAACGGAAAAACCTATTCCTCTCACCAGCACGGGTTTGCCAGAGATATGGATTTTGTCTGTGTGGAGGAAGCCCCGGAATCTCTTACCCACAGGCTGGAATCCACAGAGGAAACACTGGCCGCCTGGCCATTCCCATTCCGTTTCTCTGTAACCCATTCCCTTTCCGGCCGGGAGCTTACCGTATCCTGGAGCGTGGAAAATCCGGGGAGTGAGCCCATGTATTTCACCATCGGGGGACACCCGGCTTTTTCGGTTCCCGCGCCTGTGAATGATCCGGAGAAAAATTACCGCCTGAAATTTGAGGGAAAAAAATCTCTTCACTATCTGCTTCTGGATCCTGCTTCCGGCACGGCTGTGCCGCAGGAAATTCATGAGCTGCCTCTTGCCGGCGGCGTGGCCTTTGTGGATGCCCATACCTTTGACCGGGATGCCCTGGTGTTTGACGGGGGTCAGATTGAGAAGGCCGGAATTTTCCTTCCGGACGGAAAACCATACCTGGAGCTTGTAAGTCCGGGCTTTCCGTGCTTTGGCATATGGTCCCGGCCGGGGGCGCCCTTTGTCTGCCTGGAGCCCTGGATGGGACGGTGCGACGATGAGGGCTTTTGCGGAGAGCTTTCGGAGAAGGCTTTTATTAATATGGTAAAGCCTGGGGAAACCTTCCGGAAATCTTATGAGATCCGTGTCTTTTAAGACCTTGAAAATGCGAAATTGAATGGCTTACAGATGAATGGGGAAGCGTTTCGTGAATCAGGGTCTTTTTGCGAAGCAGGTTTATATAAGCAGGAGGAGGAGTGCCATGGCAGAAGT
Source organism: Clostridiales bacterium (assembly GCA_021203365.1). Lineage (GTDB taxonomy): Bacteria > Bacillota > Clostridia > Lachnospirales > Lachnospiraceae > Blautia_A. The sequence goes on from JAJQBI010000014.1 coordinate 54,375, forward strand.
AAAGGCTGGAATGACCAATGCAGATCATGTCCTGTTTAAGGCAGCCCCTGTCATAAAAAGTGATAAGATATTGACACTGTATCATGGATCAAAAAATGGAATTCGGGGTACAATTGCGCCGGTTAGCCGGGAACGATGTGACTTTGGAAAAGGGTTTTATATGGGGACAGATTGTATACAGCCTCTTACCCTGATCTGTAACTTTCCGGGAGCCATTCTCTATACACTAAGTGTGGATCTTTCAGATTTAGGAATCTTAAATATCAATGCAGGATTGGAATGGGCGTTGCTTGTTGCTTATCATCGGGCAAAAATGGAGGCTGCAAAAGGAACTTTACTCTATGATCGTATCAAAAACTGGGGGAAAGACTGTGACATGGTTATTGGATATATTGCAAATGACCGTATGTTTGTGGTTCTTGACCGCTTTTTCAGCGGAGAAATTACAGATTTGGCTCTCATACACAGCCTTTCGGCACTTAAGCTTGGAAAACAGTATGTTGCTGTGACGGAAAAAGCATGCAGTAAAATAAAGATTCTTGATGAGCAAAGATTTTCACAGGAGCAGCGGATGCAACTAAAAAAAGAAAGTGAATCAAACCGTGAAAAAGGAGTCGCATTGGCTGAAAAAATGTGTAAAAGATATCGAAGAGAAGGATTGTTTTTTGATGAAATTATAAAGGCGGGTGACGAATATGCTGGAATTAAGCCTTGATAAAAGGCAATTGTGTGATATCCAGGGGCGCCTGTTTGAGTTGTCATTAAAAAGTGAATATGAATCTCCCGTTTTTATAGAAGCCTTCATGAACAGCCAGGCTGCAAAGTGTCTTGATGACACTTATGACCGACTTCAATGGGCGGGCGAAGAATACATTCTGGAAGAGTTGGAGGAAGAGGCTACGGGAGTATTGAAAAAGGCTGGCGAGTTGTTTTCCAGAGATATTATGTACTGGATCGGATATGTATATCGCTATTGGCACTATTATTCAGGTGAAAGCAGTCGGGAAATATTCAGAATCGCAGATGCCAGAACAATGGAAGAATGTTGGCTTGGATTTCATACACTGGATGTGGAAATGGCAATTGATGACTTAAAGGAAATATATCGGCAGCGGATGGAATGCAGCTGAAAATCATTATGTATGCGGCTGGCGGGTATTATCAACTGTTCATCTGTGCAGATAAGTATGAAAGCTTTTTGGGTAGTTGCGGAGAATAAAAGGGTATAAAATCCCC
>JAJQBI010000010.1 GCA_021203365.1 Clostridiales bacterium
GTTATCAATGTTCCTGTCCTTGCGACAGCTTATTTAGATTACCACATCTTTCCAAACCTGTCAACAACTTTTTTCAAAAAAATAAAACTTTTTTTACGGTTCTCGACACTGTTCTTTCGTAAGCCAGTGAACTGCGTCGCGCACGGTAGGCACATATATAAGACGGATTCCATCCTTTTTGCCCACAGCCGATCGGTTTGCCTCCGGAAGGATCACAGTGTCAAAACCCAGCTTTTTTGCTTCCAGGACACGTTGGTCCGCCTGACTTACCGCCCGGACCTCGCCGCTTAACCCCACTTCCCCAAAAGCCATCACCGAGTCCGGGATCGCCAGGTCTTTAAAACTGGAGATGATCGCCAGGCAGATGCCCAGATCAATGGCAGGCTCTGTCATCTTCATGCCGCCTGCAATATTTACGTAAGCATCGGAGGAAGCGAGACGTACCCCCACCTTCTTTTCCAGAACGGCCATCAGCAGATTTACACGGTTAAAATCCGTCCCCACGGCGGTGCGCCGGGGAATCCCAAAACTGCTGTGGCAGACCAGCGCCTGAATTTCAACCAGAATAGGCCTGGTTCCCTCCATGGAGCAGGCGACCACACAGCCGGATGCGTTTTCCGGTCTGCCGCTTAACAGAAATTCCGAAGGATTCTTCACTTCCTGAAGACCTTCGCCGCGCATTTCAAAAACACCGATCTCATTGGTAGAGCCAAACCGGTTTTTCACGCCGCGAAGGATCCGGTAAGAGGCGTGACGGTCTCCCTCGAAATACAATACCGTGTCCACCATGTGCTCCAGCACACGGGGGCCAGCCACATTTCCCTCTTTCGTCACATGACCGACTATAAAAATGGACACCCCCATGCCCTTTGCAATCTGCATCAGGACATTCGTGGACTCTCTTACCTGAGAAACACTTCCCGGTGCAGAGCTGATATCCTCATGGTACATAGTCTGGATCGAGTCAACCACAGCCACATCCGGTTTCATCCGGGAAATCACTTCCCGGATGTTTTCCAGATTCGTCTCACAGAGAAGCTTCAGGCTGTCATTAAACTGCCCGAGACGATTCGCACGCATTTTGATCTGTGCCAGGGATTCCTCTCCGGATATGTAAAGAACTGAAAGGCCTTTTTCTGCCAGATTGCGGCATACCTGCAGCAGGAGTGTGGATTTCCCGATGCCCGGATCTCCGCCGACCAGCACCAGGGAACCGGGTACAATCCCGCCTCCCAGCACTCTGTCAAGCTCTCCGATCCCGCTGGTCCTGCGCTCTTCCTCCGACAGATTTATATCCCCAAGAGCCATCGGCCTGGGCCGTGTGGATGAGGCCGCCGGGCCGGAGGACATTTTTTTTGCACCGGAGGAAGAAGGAACCGCTTCCTCCACAAAGGTATTCCATGCCTTACAGCCCGGACACTGTCCCATCCATTTGGCAGATTCGTAGCCGCATTCCTGGCAGAAAAAAACCGTCTTTTTATTTTTCAGCATCTGATTATTTTCACTTCCGCGCTCTTCGCGCCATCCAGCTCCACGCTGAAGGAAAGCTTTCCGCCCAGATTCGTTTTCATCATTCCCGTGCTGGCGCCGTTAATATATACCTCGTACACACTGTCCGCCTCCAGCTCCACCGTGATCTGCGCGTCCCCGAAGCCTTCCACCAGAAAACGGATTCCGCTGTCATCCTGTGAAAGCTGAAAGACGCTTGTCCCCGGTACGGATTCATAGACGAACATACCGTTGCGTTCCAGCTTTGTGATTTCCCTGAAGGTTTTCACCTTATAAATGTCACCGTGGGACTGATAATCCGATAATTTCGATTTCTGACTCAGCTTATAATCTCCGAAGCTGATCGTGCCGTTCTCCTCTGTACGGATCAGTTCCTCTACTACTGCCATGATCTTCTGTCCTCCTAAAGATTCTTTCGTTATACGTTCTCACTAAACTCGCACTTCGCCTCCGGCTCGCGCTCATTATACCGAAGTTGTCTCCCCCGGTTCGGGTTCACATTATACCATGGTCACTAAGCTCGTCTTTCGCTTATGCTCGGACTCACTAAGTGTCCAGGTATATGTTCTCACTAAATTCGCACTTCGCCTCCGGCTCGCGCTCATTATACCGAAGTTGTCTCCCCGGTTCGGGTTCACATTATACCATGGTCACTAAGCTCGTCTTTCGCTTATGCTCGGACTCACTAAGTGTCCAGGTATATGTTCTCACTAAATTCGCACTTCGCCTCCGGCTCGCGCTCATTAAGTGTTCACATTATACCCCATTTTCTGGTTGTTTTCCAGAAGGCAGCATGAAATTTCATAGCATTTTAAGAAATGTTAACTATGATTTCTCACGCTTCCTCCGCCGCGTTTTTTTCCTCTTTTACGGTAAAACGAATCTGTTTATTTCTCAGCTGCGCCTGTACGGTATCTCCGCGTTTTATGCGGCCTTCCAGGATTTCGGCGGCCAGGGGATCCTCGATCTGGGTCTGGATGGCACGGCGCAGGGGTCTGGCGCCGTATTTGTGGTCAAATCCGGACTGGGCGATCTGGTCCTTCACACCGTCTGTAACCCGCAACTCGATCTCCATCTGATCTCTGCAGCGATTTTCCAGGTTTTTCAGAAGGATCGTGACAATTTTCCGGATTTCCTGGCGGTTCAGAGAGTGGAACACAAGGATCTCATCGATCCGGTTCAGAAATTCCGGCCGGAAAATCCGGCGCACTTCCTCCATTACCCCGGTCTTCATTCTCTCATAATCCTGCTTTTCACTGTCATCGGAGATGAATCCCAGACGTTTTGGCTCTACTATGGCCTGGGCGCCCGCGTTGGAGGTCATGATAAGGATCGTCTGCTTAAAATCCACCTTCCGCCCGTGGGCATCAGTGATATGTCCGTCGTCCAGTACCTGAAGAAGGATGTTGAAGACATCCGGGTGGGCTTTTTCAATCTCATCAAAAAGCACGACGCTGTATGGATTTCTGCGCACCTTCTCGCTGAGCTGTCCTCCCTCCTCGTAGCCCACATACCCGGGAGGGGAACCGATCAGCCTGGAGACACTGTGCTTTTCCATGTACTCGGACATATCCACACGGATCATGGCCTGCTCACTGCCGAACACACCCTCGGCGAGGGCCTTGGACAGCTCCGTTTTTCCCACGCCGGTTGGACCAAGGAAAAGGAAAGAGCCGATGGGACGTGCAGGGTCTTTCAGCCCTACCCGTCCTCTCTTCACCGCCCGGGCTACAGCCAAAACCGCCTCCTCCTGCCCGACTACCCGACGGTGAAGAAGCTTTTCCAGACCGGCCAGACGGCGGGATTCCCCTTCCGTCAGACGCTTCAACGGGATCCGGGTCCAGTCTGACACAATATCGGCCACAGCCGCCTCATCCACTGTCAGAGGCTTCCGGCTGTTTTTCTTCCTTTCCTTCTCATTTAGCAGAGCGAGCTCCTTTTCCGCCTCTCTCTGCCGCGCCTGGGCATTCTTCGCCCGCTCCAGATCCGCAATGCGCACCGCCTCCTCCTTCTCTGCAAGAAGATTTCGGATCTCCTGCTCCAGGGCGCAGGCCCTTGGAACCGTACGGTAGCCCCCCAACTGCACCTTCGAGGCCGCTTCATCGATAATATCAATGGCTTTATCCGGGAGAAAACGATCATTCACATAGCGGACCGACATTTTCACAGCCGCCTCCAGGGCGGCATCCTCAATTTTCACCCCATGATGGCGCTCATAATAAGGCCGCAGGCCCCTGAGAATGGCCACAGCCTCCTCCTCGGAGGGTTCATCCACTGTGATGGGCTGGAAACGGCGCTCCAGAGCGGCATCCTTTTCAATATACTTCCGATACTCCTCAAGGGTCGTGGCGCCGATCAGCTGTATTTCGCCTCTGGAAAGGGAAGGCTTCAGAATATTGGAAGCATCCAGGGCTCCCTCTGCGCCTCCCGCGCCGATGATGGTGTGAAGCTCGTCAATGAAAAGGAGTACACCCCCGTGCTCCCGCACCTCATCCACCACACTTCGAATCCGCTCCTCAAACTCACCCCGGTACTTACTCCCCGCAACCATGGCCGAGAGATCCAGCACAACCACCCGCTTTTCCTTCACCGTATCCGGCACATTTCCGGACACGATCCGCTGGGCGAGGCCTTCCACAATGGCAGTCTTCCCCACCCCAGGTTCCCCCACAAGGCAGGGATTGTTTTTGGTTCGGCGGCTCAGAATCTGAATCAGCCTGGCAATTTCCCGGTCACGACCAATGACGGAGTCCAGTTTTCCCTCTGCAGCAAGCTCCGTCAGATCCCGGCTGTACTGATCAAGGACCGGCGTACTGCTGCCGTTTTTCCCCCGGGACATCCGTGCTGCCTGAAATTCCCCGGCGATCTCCTCATTATCCATTCCCATGGCGGAAAGAACACTCGCATAAAGCTTCTGAATATTTACGTTCATTGTGTAAAGCAGCCGGGTCCCCACGCATTCCACTTCCCGGAGCATAGCAATCAGAATATGCTCAGTCCCCGCCTGTTTCATGCGCATGGCTTCCGCCTCCAGGACGGACTGTTCCAGGATTCTCCTGGCTCTGGGACTGATCTCAGGCTTTTCTTCCGTGACAACCGCTCCAGGGGGTGTGATCAGCTTATCAATAAGCTCCAGGAGCTTTTCAGACTCCACTCCGGATTCCCGCAGCAGCATCCCTCCGGTCCCTTCCGGCTCCCGCACAAGACCCAGCAGAAGATGCTCGGTTCCCACATAGCTGTGACCGCAGGAACGGGCAGTCTCCTTTGCCAGTGCAATGGCATTCTGTGCCTGAATTGTAAATTTCTCCTGCATATGTCTCTCCTATCTGTCAATCTGATATTCATCAAAAATATCATCAATCAGCCGGTGAACCTCTTCCCGGGTCACACGTTTGCTGCATCCCCGGGCCAGTGCAAGCGTCAGATGATTCCTCATATCCTCCATGGCCTTCACTTTGTCCGGATCAATGGAAATAATCGTCCCTTTGCGCCGGTCAATGGTGACAAATCCCTCCTGCCGAAGCAGGGCATAGGCCTTATTTACTGTATGCATATTAATTCCCGCCGTCTGCGCAAGCTGACGCACGGAAGGCAGGGAATCCCCCTCCCGAAGCCGTTCGGTAGCGATTCCCATAATGATCTGATTGGTGATCTGCATATAAATTGCCTCACCACTGTTAAAATCTATCTGTACTATCATTCCAAATCTACTTTCTCCTATGGCCAGGCAGCCGCCGTCCGCCATTATAAAATCCGGCCGCGGAAGATCGTTGCCCTCGTCAGCGGCCGGAATGCCTGTCAATTTGCGATTTTTGTAAGCTTTTCCATCTGCTCCCGGTTCAGGGGCAGGTTAAATCCCATGGGATTCACCACAAAAGCCTCCGCCTCCCTGATCAGCAGCGGAAGAAGCTTGGAAAACGGCAGCTTGGCCACCCGGTACTTCTTCCCCTTTGTAAACTTCTGAAGCTCCAGCACATCCGTAAACACCGGCTGAAGAATCTTTCCATCCTTATTCTTCAAATATGGGATATTGATCTTCTTGGGATCCTCCGCATTCACTTCCATGACAATCAGAAATTCCGCCTTGCAAAGATTGGCAAGAAGCTCCTCTTCAAGCTCATGGACATTCTGTTTCTCCTCCATGGGCACAGGACGGCGGACTTCCTGCATAAAATAAATCCCGGAGAGCTGAAGTGTAGGGTTCAACAGGGGGCGCTTTGCAGGCTCCACCTTACTCATATCTGTCTGCTTCGCAATCTTCGGAAGCTCCACCTCGATCTGATCCCCGCCATCGTGCCACAGAACACTGTTTACACCGATGCCATAGAGAACCCCGTAAAGCTTTGTAAAATCCTTTTTGTCGTAACGCATTCCCATCAGAGGGATTTTTTCCTCCATACGTTCCTTCGCGAATTCCTTCAGCTTCTCCTCCGTGGAAAAAATCCACACCTGATCATTAAAGGATTCCTCGTCACAGGTCACATAAGGAAGCTTCGTCGTCTGAGAATACGCCACAAACAGGCTGTCCCCGGTCTGCAGTGCTCTGACTGCCTGTTTCTCTGTTATTGCCATTTTTTATCCTCCTGCCCTTATTCCACGTCGTCGATCGCCTTTCCGATGTCGTGGCGCATGTATTTGTTTCGGAAGGAAATCCATTCCGTTGCCTGGTAGGCGTTTTTCCTTGCTTCCTTCAGGGTTTTGCCCTTGGCGGTAATCCCCAGCACCCGGCCTCCATTGGTCACGATCTGACCGTCCGAGCGCTTTGTCCCTGCGTGGAAGCAGTAATATCCGTCTTTTCCCTCAAAGTTCTCAAACCCGGTAATCGGAACGCCTTTTTCATATTTCACAGGATAACCGTCGCTGGCCAGAACCACACACACAGCCGCGTTGTCCTCAAATTCCAGCTGCACCTGATCCAGCGTGCCGTCCACACAGGCCTCCATAACTTCTATAATATCGTTTTTCATCCTTGGAAGAACCACCTGGGCCTCCGGATCCCCGAAACGGGCGTTATACTCCAGCACCTTCGGGCCGTCCGCCGTCAGCATCAGACCAAAGAAAATAATTCCCTTAAAGGGCCGGCCCTCCGCGGCCATGGCGTCCACAGTAGGCTGATAAATATATTTCCGGCAGAATTCGTCTACCTCCTCTGTATAGAAGGGGCTGGGCGAAAAGGTTCCCATTCCGCCGGTATTCAGCCCCTGATCGCCGTCCATCGCCCGTTTGTGGTCCTGGGCGGAGGTCATGGTCCGAATGGTTTTTCCATCCACAAAGGAGAGTACGGAAACCTCCCGGCCGGTCAGGAATTCTTCTACCACCATGGTATTTCCCGCATCCCCGAATTTCCGATCCTCCATGATCTCCCGGACGCCGTTCCGGGCCGCCTCCAGATCTTCACAGATCAGAACGCCTTTTCCCAGGGCAAGCCCGTCTGCCTTAAGAACAACAGGGAATTTCGCCTGGGTGCAAAGATAATCCAGAGCCTTCTCCGGATCCTGAAAATTCTCATAGGAGGCTGTGGGAATGTGATATTTTTTCATCAGATCCTTGGAAAAGGCCTTGGATCCCTCCAGAATGGCCGCCTTTTTCTCCGGACCGAATACCCGCAGGCCCCGGGCCTGAAAAACATCCACCACACCGCCCACCAGCGGGTCGTCCATCCCGATAATGGTCAGATCAATGCCCTTCTCCTGTGCAAAATCCGCCAGCTTTTCAAATTCCATGGCGCCGATTTCCACGCATTGTGCATACTCGGCAATTCCCGCGTTCCCCGGCGCGCAGTAAATTTCCGAAACCTTCGGGCTTTTCGACACGCTCCACGCGATGGCGTGCTCTCTTCCGCCGCTTCCAACGATCAAAACTTTCATCTGCTTTACTCCTTTACCGAAACAATTCCGTCGGTGACCGTAATCTTATCGTTTGCGATTAACTGGATGGCCTTGGGGAGAATCTTCCACTCAGCCTTCTCCATAACCAGGCGCTGCAGCTCCCCGGCGGTAAGATTCTCCGGAATCTTCACCGCCTTCTGAAGAAGAATGGGACCGGTATCCGTGCCCTTGTCCACAAAGTGAACTGTGGCGCCGGTCACCTTCACGCCTCTTTTTAACACCGCCTCATGAACCCTGAGGCCATAATAGCCCACCCCGCAGAAGGAGGGAATCAGGGACGGGTGAATATTGATGATTCGATTGGGAAAAGCATCCACAATCTCCGGCGGGATTGCCACCAGATAACCGGCGAGAACAATGAGATCCGGGTTCTTCTCCCGCAGCCGCGCAAGCAGCGCACTGTGAAAGGCTTCCCGGCTGTCATAGCTCTTCGGGGAAATACATTCCGCTTCCACCCCGTGGTTCCGGGCTCTCTCAAGGGCATAGGCCCCCGGATTGTTGCTGATCACAAAATCCACCCTGGCATTGGTGATGTCACCTCTGTCCATGGCGTCCAGAATTGCCTGGAGGTTTGTCCCCCCGCCGGAAACCAGCACTCCTACCTTCAGCATAAGGTCACTCCCTTTTCTCCTTCTTCAATCCGGCCCACCACATAGGGGACCTCTCCGGCCATGCGAACCGCATCCATGGCGGCCTGTACATCCGCCGGATCTACGGCCAGAATCATTCCCAGGCCCATATTATAGGTATTGTACATGATTTTCTCCTCGATATTTCCGGTTCTGGAAAGAAGGGAAAAAACCGGCGGAACCGGATAGCTGTCCTTCTCAATCACAGCTCTGGTTCCTTCCCTGAGCATACGGGGCACATTTTCATAAAACCCGCCCCCTGTAATATGGCTGCAGGCATGAATGCGAACTCCGGCCTCACGGATGGCGCGAAGCGCCTTCACATATATTTTGGTGGGCGCCAGCAGCGCCTCCCCCAGGGTGGTTCCCAGTTCCTCATACTCGGTCTCCAGAGACTCCCTGGACATTTCAAAAACCTTCCGCACCAGGGAAAAGCCATTGCTGTGCACGCCTGAGGAGGCCATGCCCACAAGCACATCCCCTGCCTTCAGGTTCTCACCGGTGATCAGATCCTTTTTATCCACGATTCCCACCGCAAAGCCGGCCAGGTCATATTCATCCTCAGGATAAAAGCCCGGCATTTCCGCCGTCTCTCCGCCGATCAGAGCCGCGCCCGCCTGGGCGCAGCCTTCCGCCACACCTCCGACGATCTCAGCGATTTTTTCCGGATAATTCTTCCCACAGGCAATATAATCCAGGAAAAACAGCGGCTCTCCTCCGGCGCAGGCAATGTCGTTTACGCACATGGCCACGCAGTCGATCCCCACCGTATCATGACGGTCAAGAAGAAACGCCAGCTTCAGCTTGGTTCCCACTCCATCGGTGCCGGACACCAGGGTCGGCTCCTCCATACCCTTAAAAGCACCCATGGAAAATGCGCCGGAAAATCCGCCGATGCCTCCCAGAACCTCCGGCCGCATGGTTCTGGCAATATGTTTTTTCATAAGCTCTACGGAGCGGTATCCGGCTTCAATGTCAACGCCTGCATTTTTGTAATCCATATTCTTCTCCTTCTGTCTGTGATTTCCCCGCGAAAGGCTCCGTCTTAAAAAGCTTCGTATCCTTCCGCCTGCAGCCGGGCATCCTTCGCCTCCACCTGCTCCTTCAGCTCCTGGCTATAGCTCTTCAGCCGCTCAAGAAGCGCGTTATCCGAAACCGCCAGGATCTTCGCGGCCAGAATTCCCGCGTTGGCGCCGCCGTTAATGGCCACCGTGGCCACCGGAATCCCGGTGGGCATCTGTACAATCGAATACAGAGAATCCACGCCTCCCAGATCTGAGGTTTTCATGGGAATCCCGATTACGGGCATGGGAAAAATCGCCGCACACATACCCGGAAGATGGGCCGCCTTGCCCGCTCCGGCAATGATCACCTTATACCCTTTTTCCTCCGCGGATTTCGCATATTCAAAAAACACATCCGGCTCCCGGTGGGCGGATATAATTCTCATTTCATAGTCAATTCCCAGCTTCTCCAGAATTTCCGCCGCCTTGCGCATCACCGGCATATCCGAGTCGCTGCCCATTACAATTCCAACCTTTGCCATAACTTCTGCCTCCTCAAATGGAAAAATGACTTACAACGTAGATTCTACCTATATTCCGGGAATCTGTCAACTTAAAAACGGTTCATTCAGAGCTTCGGTTCCCGGAAGGACAAAACGCCCGTCCTCAATCACGGAAATCTGTGTCCCGTCCGCCCGCACGCCCCGGATGATTCCCACTTCCTCATAGGGTATGGTGATATCCGTATGACAGCCAAAATATGCCTGGTTCAGATCTTCCCTGCGCAGAATGGAAACCTCGTTGTCTCTGGCAATCAGTTCCTTTCCGTCGGGGTTAAACACCGGCGTGTCCTCTGACCAGCTGTAACAGGTGTCCCCCACCGCGAAATGAGGGCCTGTTTTCTCCGCAATGAGAATCGGCAGCTTTTCCTCAATCCCAGACCTCTGGCCGGCCACGTAAGCCCTGGTGTTTGTCCCGATGGCAAACTCCCCGATGGGAAGTGCTTCATGGTGAAAGAGAATATTCTCCTCCACATATCTCTGGTTATCCTCTTCCCGTTCAAAATTTCCGCAGGTGTAGTCCACCACCCTTCCCTGCCGGAAGGTAAGCCTGAGATCCCGGTACTGCAGGCCATTCAGATATACCCTTTTCACATGGAGAATTCCTTCTGTACCCTCCAGCAGCGGGGATGTGAACACCTCCCCCACGGGAATATTCACGTCCGCCACGCAGTTTTCAAAGTTGGACTGCCGGTCCGGACAGGCAAGCTCGTGAAGGCGGACCCGCATCCGGGTCTGGTTGCCCGCCCGGCCTCTCACCTCCACCCACTGGCAGGTATCCAACGCGTCGATGATCTTCTGCTGAATCTCCTGATACAGACGGGAATCCAGGGTATTGATTTTCACAAATTCCCGGAAAATCTCCGGATAGGTCTCTTTGGAGCGCCCCTGGGCGATCTCCGGAACCGGCCAGGCGATAATGGTAAAGCTTCGCTCCTCCCCGGGTATATAACGGTTTACGATCTGCCCGGTTTCCTGATTCAGCTGAGTCAGGAGCTTCTGCTGCGCCTCCGTAAGAGTCAGCGCCTCTGCCTTATTCTCCGGGCGGAAGGGGTTTTCCCCGAATGTATCCAGAAGAGCCGGCCCTCCCAGCACCGCAGCCAGGTCCGCGCACTTCTCATATCCGTTCCGGGTGGAGCGCAGCTTCCTGGCCACAAAATCCCCGTCCAGGAACAGCGCCCAGTCCTGGCGGTGATCGTATTCATACTGGGGATTGGCCACGGCGCCGGTGTATCCCACACGGGCCTGGCTGGTCCGATTTACCACATGGAGGGCGTACCGGCTGATCACAGGTTCCAGTCTCATCTCCCGGAACTGAAAGACAGCCGCCCGGACGATTCTCTCAAAGCCCAGATGAAAACGGATCTGCACAGTTTTTTTCCTGGAAAGATCCTTCCGGCCGATGACAAACCCCATCCGATACCCTTCGGTATATGTCCGGGCAATTTTCTCCACTTCCCCGTCTGTAAGAGAGGCGAGAAATCCCGCCGCCCCCAGCTCATTCTCCGAGATATATTCCCCGTACCGGTAGAGATACCTCAGATCCGACAGATCCGAATCCAGAATGACCCGAAGGGCAAAATCCCGGGATGGATCCACGGTTTCCTCAATACGCGCCTCGGTCATATCCTGACAGTAATCATTACAGTAGGAACAGAGAATGTTTCGAATCACCCGACTGTCCGGAATCTCCCCGTCAGAAAATGCCGAATAGATCTCCAGAAAAAGCTCCAGAGATACCGTCATATCCCAGAGCCTTTTTTCATGGGCATAGACGATGGTACCGGAAAGCTCTCTGTAAAGAAAAGAAAGAGCCTGACCGGAATCTCCCAGCATCCGGGCGGCCCAGGCAGGATTTCCCCAGCACGTCCCATAGTTTTCCGGCAGAACATCCTGATACAGACTGTGATTCCTGTCCCCCAGTTCCTCAAGAGACAGATCTTCGCCGTCCTCCTCCATCACTTCCATGGTTTTCTGCAGAAAAGCCGCGGTTTCCCGAAAAAAACAGCCAAAAGGCTCCGGGACAGTCTCCTCTGTCACAATCTCCCGCACTCTGCCGCTGGCCAGCTCATAGCGCTCCCGCATTATATCGTCCAATCTATCATCTCCTGTCTTGCCGGACGTCTCCGGACATATCATCCTGTATATGCCCCAGCTGAATATGTTTGTCGATCAGCGTTTCCATATAGGCCCAGATGGTCTCCGAGCCTTCCGCCGTGCGGCGGTTCCTCTTATATATCTGGCTTTTTTTCACCTGATGCTCCGTCCAGCTCCGTCCATCGGAAGCATCATTTAAAAACAGGGGCTGAAAGTTATCGAGAACGTGGGCAAACTTTGCCTCCGGCGTCTCATAGGCCTCAAATTCCTCCCACAGCTCCCGAAGCCATGTCCCCTGTTCCTCCGGAAGAAGGCTGTAAATCCGGTCCGCAGCCTTCCTCTCTCTCTCCTGCTTGGTTTTGGCTCCTTCCTCATCATAGGCGTAGGTATCCCCCGCGTCAATCTCAATGAGATCATGTCCCAGCACCATGGGAATCACCCGGGAGAGATCTACCTCCTCGTTGGAATATTCCTTCAGAAGCAGCGCCATCAGCGCCAGATGCCAGCAGTGCTCCGCATCGTTTTCCTTTCTCTGCCCGTCCGCCAGATAGGTCTGACGAAAAATATTTTTTTCCTTATCCGCCTCCAGGATAAAATCCAGCTGCCGCTGCAGCCGTTCCATATCTTTTATTTTTTCATTTTTTTCCATTTCTCAGACTCCCGAAAGAAAGATGCCTACCCATATCACCAGAACCACCCCGTTGAGTATGGAACCAATGAGGCTGGTACGGTGTTTGCGGTCCGGCTCCGAAAAACTGGCCAGTCCCATGAAAAACCCATAGGCCGAAAGCAGCATGGCAAACAGACCGATTCCGCCCACCAGCGTCCCCAGCTGTCCGTCCAGGAGAAAAGCCAGCAGCACATCCCCGAAAAAAAGCACCACAGACGCAATCACAAGACCCACGGAAAGCTTTCCCTTTCCGGCCTCCTTCTTTTTTACAAATGCGTACCTATATCTTCTTGCCATAATACCTTCTCCTGACATGATCACACAGGGTGAAAAAAACATATCCGGCCGCCGCGCCCAGCGTGTTCAGAAACAGATCATCCACATCGAAACAGCCCACCCGGCTGACCAGCTGGATCAGCTCCACCCCCAGGCTCAGGGAAAAGCCCGCCAGCAGAATCAGAAATCCGTTTCGCAGCTCCGGCACGATCACCGGAAGAATAAATCCAAAGGGAATAAATCCCACAACATTTCCCAGAAGATTGGCCAGCACAGCCTTTATCCCCAGCTGCTCCCTGTACATCCAGAACCGCCGGATCTCCAGAAAAGGAATCAGGTTGTACCGAAAGCCCTCCTCTGCGGCCACGGCTGTCCGTCCGTATGCCTCTGAAAAAAACAGAAAATAGATCAGCAGAAGCACATACACCACAAAAAGCACTGTACCGGCCCTGCGTATTTGACGTTTCGTTTCCTTTTTCAAATTCTCAAAGCTTCCCCTTATAAAAGAATATCTTCCTTGCTTTTCAGCAGCCGGGCCCCATTTACAATCATCAGTATTCCTGTGGATATCCCGGTGACAAGCACGATAATTCCAAGGGCCAGATTCCCTGCACCGATTCCGGCCATAGTCCTGTAAATCTTTTCATTCATGGCGATTCCTCCTGTTCCCTTACTCTGCTCCATATTGGCAGTAATAGGCATCAATGGCCTCCTTCAGGGCGTTGTCGATGACCACGCGTCCCTTATATTCCCGGTTATAAAGGTGCTCCACCACCTCCGCCATGGTCACAATAGCGGTTGTGGAAAGCCCGAAATTCTCCTCAATTTCCCGAAGGGCACTTCTGGTTCCCTGGCCCCTCTCCATACGGTCCACAGAAACCACCAGGCCCACAGGATTTACCTGTCCCTGGGCACGGAGGATGGGAAGGGTCTCCAGAATGGAAGTCCCCGCCGTGGTCACATCCTCAATAATCACCACTCTGTCCCCGTCGGCGAGAGGGCTTCCCAGAAGGATTCCCTTATCCCCGTGGTCCTTCACCTCCTTGCGGTTGGCACAGTAACGGATATCCTTTCCGTACAGCTCGCTGATAGCCATGGAGGCAGCCACGGCAAGAGGGATTCCCTTGTAGGCCGGCCCGAAAAGCACATCAAAATCCATTCCGAATTTATCCATGATGGCTCTGGCGTAATATTCCCCAAGCCTGCGAAGCTGCGTTCCGGTGCGGTAAAACCCGGTGTTCACAAAAAACGGTGTTTTTCTCCCGGATTTTGTGACGAAATCTCCAAACTTCAGAACATTGCAGTCAATCATAAATTCTATAAATTCCTGTTTATACGCTTCCATACTTCCTCCTTATATTTCCGCGGGAGAGCCGCTTTCTCCGCCTGCGCCCGCTTTTTCCTTCCGCCTCTTCCCGGCGGGAATCACCTTACCGCACCGATGAGGCTGCGGATATCTTCCACATGCTCTTCCTCAAGGAAGGTCTGCAGCCCGTCCACAATCTCCTCCGTGACATGAGGATTCGTAAAACTGGCGGTTCCCACCGACACCGCGGTGGCCCCGGCCATAAGAAATTCAAGGGCATCCTCCGCAGTGGCAATCCCTCCCATCCCGATAATGGGAAGCTTTACCGCGTTTGCTGTCTGGTATACCATACGCACCGCCACCGGGCGAACCGCGGGGCCGGACATCCCGCCGGTTTTATTGGCCAGAGCAAAACAGCGGCGATGGATATCAATCTTCATTCCGGTGAGTGTATTGATCAGGGACAGAATGTCCGCGCCTCCGGCCTCCGCCGCCCGCGCCATCTCCGTGATATCTGTCACATTGGGGCTGAGCTTCATAATGATGGGCTGTCTGGCGTATTTTTTCACTTCCCGGGTGATAGCCTCCAGCGCCCGGGGATTCTGTCCAAAGGCAATCCCGCCCTCCTTTACATTGGGACAGGAGACGTTGATCTCCAGCAGGTCCACCGGCGCCTCCCCAAGGCGTTCCACCACCGCGCAGTAATCCTCCACGGTTCTCCCGCACACATTTACAACAATCCGTGTATCAAATTTCTTCAGAAACGGAAGGTCTCTCTCACAGAAAACATCAATTCCAGGGTTCTGAAGGCCAATGGCGTTGAGCATTCCGGAGGGGGTTTCTGCCACACGGGGCGTAGGGTTCCCCGGCCAGGGCACACTGGCCACCCCCTTTGTCACCACCGCGCCCAGGCGGTTCAGATCCACAAATTCACTGTATTCCTCTCCGGAGCCAAAGGTTCCGGAAGCGGTCATCACCGGGTTCTTCAGGGTGACTCCCGCAAGCTCTACCTGCATTTTGCTCATATCTCAACCTCCGTGCTCAGGAAAACCGGGCCATCCCTGCATATCCTTTTATTTTTTACATGGGAATGGGTATCCTCCTCCACAGACCCGCACACGCAGGCCAGACAGGCGCCGACCCCGCAGGCCATGCGCTCTTCCATGGAAATCCAGCAGGGAATGCCAGCCCCGGCGGCCCAGGCCGAAACGGCCCGCAGCATAGGCGCCGGCCCGCAGGCAAAAATCCCGCCGCCGCTCAGGTGTTTTTCCTCAAGGACATTGAGAACGTTGCCTTTCGTTCCAGCCGAGCCATCCTCCGTGGCAAGGTAAATCCTTCCCAGAGAAGAAAATTCCTCCTGGAGAAACAGCTGATCCCGATACCCGAGAATCATGGTTTTCTCTCCCTTTAACTGCTTCGCCGTCTCCAGCATGGGGGGAATTCCGATTCCGCCGCCGATGAGAAGCATATGCCTGCCCTTCGCCGCCTCCAGAGGGAAACCATTTCCCAACGGGCCCAGGACCTGCAGGATATCTCCCGGGCAAAGCCTGGAAAATTCCTCCGTTCCCGTATTTTTCCCGGTGACGCGATACACCAGACGAAGACGGCCCCCCTCCCGGTCGATCTCACAGATACTGATGGGCCGGGGAAGCAGACGGCTTTTATCCCGGCTGTACAGAGACAGGAACTGTCCCGGAACCGCCGCGTTTGCAATGTCTTCCCCTTCCAGCCAGAGACTGTATATGTTTTCTCCAATGCAGTCCTGAGACAGGATCCTGCAGTTTTCCTTTCTCCGGCCCTGCCGGGTCACGCTTTTCCCACAGCTCATGGTTCCTCCTGCCTGCGCTCCAGAGCGCCGCTGATATCGGCAATCATGTCCAGAACCGCCGCTCTGGACGCGTCCGCATAATTCTCCTCCCCAAAGGCCGCATACTTTTCCTGCTTATATGCGGCAATGATTCCTCTGGAGGAATTGACAATGGCACCCAGGCCGTCCGGGTTAAAGAAGGGAACCAGATCCGCGCCTTTTCCTCCCTGTGCTCCATACCCCGGCACCAGAATGAAGGTTTCAGGCATAAGCCTGCGCAGGGTCTTTCCCATCTCCGGGTAGGTGGCTCCTACCACAGCTCCCACATAGCTGTATCCGTCTCCCATCAGATCCTTTCCCCACTGGGCGACCTTTTCTCCCACCAGCTCATAAAGAGGCCTTCCGTCTACCAGCTGATCCTGAAATTCCCCACTGGATGGATTGGAGGTTTTTACCAGAACAAAAATCCCCTTTTTTTCCTGCTCGCATACCTTCAGGAATGGCTTCACCCCATCCGATCCCAGATAGGGATTCACTGTGGCAAAATCCACGTCGAATCCGGTGCAGATTTTCGATCCCACCTGTACCTTTCCCAGATGTCCTGCGGCATAGGCTGCGGATGTGGATCCGATATCCCCCCGTTTCACATCGCCGATGACCACCAGGCCCTTTCCCCGGCAGTAATCCACCGTTCGTTTATATGCGGACAGTCCCGGAATTCCAAACTGTTCATACATGGCGATCTGAGGCTTCACAGCCGGAATCAGATCCCAGACCGCGTCCACGATCCCCTTATTGTACTGCCAGATCGCCTCAGCGGCCCCTTCCAGTGTTTCTCCGAATTCCTTATAGGCGTCCCTTCGTATCTTTTCCGGGATATAATCCAGCATGGGATCCAGTCCTACCACAACGGGAGCCCCGGTGGCGCGAATTTTTTCAATCAGCCTGTTAATCATACATTTGTCCTCCATTGTGCTCCAATTTTTGTCTATCTTACATCATACACGAAAACTTTCATTTTATAAAGTCTTTTTTCAGCCGGCGGCCAGCGGATTTATTTTCAGTTTTTCTTGACAATTGAGACAGCCGGTTATATAATTAAGGGTAGTCGGAGATTATTTAATGTAGAAATCACTAGTTTTTAGAGATTATATTTACATGATATAGTCTGTAAAATCTGGTGATTTTTTTATCATCAGAATTTCTTTCAACTTTTAATATTTATGGAGGTAACAAAATGAACAAAGGAACTGTAAAATGGTTCAACGCAGAAAAAGGCTACGGTTTTATCACAGGTGAAGATGGAGCGGATGTATTCGTACACTTTTCCGCCATCAACGGCGAAGGCTTTAAGTCTCTTGACCAGGGTCAGGCGGTAACCTATGATTTAACAGACGGACAGCGCGGACCGCAGGCTGCCAACGTTACAAAGTTATAATTAGTTTTCAGTTACATCCGGCGGCTGGCTGAGATAAAAATGAGGGAATCTGCGGGAAGGCAGTTTCTTTGTATGAGGAAGCAGATGAGAATGGACACGTCAGGGACGTTTTCCTGAACATACTTTAGCATACAGGAAAGCTCCGGTTTAACCGGAGCTTTTTTCGTTGTCTTTATTTCCTGCCCTTAATTACTCAGCATCTTCCGTGAGAGCGGAAATGTAATCCGTCAGCGCAGAAGTGTCCATCACCGTCTCCAGCTGCACAACCGTTTCCTCCTCCTCGGAGCTGGTGGAAAGCTTATCCGCAGCCGAAAAGAAAATCCAGAAAACCGCCGCAAAGCAGATGATTACCCCGATCAGCTTCTCCAGCATCAGGCCTCGCTTCTCTCTTTTCATATTCTTCTGACGGTTTGCCTTTTCTTTTTTATAGGCGTCTACTTTTTTCTGACTCATTGTGTGTATCTCCTTTTCCTCAAAACCAACTTTCAACAGTATAACACATCCGTCTGCAAAATGGAAGAGGAATGTTGTGATTCACAGGCTTCTCACATTTATCATAATACCACGATCACCCCGCCGTCATTGGCATAGGTAGTGCTCAGACCTCCCATGTTCAGAACCACGATCCGATCCGGGTTCATGCGCTTCTGCAGAGCTTCCGCCAGCATCCGGGCACGCTCCGGGCAGTTGCAGTGGCTGATGCCCATAATAAGATTTTTCGCGCTTTTTCTCTTTTCCTCAATGATGTCCACCATCTTCACAATGGCGCGGTTCATACCCCGGGCCTGTGACAGCTGAATGATCGTCCCCTCCGGCGTAGCCCCCATAACGGGCTTTATTTTCAGGGCCCCGGCCACAAGGGATTTCACCCCCGTAAGCCTGCCGTTCTTCCGAAGGGTATCCAGATTCTCCAGAACAAAAAAGGTATCCTGCTCTTCAATATATTTCTCCACCACACTGACGATATCCTCAAAGGGCAGCCCCGCCTCTTCACAGGCCTGAATCTTCAGGGCGATCAGCGTCTCTCCCACGGAAGCGGAACAGGAATTGAATATATGGATCTTTTTTTCCGGATTCTCCTCCAGAACAAGATCCTTCCCCAGAAGGGCGCTGTTATAGGAGCCGCTCAGTTCCGCGGACAGGGTAATTCCATAAACATGATCTGCGTCGCAGTCAAATACCTTCCGGTAATTCTCCGGAGAAGGACAGGCTGTCTTCGGGCACTCCGGGCACTCCGCTACCTTCTTCAGGTATTCCAGCTGATCAAAAGTTTCATCGTCAATAATCGTCTCTTTGCCCACCATCAGGGTGAGGGGTATGGATTCAATTCGATCGTCCTGTTTCCATTCATCCAGAAGCTCGCCGCAGCTGTCTATCGCAATCTTGTAGCTCAACTATATCGTCCTCTTTTCTATAATATGTAGTTTCAAATACCACATTTATGTTACCATATTATTCCCGGATTGAAAAGAGTTTTTTAAAATCTCTGTTATTTTTTCCATCTTTGATTTATAATGGGACATACACCCAGGACAGACTCTATTTCGGAAGGAGAGGCTTATGCTTGCGCTGGCAATTACAGATCTGAAGGATTTTACAGAAAAGCTCTTTATCGGCAGTGTTTTTGACCCGTTTTTTCTCGTGGAGGCTTCCTTCACCACCTTCGGCAGATTTTCCATTGACGGAAGGCTTCAGAAGGAATTCTTTGACACAGACGAGAGGAAGCTTCTGCAGGAAAACGCACGGACTTACACGTACTGGGGAGATGTGAAATATTATTGTCGTTTTATCATACGGGGAAAGCGAACCCCTCTGCAATTCAAAATCATCCTCTCGTCCGACGGGAAAATCGGAAACCGTCTGTCTGTCTCACCTGGAATCGCCGACGGCCTTTACCTGAATCTGCAGTTCAGGGACGGACTCCTGCAGTGCACAACCGGCGTCTCCCTGAAAACATTTTCCCCTGACCGGAAACCGGAACAGCTTTGGGACGATTTTATTCTGAACTACTTCCGAAGCCAGGAAATTCTGTTCAGAGAATTATGACAGAAAATGTTCTTTCCTTTTCCCGTATTGTGTTAATCAGACTCACGCAAATAATATGCCAGAATATCTACAAACTCACTGTTCGTAGGTCTGTAGTCCAGGGAATATCCGGCGATCCGCTCCAGGAAATCCCGGTTGGTAACCCAGCATACATTAATGACGGTCCGAATATCATGCTCCACATTCATGGGAGTAGACTGATACTTTGTTGCTAGACGGGGATAAATGTCTTTGGTAATTTTTACAGGGCCTTCCCCATATTCCATACTCATCCTTACAGCCTCCGCTACAAAATAGTATCCCTTGTATTTCGATGTCGCTCCCATTTTTCTGATAAGACCGTAAATCTTTTTCATATCCTTTCCTCCTGTAAACCTCCGTATTTCACCCACAATGCTATAATACGACTTTTTTCGGACAAAATCGTTTTTACGAGGAAAATCGGCATTTTTCGAAAGAAATAGAAATTTTATACATTTTTTCAACACGCTCAGCCAAAGAACACTTTGTTAGAATATGAAATATATCCCTATCTTGTCAAGCTAAATCTGCAAAGGACAGGACAAAATGTGCCATTTACGCTCATTTGTCCTGTCCTTTCTGGATTTTCATATGAAAATTATTTCGTCAGTTTAAGGAGAATATCATTGCTCCTCTTCACAAAACGTGTCATGTTTTCCGGGGAAAGCGGCTTATAGCTCAGAGAAGCCAGATCATACAGCTGCTCGCAGATGATCGGAACGTTCTCCCCATCCTGATTCTCCGCCACATATTTTACAAGCGGATGTTTCGCGTTGAGAACCAGCGTCTCCTCATTGCCAAACATGGACGCATCCATACCGGAAATATTATACATCTTCATCATATCCTGCATACGGCGGTTTTCCTCTGAAAGTGTCATCATAGCCGCCATATTTTCATTTTTCAGGTTCTCCACCCGGACATTCAGCTTGTCCATGCCAAGGTTTTTGCGGAACAGCTCTGTCAGAACCTTTGCGGTCTCCTCACTGGTCTCGCCCTCGTCTCGTAGCTCCTCGGTCAGATCCGCATCAATTCTCATAAACCGGATGGTCTGATCCCTCTGCTCCAGATGAGAGATAAACGGAGAATCAATATTATGCTTCAGAAGAACCGCATCCTTGCCGGCTTCCCGGAACATATTAATGTACTGGCTCTGCTGGGTCTCATCTGTCACATAGAAAATTGTGGTCTTCTCCGGTTCCTTGTCTTCCTCTGCCTCCACGGCATCCTTCTCCGCGGAATTTCCGTTTTCATCCTCCACGATCACTTCATCCTGGGTCTGTGCGTCTTCATTCTCTCCGGCTTCCTCCGCCTTCTTATTTTCTTCCACACAATCCTTCAGAGTCAGATATTTTCCGTCCAGATTCTTAAACAGGATATAATCCTGCAGCTTATCTGCGAATTTGCTGTCCTTAATGTATCCGTATTTTACAAAGGGGCTGATGTCATCCCAGTACTTCTCATAGGATTCCCGCTCGGTCTTGCACATGCCGGTGAGCTTATCTGCCACCTTTTTGGCGATATAATCGGAAATCTTCTGTACAAAGCCGTCGTTCTGAAGTGCGGAGCGGGACACGTTCAGCGGAAGATCCGGACAGTCAATGACACCCTTGAGCAAAAGAAGGAACTCCGGAATCACCTCTTTAATGTTGTCGGCGATAAATACCTGGTTGTTATAAAGCTTGATGGTTCCCTCAATGGAATCGTACTCCGTATTGATTTTCGGGAAATACAGAATTCCTTTCAGATTAAAGGGATAATCCATGTTCAGGTGGATCCAGAACAGAGGTTCCTTATAATCCATGAATACCTTGCGATAGAATTCCTTATATTCCTCCTCTGTGCATTCGTTGGGATGCTTCATCCACAGGGGATGGGTATCGCTTAAGGACACCGGGCGTTTATTAATTTTCACCCTGTCTCTGGCGGGGGAAACCTCTACCGTTTCCTTCTCCCCGTTCTCGTTCTTTTTTTCCTCGGTCTTCGCCTCCTCATGGATTTGCTCCACAATCACATCGTCCTCGCGAAGGTCAGACTCGTCGATGGTCTCATATTCCTGTTCGGCGTTCTCTTTGGCAAGATAAATATTTACCGGCATAAAGGAACAGTATTTCTCAATTACCTCCCGCACGCGGTACTCGTTGGAAAACTCCACACAGTCTTCGGCGAGGAAAAGGGTGATCTCCGTGCCAACCGTGGTACGGCTGCCCTCGGACATATCATACTCCGTTCCGCCGTCACAGGTCCAGTGCACAGGCGCCGCCCCCTCTTTATAGGAAAGCGTGTCAATATGAACCTCATCCGCCACCATGAAGGCAGAATAAAATCCCAGTCCGAAATGTCCGATCATCTGATCGTCTGTGGTTTTATCCTTATACTTCTCAATAAACTCCGTAGCTCCGGAAAAGGCGATCTGCGTGATGTATTCCTCCACCTCATCCGCTGTCATGCCAAGACCATTGTCAATAAATTTCAGCGTTTTCTCATCCGGATTTACCAGGACCTGGATGTTCGGCTTATAATCCTCAGGGAAGCTGTACTCGCCCATAACCTCCAGTTTTTTCAGTTTGGTTATGGCGTCACAGCCATTGGAGATCATCTCCCTCACAAAAATATCATGATCAGAGTATAACCATTTCTTTATGATCGGGAAAATATTTTCACTGTTAATTGATAAATTTCCATGCTTTTCAGCCATCTGTGTCACTCTCCTTTAATTCACATCCCAGACAGTTGGATGTTCTCTCTTTGTTTTTGTTCTGTGGTATATACTAATACCACAACATGAAAATGTCAAGAAAAATTTAGCACTCATTTTTATTGAGTGCTAACAATTTATTTAAAGCTGAACAAAAAATCATCGGAATGTAAAAAGCTCTCCGTCAGCGGAATCCCCGCCGGAGAGCTTTTTACGCGTTTATATGAGTGTTTTCACTCCATCTTCAGTTTTACTGATTTTTCTTTTTGCGGTAAAACACAATTCCCACAATGCAGACAGCCGCCAGAATCAGGATAACTACAAGGGGAAGAATACTGGTTGTATCCCCCGTAGCAACCGCTGTGGTCGGAGTCGGTGTTGGGGACGCGGTAGGCGTGGCCGTTACAGACGCAGCGCTTACCGTAAAGGTGACGGATTTCGTATCCTGCACTCCGGTATCGACCCAGCTGCTTCCGTCATATTCCTGCTGCTGGTAGGTAACCGTCAGAGTATAGGTTCCCGCCTTGCTCACCCGGAAGGTTGCCGTATATGGAGCGGAATCCCATTCCCTCGTCTCTGCGATCAGCCAGCTCACCGGGACATACCTGGTATCTCCAGTACCTGGATCCTCATTCTCCATTCCGGCTCCCACAGCTGTAAACGTAATCTTGGTATCCGTTGTATACTCACCGTCCGAACTGATCCCGAGAATCTGATTCGCGGATGCATCGGCAAGGACCGGAGTCGCAGTGGGTTCCGGGGTGGCCGTCGGTTCCGGCGTTGCAGTCGGCACCGGGGTGGCCGTCGGTTCCGGCGTGGCTGTGGGCTCCGGTGTCGCTGTCGGCTCCGGCGTGGCTGTCGGTTCCGGCGTCTCCGTGGGCTCCGGCGTGGCTGTCACTTCTATTACCTCTTCGTTTCCGGATCCTCCGGATTCAGAACCGCTTTCCTCCTCAGAAGCCGCCTCAACCGTCACACAGGCCACCACAGACGCGGCTGCGCCCTCATAAGCAGTATAGGTAATTGTCTCCTCGTAGGTTCCTTCCTCAAGTCCCTCCCTGGGAATAACCCAGAGCGTAACCGATTCTCCCGGAAGGAGCTCCTCCGTAATATCCTCAACCATAAAATACGAAGGACTGACCGTTTCAAAATTCAGGCTTCCGGTTCCGGTGTTTGTGACTACGATATACAGAGCTTCCACAGACTCCGCATAATCTTCACTCACCGTACCGAAATCAAGGCTTTCCGTTCCATCAGCGACTGTTGCTTCCGCAGTATAGACAGCCTCAGCTTCCTCTTCTGATTCACCGTTTTCCGCAGCCACGGACAGGGATTCCTCTGCAGCCTCAGAGTCCGCTTCCGCAATCGCGCTTTCAAGAGAACCGTTAGCGGCAGCCAGCTCATCCGCATCATAGACCTCCCAGTCTCCCTCGTCCGCGGCCGGTTCTCCCTCTGCAGCCGCTTCTGTTCCGGTTTCTGCCCCGTAAAGGGATTCATCACCGGCTTCCTCATCCGAATATTCCCAGTAAGAATCCTCCTCGTTCAGATCTTCCTCCTCAAAGGAATCCCCGTCATAAGAATCTTCCTGGTAAAGCTCCTCATCATAAGAGTAGTCTTCCCCTTCCGGCTCGGAATCCTCTTCATATTCATAGGCTTCTTCGCTGTAGGGCGTATCTTCCCCATACTGTCCGGCAAGAGCCGCCGCTTCTTCCTCGGTGGCGGCAACCGGAAGAGTGGACACATACAGCGCCCCCGTCACGCCCAGGTCTTCCCGGCCCGTAACTGTAAGCGTAATCACATATCCCAGATCCTCCTGGGTGACCGTATAGGTCCTGTCCGTTCCGACTTCCGCTGCAATGGCTGTCTCCATGCCATTCTCGTCCACAGCCGTACCTTCCCGGACCCAGGAAAATGTCACATAGTCATCGCCAAGTCCTGACGGCTCCGCCTCTGTATAATCTGCGCTCAGTGTGGCATTTACCGCCGCATAGCCGCTGATCTTCAGCTTTCCCCCAAGTGCTCCGGCCGGAGCGCTCTGCGCAAATACCGCGGAAGAAAGTGTGGAGAGCACCATCAGCACAGTCAGAACAACTGCTGTAATTCTGCCTTTCTTCATATGTTTTCCTCCTTTTAGAATTCTGAATTCCCTCCTGATGGGCATTGTAACCCATTTTTATATAAACTACAAGCGGATTTTGCCGCCATTTGTGACCAGTTTATCACAATTCTCCCATTTTCTGTAATTCCCGCTTTACACTTTCGTCAGCCTCAAAAATTCGCTCCGGCTCACCCTTTTCACGGAGAAGGCGGGCCAGAACAGGCTCCACCGCAGCCGCCTGATATGCGGCTGTTTTTTTCACCCCGGGCTTCCCGTGCTCCATGGCCACACTGTAAGTCACAGCTCTGAGCATCTCAATGTCATTGTACTCATCGCCAAAAGCCAGGCATTCCTCCGGCGTGATCCCCAGCAGCTCCTGAAATTTCCGAATGCCTCTGGCCTTATCTGTGCCAGAGGGAATAAAATCCACCCAGGAAAAACCCGACGTGACCACGGTACATTCCCGGGAAAATCGCTCCTGCCAGTAGTGAAGCGTCTCCTCTGTCACGCCCTCCTTCTCATAAACCGCCATTTTCATGCAGGGCTCCGTAATTTCATCCAGATTCCGGATATACCGGCACTCATTCTTCAGATATTCCCGCATCAGCCGGTCAAAAGCCTCTGTCTTCGGACTCATATAATAAAAATCCTTTGTGGAACAGGAAAATTCCGCCCCCTCCTTCTTTTGAATGGCCCGGACGATCCTCTTTACAAGGTCATCTTCAAAGGAATCACAGTAAAGAACCCGGTCTCTCCACACCGCCATGGCCCCATTTTCACAGACAAAGGCCATGTCCTCACAGACCGGCGCAAACAGGCGGCGCATATTGGCATACTGCCGGCCGCTGGCCGCTACAAACAGTATCCCCATCTGCTTCAGTTCACGGATCTGATGAAACATCTCCTCTGAAATACTCTGCACACCATTTTGAAGAAGCGTCCCGTCCAGGTCGCTGGCCACAAGCTTAATCATGGCTTTCCTCCCTTTTGTCTTCCAAAGCCCTTATCTCCCGGAGAAGCCGCGCCACCGGAAGTCCGACCACGTTATTATAATCCCCGCGGATTCCCTTTACATGGACAAACCAGGCTCCCTGGATTCCGTAGCTTCCGGCCTTATCCATAGGCTCACCGGTTTCCACATACCTGCGGATTTCTTCCTCCGTCACCGGATAAAAGGTCACATCTGTGCACTCGTAAAAGGTTCGGGTGATCCATTCCTCTCCCATCCTCTTCTGAAGGGTAACACCGGTGTAAACCTGATGAGTCTGATTCTGCAGACGCAGAAGAGTTTTCACGGCATCTTCCTTCGAGGCAGGCTTTCCCAGAATTTCTCCCTGAAAAGCCACCACCGTATCCGCGGCAATGACCAGAAGCCCCTCTCCCGCTCTTCCATCCTCCTCCAGAAGGCGGGCCGTGCCTCTGGCCTTCATGACGGAAAGCTCCTCCACCACATCTTCCGGCCTTTTCTTCACAGTTTTTTCCTCTCCGCCGGCCGCAAGGACAGAGAATTTCAGTCCGGCTTTTTCCAGAAGTTCTTTTCTTCTCGGAGAGCCGGAGGCAAGTACAATTTCAGACATAACTGATTTTCCCCCTTTTCTTTTTCCAGAAAAAGTATTACAATAGGAACATAATGCACAGAAGCGCATCGGGATAAAACCGTATCAGACGCCGAGAAAGGAGTTTAAACCATGGCAAAAAAGAATAAGTACTGGGGGCTGGTTGCTGTCGGCGCACTGACAGCCGCTGCTGCGGGAGCCATCGCCGCCATCGTACTGAAGAACAACAGAGACTTCGAAGATGATTTTGACGATGACTTTGATGATGACTTCGACGATGACGATGACTTCGATGACGAAGAGAACGAGGAAGAAAAGGCAGAAAAGGATTCTGACGATTTCGAAGAATGGGACAATGAGGGCGAGAAAGAAGCCTCTGAGGCTCCGGCCGATGACAGTCCCGCAGATGAAGCCTCCGATGAAATTCCAGTTGAATAAAGGGAATATCCTGAAAGAAACCCCGGCATCCTGCCGGGGTTTTCTCATCCGGAAAAATCACATTTCAGACCGCCGTTTATTTCGGCAGGCGGAAAGAGCTTTTCAGAGACACAATCCGGTTGAAAACAGGAGCTCCTTCCTTTGAGTCTCTGATATCCGCACAGAAAAAGCCATTCCTCACAAACTGATAGCTGTCATATCCCCTGGCCTTCATAAGAGCCGGCTCCACAAAGGCTGTAACCGTGGTCAGAGAATTCGGATTTACGTTCAGAGAACCGTCTTCCTTATTGTAAACTCCCTTCTCCTCATCCACGATATTCTCATACAGGCGAACCACCGCCTGGCCCGCGTTTGACGCCTCCACCCAGTGAATGGTGCCCTTTACCTTTCTTCCGTCCGGAGCGTTCCCGCCCTTTGTATCCGGGTCATACTGACAGTGAACCACTCTCACCGTCCCATCATCATCCGCCTCATAACCGGTACAGGTTACAAAATAGGCATTCATCAGGCGCACCTCTGTTCCGAGGAACAGACGCTTATACTTTCTGGGAGGATCAATCATAAAGTCCTCCCGCTCAATGTAGAGCTCCGGGCCGAAGGGAATCATCCGGCTGCCGAGCTCGGGGTTTTCCATATTGTTGGGCGCCTCCAGGTATTCCGTCTGTCCCTGCGGATAATTGTCGATCACCAGCCGGATGGGATCCAGCACCGCCATCATGCGGGGCCGCTTCAGCTTCAGATCTTCCCGGATACAGTACTCCAGCATGGCATAATCCACGGAGCTGTTTGCCTTGGAAACCCCGCAGAGCTCCACAAATCTCTGAATCGACTCCGGCGTGTAGCCCCGGCGGCGAAGAGCCGCGATGGATACCAGGCGGGGATCATCCCAACCGTCCACTGTGCCATCCTCCACAAGCTTTTTGATATAGCGCTTTCCGGTCACCACATTGGTGAGATAAAGCTTGGCAAACTCAATCTGCTTCGGGGGATGAGGATACTCAGCCTCCCGGACCACCCAGTCATAGAGAGGCCTGTGGTCCTCAAATTCCAGGGTGCAGATGGAATGGGTCACTCCTTCAATGGCATCCTCAATGGGATGGGCGAAATCATACATGGGGTAAATACACCATTCGTCTCCCGTATTGTGATGGGTCAGATGCGCCACTCTGTAAAGAACGGGATCCCGCATATTCATATTGGGAGACGCCATGTCAATCCTGGCACGGAGGACCTTTTCCCCGTCCCCATAGCGTCCCTCCTTCATCTCTTCAAAAAGCCGAAGATTCTCCTCCACACTGCGGTTCCGGTAAGGGCTCTCCTTTCCGGGCTGTGTAAGTGTCCCCCGATATTCCCGGATCTCATCCGCAGTCAGATCGCAGACATAAGCCTTTCCCTTCCGGATCAGCTTTACCGCCACCTCATACATCTGCTGGAAGTAGTCCGAAGCAAAAAACAGGCGGCCTTCCCAGTCCGCGCCCAGCCACCTCACATCTTCCTCGATGGAACGCACAAATTCCGTCTTCTCCTTCGTCGGATTTGTATCGTCAAAGCGAAGGTTGAATTCTCCGTTGTATTCTCTGGCCAGTCCATAATTCAGAAGAATGGATTTGGCATGTCCAATGTGAAGATAACCGTTAGGCTCCGGCGGAAAACGGGTGCGCACCGTATCGTAGACACCGTCCTTCAGATCCTGGTCGATGATATTTTCAATAAAATTCCTGGAAACCGTCTCGTTCTCCATTCCCTGTCCCTCCCTGTGCTGCTCCTTCCGAAACCGAAAAAAAGCCTTTTATAAAACAAAAACCCTTGATAATCAAGGGTTCCAGAAAGCTGTTGACGGGAATCGAACCCGTGACCTCCGCCTTACCAAGGCGACGCTCTACCGACTGAGCCACAACAGCGCTTTTCATTTAAAGCAGCATCAACGCCGCTCACAGTTGCTTATATTATCAGACCCCAAACATTTTGTCAACAGAATTTTGAATTATTTTTTATTTTTTTTTTGTATTTTCCCCCGGATTCTCTGCAGAGCATTGTCAATGGACTTTGGCGGTTTATCCAGGATTTCCGCGATTTCCCCGTATCCATACCCGTCCAGATAGCATTCCAGCACACGGTTTTCCAGGGGACTTAAGCCCTCCCGGATCTCCTCCTCCAGGATCCGCACATTTTCCCGGTCTATGAGGATCTCTTCCGGATTCCCGGTCCAGGACTGAAAAACCTCCGTCTCCGGAGGCTCCTCGCTGAGAGACACATAAGAATTCAGGGGCTGGTGCTTCTGTCTTCCGGAGCTGGCCACAGCTGTATAGAGCTGCCGGTCGATACACAGACGTGCAAAGGTGGCAAAGGATGCCTCCCGGTTGGGCTGATAATCCCGCACCGCCTTAAAAAGACCGATCATCCCCTCCTGAATCAGGTCATCCGTATCTCCGCCCACCAGAAACATGGCTCTGGCCTTCTGCCGCACCAGCCCCTTATATTTCTCCATAAGATAATCGGAAATGCCGGTCTCTCCCTCCCGCATGCGGGAGATCAGTTCCTCATCCGGAATATTCTCATATCCGCTCATTTTCTCAGGCCATCCTTTGCCGGACAATCTCGTAGGCCAGCACCCCCGCAGCCACAGACGCGTTAAGAGAATCGATGTCTCCCTTCATGGGAATAGACGCGGTAAAATCACATTTTTCCCGGATCAGACGGCTGACGCCCTCTCCCTCGCTGCCAATCACAAGCCCGATAGGTCCCTTCAGATTCTGCCGGTACATCAGCTCCCCGTCCATCTGGGCGCATACAAACCACAGTCCCTTTTCCTTCAGCTCATCCATGGTCCTTCCAAGGTTTGTCACCTTCGCCACAGGGGTATAATGAACCGCTCCGGCCGAGGTCTTGGCCACCGTCGCGGTAAGCCCAACGGCGTGCCGCTTTGGAATAATCACCCCATGGGCGCCTGCAAGATTGGCCGTTCGAATGATTGCCCCCAGGTTGTGGGGATCCTCTATATTGTCCAGCAGGATCAGAAAGGGATCTTCTCCCTTTTCCCGCGCCCGGGAAAGCATATCTTCCACGGAAGCGTAGGCACAGGCAGCCGCCTGGGCGATCACGCCCTGATGCGCGCCGGTTTCGCTCATGGCATCCAGCCGTTCCCGGGGAACATAATTCACAATGGTGTCGCCTTTTCGCGCCTCCCGGAGGATGGTGCGCACAGGACCGTCCTGACAGCCGTCCTGCACATACAGCCTGTCCACGCACCGTCCGGAACGAAAGGCTTCCAGAACCGCGTTGCGGCCCTCAATCAGATCACTGCTCATCTTCCTGTCTCCTTGTCTGTCTTATCTCCGATTCCCTGCCGGACCAGGTAAAAAATCCGGTCCATATCCTCCTTCAGATACAGATAGCCAACCAAAGCCTCAAAGCCGGTGGCCCGGCGGTAATCCGCCACGCTGGCGTGCTTGGCCATGGTGGGGGAATGAGCGTTGCGCCCGCGCCGGTAAACATTATACTCCTCCTCTGTCAGAAGAGGCTCCAGAATCTCCATCATGGCTGACTGTGCCGACGCCCGGACCAGAGCGCTGGCACGGGCATGAAGACGACTCACCGGACAGTTTCCCTGCTTCACCAGAATCGTGCGGATAATCAGCTCATAAACCCCGTCTCCCAGATAGGCCAGGGTCAGGGGAGAATAAGTCCGCAGATCCGGTTTTTTCAGGGAAAAAGCCTGATCTAAGCCCGTTTCCATTTCACGCCTTCACGGGTATCCTTTAAAATGATACCCTTTTCCAGAAGCTCCCCGCGGATTTCATCCGCCCGGGCAAAATTCCTGTCCTTCCGGGCTTCCTGCCTTTCCCGGATCAGCGCCTCAATTTCCTCGTCCAGAATCTCTTCTTTTTCCCCAAGAGTGAGGCCCAGAACGTCGCACAGCCTGGTGAGCTTTTCAAGAAGAGCTCCCGCAAACTCCGCCGAACAGCCCTCTCCTGCGTGGGTATTGGCAAATTTCACCAGCTCAAAAACCGCGGCCAGAGCGTCTGCCGTGTTAAAATCATCATCCATGGCCTCCTCAAATTTTGCCTCAAAGCCCTTTGCCTCTTCAAGAAGGGCCGCCTCCGCCTCAAGAAGAGAAGGCACAGACGCCGCCGCCTTTCGGTCCAAAAGCCTTGCCGCCGCCTCACGGATGCGCTCCAGAGAGCTCTTTGAAGATTCCATCAGATCTGCACTGAAATTCAGAGGACTGCGGTAATGGGCATTGAGCATGAAAAACCGCAGCACCTGCAGATCATACTGCTCACTGATCTGACGAACCGTACGGAAGTTTCCAAGAGATTTGGACATTTTACGATTATCAATGTTCAGGAAGGCGTTGTGCATCCAGTAGCGGGCAAAGATTTTCCCGTTGCAGCACTCGCTCTGGGCGATCTCGTTCTCATGGTGGGGAAAGATCAGATCCTCTCCGCCGGCATGAATATCAATCTCCTCGCCCAGATATTTCTTGGACATCTCCGAACACTCAATGTGCCAGCCGGGGCGGCCGTCGCACCAGGGAGACGGCCAGGAGGGCTCTCCTTCCTTCTTCGGCTTCCACAGTACGAAATCCAGGGGATCCTCTTTCTGATCCTCCCCGGAGACCTGCAGAGCACGGAATCCGGACTGCAGGTCGTCCAGATTCTTATGGGACAGCTTTCCGTAATCCCGGAAGCTCTTTACCCGAAAATAGACCGTCCCGTCCCCAACCACATAGGCATGCCCCTTCTCGATCAGCTTCTGAATCATCTCGATCATGCCGCCGATCTCCTGTGTGGCCAGAGGCGCGGTGGTGGCCGGCTTTACATTCATGCCCTCCATATCCTTCCGGCACTCGGCGATATAGCGGGTGGAAATCTCCTGGGCGCTGACGCCCTCCTCCAGAGCTTTTTTGATAATTTTGTCATCCACATCTGTAAAATTGGAGACATAATTGACCTCATAGCCCTTGTACTCCATATAACGGCGTACCGTATCAAAGACAATCATCGGGCGGGCATTCCCGATATGGATCAGATTATAAACCGTCGGGCCGCAGACATACATCTTCACCTTTCCCTCCTCCAGAGGGACAAACTCTTCTTTCCTGCGGGTCATCGTATTAAATATTTTCATTCTCTTTTTCCTCCAGTTTCTGCGTCAGCAGACAGACCGCCTGAGCCGCAATCCCCTCTCCGGCGCCTGTAAATCCAAGGCCTTCCTCTGTGGTAGCCTTCACGTTCACCGCATCCTCCCGGATTCCCATGACCCGGGCCAGATTCCTTCGCATATCCGGAATATAAGGAGAAAGCTTCGGCTTCTGGGCAATGATCGTAGCGTCCATGTTTCCCACTTCATAGCCCTTCTCCCGGATTCTTTCCATCACATGCTCCAGAAGAAGCAGGCTGGAAATTCCCCGGTAGGACGGATCTGTATCGGGAAAATGCCGTCCGATATCCCCCAGCGCCGCGGCCCCCAAAATGGCATCCATCACCGCGTGGGTCAGCACATCCGCGTCGGAATGGCCAAGGAGTCCCCTTTCCCATGGAATCTTCACACCGCCGAGAATCAGGTCCCGCCCTTCCCCCAGCCTGTGCACGTCATATCCTGTACCTATTCTCATTTTTTACTCTCGTTCCCTGTCTTTTTTGTCCGCCGCAGGCTGTCCCCTGCGGCTTTTCCATTATAGCTGAATCCATAACAAAAATCAATAAGCGGCTGTCTCTTTTGAAACAGCCGCCCTTTTGATCCTGGTATCATCATGAGGTAGGGGTCAAAAGCATTTGACCCCTATGATACCTGAGAATTCCTCCGTGCTTCGCACTCCCGGAATTCTCAAAAACATTCGGAATCCGCTCATTTGGGCTAATATATTAGCCCAAATGGCTACTTCCTCATGTTTTGGGCGGGTCAAGAGGTCATGAATTGGAACATAAATGTTCCATTCATAACCTTTTGACCCTGGTATCATCATCTACATATTCAAATAAGTATAAACCATGGAGGATACTTCCCGGATCTCCTGCATCACCGCATCGTACTCATCATAATCCTCCGTCATAATGCAAAGGATATAATCCGTCTTCTCCCCGTAAACAATCGCCACATCATGCTGATCGGAGTCCGTCTCTCCGGTCTTATTCGCAATCACCGCGTCCGACGCCGTAATTCCATAGGGGATCTTCGTTGTGGTCTCCTGGTTCAGCAAAAGCTCCAGCATTTCCTGGGAAGCCTCCTCGCTGACACATTCCCCGTTGTAGATCCGCTCCAGAAGAAGTCCGCAGTTCTTGGCGGTGGTAAAATTATTATCCGCGATGCCTTCCGATTCAGAGGAAGAGGGATGAAGGGTATGCTGCACCAGGGTATTATTGTAGCCCTCTCCGCTGAGATACTCGTTCATGACTTCCGCTCCGCTGATAAAATCATAGTCCGAGGTCTGCAGACGAACCAGCTCATTGTAGGACTCATTGTCGCTGACCGTAATCATATCCCACAAAAGCGAATCCAGTTCCTGCTGAGCCAGGCTGCTGCTCTCGGAGACATTTAACCGGTCCGCCTCATTGGCCAGAACCTCCCCCATCTCCGCATAGGTCCTCTCCATCACAAAAAGCTTGATCAGACTGGCCGCGTACATCTGTGTATCATTTAAGACAATGGTCTGGCTGGTATTCAGATCCTTGACATAGACACTCCACTCTCCGTCAAAATCCGGAACGTTCTCATCCAGCCAGGTCTCCAGGCCAAGCATCCCTGTATCTTCCACTTCCACCTTCCCGGTGGCGTCCACGTTAAAGCCCTCCACAACCGTGCCGGAGGTCTGCAGCAGAACCCCGTTCTCTCCGCCGAAATAATAGTTTCCCTCAAATTCCTGCCCGTTTGAGGTCATCCGGCTGATATAGTGAATGCCCGGATCCGTGTGAAGCCTGCCGTTTCCGTCAAAATAATAGTAGCCGTTATAGGTGGTGCTTTCCACAACCAGATTATCCATATAACGAACCTGGGGCGCGGAAGTCAGCCGGCCCAGGTTATTGGCCATATATATCCCGTTAAATAAGAACACTTTATCTTCTCCGCTTTTGTCCGGGCCGGTGACATCCAGGCCGGAAATCTGCACAATCCGCGGACTGCCCGCCACATATTTCCCGCTGGCGTCGTGGTAATAATATCCGTTAAATTCTGTCCCGTCAATCTGAAAATGATCGAAGTAATGGACACAGGGGGCGGCGTCCAGAGAACCATCCGCATTCATACAATAGAATCCGTCGCTCTTCACCATATACTTCCCGCTTCCGTCTGTATAGGGCTCCGTTATAACCGTCTCCCGAACGGTCACCTCCGAATCCACCTCCGACGCCCAGGCTGTGTGGGAAAACCCGCCGGCCAGGAAGGAAAGTGACAGAAGAAAAATCCATCGGTTTATACTCTTGTGCTTTCTCATGCGTTTCTCCTTTTTTCTTATCAGAAAAGTATAAACCCTTTTCTTTTGAGCCGCAATTCCTTTTCATAAATTTCATAATTATTTCACATTTATTACGTACATTTTACATTTCGGCATTTTTCTCTTATTCTCTCCCTTTCCAGAATTCCTCCACCTGCTGCCCCGCGTCCCGAAGCTGACATCTTCGCCGGTCTGCCCATTCCGCGGGAAACATTCCCTCGTACTCCCGGCGCAGGAACCGGTCATCCAGCAGCACAATCACACCCACATCCCGGTCCGTCCGGATCACCCGCCCGGCGGCCTGAAGTACCTTATTCATTCCAGGGTACCGATAGGCATAATCAAACCCGTTTTCTCCCTTCTGATCGTAAAATCTCTTCAGGATTTCTCTCTCATGACTGATCTGAGGGATTCCCGTTCCCACCACAATAGCCCCGATCAGCCGGTTTCCCATAAGGTCCACTCCCTCGGAGAAAATTCCGCCCATAACGCAGAATCCCACCAGGATTTCCCCGGATTCCTCCTGAAATTCTCCCAGAAATTCCTCCTTTTCCGCCTCATTCATCCCGGCATTCTGACAGATGCACCGCACCCAGTCCACGGAAAACTCTCCCTCAAAAACGTCAAAAACATCCTCCATCATCCTGTAAGAGGGGAAAAATACCATGTAATTTCCTTTTTTCTTCCAGACCACCTGGGCAATGTATTCCGCGATCCTGTGATATTCCCCGTGATTTCTTCTCGTATACCGGCTGCTCACATCCCCGGCCACCAGAATCTGACGGTTTTCCCGGGGAAAGGGGGACGGCACATAGATCCCGTAATCGTCTGTCCGGACACTGAGCAGCTTCTGATAATACTTCATGGGCAGAAGTGTGGCAGAAAAAAACACCGTGCTCCTTCCCCGGCTGAGAAAAGTCCCCAGACGGGCCGCGGGATTCACGCAGAACAGCTTTACACGAAATTTCCCTTCCTCTGTATTTTCCTCATAAATCACATAATTCTCATCCACAAGCTCCGCGATGTTCACAAAATCCCGGGCCTGAAAATAAAAATCCAGGACTGCAGGAAGAAGCTCCTCTTCCGATTCCTCCATATATTTTTCCATCTCCCCCATCACCTGGAGGAGCAAAAGGGGCAGTTCTCCCGGGGTGCTCAGAATCTGAAAATCCTCACAGGTCTTCTTCATCTCCAGGAGCTGGCGATTTACCCTGGAAAGAGCCTTTACCGCCCCGGGAGCCCTTCCCTTCAAAAGCTTCCGGGTCTCCAGCACATCCTCCTTACAGAGGGCGGCGCTGTACATCTCCCGCCCCCGCTCCGCCAGATTGTGCGCCTCATCGATGAGAAAAATATATTTCCCTGTGGCGCCCTCCCCGAAAAAACGACGCAGATACGCATTGGGATCAAATACATAGTTGTAATCACAGATTACCGCATCCGCCCACACCGCCAGGTCCAGACACATCTCAAAGGGACACACCTGCCGCTCTCTGGCATGGTTCAGGAGGGTCTCACGGTCGTAGCTGTCTCTGGATGTCCACAGATCAAAAACCGCATCGTTCACCCGGTCATAATGGCCTCTGGCCCAGGGACAGGCCACGGGCGTACATTCCGGCTTCTCACAGAAGCAGACCTTTTCTTTGGAGGTAATGGTAAGCACCTTCAGCCGGAGGCCCCGATCCCTCAGAATGGAAAAGGCCTCCTCCGCCACGGTTCTGGTAACAGTTTTGGCGGTGAGGTAAAAGATCCCGTCTCCCATCCCCTCTCCCATGGCGCGCACCGCCGGAAATATGGCGGACATGGTTTTCCCCACGCCGGTGGGCGCCTGGATAAAAATCTGCCGGCCAGAGGAGATGGTATGGTATACACCGGTAACCATCTCCCTCTGCCCGGCCCGGTAAGGAAAAGGAAATTCCATATCCTTCATGGAAAAATTGCGGGTTTCCCTCCAGGCAAGCTGAAAGGAAACCCATTTGGAATAGTCGTCTGTAATCCTCTCGAAATGAGCGGTCAGCTCCTCAAAGGACAGTATTTCCCGAAATCGCCGGATCTCCTCTGTCTCCAGATTTCCATAGGTCATCTGAATTCCCAGTTCCCCCAGGGCGTTCTCCCGGGCATACATAAAGGCATAGCACAGAGCCTGGGCCCGGTGAACCGCCACCGGACCGGAAAGAAGCCCGGGAGAGGCGTGAATTCCCTTAATCTCATCTACAAAGGTCCGCCCGTCTTCCATAAAAATACCGTCCGCGCGGCCTTCCACCCGAAGGATGAAATCCCTGAATTCTCTCTCCGCGGCCAGGGTCACCTCCGCCCGGTAGGTTCCGCCCATCTGCTTCTGGATCTTCCGGTGAAGCCTGCTGCCTTTTGCCATGGCCTCCCGGTCCAAAGAGCCCCTGCCGCTGTCCAGATCCCCGCTTCTGCATATGAATTCCACCAGATTTCGCACAGAAATACGAATGGTCGGTTTCTCCATTTTTATCCTTTCCCGGACTTACAGTCTTGTGATCACAAAAATATCATAAATAGCACGCACCGCGCGCTCAAAATCGCTGTTCTGCACACCGATGATAATATTTAACTCAGAGGAGCCCTGATCGATCATCTTTACATTCACATTGGCGTGAGCCAGAGCGGAAAAGATGCGGCCGGCGGTTCCCCGGGTGGATTTCATCCCCCGGCCCACAACGGCGATAAGAGCCAGGTCCGACTCCATCTCCACAAAATCCGGCTGCACGGCCCGGTGGATCCCCGCGATCACCTGCTGCTCCTTCTCCTCAAATTCATCCTGGTGCACATACACAGTCAGGGTGTCAATACCGGAGGGCATATGCTCAAAGCTGATCCCGTGATCCTCAAAAACCTGGAGGACCTTTCTTCCAAAACCAATCTCGCTGTTCATCATGGACTTTTCAATATTAATGGAACAGAAGCCCTTTTTGCCCGCAATGCCTGTGATGGTGTATCTGGGCTTTTTGCAGGTGCTCTCCACAATGAAGGTGCCTGGATCCTGGGGACGGTTGGTATTGCGGATGTTAATGGGAATTCCCTCCTTGCGCACCGGGAAGATGGCATCCTCATGGAGAACCGACGCCCCCATGTAGGAGAGCTCCCGAAGTTCCCGGTAGGTGATGGTCTCCATGGCCACCGGATTCTCCACCACTCTTGGGTCAGACAGAAGAAAGCCGGACACATCTGTCCAGTTCTCATAAATGTCGGCGTGAACGGCCTTCGCCACCAGAGAGCCGGTTACATCGGATCCGCCCCGGGAAAAGGTTTTCACCCGGCCGTCGTCCAGGGAGCCGTAAAAGCCCGGGATCACCGCGTACTCACACCGGGAAAGTCTCTCCGAAAGAAGAGCGTCTGTCTTCTCCGTTTCCAGGGTACCGTCCGGGCGAAAACGGATGACCTCCGCCGCGTCCACAAATTCAAAGCCTAAATAGGCCGCCATAACCTTTCCATTGAGATACTCGCCTCTGGAAGCCGCGTAATCCTTCCCGGCCCTGGCAGAGAAATCCTTTTCAATCTGCGCGAAGTCCTCCTCCAGGGAAAGGTTCAGATTCAGGCCGGTAATAATCTCCTGATACCGGTCGCAAATGGCCAGAAGCTGTTCCTTAAAATTTTCTCCCTTCTCCGCCGCATCATAACAGGCATAAAGCATGTCTGTTACCTTTGTATCCGTGCCGAATCTCTTTCCCGGCGCGGAGGGTACCACATAACGTCTGCACTCCTCGGCCCGGACAATGTTCCCGGCTTTCTGAAACTGCTCTGCGCTTGCCAGAGAGCTTCCTCCGAATTTCACTACTTTTTTCATCATTATTCTCCTCACGACTCCTGCAGGATCACAGTCCACCCGTGCCTCTTCGCGGGTGCTCTCCCCTGGCGGGCAATACCTTAAGCTCCCGCGTATATCTGCCGGAGCTCTCCTTCGGACGCCAGGGGATCATTACGAACTGCACCTGCCTCATACTTCATTTTCAGCCGCCTCATCCTATGCGACACTGTATCATATTTTATTGAATACAGGAGGAATTTGCAAGTACTTTTTAGACAAACTCAGCAGAAACCATTTTTTCCCGGAAAATCAAGAGAAAACGAATTACAGTGAAGGGCCGCCTGACACAGCTTTTACACTGGATCGGACGGCCCGGCTGCTTTTCATCTATTTATCAGAGGTACAAATAAGCGCTTTAAAAGCCCTGTGTATTACGCGCAGTACTGTCTCAGAATGTTGTCCAGGGCGGCCGCGCTGCTTGTGTGACAACGACATACGGGGATGGATTTTTTTCTGGCCTCCTCCACCGCGCAGTTTACCATTTTATGGGAAACTGTACTGGTAAAAAGAATCAGCAGATCCGGCACGCCGATCTTTTTCTTCATGGCTCCCTTTTCCTTGGCAAAAACCTTCGCCTTGCAGCCATAGCCCTTACAGATATCCTCATACTGACAAACCATCCTCTCGTTTCCTCCCACGATTACAACGCTCATAGCATAACCCTTTCCTGTATTTTATAATGTCTCAATGTTATTTCAGACTAACTCAAAGTCATTTTTATGGAGTTAGCTTTTGCTAACTCATGTTGTAATCATAACACGATCTATAGTATTTGTAAAGCCTTTTTTTACAGACAGACACAGACCCCCCGGAAGCTGACGCGGTTCCAGGGGGCATATGTTTTCATTTAGTTTTGCGGCGGTCCTGCAGCGGCCGCTGCATAATTCTACATTTTTTTCATTCGTTCAACAGCTTCCACCGTATTCTCATAGGTACTGAAGGCGGTCAGACGGAAATATCCCTCTCCGTTGGCGCCAAAACCGGATCCGGGCGTTCCCACCACATGGGCCTGGGAAAGGAGATGATCAAAAAACTCCCAGGAGCTCATCCCGTTGGGCACGGCCAGCCAGATGTAAGGGGCGTCCACACCTCCGTACACGGAGTATCCCGCGTCCTGAAGTCCGTCGTGAATCACCCGGGCATTTCTCATGTAATAGGCAACCTGCTGCGCAAGCTGCTGTTTTCCCTCCGGGGAATACACCGACTCGCCGGCCCGCTGCACAATATAGGGCGCTCCGTTAAATTTCGTCCCATGTCTCCTGGCCCACAGACGATGAAGCTGCACACCGTCCCTTACCAGATCTTTGGGAACCACGGTAAATCCCAGGCGAACCCCGGTAAAGCCTGCATTCTTGGAAAAGCTCCGAAGCTCGATGGCACAGGTCCTGGCTCCCTCGCACTCATAAATGCTGTGGGGAATCCCCTCCTGGGAAATATAGGCCTCATAGGCCGCATCATAGATGATCACGCAGCCGTACCGGTTGGCGTAATCCACCCACTCCTGCAGGCGTTCCTTCGTGATGGCTCCTCCCGTGGGATTATTGGGGAAGCACAGATAAATCAGATCCGGCACTTCCTCAGGAAATTCCGGCATAAAACCGTTGTCCGCCGTACAGGGCATATAGATCACCCCGTCAAAGCACCCTTTTTCCTGACTGTAGGCGCCGGTTCTCCCGGCCATCACGTTTGTATCCACATAAACCGGATAAACCGGATCACATACCGCTACCTTGTTGTCCGTTCCGAAAATCTCCTGAATATTTCCGGAATCGCTTTTCGCCCCGTCAGAGACAAAAATCTCGTCCGCAGAGATATCACATCCCCGGTCCCGGTAATCATTCTTCGCGATGGCGTCCCGAAGAAAATCATAGCCAAGATCCGGCGCGTAACCGCGGAAGGTTTCCCTGTGTCCCATTTCGTCCACGGAACGGTGAAGAGAATCAATGATCGCCGGTGCCAGAGGCTGGGTCACATCGCCGATCCCCAGACGGATCACACTGGCCTGCGGGTTTTCCTCCTGAAAAATGTTCACTTTTTTCGCAATGGTGGAAAACAGATAGCTTCCCGGCAATTTCAGATAATTCCTGTTTACTGTTACCATAACAATGGTCTCCTTTGTCCGTTTCTTCGCGCAGACTTATCCCTCTCTGCGCTTTTCAATTTCTTTATTTAAGGCAGCCCGCACACTGTCCGGGTTTGCCTTTCCTTTCATCTGGCGCATAATCTGGCCCACAAAAAATCCCATCACTTTTTCCTTGCCTCCAAGAAGCTCCGACAGCGGTCCCGGATTGTCCTCCACGATCCTGGCCACCGTCGTCTCCAGAAGGCCGGCATCCTCCACAATCTTCAGCCCGTTTTCCTCAATATAGGAAACCGGTTCAATATCCTCCCCGAAGATTTTTTCAAATACCTTTCTGGCATTCTGCGCGCTGATCTCCTTCTTCTCCATCATGGAAAGAAGATCTGCCAGATGCTGAGGGGTAAAATTCACCTGATCCGGCTCCATTCCCCGCTCCTTCATCAGGCGCAGTACCTCTACCATAAACCAGTTTGCGGTCTTTTTCGCATTTCCGGAAAGCACAGCCGTCTCCTCAAACAGATTGGAGAGATGCCTGGATTCTGTAAGGATCCCCGCGTCATAGGCAGGAAGACCGTATTCCTCCTGATAGCGCGCTCTCTTGGCCTCCCGGAGTTCCGGAAGCTGTTCCCTGATTTCCCGGATCCACTGATCGGAAATATGAATGGGCGGAAGATCCGGATCCGGAAAATACCGGTAATCCTTGGCATCCTCCTTGGAGCGCATGGCATGAGAGGCTTCCTTGTTGTCATCCCACCGCCGGGTCTCCTGAACCACCTTTTTCCCTTCCTCCAGAAGCTCGATCTGACGCTCCCGCTCTCCCTCAATGGCTCTGGCAATGGCCTTAAAGGAGTTCAGGTTTTTCATCTCTGTCCTGGTTCCATAGACATCACTTCCCACTTCCCGGACAGAAAGATTCACATCTGCACGCATGGAGCCCTCCTGCAGCTTGCAGTCTGAAACCTCCAGATACTGCATGGTGCAGCGCAGCTTTTCCAGATAGGCAATCACTTCCTCGGCGCTTCGCATGTCCGGCTCGGATACAATCTCAATAAGAGGCACCCCGCTGCGGTTAAAGTCCACCAGAGAGCTGTCCTCCCACTCATCGTGAATCAGCTTGCCGGCGTCCTCCTCCATATGCATCTCATGAATCCGCACGGTCTTTTTACCCCCGGAAGTCTCGATCTCCACAGCCCCGTCGTAGCAGATGGGCAGATACAGCTGGGAAATCTGATAGTTCTGAGGATTATCCGGATAAAAATAGTTTTTCCGGTCAAATTTGCAGTACTGGTGAATATGGCAGTTGCAGGCCACTCCGGCACGGATGGCAAACTCCACCACCCGGCGGTTCAGAACCGGAAGCGAACCGGGCATACCGGTGCACACAGGACAGGTGTGGGTGTTGGGCGCCCCGCCAAACTCCGTGGAGCATCCGCAGAAAATCTTCGTCTTTGTGGCAAGCTCTACATGAACCTCCAGTCCGATGACAGTCTCATACTGTTTCATCCCCGGTCACCTCCCATCTTTGCCGTGCCGAAATCTCCGCGCCCCTTCTCAAAAGCTCCGGCCGCCCGGAGAATTTTCTTCTCCTGGAAGCAGTCTCCGATCATCTGGATTCCGATGGGCAGCCCGGACTCATCCTTCCCGCAGGGAACGGAGATTCCCGGAAGTCCGCACAGATTTACCGCGACTGTGTAAATATCTCCCAGGTACATGGCCAGGGGATCCTGAAGACTTTTTCCCAGCTCCGGCGCGGTATAGGGAGCCGCAGGAGCCAGAATCACATCGTATTTTTCAAAGGCCTGGTCAAATTCTCTTTTTATCAGCGCCTTGGTCCGCAGTGCCTTCAGATAATAGGCGTCATAATAGCCGGAGCTGAGCACAAAAGATCCCAGCATAATCCGGCGCTTTACCTCTTCCCCAAAGCCCTGGGTGCGGGTGCGCCGGTACATGTCATGAAGGCCCTCATAATCTGTGGCCCGGTAGCCGTATTTCACCCCGTCAAAACGCTCCAGGTTGGAGCTGGCCTCCGCACTGGCGATGATATAGTAGGCCGGAATCATGTACTCTGTAGTCTTCATGGAGAAAAACTCCACAATGGCACCCATCTGTGTGAGAATT
Source organism: Clostridiales bacterium (assembly GCA_021203365.1). Taxonomy (GTDB): domain Bacteria; phylum Bacillota; class Clostridia; order Lachnospirales; family Lachnospiraceae; genus Blautia_A. The sequence continues at coordinate 41,501 of JAJQBI010000010.1, forward strand.
TTCAGAGCTTCCATAAAGGCATCCTTTACCTCCGGATTTAAGCCGGCGGCCAGGTACTCTGTGGGAACGCCGAATTTCATTCCCACGATTTTCCCCGTCATGGAAGCGGAAAAATCCAGATCCTCCCGCTTTATGGAGGTGCTGTCCTTGGGATCGTGTCCGGCGATCACTTCCAGAAGAGCCGCGCAGTCCGCCGTATTCTTTCCGATGGGCCCGATCTGATCCAGAGAAGAGGCATAAGCCACCAGGCCATACCGGGAAACCGTGCCGTAGGTTGGCTTCAGTCCTGTAACCCCACAGAAAGAGCTGGGCTGGCGGATGGAACCGCCGGTGTCCGAGCCCAGGGCAAGGAAGGCCTCCTCCGCCGCCACCGCCGCGCAGGAACCCCCGGAGGAGCCTCCGGGCACATGCCCCGGATCCCAGGGATTGCGGGTCACGCCAAAAGCGGAAGTCTCCGTGGTGCTCCCCATGGCAAACTCATCCATATTCGTCTTTCCAATGACAATCATGCCCGCCTTTTCCAGGCGGTCCACCACCTCCGCGTTATACTGAGGAACAAAATTCTCCAGAATTCTGGACGCACAGGTGGTCGTCTTTCCCTTTATGCAGATATTGTCCTTCACCGCAATGGGCACGCCGGCCAGCGGTCCCGTATAGGTGCCGTCCGCGATCCCTTTTTCCACCTGGCGGGCACGCGTGTAGGCTTCCTTCCTGTAGGTGTCCAGATAGGCATGCACCCGGTCCTCTCTCTTTTCGATCCGGGCAAACACGGATTTCACACCGTCCAGAACACTGACCTGCCGCTGTTTTATCTTTTTCGCCAACTCAAGGGCGGTCATACTTTCCAACTCCATTATATATCTCCTGTCCAATATAGTAAACGGATTTTTACATCAAAAATCCGGGTTTCCGGCCAGATCCATCTCACCCGATGGTCTTTGGCACCTGATACTGACCTTCCTTTTTTTTCGGCGCGTTGGCCAGCATCGCCTCCCGATTATCCCCGTTGGTCACCACATCCTCCCGAAAAACATTCTCGTCCTCAAAAATGTGGGACATGGGTTCCACACCGGAGGTGTCCAGCTCGTCCAGCTTATCCACATAATCCAGCATTTTCTGCATATCCGCCTTCGCCTTCTCTTTTTCCTCCTCCGTCAGAGAAAGCTTGGCCAGGATACACACATTCTCCATGGTCTCATCGTCAATCTGCTTTGCCAAAAGAAATCCTCCCTTCTGCCCGTTTTCTTTTCTACGGCTCCAGCCGGTTCATATCCCGCGGGAACAGACAGGCTTCCCGCACATTCTCCTCCTGAAGCAGCTGCATGGTCAGACGCTCCAGACCGATGCCCAGCCCTCCATGGGGCGGCATTCCATGTTTGAAGGTGTCAAGATACTGCTCCATGCCCTCGGCTTCCATACCCCGGGCCTCCAGCTTTTTCACAAGCATCTCATATTCATGGATTCTCTGTCCCCCGGTGGTGATCTCAAGTCCCCGGAACAAAAGGTCAAAGCTTAAGGTAAACCTTGCGTCCTCCGGGTCGTCCATGGCATAAAAAGGTCTTTTTTTCGACGGATAATGGGTGACAAATACAAAATCCGAATCATACTCCTCCTTAAAATACCGGCCGATCAGGGATTCCTCCTCCGGCTCCAGGTCAAAGGGATTGCGGATTTTGCGGTTATATTTCCTGGAGACCATCTCCTTGGCCATATCGAACCGCACCGCCGGGATGCGGTCAATCCTGGGAAGCTGAAGCTTCAGAATTTCAAGCTCTCTGCCATACTCCTTTTCCAGAAGCTCCATGGCATATTTCAGATAACCGGTCTCCATCTCCATCACATCCTGAAAGCCCTCAATGTAGCCCATCTCAAAATCCAGGCTGGTATATTCGTTCAGATGCCTCTTGGTATTGTGCTTCTCCGCCCGGAAAACCGGTCCTGTCTCAAATACACGGTCAAAAACGCCCACCATCATCTGTTTATAGAACTGTGGACTCTGGGCCAGCACCGCCGGCCGGTGAAAATAGCTGAGCCTGAACATGTTGGCGCCCCCTTCTGCACCCCGGGCGCCCACCTTGGGGGTATGAATCTCCGTAAAGCCCTGAGCGTACAGATAATCCCGGAAGGCCCGGACAAGAGCCTCCTGGATTCTGAATTTCGCCCGCTCATGCACGTTGCGCAGGGACACCGGGCGGAAATTCAGCTTCGCCTCCAGAGAGGTATTCAGCTTCCACTTGTCAATGGGAAGAGGAAGCGGCGCCGCCGGAGCAGAGAGGATCTCCACCTGACGGATGCGCAGCTCCCTGCCGTGCGGGGCGCGGGGCTCCTCATGAACCACGCCGGTCACCCGCACACACATGGCCTCCTTCAGCTCATGAATGGAGAGATTTGTCTTTTCGTTTTCAAAAACAGTCTGAAACAGTCCTTCTCTTCTCCGGATGATGACAAATGCCACATCTCCCATATTCCGGATACTGTGCACCGCGCCCTCAATCACGGCTTCCTGCCCTGTGATCTCACCGCCAAGCAGCTCATCCCAGGGGGTGCTCCTTTCCTTTACAACTCCATCCATAAATTCCATTTCCTCATCCTCCAAATATTCTAAAGATTCATCCCCATGGCATTTCCATGGACTCTTTTGCCTTATCAGGCGGCCTCTGACCAAATGACAAAATCCCGGAAGGCCTGCCCCCTTTCAAGGCGGGTATCCTCCAGGATCAGACATCTGCCTGTGATGCCCGAACCCTGCTCAAACCGAATCGTACAGGAGCATCAGCACCATCTGCGCCGTCTCCACCATATTGGTGCCGGAATCCATGCTGCATTTCTGGATATACCGGTATGCCTCCTCTTCGCTTAAGTGGTTTCTCTGCATCAAAAGCATTTTCGCGTTGGATATATAATTCTGCTCCTTCCAGGACCGGGGCTTCGGCCGTTTTCGCTCCTTCTTCCATCTCCGCTCAATCTGGGTGAGCACCATGTTCACCGTGTTGACCAGATCCACGGCCCGCATGGGCATTTCCACGCATAAGACCGAAGAGGGAGCTTCCCGGATCACCTTGGCGGATCCCAGAAGCAAAAGTTCAAAATATTCCGGCAGGTTCTCCAGAAGATCCCGGTAATACATGTCGGAAAGCCGGTAACCGCAGATCAGAACCCCTCCGTCCAGCTCTGAGATGCCGGACAGGGCGTTCGCCCCTGTGCTGCAGACCATGGCCACTGAAAATCCGTGACGGGTAAGGATCCCGCGGATCTTCTTCGCATCCTCGATTTTTGGTAGTGCAATCACAATGCTGGTGTTCATTCAGCCGCAACTCTCTTTCGTTCCTGCCCCGGCAAGCCTGCGAAATGTCCCTGAAATCTCCTGCTCCTGTGCCGGTCCGGTTCTTTCCGGGACGTTTTCTAGATTCGATAAAGATACTCATTCACTTCCCACTCGGAAACATCCTTGGAATACCGGTGCCATTCCCTTTTCTTGGCAGCCACATATTCCTGACAGAAATCCCCGCCCAGAATCTGAGGAATCCACGGGCTCTCCTCAAAGACCCGGATGGCCTCCATCAGATTCTCCGGATAGCTTTCCAGAGCGCCGTCCGCAGGGCCGGCAGGTTTGATCCTGCGCCGGATCCCGTCCATGCCGGCCGCGAGACAAAGAGCCAGCACAATATAGGGATTGGCGGAGGCGTCCGGGCTACGGAACTCAATCCGGGTATTCGCTCCGCAGACTCTCTGCAGACGGATGATGGACTCCTGACGGCCGGTACTCCAGGTGAGCTCCGTAGGCGCCTCATAGCCGGGTACCAGTCGTTTATAGGAATTTACCAGAGGATTGGTGACCAGCGCCATCTCACGGCTGTGCTCCAGAAGTCCCCCGATAAAGCACCATGCATCCTCACTGAATTTTTCCGGATCTTCCGGATCCACAAAAATATTTTTTCCGTTTTTAAACAGGGAAAAATTCAGATGCATGCCGGAGCCGTTTACCTCTTTCCTGGGCTTGGGCATAAAGGTGGCATGCAGTCCGTGGCGTTTGGCCACCGTGCGCACCGCCATCTTAAACGTCATGATCTGATCCGCCATCCTGCGGATCTCATCGCAGTGAAAATCAATCTCATGCTGGGCCGGCGCGGTCTCATGATGGGAGGATTCCACCTGAATCCCCAGATCCTCCAGACTCAGAACCATATCACGTCTGGCATTCTCCCCCAGATCCAGGGGACTGATATCCAGATAGCCGCCCTTTTCGTGGCTTAAGGTGGTGGGCATACCGTTGTCGTCGGTGTGGAAAAGAAAGAACTCACATTCCGGATCCACATAGCAGGTGTATCCGTCCCTTTCCGCCTCCAGGGCGGTTTTTTTCAGAATATAACGGCAGCTGGAGGTATAATCACTTCCGTCCGGACGGCAGATATCACAGAGAAGCCGGCCTACCTTCGCCTGCTGCGGACGCCACGGAAGGATGGCAAAGGTATTGGGATCCGGACAGAGATACATATCCGGCTCGCTTTCCCCTGTAATACCCGCGATAAAGGAAGAATCCACCACAAACTCATTGTTCAGCGCTCTTGGAAGCTCCCGGGCGGTAACCGCTATGTTCTTCAGGGCTCCGAACATATCCGTAAACTGAAGGCGGATAAACTCCACATCCTCATCCTCGGCCATCTGCATAACTTCTTCTCTGGTATAGTTCCCCATATATATTCTCTCCTTTCGGCATATAAACATACGCCTTAGTCGAATTTTGTGATTGAAGCGACAAAAAATATTTTGTCGCTATGATACCCAATCTCATGAATACCGATGTAAACATCTGCATTCATGACCTTTTGTCCCTTGTATCATTCTGTATTTACAGCGCATGCCGCAGGGTTTTCCCCGGCACACGCTCCACGGGATCACACATCCCTGCCCGGTGCCTCCCAGAATGCTCTCCACAGTTAAAAAGGCGCACTTTCGCAGGGAAATCCCTCAAAAGAACGCCTTTGTTCCTCAGGTATTATAGCAATCGGCTTCTTCTTTGTCAATAACAATTGTCATCCTGATACACGGATTTCCTCCGGAAATCCGGACAATATCACATATCCGAATACCCCATCAGGGATTCGTCCACAGCCCGGGCCACCTCCTGGCCTTCCCGGATCGCCCAGACCACCAGAGACTGTCCTCTGCGCACGTCTCCCGCCGCAAACACACGGGGTGCGGTGGTTGCATACTGCCCATTCTTTGTTTCAATATTGGTTCTTCCGTCTGTCTTTACCTTAAAGGCGTCAGTGACATATTTTTCACTGCCCAGAAAGCCCGCGGCGATCAGCACCAGATCCGCCGGAATGACTTCCTCCGTCCCCTCTACGGGAACCATATTCATCCGTCCGGTTTTCTCATCCTTCTGGCTTTTCAGCTTCACGATTCTGGCCTTGCACACATTTCCCTTTTTATCCTTGATAAATTCTGTAACCGTGGTCTGATAAACCCGCGGGTCATGGCCGAACACCGCGATGGCCTCCTCCTGACCGTAATCGGTTTTTAACACCTTCGGCCACTCCGGCCAGGGATTATCCTCCGTGCGCTCCGCCGGCGGCATGGGCATCATTTCCAGCTGAGTCACGGACTTCGCCCCCAGACGGATGGTGGTTCCCACACAGTCATTTCCGGTGTCGCCGCCGCCGATCACCAGAACATTTTTATTTTTGGCCAGCTCATAAGGAACCTTCTCAAAATCCGAGTCAAGAAGGGTTTTGGTCACCTGCTTCAGGAAATCCACCGCGAAATAAATTCCTCTGGCGTCTCTCCCAGGAACGTTAATGTTCCGGGGATTGGAAGCGCCGCAGGCCAGGATCACCCGGTCGTACTGCTTCAGAAGCTGCTCTGCAGTGAGATCCACTCCCACATTGACGCCGGTGACGAATTTCACGCCTTCCTCCTCCATGAGCCGCAGTCTGCGGTCAATCACGGATTTGTCCAGCTTCATGTTGGGGATGCCGTAGCGAAGCAGGCCGCCGATGCGGTCGCTGCGCTCATAAACCGTCACACTGTGACCTCTGCGGTTGAGACGCTGGGCTGCCGCCAGACCGGCGGGGCCGCTGCCCACAATGGCCACCGTCTTTCCGGTGCGCACCCTGGGCGTCTGAGGCGTTACCCATCCCTGGGCATAGGCAGTCTCGATAATGGCCCTCTCGTTTTCCTTGGTGGCCACCGGCTCCCCGTTCAGGTTGCAGGTGCAGGCGGCCTCGCACAGCGCCGGGCAGACCCGGGAGGTAAACTCCGGAAAACTGTGGGTCTTATTCAGCCTTGAAAAGGCCTGTTTCCAGTTTCCGGTATAAACCAGGTCATTGGTCTCCGGAACCAGGTTGTTAAGAGGACATCCGGAGGCCATCCCGTGAATCATCAGGCCGGCCTGGCAAAAGGGGACGCCGCAGGCCATGCAGCGCGCACCCTGAAGCTTCTGTTTTTCTTTATTTAAAGGGATACGGAATTCGCGGAAATTCTGGATTCTCTCCTTCGGAGGCAGAACTCTGGCCGTTTCCCGTTCATATTCTAAAAATCCTGTTGGCTTTCCCATTTCCTCATCCTCCTTAATGCTTCACGCCGATACTTTCATAAAACGCTTCCATCTGGGCCTGCTCTGTGGTCAGCCCCTTCTCCTCCAGCTTGGAGCTCAGGGTGATCATCCGCTTAAACTCGTCCGGAATGATTTTCTTGAAATGAGGCAGATAAGCATCGAAATCAGCCAGTACCTTTTTGCCGATCTGAGATCCGGTTGCCTCCACATGAGCCTCGATCAGGTCCCGAAGCTCTTTTCTGTCATACTTGTTGTCCACCGCCTCAATGGAGATCATGGACTTGTTCAGGTTTTTATAGAGAACATTTTCCACATCCAGAACATAGGCGATGCCGCCGCTCATACCCGCGGCAAAGTTTTTCCCGGTTTTTCCAAGGACCACCACCCGGCCGCCGGTCATATACTCACAGCCATGCTCTCCCACGCCTTCCACAACCGCATAGGCGCCGGAATTGCGGACCGCGAACCGTTCGCCGGCAACTCCGTTGATAAAGGCTTTTCCGCTGGTCGCGCCGTACAGAGCCACATTTCCTATGATGATGTTTTCCTCCGCCTTATACCCGGCTTTCTCCGGCACCTTCACAATCAACTTGCCGCCGGAAAGGCCCTTTCCGAAATAATCATTGCTGTCGCCGGTGAGCTTCAGCGTCACACCTCTGGGGACAAATGCCCCAAAGCTCTGGCCGCCGGCGCCCCGGCAGTTCAGCACCACCGTATCCTCCGGAAGACCGTCTTTGTGATGACGGGTGATCTCCGAGCCCAGGATGGTTCCAAAGGCGCGGTCCGTATTGGCCACCTCCAGATCCAGGGTCACCTTCTCTCCCCGCTCCACGGCCCCCTGGCACTTTTTCAGAAGTACCTTCTCATCCAGGGTTTTTTCCAGGGCGAAATCATAGACATTCTTCCGGTCAAAGGTTACCTTCTGTCCGCTTCCGGCAAAGGGATTCTCAAGGATAGGACTTAAATCCAGCTTTCCTTTATGAGGCTCCATGGCCTTATCCGATACCTCCAGAAGATCCGTGCGGCCTACCATCTCATCAATGGTATGAACCCCCAGACGGGACATATATTCCCGCAGCTCCTGGGCAATATAGCGCATAAAGTTTTCCACATACTCCGGCTTTCCGCGGAACCGTTTCCGAAGCTCCGGATTCTGGGTGGCAACGCCCACCGGACAGGTGTCCAGGTTGCAGACACGCATCATCACGCATCCCATGGTTACCAGCGGCGCCGTGGCAAAGCCGAACTCCTCGGCTCCCAGAAGGGCGGCGATGGCAACGTCCCGGCCGCTCATCAGTTTTCCGTCTGTCTCAATGCGGACCCGGCTGCGAAGGCCGTTCATAATCAGGGTCTGATGGGTTTCCGCAAGCCCCAGCTCCCAGGGAAGACCTGCGTTGTGAATGGAGCTTCTGGGCGCCGCCCCGGTCCCTCCGTCATAGCCGGAGATCAGGATGGTCTGGGCGCCGGCCTTGGCCACACCGGCGGCCACGGTTCCCACACCGGCCTCGGAAACCAGCTTCACGGAAATATCCGCATATTTGTTGGCGTTTTTCAGGTCATAGATCAGCTCCGCCAGGTCCTCGATGGAATAGATATCATGGTGCGGCGGCGGGGAAATCAGGCTGACACCCGGCGTGGAATGCCTGGTCTTGGCGATCCAGGGATAAACCTTTTTGGCCGGCAGATGTCCGCCCTCTCCGGGCTTGGCTCCCTGGGCCATTTTGATCTGAATCTCCCGGGCGGACACCAGATAGCTGCTGGTCACGCCGAAGCGTCCGCTGGCTACCTGCTTAATGGCGGAGCAGCGGTCATTGGCCTCCCCCGCGGAGGCAATTCTCTCGTCACTTTCCCCACCCTCACCGGTGTTGGATTTCCCGTGAAGATGGTTCATGGCCACAGCCAGTGTCTCATGCGCCTCCTCCGAGATGGAGCCGTAGGACATGGCACCGGTTTTAAACCGCTTTACGATCTCGTCCACGCTCTCCACTTCCTCCATGGGAATGGGCTCCTTCGCGTAGCGGAAATCCAGAAGGCCCCGGAGACTGCCGTGGTTTTCCTCATCCACCAGCTTTGTGTATTCCTTAAACATGTCATAGCTTCCCCGCCAGGTGGACTGCTGAAGAAGGTGAATGGTACGGGGATTGTACCGGTGCTCCTCCCCCTGGCTGCGCATCTTGTGAGTGCCCCGGCTGTCCAGGGTCAGATCCGTGGCCAGATCCAGGGGATCAAAAGCCTTGGAGCGAAGATGCTCCACATTGTCCTCGATATCCTCCAGCGTAATGCCTCCCACACGGCTGACCGTACCGGTGAAATATTTGTCGATCACATCCTTTGAGATTCCAATGGCCTCGAAAATCTGAGATCCCTGATAGGACTGGATGGTGGAAATTCCCATCTTGGAGGCAATCTTCACAATGCCGCTGATAATGGCGTGGTTGTAGTCATCCACAGCCGCATAATAATCCTTTTCCAGCATATGGTTGTCAATGAGCTCCCGGATGGTCTCCTGGGCCAGATAGGGATTGATGGCGCTGGCGCCGTAACCCAGAAGGGTGGCGAAATGATGCACCTCGCTGGGCTCTCCGGATTCCAGGATAATGGAAAGGCTGGTGCTCTTTTTCGTCTTTACCAGGTGCTGGTGTACTGCGGACACCGCAAGGAGGGAGGGAATGGGCATGTGGTTCTCATCCACGCCCCGGTCAGAAAGCACAAGAATGTTGGCGCCCTCCCGGTATACCTTGTCCACCTCCACAAACAGACGGTCCATGGCCCGCTCCAGCTTGGTGCTCTTGTAATACAGGGTGGAAACCACCGCCACCTTAAAGCCGGGCACCTTCATATTCTTGATCTTCAGCATATCCGTATTGGTCAGGATGGGATTGTTGATTTTCAGCACCTGACAGTTTTCCGGCTTTTCCTCCAGCAGGTTTCCGTCCTTGCCTACATAGACAGAAGTGCTGGTGACAATCTCCTCACGGATGGCGTCAATGGGCGGATTGGTTACCTGGGCAAAAAGCTGCTTGAAATAATCAAACAGGGGCCGGTTTTCTTTGGAGAGAACCGCGAGAGGCGTATCCACGCCCATGGCTCCGATGCTCTCCCCGCCGTTTAAGGCCATATTCCGGATGGAGGTGCGGTACTGCTCATAGGTATATCCAAAGGCCTTCTGCAGCCGTGCCCTCTGCTCCTCGGTATACTCCTCCAGGCGAAGGTTGGGGATCTTAATGTCCTTCAGCTGCACAAGATTCTGATCCAGCCATTCCCCATAGGGCTGCATTTTCGCGTATTTTTCCTTCAGCTCGCTGTCGTCCACAACCTTTCCGGCCACCGTATCCACCAGAAGCATTTTCCCCGGATGGAGGCGCTCCTTGCGGATAATCTTCTCCTCGGGAACCGGAAGAGCCCCCACCTCAGAGGAAAGAATCACATAGCCGTCGGAGGTAATATAATACCGGGATGGGCGAAGGCCGTTCCGGTCCAGAACCGCACCCATCACATCCCCGTCGGAAAACAGAATGGATGCCGGGCCGTCCCAGGATTCCATCATGGTGGCGTAATACTGGTAAAAATCCCGGATATCCTGGGAGATGGTGTCATTGTTTGCCCAGGGTTCGGGGATGGTGATCATGGCCGCCAGGGCCAGGTCCATACCGCTCATGGTGAGGAATTCCAGGGTGTTGTCCAGCATGGCGGAATCGGAACCGCTGCGGTTGACCACCGGAAGAATTTTGTGAAGCTCCTCCTTCAGGGCGTCGGATTCCATATTTTCCTCCCGGGCGAGCATCTTGTCCGCGTTCCCCCGGATGGTGTTGATTTCCCCGTTATGTACGATAAAACGGTTGGGATGGGCGCGCTCCCAGCTGGGGTTGGTGTTGGTGGAAAAGCGGGAATGAATCAGGGCGATGGCAGACTCATAGTCCGTGCTCTGCAGATCCTCAAAAAAGGTGCGCAGCTGACCTACCAGGAACATGCCCTTATACACGATGGTACGGCTGCTCATGGAAACCACATAGGTATTGTCATTGCTCTGCTCAAATTCTCTGCGGGCTATATAAAGCATGCGGTCAAAGGCAAGTCCTTTCTCCACATCCGCGGGCTTTTGGATAAAAGCCTGCATGATGCAGGGCATACATTCTCTTGCCTTGTGTCCCAGAACCTCCGGAAAGGTGGGCACCTTCCTCCATCCAAGAAGCTCCAGGCCCTCCTTTTTCACAATGATCTCAAACATTTTTTTCGCCTGGGCGCGCTTGATCTCATGCTGGGGGAAGAAGAACTGGGCAATTCCGTATTCTCTCTCCTCCCCGAGAAGAATTCCTTCTTTTTTACATGCTTTTTTGAAAAACTTATGAGAAATCTGGAGAAGGATTCCTACACCGTCTCCGGTTTTTCCCTCCGCATCCTTTCCGGCGCGGTGCTCCAGATTCTCCACGATGTGCAGCGCGTTGGCGACGGTATCGTGGGTCTTCTTTCCTTTAATATTCACCACCGCTCCGATTCCGCAGTTGTCATGTTCAAACCGCGGATCGTAAAGACCCTGCTGCGCGTTCCTCACTTCTTTCATAATCCTCGTCCTTTCATTGTCATACTCACCATGATACACAGTTTTTCGAAAAAGAGCCCTCCCCGCGTAACCCGGTTTATCTGCTCTCCGAAGCCCTGTCATCCATCACTTTATCCGCGCGGCCTCCTCCGCTGTTTTCCGATCCACCGCTGCCTGAATAAATCCCCGGAAAAGGGGATGGGCCCGGTTGGGTCTGGATTTAAACTCCGGATGGCCCTGGGTTCCCACAAAAAACGGATGATCCCGAAGCTCGATCATCTCTACAATGCGGCCGTCCGGTGAAGTTCCCGCAATCAGCATTCCCTTTTCGCCAAGTTCCTGACGGAACGCGTTGTTCACCTCATAGCGGTGTCTGTGGCGTTCCTCAATCTCCCGGGTTCCAAAAAGAGCGTAAGATCTGGAATTCTCCGCAAGCACACAGGGATAGCTTCCCAGCCGCAGCGTCCCTCCCAGGTCCTCCACGTCCTCCTGATCCGGCATCAGGGCGATCACCGGGTGGGTGGTCTCCGGAGAAAGCTCAACGCTGTTTGCATCCTCATAGCCCAGCACATGGCGGGCGAATTCCACAATGGCCATCTGCATCCCCAGACAGATTCCCAGGTAGGGGATCTTATGAACCCGTGCATACCGGGCGGCCAGAATCATCCCTTCGGTTCCCCGGTTTCCAAAGCCTCCGGGCACCAGAATGCCGTCCACGGAGTAAAGGAACTGGTCCAGGGTCTTTTCATTGACCTCCTCGGAATCGATCCACACAATGTCCACCTTGGCCCGGCAGGAAATCCCTCCGTGCTTCAGAGCCTCCACCACACTGAGATAGGCGTCGTGAAGCTGAGTATACTTGCCTACCATGGCAATTCTCACATTTTTGTCCGGATTCCGAAGGTTTTCCACCATGGATTCCCAGTCCGTGAGATCCGGCTTTCGGTTTTCCAGGCGAAGGGTCTGGAGAACCACGTCCGCCAGTTTCTCTCTTTCCATGGCCAGGGGCGCCTCATATAAATATTCCACATCCAGATTCTGAAGGACGTGGCTGACCGGCACATTACAGAACAGTGCGATCTTCTCCCGCAGCTCGTCGCTTAAGGGATACTCACTTCGGCACACCAGCAGGTCCGGCTGAATTCCCATTCCCTGCAGCTCCTTCACACTGGCCTGGGTGGGCTTGGTCTTCAGCTCCCCGGAGGCCCGGAGATAAGGGATCAGCGTCACATGGATCAGAATGCAGTTGTCGTGGCCCACATTATGCTGAAACTGACGAATGGATTCCAGGAAGGGCTGACTCTCTATATCTCCCACCGTACCGCCCACCTCGATGATGGCAATGCTGTTGTCCTCCGCATTTTTGGGCTGGTAAAAACGGCTTTTAATCTCATTGGTAATATGGGGGATGACCTGTACGGTCCCTCCGCCGAAATCCCCGTGCCTCTCCTTCTGAAGAACCGACCAGTAGATTTTTCCGGATGTCACATTGGAATTTTTGTCAAGACTCTCATCTATAAAACGCTCATAATGTCCCAGATCCAGGTCCGTCTCCGTGCCGTCGTCCGTCACAAAAACCTCCCCGTGCTGAATCGGGTTCATCGTTCCGGGATCAATGTTGATGTAGGGGTCCAGCTTCTGCATGGTCACCTGATAGCCTCTCGCCTTCAGAAGACGCCCCAGGGACGCCGCTGTGATCCCCTTGCCCAGACCGGACACAACACCTCCTGTCACAAACACATACTTTACCGCCATTGTCTGATTTCCTCCTCCTCAAAATAAATGAAAAAATGCCAAAAACAGATTCCGGGGGCACTTGCCCCATCCTGTCTCTGACACCTTTGTCATAAAAAATATCCATCCTCACACGTATGTACGCCCGCGATCTGCGCGGTTTTAATACATTTCCAGAGTTACTATTCACAGCCGCTTCCCCTCACATGCGCAATCCCGCCCGCTACGCGTGCTTTCTCGCTGCTTACGCAGCTAAGATTGCTTATGTGGGGGAAGTGA
>JAJQBI010000077.1 GCA_021203365.1 Clostridiales bacterium
TCAATGGCCTGCACCTGCCCGATTATTTTCTTTAATCTGCGATGCAGGTTCTCTGCATCCATACATTGCCTCATATCGTTTCCTCCTTATACATAAGGGTGTATGCGTACATGATATAGCATTTTGGGTCGTTTGTCAATCAAATGGGAACAATCAATCTGGCAATTCATGTGTCCCTGCCATAACCCTGGCATACTGCTCCAGTTCGCCGGAGAACACGAGCCTGGCATAGGTCAACGGTTCGTTGTAGATCAGCCAGTCGATCTCTGTCTGCATGGGGATAGTCGGGCAAATCTCATCGTCCACCCCTGGGGTATAGATGCTGATTTCTGTTCCGTCATTGAACCGCAGCTCCACGCTGGCGGTATTGACGTTAAATTCACAATGTATCAATTTCATAATGACCTCCTGTGTTGTCGGGACTTTGTCGGAGGTAAATCTGCTTCCATTTGCTGCTTGTTTTTATCGTTCTTTATGTAAGTCACTCTAATGAAAATATTGACAACGACATGATCATGGAAGTGATAGACAGCATCATTGAAGAATCTGGCTGTGACAGTACAAGAGTGTATGTATCCGGTTTTTCCATGGGAAGCATAAGAACATGGGCCCTTACTTCAACTTATACCGAGAAATTCGCCGGAGCGATTGCCATGAATGGGTTTAATTCTGGAATGGATGAAGGGGCTGCATTCAGTGCAGAAATGCCGTTCTATGCAATTGGCGGTGCTGAATCCTACCTTGCTTCTGGATTCGAGTTCCCGAGTGCTGAAAATTATGCGCAGGAAGCTGCCTTACTTCTCGCAAATGGAGTATCAGAAGACTTCGCATTCGACGAAACAGCCGGGACATGGGGAATTGCCCCTGACAATACTTATACGGTAACAGCTGAGGATCTTCCGGATCTGAACATTGAAGTGAGCGAGTTTTCAAGTGAAGATGGCAATATTCTTACAGCATTTGCTTCCGCTTCTTCCGCAGGACACGAACCGTTAAGATCAGCCACTGCGGATGCATGGAGTTTTGTCAGCAAATTCAGCCGGAACGAAGATGGCAGCATAAGTATTACTGAATAAGCAACATAATTATTATGCAATATGGAATAATGTAGATGCATTCATCATGAATGTTATCGGTTAGTGTAGCGATTCCTGGTGAAGTATACACTTTTTACTTGACAGAATCCCTGATGACTGCGTTATATTCAGCCAACGATGCCTGTCCATGCGTTCTGCCCGGTTCTTGCTGGACAAGCACGATTGACGTCTAAAACACATCTGGAGAATAGAAAATTTTTACGATAACAAAAGGCCGGGTTTCCTGGCCTTTTGTTGTTTAAAGACAATTCCTGCTACGGGATACGGAGTTGAAATTATATCACAATAATTTACTGGTCTCAACAGATTTTCTGCTTTTTCGCTTCGCCTTGATTTATAAGGGAAAATACTACTTACGTATAACCGTTTTTTTATACTCTTCCCGAATTTCCTCCGGCACGAGACTCCCGCCTGTGGCCCATACGATGTGGGATACATTTTTCATTTTTTCCATAAGGTCATTTTTCTCCAGGTATCTGCGTGTTTCCGGACGGACTTCCAGCCGGGCCGGTCCCTGAAAGGCTGCGCAGGCGCTGGGCTCCAGAAAAATATTTTCAGTCTCCAGCATGTTGCGCATATAATCATAAAGCTTTCCGTCATCAATGGTAAATTCGCCGTCAAGGATCGGTTTCATTACACTTCCCACAAATCCGGAGGGGCGTCCGACAGCGAGACCGTCCGCATGGGTCAGACCGGTCAGCCCCAGATCCTGCACGGAGAAGGCATTGTTGAGTCCGGTACTCATTCCGGCCAGCATACAGGGAGCCTGTACCGGTTCTGCGAAGAAGCAGTGGACTGCGTCTCCGAATACCTGCTTTAATCCAAAGGTAATGCCGCCCGGTGCGCCGCCGACCCCGCAGGGGATATAGACAAACAGCGGATGCTCCATATCCACCGGAATCTGCTTTTCCCTCAGCTGTCCTGTCAGACGTTTGGCTGCTGTTGCATAGCCCAGGAACAGATCTCTGGAATTCTCATCATCCACAAAATAGCTCAAGGGGTCCCTGTCGGACTGCTTTCGGCCGTTTTTTACGGCTTCGCCATAGTCCTCCCGGTATTCAATTACCGTCACGCCATGGTTCCTGAGCAGTTCCTTTTTCCATGATCTTGCCTCCGCAGACATATGTATGATCACATGGTATCCGATCGCCGCGCCCATAATGCCAATGCTCATGCCCAGATTTCCGGTGGAGCCCGCCTGTATGGTGTATCGGGCAAAAAAATCCCGATACTGGGGCTACGCAAGCTTTGCGTAGTCGTCATTCTCTTTCAGGATTCCGGCGGAAAGGGCCAGCTCTTCGGTGTGTTTTAACACTTCATAGATGCCTCCTCTGGCCTTTACGGAGCCGGCAATCGCCAGGTGACTGTCCTGTTTCAGAAAAAGCCGCCCCTGTAAGTGGCTACCGTATTTTTCATTCAGGCGGGCACGCATATCTGGAATTTCTGTCAGGGCAGACTCGATGATTCCGCCCTGCGCCTCTGTCTCCGGGAAACATTTCATGATAAACGGGGCGAACCGCAAAAGGCGTGCTTCCGCGTCCTCAATATCCTTCATGGACAGCTCCAGGGAATCTTTTGCGCCTGCAAAGGGTATTCGGTCCGGGTTGATCCAGATTACTTCCTCGGCGGCCTGCATTTTTTTCAGCAGTGGATCGGTTTTTAACTTTTCTTTACGATATTCCTTTGGCATAACTTCTCCTTCCGTCTGATTTTTTCGGGTAAACGACAGCTGTCTCTTCCATGGAAAAAACCGGCAATGTGGCGATTTCTCTATTACGTATAATTGAAAAAGAAAAATGCCTGTCTGGGAGACAGCATACCATAAAATATGAGAAAGTACCACATATTCTATTAGGGTTCCACGCTGTTTTTTTAATGTGTATGCCGGCAATCAGTAACCGGATCCGGAAAAATTCATCAGGCAATAAAACCTGAACAGGTGATTGCGCCTTTGAGGAGAAGCGGTTTTGAACAATTATGAAATTATGAAATTTTGTGCCGGTTATAACATAGTTCTTGACAGTCACCCCGGTCCATGGTATAATTTAGACATCTTAAGAAATGTGTGTGAGCGATTGAGACGCGATGTAATAACACGGGGGTGTTGTTTTACATCGCTTTTTTTTTTCAGACGCTGACAGCTTATGCTGTCACTCACATCGCCGCCACTCAAAAACAGGAGGTATTAAAAATGGAAAAAGACACAAGACCGTATTTACCCTGGCAGCAGATTGATGATTTTATGACCGCAGTATTTATGAAAGTCGGTGTACCGGAAGAGGATGCGCGCCTTTGCTCAGACGTTCTTCTTGAGAGTGACAGACGCGGAATCGAGAGCCATGGATGCAATCGTTTTAAACCGATTTACATTGACCGGATCAATGCGGGTATTCTGAAACCCACCACAAAGATCGACATTCTGAAGGAAACGCCTACCACAGTGGTTCTGGACGCCAACGACGGCATGGGAATGGTGGCCAGCAAGAAGGCCATGGATATGTGTATTGAAAAGGCGCACAAATATGGTATGGGTATGGCCGCTGTCCGGAATTCCTCTCATTACGGAATCGCCGGATACTGGGCAAGCATGGCTGTAAAGGAAAATATGATCGGTATCACCGGAACCAACGCAAGACCCTCTATTGCCCCCACTTTTGGCGTGGAGAATATGCTGGGAACCAATCCTCTGACCTTCGGAATGCCTACGGATGAGCC
Source organism: Clostridiales bacterium (assembly GCA_021203365.1). Classification (GTDB taxonomy): domain Bacteria; phylum Bacillota; class Clostridia; order Lachnospirales; family Lachnospiraceae; genus Blautia_A. The sequence continues at coordinate 3,813 of JAJQBI010000077.1, forward strand.
ATTCCCCTTTATGCTTGACTGCGCTACCTCCATTATTCAGAATGGAAAGATCGAGTACTATGCGAGAATCGGTCATGATACCCCGGCCGGCACGGTGACCAGCAGAGACGGTGAAATGCTTACAGACAGCCCGCAGATTCTGAAGGACATCCGCAGCCAGAAGGCAGCCCTTGCTCCTCTGGGCGGATTCGGGGAAACCCTTGCGGGATACAAGGGCTATGGATATGCGGTTGTGGTAGAGATTCTTTCCGCGGCACTGCAGTCCGGAATTTTCCTTCGTGCTCTGGACGGCAAGGATGAGGATGGAAAGATTCGTCCCTATCATCTTGGACATTTCTTCATGGCTATTGACACGGAGGCCTTTATGGGAGCGGAAGCTTTCAAGAAGACCACGGGAGATATCCTGCGTGATCTCCGCGGATCTCAGAAGGCACCTGGCGCGGAGCGTATCTATACCGCCGGAGAGAAAGAGTATGATGTATGGCAGTATCGTAAAGACAGGGGTGTGCCCATCACGGAAGCGGTTCAGAAGGAGTTCATCCAGATGCGCGACCAGTACGGACTGACCCAGTTCCACTTCTCATTTGAGGATTGACTGACATCATAATGGCCATTCGGCCAATAAGGAGGAAATCCCATAAAGGGATACCATAATGGCCATTCGGCCTGTTAAGGAGGAAATCCCACAAGGGGATACCATGATGGCCATTCGGCCAATAAGGAGGAAATTATGGATTATGCGAAAGAGTCTTTGAGACTTCATGAAGAATGGGCGGGGAAGATTGAGATCAAAAACCGTGTTCCGGTAGCGTCTAAGGATGACCTTTCCCTGGCTTATACTCCCGGGGTTGCCCAGCCCTGCCTGGAGATCCAGAAGGATATTGAGAAAAGCTACGAGCTGACCAGAAGACACAACCTCTGTGCGGTAATCACCGACGGAAGCGCTGTTCTTGGACTGGGAGACATCGGACCGGAAGCGGGAATGCCGGTTATGGAGGGCAAATGTGTGCTTTTCAAGGCCTTCGGAGATGTGGACGCCTTCCCGCTCTGCATCAAGACAAAGGACGTGGATGAGTTTGTAAATGCGGTTTATCTTCTCTCCGGTTCCTTCGGTGGAATTAACCTGGAGGATATCTCCGCGCCCCGCTGCTTTGAAATCGAGCGCAAGCTGAAGGAAAAATGTGATATTCCCATTTTCCACGACGACCAGCACGGAACCGCCATCATTACCCTGGCCGGACTTACCAATGCCCTGAAGGTGGTTGGAAAGAAGAAGGAGGATGTGAAGGTGGTTACCTCCGGCGCCGGCGCTGCGGCGGTTTCCATCGTTAAGCTGCTTCTTTCCGCAGGATTTAAGAATGTGACCATGTGTGACCGCACCGGCGCCATCTATGAGGGCCGTGAGAAGGGCATGAACTGGATCAAGGAGGAAATGGCTCAGGTGACCAATCTGGAGAAGAAATCCGGTACTCTGGCGGATATGCTGGTAGGCGCGGATATCTTTATCGGTGTTTCCGCTCCCGGACAGGTTACCACGGAGATGGTGAAAACCATGAATAAGGATGCCATTATCTTTGCCTGCGCCAATCCCACTCCGGAAATTTTCCCGGAGGACGCCAAGGCGGGCGGAGCCAGGGTTGTATCCACAGGAAGAAGCGATTATCCCAACCAGATCAACAACGTTCTGGCCTTCCCCGGCGTGTTCCGCGGTGCTTTTGATGTACGCGCGAAGGACATCAATGAGGAGATGAAGGTTGCGGCGGCCCATGCGCTGGCGGATCTGATCTCCGACGAGGAACTGAACGAGGACTATATTATTCCCAAGGCCTTTGATCCCAGAGTGGGCAAGGCGGTTGCGGCGGCGGTTGCCAAGGCGGCCAGGGAAAGTGGCGTAGCAAGAATTTAAAAATCTGCCGCTTCAGTTATTTCACAGCATATCGGAGGAAAAATGGATATGTATGATTATCTGGTAGTTGGAAGCGGCCTGTACGGCGCGGTCTTTGCCCACGAGGCAAAGGCCGCGGGGAAATCGGTTCTGGTAGTTGACCGCAGACCCAACATCGGCGGGAATGTCTATACCGAGGATGTGGAAGGCATCCATGTACATAAGTATGGCGCTCATATTTTTCACACGAATAATAAAAAAGTGTGGGAATATATTACAAAGTTTGCGGAGTTTAACCGGTTTACAAATTCTCCGGTAGCCAATTATCACGGGGAGCTGTATTCCCTGCCTTTTAATATGTACACCTTTAACAAAATGTGGGGCGTGGTGACTCCGGAACAGGCCAGGGAAAAAATTGAGGAACAGAAAAAAGCCGCAGGGATCACGGAACCGAAAAACCTGGAGGAACAGGCCATCTCCCTTGTGGGAACAGATATTTATGAAAAGCTTGTGAAAGGCTATACAGAGAAGCAGTGGGGCCGCCCCTGCAGAGAACTGCCGGCGTTTATTATCCGCCGGCTTCCGGTGCGTCTGACCTTTGACAACAATTATTTTAACGCGCTCTATCAGGGAATTCCGGTGGGCGGCTATACGAAGCTGGTGGCCAGACTCCTGGAAGGCATTGAGGTTCGCCTGCAGGTGGATTATCTGAAGGAGAAGGAGGCGCTGGACGCTCTGGCCGGGAAGGTAATCTATACAGGACCTGTGGACGAATATTTCGGCTATTGCCTGGGCGCTCTGGAATACCGGTCGGTGCGCTTTGAGAACGAACTCCTGGATATTCCCAATTTCCAGGGAAATGCGGCTGTAAACTATACTGACCGTGAGACGCCCTGGACCCGCATTATCGAGCACAAATGGTTCGAGTTCGGCAAAGACGGGGAAGGAAGAGACCTGGAAAAAACCGTGATTTCCCGGGAGTACAGCTCTGAATGGAAACCGGGGGATGAGCCCTATTATCCGGTAAATGATGAGAAGAACGGGAAGCTTTACAGTGAATACAAAAAGAAAGCAGACGCGGAAGAGAAGGTGATCTTCGGCGGACGGCTGGGTGAATATAAATATTACGATATGGACGCTGTGATTGCCTCCGCTCTGGAAATGTGTGATTCAATCCTATGAATGCAAGGAGGATGACAGAAATGAGAGAAGTTTTTGGCTACCCGGAGTTTGACGAGTCCGGGGAACAGATTCTCACAACCTATGAGAATGCGTACAGTGCCATGAATATGGACATTCGCGTGTACCGCATGGCCGCAGGCAGTACGCGAACCTTTCTCCGCACAGGGGAGGAGACTGCGGTTCTTCTTCTCTCAGGGGAGATTACCTATCAGTGGCAGGATCAGAAGGAAACCGTGAGCCGGGAAAGCGTCTTTACAGAAGGCCCCTGGTGTTTACACGGATGCACGGGAACGGAGATTTGTGTTACCGCGCAGACGGATTCTGAAATCCTGGTTCAGTGCACAAAAAATGAAAAAGAATTCGCCCCCAGACTTTATTGCCCGGAGGACGCTCCCTGGGGATATTCCTGTGTGGGGAAATTCGGAAATGTGGCAAAAAGGCGTGTGAACACTATTTTTGACCATGACATTGCCCCCTGGTCCAACATGGTGCTGGGAGAGGTATTAAATGACCCGGGCAACTGGTCCGGTTATCTGCCTCACAGACATCCGCAGCCGGAAACCTATTATTTCAAATTTGACCATCCGGAAGGGTTTGGCGCAAGTTTTGTGGGAGACCGTGTATTTAAAAGCACAGACGGCAGTTTTTCCGCGATACCGGGCGGGGAGCTTCATCCCCAGGCAGTAGCTCCGGGGTATCAGATGTATACCTGCTGGATGATCCGCCATATTGACGGGAATCCGTGGCTGCAGACGGACCGCAATGAGGACGAAAGATATCTGTGGCTTCACGACGCCAAGTAAAGGAGAGGGATTATGATTAAAGTTGGTATTATCGGAGCCGGAAGAATCGGCAGAGTACATATCACCAGTATTACCACAAGAGTTCCGGATGCTTCCATCAAAACCGTCGCGGATCCTTTCTTAAATGAGGAGACGGCGGCCTGGGCCAGAAGCCTGGGCGTGGAGCATACCACCCGGGACTACCGGGAGATCCTTGCGGATCCGGAGATTGACGCAGTATTGATCTGTTCCTCCACAGACACCCATTCCCCCATCTCTGTGGAAGCCATTAAGGCCGGAAAGCATGTTTTCTGTGAAAAGCCGATCGATCATGATGTGGCGAAAATCCAGGAGGTGATTGAGGCCCTGGAAGGCACGAATCTGAAATATCAGGTCGGGTTTAACCGCAGATTTGACCATAACTTTGAGTCCCTTCAGAAGGCGGTGGCCGCCGGAAAGGTGGGAAAACCGGAGATCATTAAAATTACCTCCAGGGATCCGGAACCGCCGGGTCTGGATTATGTGAAGGTTTCCGGGGGCATGTTCCTGGATATGACTATTCACGATTTTGACATGGTGCGTTTCCTGGCCGGCTGTGACGCCACAGAGGTTTATGTGCAGAGTGCCTGTCTTGTAGATCCGGCCATCGGAGAGGCAGGGGATGTGGACACCGCTGTGATTACTCTGCAGATGGAAAACGGAGCCATTGCCGTTATTGACAACTGCAGAAGAGCCTCCTACGGTTATGACCAGAGAGCGGAGGTTTTCGGCTCCGAAGGTATGGCCGCCATCTCCAATGACAGTGCGTCTTCCACAGTGATCAGCAATTCCCAGGGCGTCACCGGAGAGAAACCCATGTTCTTTTTCCTGGAGCGTTACATGGACGCCTATGGAAAAGAGGTTGCCGCCTTTGTGGACGCCATTGTCAATGATAAGGACACGCCTCTGAACGTTTATGACGGACTGAAGCCGGTTCTTATGGGTCTGGCCGCGAAGAAATCCAGCGAGGAGCACAGACCGGTGAAGATTTCAGAGATTCTCTGATTGACGGAAACGATAATTAGAAAAAACCCCGGCCGGGATTGAAATGTTCCTGTGCCGGGGATTTTGGGAGGAAAAAATGTTAGATAAAAAGAAAGTAAAGTTAGGAATTGCCCCCATTGCGTGGACCAACGATGATCTTCCCGATCTTGGAAAGGAAAATACCTTTGAGCAGTGTGTCAGCGAAATGGCACTGGCCGGTTACACCGGGTCTGAGGTGGGAAATAAATATCCAAAGGACCCCGCAGTCCTGAAAAAGGCTCTGGAACTTCGGGGCCTTGAGATCTGCAACCAGTGGTTTTCCTGTTTCCTGATTACAAAGCCCTTTGAGGAGGTGGAAAAGGAATTCCGTGCCCAGCTGGATTTCCTGAAGGCCATGGGATCCCGGATCATCGGCGCCTCAGAGCAGAGTTACAGCGTGCAGGGACAGCAGGATACGCCTGTTTTCGGTCACAAATATGTGATGAATGATCAGGAGTGGGATACCTTCTGCTCCGGAATGAACCGACTGGGAAAAATCGCGAAGGAGGAATACGGAATTTCCCTTACCTTCCACCATCACATGGGGACGGTTGTGCAGAACCCGGACGAGGTGGAGCGCATGATGGCCAACACGGATCCGGAATATGTAAGCCTTCTCTATGACACCGGGCATTTTGCGTACTGCGGGGCGGATCCTCTGGAGATGGTGAAAAAATATGTCAGCCGGATTAAGCATGTACATCTGAAGGATATCCGGCCGGAGGTCGTTCAGAAGGTGAGAGATGAGAACCTGAGCTTTCTGGAAGGGGTTCGCCAGGGTGCGTTTACCGTTCCGGGAGACGGCTGCATTGACTTTGCGCCTATCTTCCAGGTACTGGAGGAAGCCGGTTATGAGGGCTATATGCTGGTGGAAGCGGAGCAGGATCCGGCAAAGGCCAATCCTCTGGAATATGCTATAAAGGCCCGGAAATACATTGCGGAAAAAACCGGACTGTAAGATTCGAAAGCCTGGAAAGGTTGGCTCCCTTTTGTGGAAGCCGGATTACAAAACAGAAAAGGGGCAGCGGAGAATGAATTTTCTTCGCTGCCCCTTTTTGGGGAGATATATGAGTCCACACCTGAAACAATGAGGTATCTCACGGTGTCTGTCCGTTATCTGCTTTCTGTTTCCTCGCGGATTTTAAAAGCCCGATCCGGGTAGTTGGAGATTACGGCTTTAATGCCCGCACCGATCAGATCCCGCATGTCTTCTTCCTCATTTACTGTCCAGACGCGGAGGTTCAGGCCGCTGTCCAGGTAAGCCTTTCGTACGGAAGGCATATGCATATGGACGGTACCCGGGTGAAGTCCCTGTACATCCATCTCTCTGGCCTGTTTTTCCACATCCAGCGGTACATGGCCAAGCAGGAAGGCGGTTTCCGCCTCCGGATCGATTTCTTTTACAGCCATCACACTGTAGTGATTGAAGGAAGAATAGATGATTTTATCCTCCATCCCAAGTTCCTTTACCAGAGCTACCGTCTTTTTCTCGATGTCCGGATACCAGATTTCCCCGGTTTTCAGCTCGATATTAACCTTTGTACCGGTCTGCTTCATCAGCTCCAGCACTTCCCGGAGCGTGGGGATCTTTGCATTTGGATAGCGTTCCGGGCCGTTCGCGGATACGGTGAAGGTTTTCAGCTCTTCCAGAGTATAGTTCATTACCAGGCCGGTTCCGTTGGTGGTGCGGTCCAGAGTCTCGTCATGTATGACTACGAGTTCCCCGTCCTTTGAAAGCTGAACGTCCAGTTCAACTCCGTCTGCTTTCTGTTCCACCGCAAGGGCGAAAGCCTCCAGGGTATTCTCCGGAGCGTAGCCGCTGGCGCCCCTGTGTCCAAAGATTTCTGTTCTGCTCATAAGTATGTCCTCCTTTTTATGTTCTGTCAGATAATCTCGTCCGTCCTGTCAGATTTCCTCCACGGAAATGACTCCCTCCATTTGCCGGACCTCGCGGAAGACTGTGTGCTCTGCTTTCCAATGTGCACCTTCCAGCGTGGCCTGGACAACCACAGTCGGTGTTTTGGTTTTCTTTTTGACAATAATTACGTTGCTCACGTTAATGTCAATCTCTTTTAGTTTCCTGATGGCGGTTGCCATTTTATCTTCATTCTCAAATTCCATGTATACGTCGTAGGTGTTGGAATGCTGCTGAATATAATTGTCAAGGAAGTGAGAATAGCGCAGAACCACCAGAATCGCGACGGTGGCCAGAATTGCACCACTGTAAAAACCGATTCCGATGGCCAGCCCGATGCAGGCGCTTGACCACAGGCTGGCGGCTGTGGTGAGTCCTGATACATGTCTCTGTCCCTGAACCATGATGGACCCGGCGCCGAGAAAGCTGATGCCGCTGACAACCTGTGCGCCCAGCCTGGCCGTATCGCCTGTTCCGGCCCCGTTGGAATAGAGGTGAATATATTCCCCTGTCATCATCACCAGAGTGGCGCCAATGCAAAGCACCATGTAGGTTTTTACTCCTATGACCTTTTTCCTCATTCCCCTGTCAACACCGATCATGCCACTGAGGAACATAGCCAGCAGGAGACGAACAAAGATGGATATTATATTAAATTCGTGAAGAGTTGTGTAGATTTTATTCGATATTCCTAAAATACCGCCCAATGGTCAGCCTCCCTGTTATTAAAATGAAGCAAATATTCGTTTCCGGTTATACTCTGCGTTCTGGCTGAGAGAACCGGGTTTTTAATAAATTGGGGACGCTGTCCTTTGCAGAACAGCATCCCCCTTTGTTGCAAATTATCTACAAATCAACGTTTCCCGTCAGGCTGCCTTTTTCGAACCTGTGCAGGATCTCTTATTCCAGAGATGCGTTGTAGTTCTCGATGGCCGAATTCACATCGGCTGCAAGACTTTCCACGCCTTCCTCGGGTGTCATGGAGCCGTCATAGATCTGCTCGATTACTTCGTTGAAGAGCAGACGGGCTTCGGTCTGTACACCGGAGAGAACACCGGATGTATAGGTGTTTACAGGAGAATCCTTCAGCTGGTTAATAGCGGTCTCAAAGTTCGGGTTCTCTTCCAGATAAGCAATCATTTCGTCGGTCTCATAAGCGGCTTCGTTGATTGCGAAATATCCGGTGCCCATGGACCACTTCGCCTGAACTTCTGCAGTGGTGATGTACTCGATAAACTTCCATGCTGCCTGTTCTCTCTCGTCATCGCCGGTATCCAGCATCCACAGGGAGCCGCCGCCGATGATTACGCCGCCGTCTTCGCTCTCAGTGCTGACTCTGGGCAGATAAGCGGTTCCGATCTCAAAAGGAGAGGATTCTGTAGCATTTGCCAGGATCGCGGTGGACTCGATGATCATAGCCGTATCTCCGGAGAAGAAAGCCGTCTGCGTATCTGCAGTGGTGGTGCCGTAGTTTCCAACTACACCGGAATCATACAGAGTCTTCCAGGTTTCAAGGATCTGAAGACCGCCGCCGTTGGAATCAAACTCCACAGAGGTGATGGCTGAGCTGCGTCCGTTGTCATTGTCGCCATAGGTAAGACCAAGGCCGGCCAGCTGCTGCTCAAAGAACCAGCCGTAAATCGCCTGTGCATAGCCATAGTTGGCTGCGCCGCTGTCTACAATTGTCTGAGCGTACTCAAGCACTTCCTCATAGGTGGTAGGCGCCGTATCCGGATCCAGCCCTGCTTCCTCAAAAACATCTTTGTTATAGTACAGCATAGGTGTGGATACATTGAAAGGCATGGACCACTGTTTTCCGTCTACGGTGTAATAGCTGGTGACCTGCTCCATAACGGTGGAGGAATCATAGCCTGTGGTCTCAAACATGTCTTCCACTGCGATGACAGAGCCGCTGTCATACATGAACTGCGTTCCCACGTCATACATCTGGGTGATATCCGGCAGTCCTTCGTTGCTCTGCATGGCGGCTTTCAGCTTGGTGATGGTATCGTCGTAGGTGCCCTGATACTCGGTGGTCACATAAACTTCATCCTGGGAGGCGTTAAAATCGTCTACGATCTCCTGAAGTACCTCGCCGTTGGTTCCGCCCATGGCGTGCCAGAAGGTAATCTCAATCGGATCGCTGCTCTCAGCCTGAACCGCTACAGGAGCTACCATGGAAACAGCCATAACGCTGCTCAGTAATAATGCCATCATTTTACGTTTTTTCATTAGGAAACCCTCCTTTTGTTTGGATTATTTTGTATCTGAAGGCCAATCCCGGATGCGCATCTGCAGATGTCGTAACTTTGGGCATTGCCATTCAAATTGATTCACGCTGATGAAAATCATCAGCCCTTTACAGCACCTGCGGTCAGACCGCTGATCATCTGTTTCTGTCCTATGATAAAGACGAGAATTGAAGGAATCAGGATCAGCATGGCCGCCGCCATAACCGGCCGGAAGTCCGTAGACTCCGCGCCCTGAAGCATACCAAGACCAATCTGCACAGTCCGCATATTTACACTGTCGGTTACCAGCAGAGGCCACAGATAATAGTTCCAGCTCTGCAGGAATACGTAAATGATCAGTGCGCCCAGTGAAGGCTTGATCAGAGGAATGCCCACCTTGTAAAGGAATTTAAAGTTTGTACAGCCGTCAATCTGCGCTGCTTCCTTCAGCTCCATGGGGAGAGAGAGGAAGGCCTGCCGCATGTTGAATACCGCGAAAGCAGCCGCAGCGTTTGGAAGAATCAGCGCCGCGTATGTATCCCGCAGTCCCCAGCCTGCGATGGTCAGATAATTGGCGATGATAATTGCCTGGCTGGGAATCATCATGGTAGCCAGCATAAGTAAAAACAGAGCGTTTTTTCCCTTAAACTTGAGCATTGCAAAGGCATATGCTGCGAGGGCGCCTGTGACAACCTGTGCTGCCGTAATCGCCAGTGAGGTGATTACAGAGTTCTTGATAAAGGTAAATATGGGAGCCAGATCCAGCGCTTTTGTATAATTGTCAATCATCAGCTGGGCCGGGAAGAAGGAACCGGAGTAAACCTCCTTCAGCTCCATCATACTTACGTTAAAGCAGTAGATGACCGGAATGATAATAATTATCGCGAAGATAATATTCAGGGCATACATGGTAATGGTAAAGGATTTTTTATCTTTCATCAGTACGTCACCACCTTTTCAAGACGGAACTGCAGTGCCGTAAGAATCATCAGAATAATGAAGAGAATTACGGATTCCGCACAGGCTACGCCGAAACGGCTGTTAATAAATGCTTCTGAATAAATCTCATATACGATGTTATTGGTGCTCTCGGCGGGTCCGCCCTGGGTCATCATCTTCACCTCCGCGTAGGCCTGTACGGCGTTGATCACATTGATGATCAGGAGGAAAAACAGAGTGGGGGAAATGCCGGGAATGGTTACGTGGAGATGCTTCTGGAAGAAATTGGCTCCGTCCAGTGCGGCACTCTCATAAAGGTCTGCGGATACACTCTGGATTGCGGCAGTCAGATAAATGAAGTTCATGCCGATTGCCATCCAGACACTTACGATGGAAACTGCGATCCATGCCCAGTTCTTGTCGGTCAGCCATCCGATATTTGTCCCCAGAAAACGGTTCAGAATACCAAGGGAACTGTGGAAGATAAACATAAATACAACCGAGGCGGCGGCAGCGGAAATCGCCATGGGCAGCGCGTAAATGGTTCTGAAGAAGTTCTTTCCTTTGATTTTCTCGGTACTGATGATCGCGAGAACGAAGCCCAGACCGATGGAGAAAACCACACGAACCACTGCGAATTTCAGGGTAACAAGCAAACTGTTCCAGAATCCGCTGTCGGTGAAAATGTTTACATAGTTCTGGATACCGATGTACGAAGACACCTGTCCAAGGGTTGTGGTTCTGGCGAAACTCAGCTGTATGGTCTTGATGAAGGGCCAGAACACGAACAGGATGAAGAGTACCAGCGCCGGAACCAGGTACAGATACGGTTCCACGTAGCTAAACCAGCTTTTTTTGCTCTTTTCTTTCACTGTGAAGCACCTGCCTTTTCTTTTTCTTATGCGCGGCTGCATTCACAATGTGATCCGGCCGCTGCACAGGTTTCTCTTTGCATACTCAGATTTTATCCTGCATGACAGGTTCCGCTCCGATCTGAGATAATCTTGGAGAAACAACTTCTACAAGTATAGCTGACTTTGTGCAAAATGTCAATAAAATTAAAGACATTTATGAAAATTATACAAATATTTAATAAACGCAGGCACATGAAA
>JAJQBI010000003.1 GCA_021203365.1 Clostridiales bacterium
AGCTGGAAGAACAGGGGGAACACATCCCTCCATTTCTGATTGCCAGCATTACAAGCAGCTGCAATCTGCACTGCGCGGGTTGCTATGCATGGGAAAACCACATCTGCTCTGATGGAAAAGCGTATGCCCAGCTTTCCGCAGACGAATGGGATGCTATTTTCAGAGAGGCAAGGGACTTAGGAATTGGTTTTATTCTCCTTGCAGGCGGAGAGCCTATGATGCGGCGTGATATTCTGGAGAAGGCGGCGCAAATTCCAGAAATCCTATTTCCTGTTTTCACAAACGGAACCTTGCTGAATGACAGTTACATACAACTTTTTGATAAATCTCGGAATCTGGTTCCTGTTTTCAGCATTGAGGGTGATGAAAAGAAAACGGATGAGCGCCGGGGAGCAGGAATCTATAAGAGCCTGATTCGTGCAATGGACAAGATAAAGGATAATCATCTGATTTTTGGAGCATCGGTTACAGTTACGACTTCTAATCTGAATGAAGTCGTTTCTGACAGCTTTATTTCCGTTCTCCAGGAGCGGGGCTGCAAGGTTGTGATTTATGTTGAGTTTGTGCCCATCACCGATGACAGCGCTGAATTGGCGCCACAAGATGCGGAAAGAGAATTCCTGAAAAGCAAGCTCATGGCAAGCTCATGGAGTTACGGGAGCAGTATCCTGAGATGCTGTTCATCTCTTTCCCAGGCGATGAGAAAAACTCCGGCGGATGTCTTGCCGCAGGAAGAGGGTTCTTCCATATCAATTCTCACGGCGGCGCGGAACCATGTCCATTCTCTCCTTATTCCGACATCAATGTTCGAGATACGTCTGTTAGAGAAGCACTGCAACTCCAAGCTGTTTACAGCACTGCAAGACGGGGACGTATTGATGGAGGATCACGCCGGCGGTTGTGTCCTGTTTGAGCGAAAAGATCAGGTCGAGCAGCTATTAAATAACGAATAAAGATTTTTAATTAACAGTACCCACTGTCATCACTTGCGGAGTTGACAGTGGGTATTTTCTTGACTTTGAAATGTTGTTACGTCCGAATCTCTATAGCCCAACAGCCTTAAATGCCTGATCTAAATCCTGAATGATGTCCTTCGGTGCCTCAAGCCCGACGCTGAATCGAATAAAGCCTTTTCTGAATTTTTCCGGATACAGGTTGATCCGTTCGTCATAACTCGGCTGTGGGAAGATCAGGCTTTCATCATGTCCAAGGGATACAGCAAAGGTGACTACTTTCAGCTTTGCACAAAACCGTTCCACTGTTTTGTCGTCCGTATTTACGCCAAAAGAAATAACACCACCGAATCCGTTTTCCATCTGCCGTTTTGCCAGTTCGTATCCTGGATTGCTCGGCAAACCCGGGTAGGACACAAACGTAACATTTTCCCGCTGTTCCAACCACTCAGCAATTCTTTGCGCAGATTGGTTGATATGTTCCATGCGCAAGGGGAATGTGACGGACCCGCGAAAGATTTGCCAGGCATTAAACGGACTGATGACTGCACCAACGTTGACCTGTGCTTCGTAACGAATGTGATCCATCGTTTCTAAATCATTGGATATGATTGCGCCCCCTTGGGCGTCACCGTGACCGTTGATAAACTTTGTAAGCGCATCTACTACAAAGTCAGCCCCCAATTCCAACGGTCGTTGGTTCAGGGGAGAGGCAAATGTGTTATCTACCGACAGGACAGCGCCATTTTCATGCGCGAGCTTTGCGATCGCCGCTATATCTGTTACCCCTACTGTCGGATTGCCTGGTGTTTCGATATGGACAAGCCTTGTGCCAGGTGTGATCGCTTTCTTTACCGCTTCAAGGTCAGTCATATCTACCATAACTGTCTCCACACCAAATTTCCTGTTGAACAGCTCGTGGAACATCCTGTAAACAGCCATATAGCTAACATTCGGGTACACCACTCTGTCTCCGGATTTCAAAAGCGTCCAGAACAGTGCGTGAAGCGCACCGACGCCGCTGGCGAGGACAATCGCATCATCTGCGTGATATAACGCTGCAATTTTTTCTTCCAGCCAGTGCTGGTTAGCATTTCCGTTTCTGGAATACATCAAAAGATCCGTTGACGAGTAATTGACATTTGAGAGGTCATCTGGCAGTTTATAGCTGTTTGCCATGTGCAACGGTCTGCGGACAGCGCCTGTCCCTTCGTCGTAATCGGTTCCGGTATGCACGGCCTGTGTGGAAATGTCGTACTCTCTAAATTTGTTCTCTTTCTTTGACACTTTGGAAGCCTCCTGATTTGAAAATATAATGTCATACTCTATCCGTCACGAAACGGATGAATTCTTCCGTCTCCTCCTGCGTAGCCGCATGAGCCGTGTACATCTGATTGCCCATCTGAGCAACATTTATTTCTGGCATCCGCTCGCACATCACGATCCGTTCGCCGTACCTGTCCAAAATCTCCTGGTGGCTATGCCGATAGGTAAAGCAGTCCCTCTGGCTTGCATAAACACAATAATGATCCTCGCCGCGCTCCGGCAGCAACCGCCGATTTGCGGACACCATGTCCGCCCATATCTGGTATACATCCGTGCTGTGTGCGTAGTTCATCATATCAGGCGTGTAACCGCCAGCCGGACGCATATTCACCTCAAGCCCGACGAAATCGCCGACCTCTCCCAAACCCTTACGCGCTTTTGTCAGCCGAAAGAATTCCATATGTACAAAGCGGCTCTTTGCGCCGAAAGCCTTTACCGTGGCTCTCCCCAGCCTGAGCAAAGGCTCCGGCATCTGTGCTGCCACATAATAGGAGAGATCACGCTGCTCCAACACGATGTCCATGATCGACGGCGGCCATACGGTCATCGACTCAAGCCTTGCGTCCTGTTCAAGCCAGTATTCATTGTTGGATTCGATCCAATCGATCTTTCCATATTTGAAGGTAAAAAAGCCGATCGCCCGAAGCATCTGATCGTAATCCTCCAACGTGTCCAGACGATAATATTCTGTAAGTGAGCTTTTCAGCTCGACCGGCAACTCATCGTAAGGCGTATCTCCGATTCCAAGCACGTTCACTCCATTTCGCTTCAGACGATCACAGAAATTCCAATAGGTTCGTGGAAACTGCGGCGAAATAAACACAAAATTCATCTGTTTCAACCTCCCTCTCTTTTGATAACGTCATCATTTATTCTCTTCTTTACGTTTTTGCAGCCTTTCTATATTACTTTCATCTCAATTAGTTTTTCGTAAATGCTATTTGCAAGCGACATATGACCGAGTGGTGACAGATGCTCATCGTCTATATCACTTGCCACGGCAAAATCGGAAGCAGCAAGGAATGCTGTTCCATATTTTCCTGCGATGTGTTTATATTCTGATTTTAGTTGCCTGCAAGTCAGCACGGAATCTTTATCGAATTCAGGATCTTTTTCCGGCATCCAGACATCCTTCCCAAGAAAGATCGGAGAAACCAGTAAAATTCTATCCGGCGGAATTTGGGCTATCAGTATATTTAGACACTGGCATATCCCATTGCCTATCATTGAAACAGATGCCTTAAATTCAGACTTACAATCGTTTGTTCCAAGCATAATAATGGCTGTATCCACCGGAGCATACTTCTCCAAAAGAGGAGGAAGCGCATCCGTTCCCTTTCTTCCGGGACGGAGCCTGTCCTCAAATACAGTTGTCCTTCCACATAAGCCCTCTTCAAGAATACGAATGTTATTACATCGTTCTTTTCCCTGTAGAACACCCGTCCAACGTATTTCCTGCGGATAGCGCTCAGAACTTCCGGGTATCAGCCCCCATGTGTTAGAGTCGCCATAAACGAGTATATTGTTCACAACATTCCGATACATTTTTTCTGTCCGCTCCTGCTGTTACGCTCAATTATTTTATTCAGGAAAAACCTGAAAATAGGTGTACCATCTGCTACACCTGCCTTTTTCATTTCCGAGCTGATCCGTTCCGGATGCCATTGCACGGCATAGATCGGCAGTGCAGTGTGGCATATTCCTTCTATAACGCCGTCCTCAGCAAATTGTATGACTTCCAGACCATCTCCAACGAGATCTATGGCTTGATGATGATGACTGTTTACAGAAAAATTCTCCCCGTATATTTTTCCCAGCCAGGAGTCCTTTACTGCATGGGATGAATGCACCTGATCCTCCGTTTCAGTCAGGCTCCAGTGATCCCTTGCTGTTGCAATATTTTGGAGCAAATTTCCTCCAAAATATATATTGACCAACTGCAACCCCCTGCACACCCCCAATACTGGTTTCTGCTCCTGCACAAAAAAGTCAAGCATCCGCATTTGGAGAGCATCCATGTCACGGTTCAACGCAATGCTGTCCGTGTTATACTGACCATAAAGCATGGGGTCAATGTCGGTTCCACCCGGAAGCAGAAGACCGTCGAAATCATCTGCGGGCTGCATCTCGTCCACTACCACAGGATCAGCACCGAGAGCGGAAAGCACCTTTGTGTAGTTGAATACGCCTTGTTCGATTACTGGGATGGCGATCCGGCAACGATTTTCTGCTTTGCAATGCATTCCTTCTACCTCTGCTTTTCCAGTGATTCCAGGAAATCAGTGGCTCTCTGCGTACTCGGATGAGCAAAGAATTCTTCAGGGGAACTTTCTTCCAGAATTTTGCCCTGATCCATGAATATGACTCTGTCTGCCACCCGTCTGGCAAAATTCATTTCGTGCGTGACGATCACCATGGTCATACCTTCGCCTGCCAGTTCTGTCATGACGGAAAGCACCTCTCCGATCATTTCCGGATCAAGGGCGCTTGTCGGTTCGTCGAATAGGATCGCTTTCGGGTGCATGGCCAGCGCCCGTGCAATGGCGACCCTTTGCTGCTGCCCGCCGGAAAGCTGTGCAGGAACCTTCGATGCCTGATCCGCTACACCGACCCGTTTCAGAAGGCGCATGGCCTCCTGTTGCGCTTCCTTTTTGGGTTGATGTAGCACGTCCACAGGGGCGATCGTCACATTTTCCAGGATCGTCTTATGGGCAAACAGGTTGAAGGACTGAAATACCATGCCGATCTGAGCACGAAACTGAGCAAGTCTGCGGCCTTCCTGAGGCAAGGGTTCTCCGTCGATCAGGATCTCTCCGGAATCAATCGTTTCCAGCCGGTTGATCGTGCGGCAGAGCGTAGATTTTCCAGACCCTGATGGCCCGATAATCACCACAACCTCCCCAGGTTGAATGGACAGGTTGATGTCCTTCAGCACATGATGTTCTCCCCAATATTTGTTGACATTTTTCAGTTCAATGACCGGCTGATCAGCCGGCTTCTTTTCTTCCTTCATAATGTTCCCACAGTCCTTTCCAAAGCGTTGGCTGCCGTGCCTTTCGTCGCGCTTCGCTCTGCCAGTAGCACAGACAGTCGGTGCAGCACATAATTGATGAGAATGTAGATGACTGCCACCACCAGGTAAACAGAAAGCAAGGCATCGTAATTGCTGATCAACACTTTGGCGTTCTGCATCAGATCTGCATAACTTACCACATAGGCAAATGTCGTGTCTTTTAATACGATCACCAGTTCGGAGATCAGCGCAGGCACCACATAGCGAAGCGCCTGAGGAAACACGATCTTAAAAAATACGCTGCCCCATCGCATTCCAAGGGATTGCGCCGCCTCTGTCTGACCCTTTGGCACAGCATTCACGCCGGAACGAAGCACCTCTGCCACAACACCTGACGCTGAGATCGCAACCGGGGCTGCAATTTTCCAAAAGGCGGGCAATGTAATGCCCAGTTGAGGAACAACCAGAAAGAAAAAATAAATCAAAAGCAGCGTTGGGACGCCTCTGGTAAATTCGATGAGTGCCCGACTGATGCCGCAGAGCCATTTGTATTTGCTGATCCTGCCAAGCATAAACAGCATTCCAAGCACAAACGCAACGACCCCGGATACAATCGCCACCGTAATGGTTCCAACAAGTCCCTGGCCTAAGAACCTCCATGTCGTGTATTTTGTGAAGAAAGACCAGTATTTTGCTGCTAACTGCCCGTTGATATAAAATTGTCGGATGACTGCTGCTGCTAACATCACCAGTACAAGAACGGAAAGGATGGTGCCTGCTAATATGTATTTCCTTGTTCGTGGGCCGGGAGGTTCGTAGAGTGCGTCTTTTATAGAACCATTCTTTCCATTCATCTCAAAATCCTCACTTTTTTATCAATCCTATTTCCTACAAATCCAATCACTACAGCGGTCATACAGTATAAAAACGCAGAGATCACAAATGCGGCGACTCCACCCACAGAGCGGGTGTTGATATAGGAAACGATGCCTGTCAAATCTGTCGGGCTAAGCGGCACCTGCGATGCCAGGGAAGTTGTCAGCATGGTCGCTACCAGAAGATTGGTCAACGGCAGCACTGATGACCGGATCGCCTGTGGCAGCACTACGTTTTTGATCATCTGAAAAAAAGTCATGCCAAGTGCGCGTGCTGCCTCGATCTGTCCCAGTTGGATCGTGTTGATCCCTGCCATCAGGTACTCAGAGCAAAAAGCGGATGGGATCAGGGAAACCGCGATCAATACACAGGCAAAATAAGACCATACAATCCCCAGATAGGGAAGCGCGTAGACTAGAATAATCAAAAGCGCCGCACCAGGAATATTCCGGAATATTTGTACATAGAATTCGCTTGCCATACGGAGCGGCCGAATGGGACATATGCGAAATATTGTAATAGCAATGCCTATGATAAGTGCCAGAAGAAACGCGAGGAATGTCAATTCCCATGTCATAAGCATTGCCGAAAGATATTTTTCTCCATATTGTGATAGGAGTTCACTGATCGACATACTTTGCCTCCTCACATCTTGAAAAAGGACTCCCAGACACTTCTTCCTGAGAGCCCTTTTTTTCAGATCAAATCTATCCGGTTATTCGATAACGGGCGTTTCCGGAGCCGTTTCTATGCCTGTGCGATCCCCTAAAGTGATATGCCACAGCTCTTCCCAGGTGCCGTCATCAATGATGCTCTTCAAAAATTCATTGACAAATTCTACTCCATCCGAGTCGAGAGGCAGCCCGATCCCGTAATTGTCCTCTGGCCCGAACACATCGCCTACGATCTCATAAGCATCCGGATTTTTCACAATAGCGTTCAAAAGCAGCGTATAATCCGTCACATAGGCATCTACCCGTCCTTGTTCCAGCGCCGTGCGAGCTTCGGTATCGGACTCAAATTCCTGCACGATCGCGTCCGGAGCATACTCTTCCAGAATGGCCGGGCCGGTGGAGCCAGCCTGTGTTGCGACGGTCTTTCCAGCCAGGCTGTCGATCCCCGTAATTTCTGTATTTCCCGCCGCCACTAAAACGGCCTGCTGGGATGTATAATAGGGGCCTGCGAAGGAAATGACCTCCTGACGCGCTTCTGTGATAGAGTAGGTAGCCACTACAACATCTACCTGGTCACTCTGGAGGACGGACTCCCGTGTGCTGGAGTCTACCTGAGTAAGTTCATATGCCGTCTCGTCGCCCAGGATATAGCGCGCTAAAAGCTGGTAGATGCCTGCGTCAAATCCTCTTAGGCTGTTATCCGTCTCATCCAGCTGGCTGAACAGGTAGGAGGTTCTGGTGCCGCCCACACGCAGCACACCCGCTTCCTTTACTGCCGTTGCCCAGCTGCTGGAGGCAATCGTCTCATCATCTGCCACGGGGCCGGAGGCGACCAATTCATCATATGCGTCCTTATCCAGCTCGACGCCTTCGACCTCGGTGGTTTCTGTTGTTGTCTCAGTCGTGCTCACTACGCCGCCTTCAATGACAAGGCTTTCCTCATAATCCAGGCCATAGGTATCTACAAGCGTCGCCTCATAATCCTCATGGAAGAATTGTTCCTCACCCAACGCTTCGATCTCTTCGTTCAGCCAGTCGAGGAGCGTGGAATTTCCCTTTGACACGGCCGGAGCTATTGTATCCTGACTGCCAAGGCTGGGGATACCCACGGTATATCCTTCATTTTGAAGGGCAAATGCGATCACCTCTGTATTATCGTTCGCCCACGCAACGCCATTTCCATTCTCCAGGGCGTTTTTGGCGTTGGCATAGGTATCATATTTCTGAAGTGTGATGTCCGGGTAGTTCTCGGTCAGATAGGTTTCCGCTGTCGTACCGGAAATAACGATGATCTCGTCCTCGGAGTTCCAATCATCAAGGCTTGTAATGACATTGGAATCCGGGGATACGACACCCAGCGCCACACTCATGTAGGGCAGCGCGAAATCCACTTCTTCCGCACGTTCCTCCGTCACGGTGAAGTTAGCGAGGATGATGTCGACCTTTCCCGTCTGCAAATACTCGATGCGGTTCGCGGCCTCTGTCGAGACAAAATTCACCTCCACCCCCAGGTCTTCGCCGATCCGTCGGGCAAAATACACATCGTAACCCTGATATTCACCGTTCTCATCCACATATCCGAACGGGTTCTTATCAGAGAAAACGCCAATGTTGATAATTCCACTTTCCATGATCTCGTCCAGCGTCCGGTAAACGACCTCTGACGTCTGGCTCGTTTCCTCGTCCTCTGTGGACGATGCTTCCGATGCGGTCGGACCCCACGCGACCAGTGATAAGACCGCCGCGACTGCAAGTAATAAAGCTAAAAATTTATTGATCTTTTTCATAATGTACCTCCAAAGCTCTGCTTTCATTGTATTTTATATTAGTAATGACATCAGGAGCGTTTCCGCTCAAACGTGAATGTTCGCAGAAATCGTTCTGCCCGTTCTGTTTTCGGATGGTCAAAAAACTGTTCCGGCGTTCCCTCCTCCACAATACCTCCATCATCCAGGAAAATGACCCTGTCGGCAACTGCCCGTGCAAACTGCATTTCATGAGTGACGATCACCATCGTCCGCCCCTGGTCTGCAAGACCTAATATGAACTCCAGCACCTCTCTGACCATTTCTGGATCGAGGGCCGCTGTGACCTCATCAAATAGCAGGATCTCAGGGTGCATACATAAGGCTCTGATAATGGCTACCCGTTGCTTTTGTCCTCCAGACAACTGCCTGGGGAAGCTGTCTGCCTTCTCTGCCAAGCCTATGCGTGCAAGCATGGCGATGGCTTCCTCTTTCACTTCATTTTTGGGCCGCTTTTGCACTTTCATTGGAGCCAACAGAATATTATCCAGTACGGTCTTATGAGGAAAGAGTTCATAGTTCTGGAACACCATGCCGATTTTCTGCCGCATCTCTGCCAAATGCTTGCTGTCCTTCGAGATGAGTTCGCCGCGCAGCCGTATCTCTCCGCCCTGAATTTCCTCCAGGGCATTGATACATCGGAGCAGTGTGCTCTTTCCGCATCCGCTCGGCCCGACGATCACGATGACTTCACCTTCATGAATATCCAGGCTGATGTCACGGAAAACCTCAAGATCACCAAACCGTTTCGTCAGATGCTCTATCGTCAACACCGGTTTTGCCACACATTCTCACCTCCAACGCTTTTCAAGATATTTTGCCAGCAGGCTGATCGGCCAACAGGCGACAAAGTAGAGAACGAAGACCGTCAGATAGACCCCAAAGGCAGCGTTCGGACTATTCATCCGGTTTGCCTCTATAATCTGCTGGGCGACCTTCATCACCTCCACGACGCCGATCATCAGGATCAGGCTTGTCGTCTTAATCATCCTTGTGATCAGATTGATCGACAACGGGATCAGTCTGCGTACCGTTTGCGGTAAAACGATATACCTGTACGTCTGAACCTTTGTCAGCCCCAATGCTTCGGCGCTTTCGTACTGGTGAGCAGGGATACTGATAACGGCGCCCCGTACCAGATCGCCCATTTCAGCCGTTCCCCATACGGAAAACACAATGACCGATGAAAGTTCTCCGGACAGGTTCCAGCCAAATGCCCGTGTCGTTCCGAAGTAGACGATAAACAGAAGCACCATCTGGGGCATGATACGGACAAACTCCAGGTAACATCGTGTGATCGCCCGGCTGATCGGATTTTTCCAGGTCATCAGTATCCCAAGCACAATGCCAAGAGGAATACTGATCGCCACCGAGATCAGGCTGATCTCCAGGGAAACACCGAGTCCACCAAGGAGGCGAGAAAAATTTTTGCCCTTCAGCAATACATTAAGTCCCAAATCCGGCATAGCGCAGCCTCCTTTCCAGGAAGCTTCCCAGGATGGAAACCGGAAGCAATATCAGCAGATAGAACACGACCAGCAGGAACAGACTCTCTGTCGTTTTGTAGTACAATCCGATCAGATCTTTCGCAGTGAACATCAGATCCATCAGACTGATCGCTGAAAAAACACTGGTTTCCTTCAACAGAAAGATCACATTCGCCATAAATGCAGGGACACTGATGGCGAATGCCTGAGGCAGGACCACATATCGCATCGTCTGTACTTTGCTGAGGCCCAAACTGTAAGCGCTCTCTTCCTGCGAATTTGGAACAGCCTCGATACCGCTGCGGAAAGCCTCCGCCATATAACTGCCACCCAGGAATGCCAGCCCAGCGACGCCGCAGACATCCGCATCTGTCCGGATGCCGACTTTAGGCAATCCATAGTAGATGAAAAATAACTGTATCAGCAGCGGCGTATTCCGGCTGACCTCAATATAAACGGATACCACTGTGCGCAGGAACGGCACCTTGTAATACTGAACGATCGTGCATACCAGGCCGATCAGGATGGCGGCCGCGATCCCCATAAAGCCGATCCGCACAGTCAGCACGGCTGCTTTCTGATACAGCGGCAGGTAGTTTTCAATAAACTGCCAGTTCAACGCGGTACACCTCCTTTCCCGACAAGGTTACTTCTTTATTTCACCGCTGCAAATCCATTTTCCAGATCAGCGATAATATCATCAATGTGTTCCGTCCCAATTGAAAGCCGGATCGTGTTGGGCTTGATCCCCTGATCCAGAAGCTCCGATTCAGAGAGCTGGGAGTGGGTCGTTGTCGCCGGGTGGATCACCAGGCTCTTGACATCTGCCACGTTTGCCAGCAGAGAGAATACCTTCAGACTGTCGATAAACTTCCACGCTTCCGCCTGTCCGCCCTTGATCTCAAAGGTAAAGATGCTTGCACCGCCGTTCGGGAAGTATTTCTGATACAACTCATGGTCGGGATGGTCAGGCAAAGAAGGATGGTTGACTTTTTCTACCTGCGGGTGTCCGGCCAGATATTCTACTACCTTTTTCGTGTTCTCAGCGTGCCGCTCCAGCCGCAGAGATAGCGTCTCAACGCCCTGAAGGAGCAGGAATGCGTTGAATGGCGAGATCGTTGCGCCGGTATCCCGCAGCAATATTGCACGGATGTAAGTGACGAAAGCCGCCGATCCGGCCGCATCTACAAAGGATACGCCGTGATAACTGGGGTTTGCCGCGGCGATCGGAGCATATTTTCCGCTTGCCTTCCAGTCAAACTTTCCGGAATCTATGATAACGCCGCCAAGGGTCGTACCGTGGCCGCCAATAAATTTGGTGGCGGAGTGGATGACAATGTCCGCACCGTGTTCAATGGGCCGAATGAGATACGGAGTACCAAAGGTATTATCGATCACAAGCGGCAGCCCATGCCTATGGGCGATCTCAGCGATCGCATCAATATCCGGAATGTCGCTGTTCGGATTGCCCAGTGTTTCCAGATAAACCGCTTTCGTGTTCTCCTGTATGGCAGCTTCGACCTCATCCAGATCGTGAGCATCCACGAACGTAGTGGAAATTCCGTACTGGGGAAGCGTGTGCTCCAACAGGTTATAGCTTCCACCATAGATGGTTTTCTGCGACACAATATGGTCGCCTTCCTGAGCCAGTGCCTGAATCGTGTAGGTAACAGCCGCAGCACCGCTTGCCAGCACCAGAGCCGCAACGCCGCCCTCCAAAGCCGCCAGCCGTTTCTCCAGCACATCCTGCGTGGAATTGGTCAGTCTGCCATAGATGTTTCCTGCATCCGTCAGGCCAAAACGTGCAGCGGCGTGGGCAGAATTGTGAAACACATAAGAGGTCGTCTGATAGATCGGAACCGCCCTCGAATCGGTAGCCGGGTCTGCCTGTTCCTGTCCAACGTGAAGCTGTAAAGTCTCAAATTTATATTCACTCATGGTTATATTCTCCTTTTTTCAATGGTCGTTAAAAGTGAAAGCGAATGTTCCGGTTTTAAGCAATAAAAAACCGGAAGCCTGAAACAAGCTCCCGGACAAATGGCTATAAGACTGCTGATCATCTAATCATGCATCGTATCGAGGCGACCAGTTATGACGCAATGTGCGCATGACTGCACCCCAGCCATATTATATGCCCGGGAGTTTAGCATTCGACAACACATGATGAGATTCGTTTTCTGAGAAATAAACTCGGCCATCACTTCCGCCTCCTTTCCTGTCTTGTTTGCATCGGTTCTTTGAATCCGATAGCGGTATTCTATCACCATTTACCTACTATGTAAATAGGTAAAATAGGCAATTCTCAAAAACTTTTCTGGGCTTTTCTGGGTCTTGATTTGTCTATTCACCCTGCGCTATAATAGGCAAAAGCAGAAAGAGGTGATCCTATGATCTCAACAAAAGGACGTTATGCACTCCGCCTCATGATAGATATAGCCGAGCATCCGGGTGAGGGCTATATCGCATTGAAAGACATTGCGGAGCGACAGGAAATATCTAAAAAATACCTTGAAATTATTGCAAAGGAACTGGTAACAGGTAAGTTAATATCCGGCCATGGTGGACGCGGCGGTGGTTATATCTTGTGCCGCCAGCCGGAGGAATACACGATCGGAGAGATCCTTGAGTTGACGAAGGGTTCTCTTGCTACGGTCGCCTGCCTTGCAAAGGACGCGCCTCCTTGCAACAGATCCTCTATTTGCAAAACGCTTCCGCTTTGGAAAGAATTCGACAAAATGGTATATGATTTTTTCTATGGAAAGACCCTGGCGGATTTATTGTAATTTTTCGTTCCTCTGATTTCTATCTTGACTTCATCTATGGAGTTTCCCCACCTTGACATTGACCCTGTTGTAAGCTATAATTTGCCTATTCGCCTATATATTTGGTAGGTGAATAGGCAAATTGCTTTTGTTGGACTTAGCATACGGAGAATGGTTCCGTAGTTGAAACGAATGTGAGGTATGAAATGAAAATTGCCTTATTTCAAATGACAATGGGAATGGATATGACGGATAACTTGAAAAAATGCTTATCTGCTTTGCGGGATGCAGCTCAAAATGGTGCAGATTTGATTTTGTATCCGGAGCTGACGCTCCTGCCCTTTTTCCCTCAGTATGAAAAACAGAGTGTATCGGATAAGGTCATAAGATCAAATGCCGATGAGATACTGAACTTTCAGAACGCCTGTCGGGAGAACCGCATATATGCAGTTCCTAATTTTTATTATGAGGAGAACCAAAAGCGTTATGACGCGAGCTTTCTTATCAATACAACAGGAGAGATACAGGGCATCCAGAAGATGGTACATATCGCACAGGCGGCCGATTTTTACGAGCAAGATTACTATGCTCCTTCGGATGATGGGTTTTTGGTGTTCCAGACTCCTCTGGGAAACCTGGGGATCGTAGTTTGCTTTGATCGCCACTATCCGGAAAGTATCCGGACAGAAAAACTGAAAGGTGCAGATTTAATTCTGATACCAACAGCAAACACCAAAGCCGAGCAGCTCATCATGTTTGAATGGGAGATCCGTGTGCAGGCGTTCCAAAACTGTATCCCTATTGTTATGTGCAATCGAACAGGCACCGAGGGACAGATGGCGTTTGCAGGAGAATCGCTTGCTGTGGATGCTGACGGAAATCTTATAGTGAAAACAGATGACCGAGAGCAGCTTATCTATGTTGACATTGATATAGCTAATAATTGCAAGAAAAGCGATAGTCGCCCGTATGTGTCGCTACGCAGACCGGAGCTATACTCTTGAATTGAGGTGAACACTATGGTACAGAACTTATCCATGAAATATCAAAACTTACAAGACTATCTGAAAAGTATGGGGAGCGTTGCAGTTGCTTTCTCCGGTGGCGTAGATTCTACGTTCCTTCTATATGCAGCGAAGGAAGCTCTGGGAGATCAGGTGATTGCAATAACGGCGTCCTCCTGCTCTTTTCCTAAAAGAGAGCTGGATGAGGCAAAAGCTATTTGCAATGAATTTCATGTGCGGCATTTCGTAGTAGCATCGGAGGAACTGGAGATCGAAGGATTTCGGCAGAACCCAAAGAATCGTTGCTACCTATGTAAGCGAGAGTTGTTTGAAAAAATTCTTGCCCTGGCAAAAGAGCATCATATTGCGGCAGTCGCCGAAGGGTCCAACATGGATGATAACGGTGATTACCGTCCGGGATTGATCGCCGTCAAGGAGCTTGGAATTGCCAGCCCATTGCGATATGCTGAACTAAGCAAAGAAGAAATACGCAGCCTGTCCAGGGAATTTGGCCTTGCAACCTGGAACAAGCAGTCCTTTGCCTGCCTATCCTCACGATTTGTATATGGAGAAACCATCACGGAGGAAAAGCTGCAAATGGTAGATAAGGCCGAGCAGCTATTACTTGATCTAGGATTCCAGCAGGTGCGTGTACGAATCCATGGCAACATTGCCCGTATCGAACTCATGCCGCAGGAATTTGAGAAGCTGATGCAGGAAAATGTGAGGAAAACAGTTTATGCGGAGTTCAAGTCTTTTGGCTTTTCCTATGTCACATTGGATTTAATGGGATACCGAACCGGAAGCATGAACGAGACGCTGGATGAGCAGAAATAACGGGAGGACAACACATTGCTGAATCAGTTTTCAAGGACAGAGCTTCTGCTGGGCAAAGATGGAAT
>JAJQBI010000028.1 GCA_021203365.1 Clostridiales bacterium
ATGATAAACTTACGAAAACGATTTAGAAAAAGCAGAAAGAAAGTACGTGGCGCCTATGGCTTCTATGAAGGAAATCGCAAAACACTGTAATGTTTCCATAGCCACGGTGAGCAAGGCTCTGAACGGCTATTCAGACATTGGAGAAGACACCAAAAGTAACATATTAAAAACAGCATCCGAGATGGGATATCTTCCCAATTCCTCGGCCAGAGCACTGAAAACCAAACGAACCTATAATCTGGGAGTTCTGTTTGTGGACGAGGCCCTGAGTGGCCTGACCCATGATTATTTCAATCATGTGCTGGAAAGCTTCAAAAATACCGCGGAGAGCAGAGGCTATGACATTACCTTCACCAGCGGAAATGTCTCCGGAAGGAGGATGAGCTATCTGGAGCACTGCTGGTACCGGGGAGTGGACGGAGTGGTGATTACCTGCGTGGATTTTTACGCGGAGGAAGTACAGGAGATGATCCGGTCTGATATTCCGCTGGTTACGATTGACCATATCTGTGATGGAAGGATCGCAGTGGTATCCAATAATATTCTCGGGATTGAAGAGCTTGTATCCTATGTGATTGGCAGGGGGCACCGGAAAATCGCGTATATCCACGGCGACGATACTTCGGTTACCAGAAACCGGCTGGGAAGCTTTTACCGCACACTGCAGAGATTTCATGTGGAGATTCCGGATGAATATGTTTGCCAGGCACTGTACCGGGACGCGGATCTGGCGGCGGAAAAAACCGGACAGCTGCTGGATCTGCCGGATCCCCCAACCTGCATCCTCTATCCGGATGATTACGCGGCCATGGGCGGTGTCAACGAAATCCGGGAACGGGGATTTCGCATACCGGAGGATATTTCCATCGCCGGTTATGACGGAATCAATATCGCGAGAATTCTGGAGCCAAAGCTGACCACAATCTGTCAGGATACGAAGGCTCTTGGAAGAATTGCGGCGGAGCAGCTGATTGAACTGATCGAACACCCCAGAACCACGATCATTGACAAGTATACCGTGGACGGAACTCTTTTTAAAGGCGCCTCAGTGCGGGACTTAAGAATCTGAGGCGGCGGGAAGACGCAAAAACAGAATCAGTTAAAGGAGGCAGAAACATGAAGAAAAAAATGCTGAGTATCTTATTAACCGCGGCGATGGTAACCGGAATGTGTGCAGTTGCGGTTCCTGTTATGGCAGAGGAGGAAACTCCGGATAACGAGGTTACCGGCGATTCCTCTGCGGAGGATGCCTTCGTTGTATGGGGCTGGAATGACGACATCAAGAATATACTGGACGGCCCGTTTAAGGAAGCCTATCCGGAGGAATATGAACGGATCGTATTTGTAAATACCGGTGGTTCCGATTATTATCAGAGTAAGCTGGATCCCATTCTGGACGATACCTCCAATGAGCTGTATCCGGATCTGATGGGCCTGGAAGTGGACTATGTACAGAAATACGTAAACAGCGACTGGGTTATAAGCGCCGCGGATCTTGGAATTACGGAAGAAGATTACGGAAATATGTATCAGTATAACCTTGATCTGGGCACAGACGCAGACGGGAATGTAAGGGCCCTGTTCTGGCAGGCAACTCCCGGCTGCTTCCAGATTCGTGCAGATCTGGCGGAAAAATATCTGGGAACAACGGACCCGGATGAGCTGGCGGCCAAATTCGCGGATCTTGATACCATTATTGAGACCGCGAGAGAGGTTAATGAAGCCTCCGGCGGTACCTGCAAGCTGTTTTCCGGCTACGATGAGATTAAACGTATGCTGACCAATTCCAGAAGTGTAGGCTTCTATGACGAGAATGATGTAATCACTCTGGACGAGAACATAACCACTTATCTTGAAACCGCGAAGATTCTTTATGACGAGGATCTCACCTTCAATACGGATCAGTGGGATGCGGACTGGTATGCCAATATGGATGGCGACGGTGAGAGCAGCAGTGCCGCTATCGCGTATTTTGGATGCCCCTGGTTTACATACTGGAGCCTGAGCGATACCTGGAAAGACAATACGATTCTTGTTGAAAGCCCCATCGCGTGCTACTGGGGAGGTACCGGACTTGCCGCCACCAGCGCCTGCTCGGATACAGAGCTCGCCGCACTTATTATAAAGTATATCACCTGCGATACAGAGGGTATGGTAGCCATTAACGCTTTGAATGCGGACTTTGTAAACAATACGGAAGCAATCTCCCAGATTATTGAGAGCGGCGCCTCTGCGGACGGCAACGGATATCTGTATTCTGAATCCGGACAGAATTTCATGGAATTCTTCCTGCCGCTGGCGGACAACCTGGACGCATCCACCGTTACCGCGGAGGATCAGACCATTCTGTCTCTCCTGGATACACAGACCAAGGCTTATGCTACCGGCGAAAAGGATCTGGACACAGCTCTGGAGGATCTGAAAGCCGCGATTCATGACACATATTCTTACCTGAGTGTAGAATAAACGAAACAGACTGCAGGGAATCCTGTGAATCCTCGTGCTGCTTCTTCTTTAGGGGGGAGCAGCACTTTCCCATTGAGGGCAGTCCCTGCCAAAAGTGACCACGGACAGGAGGATGTGATGTTATGAAAAAAAGGAAGAAAAAAGTAAATTACGGAAGATACGGCTATTATTTCATAGCGCCCTTTTTCCTTGTTTATCTGCTGTTTCAGCTCTGGCCGCTTATCAATACCTTTTATTACAGCACTCTGAGCTATTATAAACGGAACGGGAGAGAGTTTGTTGAGTTTGCCGGCATTCAGAATTTCCTGAATATTTTCGGTATTACTGCGGGGGAACGGGCCTATGTTCTCCAGTATCTGAAAAATACGCTGATTATGTGGGGCTGCAATTTTGTTCCTCAGATTCTGGTTTCCCTCCTTCTTGCCGTATGGTTTACGGATCAGAAGGTAAAAATGAAGGGGACCGGAGCGATGAAGGTCATCGTCTATCTGCCCAGTGTCATCAC
Source organism: Clostridiales bacterium (assembly GCA_021203365.1). GTDB lineage: Bacteria > Bacillota > Clostridia > Lachnospirales > Lachnospiraceae > Blautia_A. The sequence continues at coordinate 2,972 of JAJQBI010000028.1, forward strand.
AGCAGCATCCGTGTCTGTTTTGTTCAACGCGCTTTTTTCGCAGTATGGACCGATTACGCAGACCCTGAAAGACTGGGGGATTCTGGGAAGCAACTTTGACTTTATGTCCAGCACCGCCGGAACGCGGGGCCTGATTTCTCTGATTCTGTGGTGGATGTGGTATGGAAATACAACACTTCTTCTGATTTCCGGGGTACTGGGGATTGATCCGGGACTATTTGAGGCGGCGGAAATTGACGGTGCCTCCGGCTTTAAGAAATTCCGCTATATCACCCTGCCCCTTTTAAGGCCGATCATGCTTTATACTCTGGTGACCTCGGCCATCGGCGGTCTGCAGATGTATGACATCCCGGCGCTGTTTAACGTTCCGGAAACCGGACTGGTGGGGCTCCCGGACGATACGACCACAACAGTCACCATGTATATTATGCGCCTGTATAACAGCGATGTGGGGAAAGCCGCTGCGGTTTCCGTCTTCCTTTTTGTAGTGACGCTGATTGTCAGTCTGCTCCTTTTTGCATCAATGGGAGATCGTGATGAAAGGCGCCTGAAAAAAGCACAGCGAAAGGCAGGTAGGAAACGATGACGAAGGTAAAAACGAAAGACAATTATACCCGGTCCCTGCGGCGCCAGAGAATATTCCGCACGGTAATCAGCGTAATGTTCTGTGCCATTTCCCTGTTTCCGTTTCTGCTTCTGGTTATGAATGCGACCCGGACCTCCGACGCCATCAAATCCGGAATTTCGCTGATCCCGTCCACTCATTTTCTGGAGAACTGGAGAAACCTTCTGGAAAAACAAAATGGAATGCAGATTACGCTGCAGAGGGCTACGCTGAATTCCCTGGCCATTACGGTTCCGGGAACCTGCCTGTCCGTGTATTTTTCCACGCTGACCGCCTATGGGATTCATGTGTATGATTTTAAATTCAAGAAATTTGCCTGGGCCTTTATTATGGCAGTTATGATGGTCCCAAGTCAGATTTCCATTATCGGTTTCTATCGCTTTATGCTGGATCTGGGGCTGGTGGATACATATATTCCGCTGATCATTCCGACGATCGCCACCCCCACAGTGGTTTTTTTCATGAAACAGTATATGGAAAGCTCGTTGTCCCTTGAGATGATCGAGGCGGCCCGGATCGATGGATCCGGGGAATTCCACACTTTCAACACGATCAGTCTTCCGATTATGAAGCCGGCGGTTGCGACACAGGCGATCTTTCAGTTTATCGCCCAGTGGAATAACCTGTTTACCCCTACGATTCTCCTGACCACGGATTCCAAAAAAACCCTGCCGCTGTTTGTGCAGCTTTTAAGCTCCAATCAGTTCCGCACGGATTACGGTGTGGTGTATGCGGCCCTGTTTGTAACGATTATACCGCTGGTGGTTGTTTACCTGATCCTTTCCAGATATATTGTGGCAGGTGTGGCCCTGGGAGGCGTGAAAGGGTAACCGGAGAGAAGTGAACTCTGAAAAGTACATATTATGTTTGACGGGACTTAAGGCCAGAAATGGAATGCAGGCGTTTCATTTCTGGCCTTTTTATGTTTTCCTGTGAAGGCGGGTTCGCCGTATCGGAAGAACTGCGGTATTGACATATCTGAATTTCAGGATAAAACTTTTTTGTTTTTACATTATGCCGGAAAAATGTTAATTAGTTACTATTCACAGCCGCTTCCCCTCACATGCGCAATCCCGCCCGCTGCGCGTGCTTTCTCGCTGCTTACGCAGCTAAGATTGCTTATGTGGGGGAAGTGACTGATTCCATCCAACTTTGAGCAGGCAGATGGAACCTTATAAGTGAACTTAACGTTTCCATCTGCCTGCTCAAAGTCGGCTGTGAATAGTAACGTTAATTATTAGATATTTCAAAAAGTCTTATTGACAAGTATATAAATCACTGGTATAATTGCACCATGAAAGCGGTTACATTTTCAAAAAAATTGGAGAAAGGAGTAATGCGTATGGGGAGTAAGATTACGGTATTTGGCAGTTTTGTCGTAGATCTGATGGCAAGGACGCCTTCCCTTCCGATTCCCGGGGAGACGGTAAAAGGATCCGTTTTTAAGATGGGTGCCGGCGGAAAGGGCTTTAATCAGTGTGTCGCAGCGCACAAGGCCGGCGCAGACGTGGTAATGAGTACCAAGCTGGGCAGAGATTCTTTTGCGGATGTTGCCCTTAATACTATGACAGAATTAAATATGCCGAAGGACTACATTTTTATTGAGGATGAGGCCTCAACCGGCATTGCGCTGATTCTCGTTGATGAGAATACGGCGCAGAATGAAATTGTCATTGTGTCTGGCGCCTGCGCCAGAATTAATGATGAGGATATTGCCAGGGTTGCTCCGCGGATCCAGGAGTCGGAATATGTGCTGATGCAGCTGGAAGTCAATCAGGATGCCAACGAGAAGGTGGCAAGGCTGGCGAAAGACGCTGGTGTGAAGGTGATTATTAACACAGCTCCTTATCAGGAAGTCAGTGATGAATTCCTGAATGGAAGTTATCTGGTTACTCCGAATGAGGTGGAAGCCGAACTGATGACCGGTGTGCATGTAGATGACCTGGAATCTGCCTCTAAAGCAGCTGAGGTTTTCCGGAGCAAGGGCGTTGAAAATGTATTGATAACCCTTGGCGGAAACGGTGCGTTTGTCTCATCTGCTGGACGGGAGGAAATTATTCCGGCCTATCATGTCAGAGCCGTCGATACTACCGGTGCCGGTGACGCGTTTAATGGCGGTCTGTTAGCTGCGCTGTCGGAAGGAAAAACGTTATGGGAGGCTGCCGCATTTGCAAATGCGCTGGCTGCGCTGTCTGTGCAGAAGATGGGTACGACACCTTCAATGCCGACTCGTGAAGAAGTTGATACTTTTATCAGGACAAATAAAAGTGATTTTTAAAAGGGACTGCCGGGAAACGACATAATTTCAGGGATGCAGGTTTCCAAAGCAGCCCATCGACAGAAGGGAGGTGTTCGCATATACCGGGTAACTTACAGGTAACCGAAAAAGTTCAGATTCAGTTTTTTCAGATTTCTTTGGCACAGAGATGAAAAACTGACGTCTGCCATTGCCTGACCTCCGAGCGGCCGAATGACCATATTATATGCTAATAACAGCGCGTGGTCAAGCAAAAATAGCTGAAAAACTACAAGCAATATTTCGAGAAAGGAGATCCTGATTATGCTAAGAGGTATCCCCACTGAGATCAGCCCCGATCTGCTGCACGCGCTGGCCTGCACCGGACATGGCGATCTGATAGTGATTGCCGATGATTTTTATCCCCCTTACAGTAAATCCCCCAATGCCATTACGGTATTTAGCAAGGGAAATACGGCGGGGGAAATGGTTGATGCGATTCTGAAGCTGGTTCCTCTGGATGTGGACTATGTGGATCACCCTGTTTTGCACATGATTCCTGATGCGGATTCCGGTGTCACAATAGAAGGGTCCAAGGCCTGGGAGGATGTATTTAAGGCGGTGGAATCCAATGGCTACAGCAAAGAATGCATCGGAACAATTGAGAGAAGTAAATTCTACGAAATGGCGGCCAGGGCGGCGGTAACCGTCTGCACCAGCGAACGCCTGCCCTACGGATGCTTTATCCTGCAAAAAGGCGTTTTATAGAAGAATACCTGAAATATGAATGTTACAGTATATAAGAAAATGAAGTTTTCAGAGGAGGAAACAAAATGAGGAAAAAATTTGCGTTGTTTCTGGCTGTCGCAATGACGATCAGTACTGTTACGGGTTTCACAACTGCCAGCGCTGCTGAGGAAGAGACCTCTGCGGACGGCGGTACATACAGCATCATTTATCTGACCCCTTCCACCGCTTCGGATTTCTGGTCTCAGGTTGAAACCGGTATTCAGCAGGCTATGAAGGATTATGAAGAAGAGCTGGGCATTACCATAGAATACCAGAGCATGGGCCCTGCGGAGGAATCTGACGCAGAAGGTTATGTTGAAGCATTTGAAAATGCAATCGCTGCGGCTCCGGATGCCATTGTCACTGCGACTCTGAATATCGACCCGACGGTTCCGAAGGCAAAGGAAGCTACGGAGGCCGGCATTGTTCTGAATTTTGTAAACTGTGGACTTGGTCTTGGGGGCGAAGGTACCTACGCTGAATATTATAATGAATTCTATTACTGCTCAAATACGACCATTGGTGAACTGGCAGCCGAAGCTTTCCTGGATGCCATGGATGCCGCCGGTATGTCCACGGATTCCGGTGTTATAGGTATGCAGATGAATATGGAAAATGCCGCACTGGATTACAGAATGCAGGGATTTGCGGATTACATGGCTGAGAATGCCCCGGATCTTACACTGACAGATATTCAGTATAATGGCAATGATTCTGCAGATGCGCAGACAGATGCCGAGGCTACTATTTCCGCTTATGGGGATGAGCTGATTGGAATTTATTCCGGCAACAATGTAACCTGCGACGGCGTTATCGCTGCGCTGCGGGCGGCCGGTATGTCAGAAGGCTTTGTTTCGGTTGGCGTTGATTCGGACGATGTAGAAATAACGGCTTTGAGCGAGGGCTATCTGTCCGCGATCATTGTACAGGATGCCTTCACACAGGGCTACTATTGTATGGAGAATGCGATTCTGACGGTTGTTAATGGTGAGAATCCTGAGTCTGAGCAGGAAGTAAATGTTCCGCCGGTTATCGTTACAAATGACAATATTAATGATGATGATATTGTGTTTATGATGTCTCCGTATGTACAGTAAGCTTAAGTTTCGTTTACTATTACTAAAAACCTGAACACACATTAAGCAAACGGGGCTCTGTGGAATCAAAGCCACAGGGCTCCGTTTGCTCTGAAAAGTGGGGTGTAAAATTGGAAGATGCAATTATCAAAGTTGAGCATGTCAGCAAATTTTATCCAGGTGTTGTCGCGCTGAATGATGTGAGTTTCTCATTAAAAAAAGGTGAAATTCGCGCTCTGGTGGGTGAGAACGGCGCGGGAAAATCCACTATGATTAAATGTATCATGGGCGTGGAAAAGCCCGACAAAGGCAAAATTTCCATGAATTATGACGGCCAATGGATTGTGAATTCCAATGCCGTCGAGGCGCAGGCTCATGGCGTCTTTGCCAACTACCAGCATGTGAATATCGCTCCCGAACTGAGCATCGCGGAGAATTATTACCTTGGCCGCCAGCCAAAAACCAGACTGGGCGCTGTGGACTGGAAAAAAATGCAGAGGGACAGCCGGGCGGTTATTGACAAGTTTGAGATGGGCGTAAACCCTCTTGATAAAATCCGTGAACTGCCTATAGCCATGCAGGCAATGGTTACCATCAGCAAAATCTCTGTGAACGAAGACATCCGTGTGGTAATTTTCGACGAACCGACCGCTTTGCTGGAAAACGAAAAAGTAGACATTCTCTTCCGTTTTATTGCGGAGCTGAAAGAGAGAGGCGTCAGTATTATTTATATTTCCCATCGTCTTGAGGAGGTAATTCAGATCTGCGACAGTGTTACTATTCTCAAAGACGGCAGATATGTGGATACTCTGCCTGTGGCGGAGGTTACCAGGGATTCTCTGATTCAGAAAATGGTCGGCAGGGCTGTGAGCGACATTTATAATATTGAGCATTTTGATCCCGGTGAAGAAATCCTTCGTGTGGAGAATTTTTCGGATACCGAGCATTTTAAAAATATCAGTTTTTCTCTGCACAAAGGTGAAATCCTTGGGTTTGCCGGGTTAGTCGGAGCAGGCCGCAGCGAGATTATGCGAGCTTTGATGGCGGTGGAAAAGCATTCGGAGGGAGAGGTTTATGTTCATGGCGAAAAAGTCAGCTTTAAAGACCCTGGTGACGCTTTGCGGCATGGGATCGGATTTCTGACGGAAGACCGCCGGGCGGATGGGTGTGCGCTGAAGCTTGATATTAAAGCGAATATAAACATGAGTTCTTATGATATGATCAGTAAATGCGGTATTCTCAATCTCCGCAGGGAAACCCAGCGGGCCGAGGAATTTTCTGAAAGCGTTGGCGTAAAAACACCGTCCATCCATCAGCTCGTTGCGAATCTCTCTGGTGGAAATCAGCAAAAGGTGGTTGTTGCCAAGCTGTTGTGCCGTGATCCGGAGATTCTGATCTTTGATGAGCCGACGGTTGGCATTGACGTTGGTGCCAAGCAGGAAATTTTTAAACTGATTGAGCGTCTGACTGCTCAGGGACGTGGAGTTATCCTGATTTCGTCCTACCTCCCTGAGGTGATGAGCCTTTCGGATCGTCTGATTGTCATGGCGCAAGGCAGGATTACTGCAGAATATGATAAGGAAGCCCTGAAGACCCTCACGGAAGAGGATGTTCTCCGCATGGCCTCCATTGAAGGATAAAGGAGGTAAAACGCTATGTCTACGAATACAAAAACGAATCAGTCAAGTGTGCTGCGGCGCATGACCAAACGCTCGGAGTTTACCATCGGCCTGGTTGTTATCATTCTGTTTCTGGCCGCAACTTTCTTTGCGTCAAATTTCTTCACCTCATACAATCTGATGAACCTGGCCAAACAGGGAGCTATTGTTGGGGTATTGGCCATTGCCCAGACCTTCATTATTATTACCGGAGGCATTGATATTTCCGGTGGTGCGATTGCGGGTTTTGGCTGTATGGTGATGGCGCTGATGATCCGTGACGGCTCCGCAGTCGGTGTAGCAGTTCTGGTAAACTTTGTAGTATGTATCCTCTGCGGTTTTCTGAACGGGATTATTATTTATGACCTGAAGGTTCCGGCAATGATTGCGACACTGGGAACGCAGACGATTTACCGGGGCATTCTGAAGATATTGTGCAATGGAAACTCTGTCACTTTCTATGAGGCCGATGGTGTAACCTTTGTTTCACTGTTTGATAATATTGGAAATTACAATCTGTTTGGATTTATTCCACTGCTGACCGTAATCTGGGTCTGCGTGACGATTGTCGGGTTCCTGATTCTGCGTTATACGATTTTTGGACGCAATCTTTTTGTGATTGGCTCAGGACTTGATGTTGCCCGCCTCTCCGGCGTCAAGGTTCGCAAAACATTTTATATGGTTTATTCCTTTGCAGGCATGCTGTATGGTGTTGGCGCCATGATGTTTGCGGGACGTATTCTTCGTGCCATGCCGAACACCGGTGAGGGCTATGATATGCAGGCTATTGCGGCGGCTGTTATTGGCGGAGCGTCTCTGGCCGGAGGCCGGGGGACAGTTACAGGAACCTTTATCGGCGCCCTGCTGATGGTAGTTATTCAAAATGCCGGAAAGGCATTTTCCATCAGCGATTATATCCTGGATGTTATCACAGGTGCGTTGATTATCCTGGCCGTTGCAATGGATATGATGCGAAGCAAAAAGGACTGAGTCTGACTTTGAGAGAGTAAAAAAGAATTCAAAATGAATTTTTGAACGATTGACATGGTGGAGATCCGGATGGAAATCCATCATGTTTTCGTCTCAGAAAATCACGTTGAAGAATCAGCTTTTACAGGAAAGATGAGAGTGTTAACCTTTGTTAAATATCGGTGTTTAAATTTGAAGCCAACATTGATTTTTTTATAGAATTGAATTAAGATATCTGTAATAGACTATTCTCTGTTAAATTTCAGAGCGGTTTTTCTTTGCTTTAAACAGGAGAATGTAAAATTGAAAATATGAAAAAGGCGAAATTTCGGGATGCTTTGAATTTCCGGGAATATTCGTTATGGAATAGGGAGAAACAGAGATGACAATTTCCGAAATTGCGGCAAAGGCCGGCGTGTCAGCGGCAACCGTTTCCCGGGTTCTGAACGGGAATCCTCATGTCAAAGAGAGTACACGTGAACGAATTCTTAATGTGATCCAGCAGAATGATTATATTCCCAGTGAAATTGCCCGGGGACTGAGCAAAAACGAATCAAACAGCATCAGCGTATTTGTTACAGATATTGAAAACTCCTTTTTTTCCAGGGCAATGCGCGGTATTGTGGAAAGAGCGGATCTGTATGGTTATAATGTCTTTTTATTTAACACAAACGAGGATATAGAAAAAGAGCACCGGTATCTGCAGACGGTAATGGGGCTGCGTATTATGGGACTGATTATCACACCGGTTGCGGAAACCGACGATGAGACAAGAATTCGTCTGCAGCGTATCCAGGCCAGCGGAGTACCGGTGGTATTGCTGGACCGTGATATCAACGGCCTGCAGCTGGACGGTGTTTTTTCCGAGGACGAGGAAGGCGCATATAAGGCGGTTATGGCTCTGGTCGAAGCCGGGCACCGCAAAATCGCAATTATTTCCGGACCGGAGCATACACGTCCCAGTAAGGAAAGAATGGCGGGATATCAGCGCGCAATGCGGGATGCGGGCCTTCCGGTGCGGCCGGAGTATGTCAGCCGGGGAGATTTTCGGACCGATCTGTCCTATGTCTGTACGAAGGAGCTGATGGGTCTGCCAGATCCGCCGACCGCGATTTTTTCAACAAATAACCTGACGACAATTGGCTGTCTGAAATATTTCAGCGAAGCGGGTCTTGTTGTGGGACGTGATATATCCCTGGTCAGCTTTGATGATCTGGATTATCTGGACTATTTTGATTTCTCCATCTCAGCGGTGCGGCGTTCCTTTGACGGCATGGGGCGTCAGGCGATGAATCTGCTTCAGCAGCGGATGCGGGAAAACAGGGGAGAGGGAGCCGCGGCTTCACTACAGCGAATCTATGAAAAGACACAGCTGGAACTGCGGGGATCTGAACGTCTGCCGGCCCTGGAAAAAGCGATTGTACAACCGTAAATATCTTTGTTTATAGTGACGATCGATTCCCCGCAGCCGGACTGCGGGGAATCAGAGCATGAAACTTAAACGAGTATGTTAACCAAAGGAGGAAGGCTTAAGTTATCTGTCAATGCCATTTACAACTGCAATGCCCGCGCTTACGCCCAGTCGGCTGGCGCCCGCGTTTATACAGGCAATCGCTTCCTCTGCATTATGAATGCCGCCGGATGCCTTTACACCCATGTCAGGGCCGACGGTTTTTCTCATCAGTGCAACATCCTCGGGTGTTGCTCCGCCGGTAGAAAAGCCGGTTGATGTTTTTACAAAATCAGCACCACATTCTTTTGCGATTGAGCAGACCTTTACTTTTTCTTCGTCTGTAAGAAGGCAGGTTTCAATAATCACCTTAACCAGTGTCTTTGTCGGCGCGGCAGCATTTACAACAGCCTGGATGTCTTCCTTTACATAATCCCAGTCCTCAGACTTGATTTTCCCCACATTGACGACCATATCCACTTCGTCGGCGCCATCTGCGATCGCTGCCAGAGCCTCATAGGCTTTGGATGTACTGGAGGTTGCGCCTAAGGGAAAGCCGATAACGGTACAAACGTTCACAGGGCTGTCCTTCAATGCGACTGCGCATTGCTTCACATAACAGGGATTAATACACACGGAAGCAAACTGGTATTCCTTAGCTTCCTCGCAGAGCTTTGCGATCTGGGCCGCGGAAGCGTTCTGCTTTAATAATGTATGGTCAATCATGCCTGCCACATTTTTTTTCGTAATTTCCATATGTTTACCCACCTTGGTCTGTGTAATATTGGAACATAATTAACTTTTCTGTAACTTATGTTCATATTATAAGTGGTTTATGGCACTTTGTCAAGAACTTATGATAATATAAAAGGAACGTTTGTTACTGCCTGTAGTCGGCTTTAAGCAGACCGATGGAACCGTTCGGTTTGTCTGCAAAGTTTTATCTTTCAATTATGGCGGCGGCTGTTTTTTCGTTTGTGATCAGCACATTCATAATTCCGCTTTTTAACGCACCGAAAATGGAGGCCTCCTTGCTGCCCCCCTGGGCGACTCCGATACGGAGCTTTTTTCCGGCAATTTCGTCAAGCGAAATTGCCATTGTCCGTGCATCCAGATCCATGTCACAAAGTTCTCCGTCTGCGTTGATCATGTGGCAGCAGATGTCTCCAACTGCGCCTTTTTCAGTAAGCAGCCGGGTTTGTTCCTCATCCAGATAGCCTTCACGTACAAGGGCGCTTCGCCGGCCATCCACGCCGAACGCGCCAATGGTAAACATGGCAATGTCCGCTTTGCATCCCAGAAGCAGGACTTTTTTAATATTCACATCATTTTCCAGCATTTTTTTGGTTTCCCTGCTGCCAACAACGGCGGGTATGGGCATTAAAAAAGAGGTGGAGCCAGTCTTCTTGGAAAAATTATTTGCTATTTCTGAAGCGTGTACAGCGGAATTTACATTACTCACTCCGCCACAGAGCTGCACATAGGTTATATTCCTCAAATCAGTTCTGTGATTCAGTGCGCAGGATACGTGATACAGGGTGTCTCCCCATGAAGTGCCGATGATTGTTTCATCGGTTAAAACTGTGTTCAGAAACCGGGCCGCGGCCTCACTTACATGGTGTAAATCCCCGGCCTCTGCCGTCGAGGGAACAACAATTACCTTTTCCAGTCCGAAGCGCTGCCGGATCCGGGTTTCCAGGCTGTTTTCCGTATTCAGAGGATCTACAATCTGGATTCTGACAATCCCCGCTTTCTTTGCTGCCTGAAGGAGTTTGGAAACATAAGGGCGGGAAAGCTGCATTTCCTGCGCGATCTGTTCCTGACTGTATTCATTCTCGTAATATAGCTTTGCCACATGCACCAGTAACCGGTTTTTTTCATAGCTGTTCATGGTTCTTTCCTTCTCTGCACTGTTAATCTGACAGGATAGTGCGCTCATACCGCATCCCAAAGCCCACCTCATGGTCGTTGTAATAGTAGGTGGTTTTCAGCCGGGGCATCCCGGCGGCATTGGCAAGGAGCTCCTGGCTCTCTGTGAGGAGGGACTGGTCCGCACCGACGGGAACTGTGGCATAGGATTGGGTTTTATAGTAAAAGGCGCTGGTATCTGCGTCATCTCCCAGGATAGACTGCTGGGAAGGGAGGAGGGCTCTTCCTGTGTCTGAGGTATCCAGGCTTATGAGCTGAAAATTGCCGAAGGCGTAATCCAGAAGAGACGCCGTGTCAGAATAACCGCCGCCGGTGGAATTGAGAACCACCACGACTACGGTGAGACTGCCTCTCTGGGCATAGGTGACCAGTGTGTTTCCGGCGGCTTCCGTATAGCCGGTCTTTCCGCCCAGTACACCGTCGTAGGCGTAATCATGGCCGGCCATCATTCCGTGATGGTTACGCAGGTACCGGGTCTCCGCCATCACGTTGGTGGCGGGAATTTCATAATAGTCTGTGGTGCAGTATTTGCGGAAGCAGGCGTTGCTGTAGGCGGCTCTTGAGATCAGAGCCATGTCGCTGGCGGTGGTATAGTGGGTCTCATCCGGCAGGCCGTTGGGGTTGTTAAAATGGGTGTTGGTACAGCCGATGATCCTGGCTCTCTGGTTCATCAGCTCCACGAATTTCTTGACGCTGCCGGAGGTCAGTTCGGCCAGCTCCAGAGCCATCTCATTGGCGGATTCCAGCATGAGGGCCATCATACCCTGCTCCATGGTAAAGACCTCACCGGTGTCGGCGTAGATGGTAGAGCTTCCGCTTTCGATTCCATAGGCCGCGGATTCCGACATGGAGAAGCTGGAGGACTGATCCAGATTTTCACAGGCCAGCAGGGCCGTCATGATTTTGGTGATGCTGGCGGGATAGAGGCGGGTGTCTCCGTTTTTGGAGTAAAGGACGGCGCCGGTGTTTATATCCATGACCACCGCAGCCTGTCCCTCAATGTTCGGTCCTGTGGGCCAGCCCGGGATGGCGTCCGTATCGGCGGCCTGATCGTAGTAGGCGGAGTGTTCGGGGACCGGAGTGGCTGTCACAACAGGGTCGCCCGAGGCGTCGGTGCTCTCGGCGGATGCCGGTGCTGCGCAGGACAGTATGAGAGAAAGACAGAGGACCGCGGCGAAAAATGAGTGCGGTTTATTTATTATGATCATAACGGGCTTCCTTTCCAGTGTAGAAGATTCTGAATTCCTGCAGCGGCGCTGCGGTATGATTTAACAGTATATCATCTATTGTGGCTCTTGTGTGTGAAAATTATTAAAATATCCTTAAAAACCGCCGCGGATCTCAACGGAAGAGTATGGCCGTTTTGCGAAGAGAATTTGCAGAATGCCGGTGTATGTGGTATGATATGATACAAGGATTTCGGGAGCACGAAGTGCGGACACCCGTAGGGCGCTCTATGAGGAAATCCGTGTATCATAGCGGCGACATAGGGAGGGGAAAAGATGAAGCGGATTTTGCTGATGGTGGTGCGGAATATTGTCAGGATTCCATATGCGTGGATAAAGCTTTGCTATCTTGCGGCCCATGTGGATCAATATCCGGAGAAGGAGCTGTATGAATATCTGCGCTGGATGGATTTTCATGCGAACCGGGGCGGGAATGTAAAGATTGATGTCTGCGGCCTGGAAAATGTGCCTGAAAAGGACGGGTTTATTTTTTTCCCCAATCACCAGGGGCTGTATGACGTGCTGGCTGTGATCGAGGCCTTTCCCCGCCCGTTTTCCGTGGTGGCGAAAAAAGAGATCGGGGATATTCCTTTCCTGAAACAGGTATTCGCCTGTATGAGGGCCTACATGCTGGACCGGGAGGATGTGCGGCAGGCCATGCAGGTGATCCTGGAGGTTTCCCGGCAGGTGAAGGACGGGCGCAACTATCTGATTTTTGCAGAAGGGACCCGCTCCAGGAACGGGAACCGAATCGGCGAATTCAAGGGCGGAAGCTTTAAGGCGGCGACGAAGGCCCGCTGTCCCATTGTTCCGGTGGCCCTGATTGATTCCTTTAAGCCCTTTGATACAAATACAACAAAGCCGGTAACCGTGAAGGTGATTTTCCTTCCGCCGCTGAATTATGAGGATTATATGAATATGAAGACAACGGAGATTGCGCGGCTGGTACAGGAGAGAATCCAGACGGCGATCAATGAGAGGATCGGAATGGACGGATAAATCGTAACTTTTAAATCAGTAAATTGCCGGAAAGGTCTTGACAGATGGTTTTTAATACCTTTATAATAGCGGTGTTGCGCGGATTCGTGCATTTATTTATGAAGAATCAGCTTTGATGGAGACAGTATGCCGCTGGGTTTTGCATCAGGAAGACTGTACAGAGATACTGAGAGTATGTACAGGCGTCCGCAGAATCCGGGAGAAAGAGACAGCGAGTCGGGAAGGGTGGAAGCCCGGCGCGAGTATCGGCGGCGGAAAATCGCTCCGGAGCTTTGGGCCTGAAGGACGGCGGCCACCGCGATAGGTTTCGCGGAGACAGAAGAGTCTGGTAAGGGTCAACGGTTTTCCCCCGTTATCGGGAACGTGTATCGGCAGAGACGCCCGTATATGTAACAGGTGGTATAGCGAAATCAGACTTCGTCCTTTTACAGGGGGAAGTTTTTTTTAATCACAGGAGTAGGAGGAGAAATTGTGTACCAGAAAGTTGATACGAATCTGAATTTCGTGGACCGCGAAAAAAAAGTGGAAAAATTCTGGAAGGAAAACCATATCTTTGAAAAAAGTATGGAAAACCGCAAAGAAGGCGAAACCTATACCTTTTATGACGGACCGCCCACGGCCAACGGAAAGCCCCATATCGGCCATGTGCTGACCCGTGTAATCAAGGATATGATCCCGAGATATCGTACCATGAAGGGATATATGGTTCCCCGAAAGGCCGGATGGGATACCCATGGACTTCCTGTGGAGCTGGAAGTAGAGCGCAAGCTTGGTCTGGACGGCAAGGATCAGATCGAAGAATATGGCATTGAGCCATTTATAAAAGAATGCAAGGAAAGTGTATGGAAATACAAGGGGATGTGGGAGGATTTTTCCTCTACCGTGGGCTTCTGGGCGGATATGGAGCATCCCTATGTCACTTATGACGACGACTATATTGAATCGGAATGGTGGGCGCTGAAGGAAATCTGGAATAAAAATCTTCTTTATAAGGGATTTAAGATTGTTCCTTACTGCCCCCGCTGTGGAACCCCCCTTTCTGCTCAGGAAGTTTCCCAGGGATATAAAACCGTAAAAGAGCGGTCTGCCATCGTGCGCTTTAAGGTGAAGGGCGAGGATGCCTATTTCCTGGCCTGGACAACCACGCCCTGGACGCTGCCCTCCAATGTGGGCCTGTGTGTAAATCCGCAGGAGACCTATTGTAAGGTGAAGGCTGCGGACGGCTACACCTACTATATGGCGGAAGCTCTGCTGGATACCGTTCTCGGAAAACTGGCGAAGGACGATTCGCCCGCCTACCAGGTGCTGGGGACCTTCCGGGGGACAGATCTGGAATATAAAGAATATGAGCCTTTGTTTGCCTGCGCCGGGGAGGCGGCGGCCAGACAGAATAAAAAGGGATTTTACATTACCTGTGATTCCTATGTTACCATGAGCGACGGTACCGGAATCGTTCACATTGCCCCGGCCTTTGGTGAGGACGACGGAAGGGTGGGACGCAACTATGATCTGCCTTTCGTGCAGTTTGTGGATGGAAAAGGAAATATGACCGATGACACGGCCTACGGCGGAATCTTTGTGAAGGACGCGGATCCGAAGATCCTTGTGGATCTGGACAAGGAAGGCAAGCTTTTTGACGCGCCCAGATTTGAACATGATTATCCGCACTGCTGGCGGTGTGACACTCCTCTGATCTATTATGCCCGTGAGTCCTGGTTTATCAAAATGACCGCGGTGAAGGAGGATCTGATCCGGAACAACAATACCATCAACTGGATTCCGGAGAGTATCGGAAAGGGACGTTTCGGGGACTGGCTGGAGAACGTACAGGACTGGGGAATTTCCCGGAACCGTTACTGGGGAACCCCGCTGAATATCTGGGAATGTGGCTGTGGTCATATGCATTCTGTGGGAAGCCGTCAGGAGCTGTTTGAAATGAGCGGCGATGAGCGGGCGAAAACCGTGGAGCTTCACCGTCCCTATATTGATGAGATAACCCTGAAGTGTCCGAAGTGCGGCGGAGCCATGCACCGTGTGCCGGAGGTGATCGACTGCTGGTTTGACTCAGGCGCCATGCCTTTTGCCCAGCATCACTATCCATTTGAGAATCAGGAGCTGTTCCGGCAGCAGTTTCCGGCGCAGTTTATCTCGGAGGCGGTAGATCAGACGAGAGGCTGGTTTTACTCTCTCCTGGCGGAATCTACCATTCTGTTTAACTGTTCTCCTTATGAGAACGTCATTGTACTGGGCCATGTTCAGGACGAAAACGGTCAGAAGATGAGCAAATCCAAAGGGAACGCGGTGGATCCCTTTGAGGCCCTGGAAAAATATGGCGCGGACGCCATCCGCTGGTATTTCTATATTAACAGTGCTCCCTGGCTGCCCAACCGCTTCCACGGAAAGGCGGTCGTGGAAGGCCAGAGAAAGTTTATGAGTACATTCTGGAATACCTATGCCTTTTTTGTACTGTATGCAAATATTGACAATTTCGACGCAACCAAATATACTTTAGACTATGAGAGCCTTTCAGTGATGGACAGATGGCTTCTGAGCCGTCTGAACACCATGGTGAAAACTGTGGATGAGGGTCTGGCCGCCTATAAGATCCCGGAGAGCGCCAGAGCGCTTCAGGATTTTGTGGATGAGATGAGCAACTGGTATGTGCGCAGGAGCCGTGAACGCTTCTGGGCAAAGGGGATGGAACAGGATAAGATCAATGCCTACATGACCCTTTATACGGCTCTGGTGACCACCGCGAAGGCCGCGGCGCCCATGATTCCCTTTATGACAGAGGATATCTATCTGAATCTGGTGAAAAGCATTGATCCGGAGGCGCCGGAGAGCATCCATCTGTGTGATTTCCCTGCGGTGAAAACACAGTGGATCGACACGGAGCTGGAAGGGAATATGAAGGAGCTTCTGGAGATTGTGGTTCTTGGCCGTGCCGCGAGAAATGCGGCGAATATCAAGAACCGTCAGCCCATCGGCACCATGTATGTAAAAGCTGCGAAGGAAATGGAGCGTTTTTATACGGATATCATTGCAGATGAGCTGAATGTGAAGGAAGTAAGATTTGCCGACAGCGTGGAAGATTTTATTTCCTACAGCTTTAAACCCCAGCTTCGCACCCTTGGTCCAAAGTACGGGAAGCTTCTGGGCGGGATCCGCAAAGCGCTTGCCTCCATCGACGGAGCGAAGGCGATGAGGGAGCTTCGTCAGAAGGGAGTTCTCACGCTGGAGATCGACGGAACGTCCGCGGAGCTCTCAGAGGAAGATTTACTGATTGAAACGGCCCAGACGGAGGGCTTTGTGACAGAGACCAGCGGAGAGACATCCGTGGTTCTGGACACCCGGCTGACCCCGGAGCTGGTTGAAGAAGGCTTTGTGCGTGAGATCATCAGCAAAGTGCAGACCATGCGCAGAGAAGCGGGATTTGAAGTTATGGACAGGATTATTGTCTATGCCCGGGAAAATGAAAAAATCATGAATATCATGAAGACACACCAGGAAGAGATCCAGACAGAGGTTCTGGCTGAAGACATTTTACTGGGAGAAACCGAAGGCTATGTGAAGGAGTGGAACATCAATAAGGAGAAGGTGACACTCGGGGTAGTCAGGGTTGACGCTGATAAAAACTGACAACAGATTGGGGAGACACAACAACCATCAGGAGGGAAACGAATGATTGACAAGCAGTTTCAGAAAGAGGAATTCAAGAAGAGTGTAAAGGACGCCGTAAAATTTCTCTACCGGAAGACCATTGAGGAGGCAACACAGGAGCAGATTTTCCAGGCGGTAAGCTATGTGGTAAAGGATGTTATTATTGACAACTGGTTAAAATCACAGAATGCTTTTGCCCAGCAGGATCCCAAGATCGTGTACTATATGTCCATGGAGTTTCTGCTTGGCCGGGCACTGGGGAATAATCTGATCAATCTGGGTGCTTACGGTGAGGTAAAGGAGGCTCTTGACGAGCTGGGCTTTGACCTGAATGTAATTGAGGATCAGGAGCCGGATCCCGCGCTGGGCAACGGAGGCCTGGGAAGACTGGCCGCCTGCTTCCTTGATTCTCTGGCTACTTTGAATTATTGTGCCTATGGCGAGGGAATCCGCTATCATTATGGAATGTTCAAGCAGGAGATTAAGGACGGATATCAGATTGAGGTTCCGGATAACTGGCTGAAAAACGGCTATCCCTTTGAGCTGCGCCGTCCGGAATACGCCAAGGAAGTTCATTTCGGCGGTTATGTGAGGGTTGAGTACAATCCGGTTACCCGTGAGAATAAATTTATTCATGAGGGTTATCAGTCTGTAAGAGCCGTACCCTATGATATGCCGATTGTGGGATATGACAATGATCTTGTGAACACGCTTCGGATCTGGGATGCGGAGCCGATTGTGGATTTTGCTCTGGATTCCTTTGACAAGGGAGATTACAAGAAGGCGGTTGAGCAGGAAAATCTGGCCAGAAACATTGTGGAGGTGCTTTACCCCAACGACAATCATTACGCTGGAAAAGAGCTTCGTCTGAAACAGCAGTATTTCTTTGTCTCCGCGACCCTGCAGTCTGCGATCGCGAAATATAAGAAGAATCATGATGATATCACGAAGCTCTATGAAAAAGCTGTCTTCCAGATGAACGACACCCATCCCACCGTAGCGGTTGCCGAGCTGATGCGTATTCTGATAGACGAGGAGGGCCTGGGCTGGGATCAGGCCTGGGAGGTTACCACCAAATCAGTGGCCTATACCAATCACACCATTATGTCCGAGGCTCTGGAGAAATGGCCCATCGAGCTGTTTTCACGCCTGCTTCCCAGGGTATATCAGATTATCGAGGAGATCAACCGGAGATTTATCCAGGAGATCCAGCAGAGATATCCGGGCAATTATGATAAGATTAAGAAGATGGCCATCATTTATGATGGACAGGTGAAGATGGCGCATCTGGCCATCGTTGCCGGTTATTCTGTAAACGGTGTGGCGAATCTGCATACCGAGATCCTGAAGAACCAGGAGCTGAGGGATTTCTATGAGATGATGCCCGGAAAGTTCAACAATAAGACCAACGGCATTACCCAGAGACGTTTCCTTCTTCACGGGAACCCGCTTCTCGCGGACTGGGTGACGGAGCACATCGGACCGGACTGGATCACCGATCTCTCCCAGCTGAGAAAGCTGGCGGTTTACGCGGACGATGAGAGGGCTCTTCAGGAGTTTATGAACATTAAGTTCCGCAACAAGCAGCGCCTGGCGAAATATATCCTGGAGCACAACGGCGTGGAGGTGGATCCACATTCCATCTTTGATGTGCAGGTAAAGAGACTTCATGAGTACAAGCGCCAGCTGCTGAATATCCTTCATGTAATCTATCTGTATAATCAGATCAAGATGCATCCGGAGCAGGATTTCTATCCCAGAACTTTCATTTTCGGTGCGAAGGCATCGGCGGGATATGAGCGCGCGAAGAAGATTATCAAGCTGATCAACTCCGTGGCGGATGTGGTGAATAATGACGCTTCCATCAAGGGGAAACTGAAGGTAGTGTTTATTGAGAACTATCGGGTTTCCAATGCGGAGATGATCTTTGCAGCGGCGGATGTTTCCGAGCAGATTTCCACGGCCAGCAAGGAGGCTTCCGGTACAGGAAACATGAAGTTTATGCTCAACGGAGCGCCTACTCTTGGAACCATGGACGGAGCCAATGTAGAGATTGTACAGGAGGTTGGCGAGGAGAACGCGTTTATCTTCGGCCTTTCCTCGGATGAGGTTATCAATTATGAGAACAACGGCGGGTATGATCCTCATGTGATTTACAACACCGACGGGGATGTACGCCAGGTGCTGATGGAGCTGATTAACGGCACGTTCTCCAGCGATACGGAACTGTTCCGCGATCTCTATGATTCTCTGCTGACTACCCGGTATTCCAGCCGCCCGGATCAGTACTTTATTCTGGCAGATTTCCGCTCCTATGCTGAGGCGCAGAAGCGTGTGGAAGCCGCGTACAGAGATGAGAAAAGATGGGCGAAGATGGCTCTTCTGAATACGGCCTGCTGCGGAAAATTCTCTTCCGACCGTACCATTGAGGAGTATGTGAATGACATCTGGAAGCTGAATAAGGTGACTGTGAGGGAAAAATAAATCAGCGGAGGAGGCCGGTTCTGTCAGGCAGAATGCTGGAAAAAGCCTCTTGCTGTCAACGCTGTGTGAAGTGAATGAGTATAGCCCCGGCGGCCGGTTCTGTGTGAATGTGCCACCGGGGTTTGGTTATCCCAAAGGAGTGATAGATAAACGTGGACGCAGACGGTATAATTCAGCTGCTGATACTGATGGTTCTTCTGATGCTTTCTGCATTTTTTTCGTCCTGTGAGACGGCTCTTACCATGGTAAACAAGGTGCGGCTTCGCACACTGGCCGATGATGGAGATAAAACGGCGGCGCTGGTTCTTGATATGGCGGAAAACAAAACCTCCAAGATGCTCAGTGCCATTCTCATCGGCAATAATATTGTGAATATCTCCGCGTCCGCTCTTGCGACGACTCTTGCGTACAGGGTTGGAGGCTATATGATCAGCCTGGTGACCGCACTGCTCACCATACTGATTCTGATTTTCGGGGAGGTAACGCCCAAGAATTACGCGACCATTAACGCGGAAAAAATATCTCTGCGCTATGGGAGAATTATTTATGGCTTTATGGTGATCACAACGCCGGCTATTTTTGTGCTGAATTTTATCTGTCGCCGGGTGCTGCGCCTGCTGGGGGTAGATCTGGATTCGAAAAATCCGGCCATGACAGAGGAGGAGCTGCGTACTATTGTGGATGTCAGCCATGAGGACGGAGTAATCGAATCCGATGAAAAAGAGATGATTTACAATGTCTTTGATTTTGAGGATGTGAAGGCCAGGGACATTATGGTGCCGCGGGTGCATGTTACCTTTGCGGATGTGGACAGCACCTACGAAGAACTGCTGGAGATCTATCAGGAAGAGAAATATACCCGGCTTCCGGTCTACGAAGAAAACCAGGACAACATTGTGGGAATCATCAACATGAAGGATCTGCTGCTGTATGATAAATACCGTCCCTTTCATGTGCGGGATATTATGCGGGAGCCTCATTTTACCTACGAATACCGGGGGGTTTCCGAACTGCTGGGGGAGATGCGATCAGGCGCGTTTAATATTACCGTTGTGCTGAATGAGTACGGCGAGGTGGCCGGGCTGGTCACGCTGGAGGATATCCTGGAGGAGATTGTGGGTGAGATCCGGGATGAGTTTGACGAAGACGAGGAAGACAAGGTATCTCAGCTTTCCGAGAGGGAATATATCGTGGACGGCGCCATGAGTCTGGATGATGTGAATGACCGGCTGAATACGGGGCTGACCTCTGAGGACTACGATTCTCTGGGCGGTTACGTCATTGAACACCTGGGACGTTTTCCGGAGGCCGGAGATGAGATCTCCACGGAGGACGGGACGAGGCTTCGAGTGGAGAAGTTAAATAAGAATCATATTGAACGCATATATGTCTCCCTTCCGGAAAATGCAGAGGAAGAGGAAGCGTCAAAAGAGGAGCAGCCGGATTAAATCGGCTGCTCCTTCTGTATGATTCTGTTATTGTGTGATACCAGGATCAAATGATTGAAACGACAAAAGGTATTTGTCGTTGTCCCTTGTATCATTAAATGCTTTTAACCTCAACATTATCTGGTAACAATATCAACCGGCACATTGAAGATCTTGGCAACCTTCAGAATCGTGTCGATATGTCTGCCTGTAGCGGCTCCGAAATGATGGGTGGGGCCGCACTCGCTCCAGCGGTTTACAAACTCGCGCGCGCCGCAGGTGAAGCGTGTCCGCATATTGGTATCTCCAAAGGAAAGGATGTCGCCCTCCTCGTTGACGCCCTCGGCTACGATAAACTTGAAGTGTCCGTCGCCGTCCTGGGTGATTGCAAGGTAGGTGACCGGTCCTGTGTAGGGATAGAACTGGGTCAGGTAGCCGCCGCCGGTCTTGCCGTGGAATACCTCCACGATCTTCATGGTGGGCTTTTTGTCCGAGATATCTGCATCGCCGGATCCGCTGTGGCCGATGATGGCGATATCGTCGTTAAAGTCAATGGAGTACATTTCTGCCAGCTGCCCGGTTCCGGAGATGGTCTTCAGGATGCTCATGGCCATGGCAACCTTCATATCACCCTCCACCGCGCAGGCAACTCCCTGCTTGATCAGCATGGAGAAGGCAGGGATCAGCATACTGTCCAGAACGCCGGCCTTACCAGTGGCAAGTCCGTCATAGTGGGAGGCGATCAGTCCGATCTGCTCGTCCTTCGCCCACTGTTCAAAGGCAACCACATATTTGGCCATCTCCCATACCTTTTCGATGGTTCCGCCGCCCTCAATGTCAAAGGTGTCCAGAATATCCTGCGCCTTGGCGCGGATGGCGTCTTCATCGGTGATGTTGTCTGCGATGATCCACATTCTCTCCCAGTCAAACTGTTTGGTATACAGATGCATCCTTCTGTACAGGTTGGATTCGTCGATATAGAGGTCCATCATTCCGGGATAGGGCCTTCCGATCTGGGCGATATTGGTATCGCGGAATCTGCGCCTGGTCTGCGCCGCGCGGCACCAGTCCTCGATCTCTGCCTGTACGGCGGGATCTCCGCCCTCTACAACGCCTGTGATTACGGCATGTCTCTTTCCGTATCTCTCAAGGTCGGCTACCATCTCGCCTACGGCTCCGCAGGCATAGCCCTCGCCAAGCCAGGATGCGATGTCCGTATGTTCATAGTCAAGAGCCTTCAGCTTCTGCACATTGACAAGAACCACGGGAACATCCAGATCCTTTACGGCCGGAAGCATATTGTAGGATGTGGCGTAAGTAAGAAGCTGCAGAAATACCAGGTCAACATCCGCCGCGCGGAAAAGGTTTCCCGCTGCCTGAGACTGCTCCTTGGTTGTCACCATTCCGCCGTCTATGATTTCCACCGTATCCGGAAGTGTCTTCTTGAAGGCCTCATACTGCGCCTCAAATTCCGGCACCAGTGACGGAAACTGGGGAAGATACGCGCCTAAGGCGATTGAAAAGGTTCCAACCTTTGCTTTGGTTTCCACTAACATAAAACCGTCCTCCTGCTCTGTTTAATTTTTGATAAAATTATCTGCTTTCTTTATTTTATAAGACAAGAGCGGAAATAGCAAGCTTTTTCTGAGTCTTTACAGATACCATTCACGATTTTGGAAAATTGCATTGCAAAACCTTTGTGAATTAGGTATATTATTCATTGTATTTATTTTTTACATTCTACATAAGAAAGGAAGGAAGAAGTCATGAAGAATAAGTTTGGTATCCGGGAAGTGGTGGCCATCGGCATTGGAACTGCGCTGTTTGTGGTACTGACCAATGTGCAGATTCCGGTAGGATTCATTCCCAACACGGCGCTGCAGACCCGCGCGGCTGTGCTGGCATTTTTTGCTGCGATTTTCGGTCCCATTGTGGGTGGCGCGGTGGGCCTGATCGGGCATGCGCTGGGCGACGCACTTTTTTACGGAAGCGTATGGTGGAGCTGGGTATTCCCGGAGGCAGTCTTCGGCATTCTGGTGGGCCTTTTTGCCAGGTTCTATAAGGTGAGGAAGGGTTCATTCGGAGCGAAGCAGATTGCAGTTTTTAATATTGTACAGGCCATTGCCAATGTAATTGCATGGGTGCTGGCGGCGCCGGCTCTGGATATCGCGATTTACGCGGAGCCCGCCAACAAGGTTTTTGTACAGGGTGCGACCTCCTGCATTCTGAATATTGTGATCATTGCGATCCTTGGGACACTGCTTCTTGCCGCTTATTCCAGAGTCGGGGCAAAAACCGGAAGTCTTTCCAAAGAGGACTGATCTATGACACCAATCATTGAATTTAAGAATTATACCTTTCAATATGACGCACAGACGGAACCCACACTCCGGGATATTGACCTTCGGGTCTATCCCGGAGAGAAGGTTCTTATCGTGGGACCATCCGGTTCAGGCAAATCCACACTGGTACACTGCATAAACGGAATGGTTCCATTTTCATTTCCCGGAAAATCTCAGGGTTCTGTTACAGTAAAGGGGTTGGATCCGGCAAAAACCGGCATTTTCGGCATGTCCAAAATTGTGGGAACCGTGCTGCAGGATACGGACGGTCAGTTTATCGGCCTGACTGTGGCGGAGGATGTGGCCTTTGCCCTGGAAAATGACTGTGTGGAGCAGCAGGAAATGTTCCGGATCGTGGATGAAGTGGCAAGGACGGTTGAAATCGAGAAGCTCCTGGAGAATGCACCCACAGAGCTCTCCGGAGGACAGAAGCAGAGAGTTTCCATGGCAGGCGTGCTGGTGGATGATGTGGATATCCTGCTTTTTGACGAGCCCCTGGCGAATCTGGACCCGGCTACCGGCAAGCGTGCCATTGACCTGATTGATCGGATCTGCAGAGACCGGAATAAAACTGTGATCCTCATTGAGCACCGGCTGGAGGATGCCCTGTATAAGGATGTGGACCGGATTGTGGTAATTGGAGATGGCCGTGTGGTTGCGGATCAGAAGCCGGATGAGCTTCTGGCTTCCAATATTCTGGAGCGGGAGGGAATCCGGGAACCTCTCTATGTCACGGCGCTGAAGCATGCGGGATGTACGGTCTGCGCCGAGGATCATCCCCGGCACATCGAAACCATGAATCTTGCGCCCTATCGGGAGAAGGTCCGGTCCTGGTATGAGGCGGTACAGCTTCCCCCGGCGCCGCCGCAGAGGGCCTCCGCCCTGGAGGTCCGTGATCTTGATTTTTCCTATATTCCCGGAAAATCGGTTCTTTCGGATGTCTGTTTCCGGGTGGGAAAGGGTGAGATGATTTCCATAGTCGGGAAAAACGGCGCGGGGAAAAGTACGCTTTCCAATCTGATCTGCGGATTTATACGTCCGGACAGAGGAAAGATTCTGCTTAACGGTGAGGATATCGCAGACAAGTCTATTAAGGAAAGAGGGGAAGTCATCGGACTGGTAATGCAGAATCCCAACCAGATGATTTCCAGGCCCATGATTTTTGACGAGGTTGCCCTGGGCCTTCAGGTGCGGGGAGTACCGGAGGAGGAGATAAAGGAGAGGGTGTACGACAAGCTGAAAATCTGCGGCCTGTATCCTTTCCGGAACTGGCCGGTCAGCGCATTGAGCTTCGGGCAGAAAAAACGGGTGACTATTGCTTCTATTCTGGTCATGGATCCGGAAATCCTGATACTGGACGAGCCTACGGCCGGACAGGATTACCGGCATTATACGGAGATCATGGAATTTCTGAAGGAGCTGAATGAGTCTCTGGGGATCACCATTCTCATGATCACACATGATATGCATCTCATGCTGGAGTATACGGACCGGGCCATTGTGGTCGCCGATGGGCATATGATTGCGGACGATACTCCTGCCGCTGTGCTGACGGATGAGTCTGTGGCTGACCGCGCCTATCTGAAAAAGACCTCTCTTTATGACCTGGCGCTGAAATGCGGAATTGAGGATGCCCCCGGTTTTGTAGAGCGTTTTATCTATTATGAGCGGACCCATGTGCGGGGGAAAGAGTTAAAGGAGGTGGGCGAAAATGGCTGGAAGACTTCTGACCTATAAGAAAAAGGATACCTGGATCGACCGGTTGTCCGGTGTGTCCAAGATGCTGTTCTTTCTCCTCTGGTCCATTACAGGCATGCTGACCTATGATACACGGGTTCTGGCGGTGATGCTGGTGGTAAGCCTTGTGATTTTCAAAGTGTCAGAGACGGAATGGAGTCAGGTGGGAACCGTGTTTAAATTTATCACATTTTTCCTTTGCCTGAACCTTCTGGCTGTGTGGATTTTCTCTCCCTACCAGGGGACAGAGATCTACGGGACCAAAACTCTCCTCCTGACCCTGCCCTGGGATCACAGTCTCACTGCGGAGCAGCTTTTTTATGAGCTGAACATCGCGCTGAAATATTTTACGGTGACTCCAGTGGTTCTGATGTTTATTGTCAACACCAATCCCAGTGAGTTTGCCGCTAGCCTGAACCGGATCGGGGTCAGCTATAAGGTGGGGTATTCCATTGCCATCGCCCTGCGTTATATCCCGGACGTCCAGGCGGATTTTACCAAGATCAGGAATGCTCAGGAAGCCAGGGGAATTGAGATGAGCAGCAAGACTTCTATCTGGCAGCGGGTGAAGAGAATGAGCGCCATTATTTTTCCCCTGCTGTTCTCCAGTATAGACCGGATCGACGTGGTCAGCAACGCCATGGAGCTGCGGGGCTTCGGAAAAAACAGAAAGCGGACCTGGTATATGGGCAAAAAACTGTCCCGCAGTGATTACGCCGCGATCTTCTTCGCGGTTGCGTTTATGATAGTGGCGCTGGCCATTACCTACGCGGACGGAAGTCGGTTCTGGAATCCTTTTCTATAATCCTTTTGCAGGTGGTTTTGTACCTTATTAAGAACATATCGTTAAACCGTTGACAATAAAAATTGTACATGATAAGTTGTACCTGGGTAATGAGAGAACGCTCATTACAGGGTTAAGCGGAAACAGGAAACGAGAGTGCGCACATCATCGGGGTTCCTGTTGAATATATTCATCGGGGCACGAATATTTTAAGGGCTGATGAACCACCATAATAAGTGAAAGGAGTGCATTGCAAGTGGCAGAATTTACACAGTGGGATGGATTTGAGGGTGTGGTATGGAAAGAGAGAGTAGCTGTCCGCGATTTCATCCAGCATAATTATAAACCCTATGAAGGCGACGAGTCTTTCCTGGAAGGACCTACCGAGGCGACCGATAAGCTCTGGGGAAGACTGCAGGAGCTGCAGAAAGAGGAGCGGGCCAAGGGCGGCGTTCTGGATATGGAGACAGACGTTGTGTCCGGCATTGACGCTTACGGCGCCGCCTATATTGACGACAGCATGAAGGATCTGGAGAAGGTTGTGGGCCTTCAGACAGACAAGCCTCTGAAGCGGGCGTTTATGCCTTACGGCGGTATCAACATGGCGGAGCAGTCCTGCAAGATGTACGGCTATGAGCCAAACGAGCAGATTCATGAAATATTTACCAAATATCACAAGACCCATAACCAGGGTGTATTTGACATCTACACCCCGGAAATGAAGAAGGCCCGTCACAACAAGATTCTTACCGGTCTGCCGGACACCTATGCCCGGGGCCGTATCGTGGGCGATTATCGCCGCGTGGCGCTGTACGGAATTGATTACCTGATTGAGAAAAAGCTGAAGGATTTTGAGGCCACGGCCCGTCACGGCATGCGCCGCGGAGATTTCCAGCTTCGGGAGGAGATTTCCGATCAGGTCCGGGCTCTGAAGGCCATGAAGGTAATGGCCCAGTCCTACGGTTATGATATTTCCCAGCCCGCGAAGGATGCCAGAGAGGCGTTCCAGTGGCTGTATTTCGGATATCTGGCAGCCATCAAGACTCAGAATGGCGCTGCCATGAGTGTGGGCCGTATTTCCACCTTCCTTGATATTTATGTGGAAAGAGACCTGGCGAAGGGAATTCTTACCGAGAAAGAGGCCCAGGAGCTGGTGGATCACTTTGTGATGAAGCTCCGCATGGTAAAATTCGCAAGACCGGAATCCTATAATCAGCTGTTCTCCGGAGACCCGGTATGGGCCACTCTGGTTGTGGGCGGCATTGGCATGGACGGTCGTTCCATGGTGACCAAGAACGATTATCGTTTCCTGCACACACTGCAGAACATGGGACCGTCCCCGGAGCCCAACCTGACGGTTCTCTATTCCTCCAGACTGCCGGAGAATTTTAAGAAATTTGTATCTCTGATCTCCATTGAGACCAGCTCGATCCAGTATGAGAATGACTGTGTGATGCGTCCGGAGTGGGGCGATGACTATTCCATCTGCTGCTGTGTATCCGCGACCGAGACCGGCAAGGAAATTCAGTTCTTCGGCGCCCGAGCCAACCTGGCCAAGTGTCTCCTCTACGCCATCAACGGCGGTGTGGATGAGAAGACCTTCCAGCAGGTGGCTCCGGAATATGAGAAGATTACCTCCGAGTATCTGGACTATGACGAGGTGATCCGCAAGTATGAGCAGATGATGGACTGGCTGGCACACCTGTATGTGGGTACGCTGAACATGATTCATTATATGCATGACAAATACTATTATGAGGCGGCGGAGATGGCGCTGATCGATACTAATGTGCGCCGTACCTTTGCAACCGGCATCGCAGGCTTCTCTCATGTGGTGGATTCCCTGTCTGCCATCAAATATGCGAAGGTAAAGGCCATCCGCAATGAGAACGGCATTGCCACAGATTTTGAGGTGGAGGGCGACTTCCCACGCTACGGCAATGATGACGACCGTGCGGACCGCATTGCGAAGTGGCTGCTGAATACCTTCCTCTCGAAAATCAAATACGTGCATACCTACCGGGATTCCAAGCCCACCACCTCCATTCTTACCATTACCTCCAATGTGGTTTATGGAAAGGCTACCGGATCTCTTCCGGACGGAAGAAAGGGCGGTGAGCCGCTGTCTCCCGGAGCCAACCCCAGCTACGGCGCGGAGAAGAACGGGCTTCTTGCCTCACTGAATTCCGTAGCCAAGCTGCCCTACGAGGACGCTCTGGATGGGATTTCCAATACCCAGACCATTAATCCGGGCGCGCTGGGACACAACACCGAGGAACGTGTGGAGAATATGTGGCATGTACTGGACGGCTATTTTGACCAGGGCGCACATCACCTGAATGTAAACGTGTTCGGGAAGG
This sequence comes from Clostridiales bacterium, assembly GCA_021203365.1. Lineage (GTDB taxonomy): Bacteria > Bacillota > Clostridia > Lachnospirales > Lachnospiraceae > Blautia_A. The sequence goes on from JAJQBI010000028.1 coordinate 30,723, forward strand.
AAAAGCTGGTGGACGCCATGGAGCATCCGGAAAAAGAGGAGTACGCGAATTTTACCATCCGTGTTTCCGGTTATGCCGTGAAGTTTATTGACCTGACCAGAGAGCAGCAGCTGGATGTAATTGCCAGAACCTGCCATGAAAGGATGTAAATGACAAAAGGAGAAATGACGGGCTACGTTCATTCTCTGGAAAGCTTTGGGTCCGTGGACGGACCGGGTGTCCGGTTTGTGATTTTTTTCAGCGGCTGTGGGATGCGCTGCCAGTTCTGTCACAATCCGGATACCTGGGACATCCGGACGGGGACCCGGTACACCGCCGGTGAGCTGGTGGAAAAAGCCTGGAAATACCGCGCTTACTGGGGAAGTAAGGGCGGTATTACTGTCAGCGGAGGCGAGCCCCTGTTACAGATGGAATTCCTGACGGAGCTTTTCCGGAAGGCGAAGGAGAAGGGAATCCATACGACGCTGGATACCAGCGGCAATCCCTATACCACGCGGGAACCCTGGCATTCTGAATTTGAAACCCTGATGAAATATACGGATCTGGTGATGCTGGATATCAAGCACATTGATGAGGAACAGCACCGAATCCTCACCGGCCAGACAAACCGGAACATTCTGGAGATGGCGGTCTGTCTTTCGGATATGGGAATTCCCGTCTGGATCCGCCATGTGCTGGTTCCGGAGCGAAATGACCGGGACGAGTATCTTTATCGTCTGGCGGATTTCATTCACACACTGAAGAATGTGGAGAAGGTGGAGGTGCTTCCCTATCATACCCTGGGAGTTTTTAAGTGGGAGAATCTTCATCTGGATTATCCTTTGAAGGGGATTGATCCCCCCACTGCACAGAGGGTGGAAAACGCCAGAAGGATTCTTGGATGTGAGGAGTAAAGGGCGGAGAAAAGCGCCCGCCGTTTGCAGGAATAAATCAGTTTACAAATTGGTTTGGATGTGGTACGCTTTTCTAAGTGAAAATCTGTCTTCTCATGAATGGAATGACAAGGACAGGCCTGCGTCGGCGGGCCTGTCCGTTTAGGAGCTGTAACGGGATGCGCAGGCCGTCCCGCTGCAGTTTCTTAGTATATTTGAACGGAGGAAATCACACATGGAAAAGCAGAAATATTACATTACCACAGCGATCGCCTATACATCGGGCAAGCCTCACATCGGCAATACCTATGAGATCGTTCTCGCAGACGCCATTGCCCGTTTTAAACGGCAGCAGGGTTATGACGTACGTTTTCAGACCGGAACCGACGAGCACGGACAGAAGATTGAGCTGAAGGCCGCAGAGGCAGGCGTTACGCCCAAGGAGTTTGTGGACAGCGTGGCGGGCGAAATCAAGGGGATCTGGGATCTGATGAATACCTCCTATGATAAATTTATCCGCACCACGGATGAGGACCATGAGAAACAGGTCCGGAAGATTTTCAGGAAAATGTACGCCAAGGGGGATATCTATAAGGGCGCCTATGAGGGACTTTACTGTACGCCCTGTGAGTCCTTCTGGACGGAATCCCAGCTGGTGGACGGAAAGTGCCCGGACTGCGGCCGGGAGGTGAAGCCGGCTAAGGAGGAAGCCTACTTCTTCCGTATGAGCAAGTACGCGGATCGTCTGATCGAGCACATTAACTCCCATCCGGAATTTATCCAGCCGGTTTCCCGCAAGAATGAGATGATGAACAACTTCCTTCTTCCGGGTCTGCAGGATCTGTGTGTATCCCGGACCTCCTTCAAATGGGGAATTCCGGTGGATTTTGATCCCGGCCATGTGGTTTATGTGTGGCTGGACGCGCTGACCAACTATATTACCGGCATTGGCTATGACTGCGACGGGGAGAGCGACGAGATGTTCAGCCGCTACTGGCCTGCGGATCTGCATCTGATCGGAAAGGATATTATCCGCTTTCATACGATTTACTGGCCCATTTTCCTGATGTCTCTGGATCTTCCGCTGCCGAAGCAGGTGTTTGGCCATCCCTGGCTTCTGCAGGGAGATGGGAAAATGAGCAAGTCCAGGGGAAATGTACTCTATGCGGACGAACTGGTGGATTTCTTCGGCGTGGACGCGGTGCGCTATTTTGTTCTGCATGAGATGCCCTTTGAAAACGACGGTGTAATCACCTGGGAACTGATGGTGGAGCGCCTGAATTCCGAGCTTGCCAACACCATGGGGAATCTGGTAAACCGCACCATCTCCATGTCCAACAAATATTTCGGCGGAGTCGTGGAGAACAAAGGAGTGTCCGAGCCGGTGGATGAGGAACTGAAATCCTTTATTCTGGCGGTTCCGAAGAGGACTGAGGCAAAGATGGACGAGCTGCGTGTGGCGGATGCCATCACGGAAGTGTTCTCAATTTTCAAACGCTGCAATAAATATATTGACGAGACCATGCCCTGGGCTCTGGCAAAGGATGAGACGAAGCAGGACCGTCTGGCCACGGTGCTTTACAATCTGGTGGAGGGAATCGTGATCGGCGCTTCTCTGCTCCGGGCCTTTATGCCGGATACCACGGACCGGATCCTTGCCCAGCTGAACGTTGTGGAACGGCCTCTTTCCCAGATGGATTCTTTTGGCCTGTACCCCTCCGGAAATAAGGTGACGGCCAGGCCGGAGATCCTGTTTGCCCGTCTGGATGTGAAGGAGGTCCTGGCCCGGGTGGAGGCTCTGCATCCCGCGGAGCCGGAAAAGGCACAGGAGGAGCCGAAGAGCGAACCGGAGGATTTGGCGGTGGATATGGAACCGAAGCCGGAGATCACCTACGACGACTTTGCGAAGCTTCAGCTTCAGGTCGGTGAGGTGGTTGCCTGTGAGGCGGTGAAAAAATCAAGAAAGCTTCTCTGCTTCCAGGTGAAGGTGGGAAGCCGGGTCCGCCAGATTGTCTCCGGAATCAAGGCATATTACGCGCCGGAGGACCTGATCGGGAAAAAGGTGATGGTGGTAACCAATCTGAAACCCGCGAAGCTGGCCGGTCTGGTCAGTGAGGGCATGATCCTCAGCGCGGAGGATGCAGACGGAAATGTGTGTGTGATGGTCCCCGAGAAGGATATGCCGGCGGGGGCGGAAATCTGCTGATATGGATACGCTCATATTTGACACCCATGCGCACTACGATGATGAGGCTTTTGACGGGGACCGGGAGACGCTCCTTGCGTCCCTTAAGGCCGGGGGAATCGGCTGGGCCGTGAACGCCTGCGCCTCAGTGGACGGCTTTTCCCGGGCACTGGCCCTGGGAGAGAAATATCCTTTTATTTATAATGCCATAGGCGTTCATCCGGATGACGCGGACCGGATGACACCGGAAACCCTGGAGGAGATCCGCCGGCTCTGTGACCGGGAAAAAACAGTGGCAGTGGGTGAGATCGGCCTGGACTATTACTGGCATAAGGAGAAAGAGGAGCACCTGCGGCAGCAGGAAATGTTCCGGGCCCAGATGGAAATTGCCCGGGAGAAAAGGCTTCCTTTTATGATTCACAGCCGGGATGCGGCTTCGGATACTCTGGAGATTGTGCGGGAGTATATGGCCGGGGGAATGTACGGCGGAATCATTCACTGCTTTTCCTACAGCCGGGAAATTGCCAGGGAATATCTGAACATGGGACTTTTCCTGGGAATCGGTGGAGTCGTCACCTTTAAAAATGCCCGCAGGCTGAAGGAGGTGGTGGAATATGCGCCTCTTTCCCAGCTGGTGCTGGAGACAGACTGCCCCTACCTGGCGCCGGTTCCCTTCCGGGGAAAGCGGAATTCCTCCCTGTACCTCCCTCTGGTGGCGGAAGCCATCGCAGAACTGAAAAAAATAACGCCGGAGGAGGTCGTCACGGCCACCACCCGGAACGCGAAAACCCTTCTGAACCTGGTATAATGCTGATGATGAGAATTCCGGGAGTGCGAGGCACGGACACCCGTAGGGCGCTCTGTGAGGGAATTCTCAGGTATCATTTAAAAAAGTTATACCGGGCCCGGAAGGGCTTTTTTTATGTTTTATGTAAATTATGGCCTTTTATGAATTTTTCATGAGAATGCTCTCAATCACATCCGCCACATGCTCACAGTCGTCGGTGCATTTTTCAAGGCGGAAGTACACATCCCGCTGGGTTATAATGGTCACCGGATCCTTGCAGGTGGTGTGCAGGGTGCGCATGCTGTCTACAAACAGGGCGTCCGCGGCCTCCTCCATGGTATTGATCCGGATTACCTTTTCCCGCAGGTTTTTTGAATGCTTGAAATCCGCGAATTCCTTCATCAGCTCCAGGACCGCCTCGCAGCACTGGGTGACGAGCCGGGCCATCCGCCGGGTCTCCTCTGTGATCACCTGGATATTGTTGTAATAGATCCGGAACATTACATCCTCCACATGATCTGTGACCTCGTCCAGATTCTGGATAAGAAGCAGAATATCTTCCCGCTCAACCGGGGTGATGAAGGCCTTTACCAGCTCGTCCTGGACCAGATGCTTCTTTTCGTCGGCCCGGTGTTCAATCTTATGGATCTCATCCAGTCTCTCCCGAAGATCCTCCGGGACAAAATGGCTGATGGTTTTCTCCAGCATATAGGCGGCCTGGCAGGACAGCTCCGCGCAGGCGATAAAGCTGTCAAAATAAAATGCGTCCTGTTTCCGTGACATTTTTCTTCCCCCTGTCTCTCGTTTGTTTAAAAGATGGTAATGCAGACTCTGGCAATTACATAGCTGATAAGTCCGCAGCCGGGAAAGGTAAAGATCCATGTAAGCATCATATCCTTTACCACGCCCCAGTTGATGGCGGACATTCTTTTTACGGCGCCAACGCCCATGATGGCGGTTGTTTTTGTGTGTGTGGTGGAAACCGGGAGTCCCCAGATACTGGAGAGAAGCAGGCAGATGGCGCCTGCCAGATCCGCGGAAAAGCCCTGGTATTTTTCCAGATGAACCATATCCATTCCCACGGATTTGATGATTTTTTCCCCGCCGATGGCTGTGCCGAAAGCCATGACCACACTGCACAGGAGCATGATCCAGAGGGGAATGGAGGCGACGCCGGATACATGGGTCTGGCCGTTGACAAAAGCCATTCCAAGAAGAAGAACCCCGATAAATTTCTGCCCGTCCTGGGCGCCGTGCATAAAGCTCATGGCGGCGGCGCCGAAGATCTGCGCCTTATTAAAAAATCCGTTGGTTTTCCGCCGGTCCATATTCTGACAGATTAAGGTTACGGCCTTGCATACGATCCATCCGATGAGGAAGCCCAGCACAAGGCTGAGAACAAGTCCGTACAGAACCTTGGCCACCTCCTGAAGATTAATTCCGCCGACTCCATTCTGGATGGCGATGGCGGCTCCTACAAGGCCTGCGATCAGGCTGTGACTCTGGCTTGTGGGGATTCCGAAAAAAGAGGCGGCCGCGCCGTAAACTACGATGGCGAACTGAGCGGCACACAAAGCGATGACGGCTTCCTGGGCGTTTCCGCCGAAATCCACCAGGTTGCTGATGGTAGAAGCCACGGAGCTGTTGATCTGCGTCATGATGAGAACACCGAGAAAATTAAAGACGGCGCTCATGAGAATGGCTGTGCGGGAGTCCATACACCGGGTGGTAACGCAGGTGGCAATCGCGTTGGGTGCGTCGGTCCATCCGTTCACCATGATGGAACCCATAGTGAGGACTACCGTGATGAGAAGCACAGGATTCTGCAGCATCTCATGGAAAAAATAACTGAATGATAGGTCCATATTGTTGATACCTGTTATCCTTCTGTAATGTAAAAGCGGTTATTTGTGTCTTTTCGGAGACATACCCGGAATTTTACAGGAGTTTAACAAGGCTTAACCTGTTTTTAACACAGAAAACGTACCGGCCTCTCTCCTGTCTCTACCGGAAGAAAGGCCAAAGCCCTTCTTTTTCCTTATTTTCCGACCTTCCAAGAATAACAGTAAACATTATTTTTGTCAATACAGGACGGGAAGAAGGATTTTTGCGCATTTTAATTTTACAGAAACAACATGAAAACTTTACACAGATTTTACTTTGCGGAGAAATCCTGGTATCGCAGCGAAAAAATACCTTTTGCTCTTTCAACTATTACATACAGCGGCGGAAGAACTTATGCATGAAGCACAGGTTCTTCCGCCGCTGGGAATCAGTAGCCGTAATCGTCGTACCCGCTGTCTGAGTCGTTATAGTCATCGTCATAATATATGTTGTAGTAGACGTCCGAATAATCGTCCCCGTAGTCGGAATCGTCGTAACTGCTGTTATAGCTGTCGCCGGAATCGTCATAGCTGTCAGAGGAATCTTCGGAGGCGTAGTATTCTTCCATGGTGGTGGAGACCGTATCTGTCACTGTATTTCCATTTGCGTCCAGCATGGTGGAGCCTGTGCCGTAGGTTACTTCCAGAAGGTCTGTACCGGTGGAGGGCGTCACGTTCATGGACATGATTTCTTCGAATTTTGCCTCCAGCTTCTCCACGGTAAACGCGTCGCTGCCAATCTCCTCCACCACATCGTGGGAGGCGGCCAGATCGTCGGTGTAATCAGAGAGAAGAAGTGGACCGTAGATGCCGCTGCCGGTATCGGAGTGCATGACGGTGGGCTCCACGGTGGGATTGACAATTTCTATGGTCGTTTCCCCGTTCTGGACGGTTTTCTGGATGGTAAATTCCCCGATGCCGCCCAGAAGCCGGTCCAGGGCTTCCTGTCCGGAGACAAAATTCCCCAGGGAATAAAAGATAAGCATTTCATTCCCGGAGTCATCCGAGAGAATCCCGTAGGGCTGCAGAATGTGCGGATGGCTTCCGATGACCACATCCACTCCAAGCTCCAGAAGGTATGCGGCCCACTGTTTTTCATATTCTGTGGGCATGGCCTCATATTCCGTGCCCCAGTGCGCCACAAAAATCACACAGTCGCTGACCTCCTTTGCTTTGGCCACCGCCGTGGCCACTGTTTCTTTCTCAAAGGTATCAATGGTGTAGTCCTCGATGTCGAAGTACCCCACGTTGTTGGTTCCATAGGTGTAATTGAGGAAGGCGATCCGGATTCCGTTGACCTCCCGTACAGTCACCGTATCTGCGTCCTCCTGGCTTTCGTGAATACCCAGAAGAGAGATATCCGGGTAGCTGGAAGACCAGAAATTCAGCGTCTCATCAATATAATCATTTCCGTAATCATCCACATGGTTGGTGGCAGAGGCGACTACGTCAAATCCGGCGTTTACCAGGGCGTCCCCCACCTCTGTGGGTGTGGCAAAGGAAGGATAGGAGCTGACCGCGCTGTGTTCAGAGGTGAGGATGGTCTCCTGGTTGACAATGGCGATGTCCGCCGCCTGTATTTTCTCCCGGAGATTGTCGTATACGTGGTCATAGTTCCAGTCCCCTGTGTCGGATTCCCCGGATTCCAGAAGATCGCTGTGATACAGATTGTCGCCTACGGCCAGAACTGAAACCGTGGTGACAGTGGCCGCGCTGGCGGCCTCTTCCTCTTCGGCCTCCTTTTCCGCCTGCAGCTGATCTGCCTGCTTCCTGGCTTCCTGGGCAGGTTTAAGAATAAGTACGGAATCCACCTGACGGAGGAAAATCAGCAGTAAAATCAGGACAGCTATGGAGATATAAAGGCTGAGCCTGGCGTGGCTTTTTTCTTTAAAATTTAATGGAAGATTGTTTTTTCGTTCTCTGCGGTTCATAATGATTTCCTTTGTAAAATATCTGCATGATGAAGTGCTTTCTCCATTATAGCAAAAGAAAGCTTTCTGTGAAAGATAAAATATTCAGAATCCGTTTTTCACATATTTTTCCAGAACCGGGAACGGCACAGGACCGATTTCCAGAACCCGGGCGTGAAACTCTTCCAGATCAAAGTCGCTGCCAAGGTTTTCCTCCTGTTGGTTTTTTAGATCCAGAAAGTTTATATAGCCCCAGCAATATTTCAGATAATTGGCCGGTGTTTCCACAATGTACTGGAAGATCTCACGGACCGTATCCGTATCTGTGATGCCGAAGGAGGAGAGGAAGGCCCCGGCCTGCGTCTGATTCCAGCCGTAATAGTGGATGCCCGTGTCGAGAAGGGAGTAGATACACAGGTTTACACTGCGGTTCAGCCAGGCCAGGCGGGTAATCGAAGCGGCGTTTTCCTCTTCCATGTATTCAGCGGCCCAGGCGTAGGAAAAGGCCTCCACATAGGTGGCCCAACCCTCCGTGTAACCCTCTGTTCCCAGAAGGCTGCGCAGGGGAGACGCGCCGGTCCGGGAAAAGAAGACCGTCTGGTACAGGTGGCCGGGAAAGCCTTCGTGGGCCAGGGTGACAAAAAGCTCCAGATGAGAAGTCTGGGAGGCCTGGTTGATGTAGATGACGTTGGGAGTTCCGGTATCTGTGGGCGGAGTCAGATAAAAGGCCGGGCTGAGGTAATCCTCCATGGATTCGTGAACCTGGCGGATTTCCCACTGGACAGCGGAAAGCGGGGGAAAGATCTCCGCGGTTTTTCCCTGGAGAAGTTCCAGAATCTCTTCCGTCTCCATAGACGGAAGATCCGTTTGTGTCAGGCCTGTGAGCAGGCCGGGATCTGTCTTGAGAAGCTCCGACATTTCGTTCAGGTCGCAGGTCAGCTGCTCTGCCAGCCGCTGCTGTATCTCATCCACGTTTACATAGGTGCCCACCTGGCTCTGGAGAAGATATTCGTAGAAAGCGCGGCCGTTTTCCTGCCAGGCCAGTCCCCGGGAGGATTTCCCGGTGCCCCTCAGCTCTTCCAGGCCGGCGATCAGACTCTGGTAGGCGGGAAGGAGGGAGTTCTCTACGATCTTTTGATGCGCCGCATTGAGTGACTCCTGATCTGCCTCGGAAAGAGTTCCCATTTCCCGGATTTTCTCCGCAAACAGCTCCAGAAGATAGTTTTCTTCAGGGGTCTGGATAAAGGCCCGGCACTGCTCCAGAATCCGGTCCACGGTGGCGTCGCTCATAAAACAGCCGGCCTTGGATTTCTGCTGCTCAAAGGCAAGGATGCTTTGAAAATATGTATCCACGGAGGTGAGAAGATTCAGATAATCCGTGATGTCCTCATATTCCCGGAACTCATATTCCGCCAGAAGAACAGGGAGCTGGGCCTGAATGCCAAGGCTGGGACCCAGGGGCTCCTGCAGGAGATAAAGATCTTCATCCAGGGAAAGCCGGGTGTGGTAGTACAGCAGCATGTGGTCCAGAGTGATCTGGTTTTTCGGGGAGAGAGCCGTGGAATCAAATTCCTGCAGTTGGCTTACCAGGGACTGGCAGGCCTCCAGGGATTCCGCCGGAGAGGAAGGGTAAGGAGCCAGGGCTGCCTCCGGCCGGGAGATGTCCATGGCTTCCGGAGAAGCCAGCGTGTAGTGGAGAGTCAGGGCATTCTGAGAAAGCTCTTCTTTGAGAACCGACTGTACAAAGGCGGAAAAACGGGTGTCCTCACTCTGGAGAAGGCGTGAGAGGGGGAGAGGAAGAAGGAGGATGGCCAGAAGGGCCAGAGCCGCCGGAAAAATCCTCCTTTTCGGAAGTCGTTTTTTGTGAAATGAGATTCTGCGCATGGGACAGGAGCCTTTCCCGGGGATTGATATATTTTATTGGAAAACCGGGAAGGGTATGATAAAATGTTGAAAACAGATCTGTGACCATAAGAGAGGAGAGAAGGAAATGGAAGAAATCTTTGACACGGCGATCCTGGGCGCGGGACCGGCGGGGATCTGCGCGGCAATCTATGCGGCGAGAGCCGGACTGAAGGCACTTTGGCTGGATGGCAAATTTGTTCCGGGCGGACAGATCCAGGACGCGTACAGGGTGGATAATTATCCCGGATTTCCCGGGATCTCCGGAATAGAGCTGGGAGAGACCCTGGGAAACCACGCGGGGAAGCTTGGGATGACTCCTCTTTGTGAGACAGTGACCGCCATTGAGAGTCCGTGGGAACCTGTAAAAGCCATCTGCACAAGAAAACACCGGTATCTGACCCGGACGGTGATTCTGGCTTCTGGAGCTACCCACAGAAAGCTGGGGATTCCGGGGGAGGAAGACTTTGAAGGGATGGGAGTGTCCTACTGCGCCGCCTGTGACGGAGCTTTTTTCCGGGGGCGGACGGTGGCCGTGGTGGGAGGCGGAAATGTGGCTGCGGGGGACGCAGTGTTTCTGGCGGGCCTCTGCAAAAAGGTGTATGTCGTCCATCGAAGAGACGCCCTGCGGGCGGAGAAAGGGGAGCAGGAGCGGCTGTTCGCCTGTGAGAACGTGGAGATGGTCTGGGACAGCACGGCGCAGAAAATAATCGGACAGGATCAGGTTACCGGCCTTCAGGTCTGGAATGTGAAGACCGGGGAGGAGAGATGCCTTGAAGTGGACGGTGTTTTTGTGGCTGTGGGGACCCGGCCGCAGACGAAGCTGGCAGAGGATTTCCTGGAGCTGGATGAGGCCGGCTATATTCCGGCCGGGGAAGACTGTGTGACTCATGTGCCTGGAATCTTTGCGGCCGGGGACATCCGGGGGAAAAATCTGCGCCAGGTGGTGACTGCCATGGCAGACGGCGCCAACGCAGTTTATTCCGCCCAGAGGTATCTGACCGGTGTGACAAAATGAAGGCAGAGTTTTCGACGGTATTTTCAGACAGGAAGAGGAGGGAAATCCGGTCGAAAAAAACCGCGTTTTTGGCAAATTGCACAAAGTATGTCGAAAATCCTCGAAGATGAAAAAAGAAGAACCAAAAGTTTTCCACATTTTTAAAGTCGTTCAAAAGTCACAAAATCAAGTTATGCACAAATTTATCCACATTATCCACATGGAAGAAAGTGTGGAGAAAGGGATTTACATAAAAAAATCTGAAACAAATGTTTTGGAGAAAATGATAAATTTCCGGTTTTGGAAAAAAGAATCGGGAAAGATATTGACTTTTTTATTTTCAGAAAAAAGGGGCAGTGTTTACAAAAATTAAAAAGAAAGAGAAAAAACCGCCGGGCTCAGCCGGCGGTTTTCATGCGTTTGATAACCTTCAGGCGGGTGAATTCCTCCCGCTCTTTTTCCTCCAGGGCGTCGGAGATGTCCTTTGTCAGGGCCTCGTATCTGGGGATGGTAATATTTTTCAGGGCGTTGGCCCGCTTCTGGGTTTTTTTGATGTTGGTGGCCAGACGGATGGCCGTGTTCTCCACCATGGAAAGCTGTATGGAAAGCTCTTTTACCTTTTCAAAGGCGGCTTTGGCCTCATCCAGGGACAGCCTTGTTCCGTAGTAGGAATAAGTGGGTACATTCCCGCTTTTATCGAATTCCACAAGGGGAATTTCGGTTCCCATCACACTTCTGGTTTTGATGCGAATGGAGTTCTCGATGGGAACAGTGTATGAGATCTGCTGTACAAACTGAATGCCCAGCTCCATGTTGGCCTTCTGCAGGGCCGCGTAGGCGGTGCGGAAGGTTTCGTCGATCTGTGCCTGGAGGTCTTTGGCCTGGTCGATCAGCTCCATCATTTCCCGGATCAGAATGTTCCGTTTTTTGTCCATCAGGTCAAAGCCCTGGCGGGAAAGCGCCAGGGAATTCTTTGCCAGAATCAGGTTTCCCTTGGTTGGGAAGGTATTAGGATCCATATGGATGTTGCCTCCTTTTTTCAGGCTTCCCGGACGGTTTCTCTGTAATGGGCATCCAGGGTTTTCGTGTCAATCCGGTCCAGTTCTTCCCTTGGAAGAAGCCCGAGAAGCTCCCAGCCCTTGTCCAGCGTGGTCAGGATGCTGCGATTTTCCTTTTCCGACTGTCCTACGAATTCCTGTTCAAAGGCCTTTCCGAAAACAAGATACCGTTTATCCAGGGGAGAGAGCTCATCCTCACCGATGACCGAGGCCAGAGCCCTGGCGTCTCCCACCTTTGCGTAGCAGGAAAACAGCTGGTTTGCCAGATCCTGGTGATCGGCTCTCGTATAGCCTTCGCCGATGCCGTCCTTCATCAGACGGGAGAGGGAAGGCAGTACGCTGACCGGCGGATAAATCCCCTGGCCGTGCAGCTGGCGGTCCAGAACAATCTGTCCCTCTGTGATATAACCGGTGAGGTCAGGGATGGGATGGGTAATGTCGTCGTTCGGCATGGTCAGAATGGGAATCTGTGTAACCGATCCGGCACAGCCCTGCACGATGCCGGCCCGCTCATAGAGGGTAGCCAGTTCACTGTACAGATAGCCCGGATAGCCCTTCCTGGAAGGAATCTCTCCCTTGGAGGAGGAGATTTCACGCATGGCCTCGCAGAAGGAGGTAATGTCCGTCAGGATAACCAGAATATGCATGCCCTTTTCAAAGGCCAGGTATTCGGCGGCGGTCAGTGCGATTCTGGGGGTGAGCAGACGTTCCGCCACCGGATCGTTGGCCAGATTCAGAAACATGACCACATGGTCGGAGGCGCCGCTCTCCTCAAAGGTTCGGCGGAAATATTCCGCCACATCATATTTCACACCCATGGCGGCAAAGACGATGGCGAATTCCTCGTCGGAGTCATCGCTCAGAGAGGCCTGCCGCACGATCTGCGCGGCCAGCTTGTCATGGGGAAGTCCGTTTCCGGAAAAAATCGGCAGCTTCTGCCCGCGGATCAGAGTCGTCAGCCCGTCGATGGCAGAGATGCCGGTGTTGATATAGTTCCGCGGATACTCACGGGTGACGGGATTCAGGGGCAGTCCGTTGATGTTCAGGCGAACCTCCGGGGAGATTTCCCCCAGTCCGTCTATGGGACGGCCGATTCCGTCAAAGGTGCGCCCGAGGATTTCCGTGGAAAGCCCGATTTCCATGGGATGGCCGGTGAGCCGTGTATGTGTGTTTCCAAGGTCCATGCCTTCGGTTCCCTCAAAAGCCTGAATGACGGCCTTGTCCTCATAAATCTCTATGATACGGCCAAGCCTCTGCGTGCCGTCGGCCATGTGAAATTCTACAATCTCTTCATAGGAGGCATTTTTTACCCCTTCCAGGACAACCAGAGGGCCGTTTACCTCGCTGAGACCCAAGTATTCAATTGCCATAAACCAAATCCCCCCTTAACCGTTTCTTTCCAGTACATTTTCGTAAAATGTGTCAATTGCGGCCCGGTAGTCGTCAAAGCGTTCAGGCTCGTCATTGGGAACATCATATTTAATGGAAATAATTTTTTCAAAAATATTGTCTTCCTTCAGCACGGAAATGGGCATGCCCCGGTTTACCAGAGCCCTGCACTTCTGATCCAGATAGAGAATGGTCTCCATCATCCGGAACTGTTTTTCCATAGGCACGCAGGTGTCGTCCGGATGAAAGGCGTTCTGCTGGAGGAAGCCAAGCCGGATGACTCTGGCGATCTCCAGGGTCAGCTTCTGATCATCCGGGAGGACATCGCTTCCGATGAGCTTGACGATCTCCATAAGGGAGCTCTCCGAATTCAGGATTGCCATAAGCTGGTTCCGGTCCGCGATAAACCGGGGAGAAACGTGCTCCCGATACCAGGGAGACAGATCCTCCAGATATTCACTGTAACTGGTCAGCCACTGGATGGCCGGGAAATGGCGGGAGTAAGCCAGGGTTTTGTCCAGTCCCCAGAAGCAGCGGACAAAACGCTTGGTGTTCTGGGTAACCGGTTCGGAAAAGTCGCCGCCCTGGGGCGAAACCGCGCCGATGATGGTGACAGACCCCTCCGTTCCGTTCAGGTTCTGCATCATTCCCGCCCGCTCATAGAAGGCGGACAGCCTGGAGGCCAGATAAGCCGGGAAACCCTCCTCGGCCGGCATCTCCTCCAGCCGGCCGGAAAGCTCCCGCAGAGCCTCCGCCCAGCGGGAAGTAGAGTCTGCCATGATGGCCACATCGTAGCCCATATCCCGGTAGTATTCCGCCAGGGTAACGCCGGTATAAATGGAAGCCTCACGGGCGGCCACCGGCATGTTGGAGGTATTGGCGATCAGAGTTGTGCGCTCCATCATAAGGTTTCCGGATTTTGGATCAATCAGTTCTCCAAAGTCCTCCAGAACCTGTGTCATTTCGTTTCCCCGCTCCCCGCAGCCGATGTAGATGATGATATCCGCGTTGGACCATTTCGCGATGGAGTGCTGGGTCATGGTCTTGCCGGTTCCAAAGCCGCCGGGGATGGCCGCCGTCCCGCCCTTTGCCACCGGGAAAAGGGTGTCCAGGATACGCTGCCCGGTGATCAGGGGTTCACATGCGGCAAAGCGCTGATGCGTGGGCCGGGGGACCCGGATGGGCCATCTCTGGGCCAGGGAAAGCTCCCGGGTGGAGCCGTCTTCCAGGGCAAGGGTGACGATGGGCTCCAGAATCCGGTAGGCGCCGTCCGGAACTGCGTGAACCACCTTTCCGGTGGGGAAGGTGGGCGGAACCATGGATTTGTGAAGGATTGAGGCGGTCTCGGGAGTTTCCGCGATTACCGTTCCCGGTCCGATGATGTCGCCCTCCTTCACGGTTATGTGGGTTTTCCATTTCTTTTCGGTGTCAAGGTTCTCCACGCTGACGCCTCTGGAAATGTATTTTCCGGATTTCTCTGCGATTTCTCCGAGGGGGCGCTGGATGCCGTCAAAAATATTGTTCAGGATTCCGGGCCCCAGCAATACAGAGAGCGGGGCGCCGGTACCGGTTACGGTTTCACCCGGCCGAAGCCCGGTGGTTTCCTCAAAGACCTGAACGGTGGTCTGGTTTTTCTTAAGGCCAATGACCTCGCCCACCAGATTTTCCGGGCCCACATGAACCATTTCGGATATCTGGAAGCCGCTGTCGCCCTTCAGATAGATGACAGGGCCGTTCACGCCGTAGATAATACCTGTTTTACTCATGATCTGAATCTCCGTCAAATTTAAAGGTCCGGAATGCAGTCTGATACGCCTCCCGGAAGGAATTGTCAATCAGGATGTTTTTTTCGGGGATGACTGCCCGGATTCCGCCGGGAAAATCGTCCGGCTGAATCTGAAGAGGAAGGCCGGATCGCCTGGAAAGACGCTCCGCAAGACCGGAGTCCGAGGTGATGACAGAAATGGTGATGTCCTTTCCCTCGGCGAATTCCACGGCCTCCCGGATTTTTTTCAGAAGATAATCCTCATAGGCCGGGGTAGCCATGAAAGCGTCAAGCCGTTTTGAAACTCCGGCAAAAAGAGTCTCCTTCCACTGGTTTTCCCTGGCGGTCTGGCTGCGCTTTATGTCCAGCTGCTGAGCTGAGAGGGCTTTGTTTACCTCCCGCCTGGCGTTTTCTTTCTCTGCCCGCAGTTCCCGCTGGCTTTCCTCCCGGGCGGTTTTCTGGTGTTCCGCCAGGGAGCGGGCCAGGGCTTTTTTATGGGCGGCAAGCTCTGTGTCTGCCCGCTTTTTGGCCTCTTCCACAGAAGAGTCATAAAAATGCTCCAGCTTTTCTTCAATTGTCATAATCTCTCACCTGCCTATAGTTTTAGTCCGATGGCTTCATTTACGTAGGATGTGATGAAATCAGGCTTTCGGCCTGTGCCGTGTCTGTCCGGAATTTCGATGATCAGAGGGGTTCTGTGGTGAAGCTTGACGTCGTCAATGATTTCCGGAAATTCCCGGCCGAATTTTTCGGTCAGGAGAATGATTCCGATTTCCTTATTGGCGATGGCGGTTTCCAGAGCCTTTCCCAGCTCCTCCCGCTGATGGACCACAACACCCTCCACGCCAGCCAGCCGCATTCCGGTCAGAGTGTCCACGTTATCGCTGATCAAATACATCTGCATCTTAAAGACTTCCCAGGATCATGAAGGAGATGATCAGTCCGTAAAGGCAGACACCCTCGGCCAGACCTACAAAGATCAGAGATTTTCCAAGGATGGTCTGATCTTCGCTGATGGCTCCAAGGGCCGCACTTGCCGCGCTGGCCACGGCAATACCGCCGCCGATACAGGAGAGGCCGGTTACGAGAGCCGCGGCGATGTATCCAAGGCCTGTGGAGATGCCCTCGTCGCCGATGGCTGCCTGTACGTTGGAGCCTCCCATAAACATTACGCCGATGGCGATCAGCATGGTGCCAAAGAAGAAGAATGCGTTTACACCCAGGGTGGTTTTGAAACGTCCCCGGTTATGCTCCCCGATGAGATAGTATCCAAAGGGAAGGATGATGCTGAGTACAAGAACTGCTGCGAATACAATTTGAGCTGCGATTGTCATGATAATGACCTCCTTGTGATTTTTTTCAGGCGCGGCGCCGGGCGCCGGCCGGTATTTTCAGATAACAGATTGTGTTTAATGTCCTGTGGGAGCGGCGGGGAAGGGTTCAAATGCCCGTCCCCGGCCGTGGTAGAACCGGCTGAACATTTCGTAGTATTCCAGACGGAGGACCTGAATTCCCACAATCAGGCCTTCCATGCCCATAACGATCAGGTTTCCAAGAACGATGACAACCCAGTTGGTGTTTCCGCTTTCCGCGCCGGCCAGCATCAGCACCACCTGCATCATGGCTGCGTGGCTTACCGCAAAAGCACCGATCCGGACAAAGGAAAGGGTGTTGGAAAAATAGCTGAGCAGGACTTCAAACAGTTCGAAGAACCCCTGGACAAAGAACATTCCCCAGCCGCCCTCGATCAGCCTGGATTTTTTCTCCAGCTTTCTGGAGATGGGCTCCTTAAACAGCATGAGAAGAAGGGGAACCCCAAACATTATGGTCAGTATGCCTCCCGCCGGCAATGTGTGTCCGGAGACAAACAGGATCAGCACCAGGAAAATGGAGCCGTAAAACACAAGTCCGGCCACCGCATTGGTGTCAAACCAGGTTTCCTGAATATCGCCGGCCCGCACGGAATTGATAATGTTGAAAACCATGCACAGCAGAATCAGGCACATGCCAAAGCCGATGGCGATGATGAATACGGTATTCAGCTTTCCGATAAACGGAACAGTCATCATGCTGTCCATGGGGCGCAGCCACAGGGCCGGAAGAATATCCTCAAATCCAAAGAAGCTTCCGAACATAAGGCCGAAGAAGGTGGAAAAAATTCCGGCGCAGCTGATAATTCCCGCCAGGTCCATATGTTTGAATTTATACAG
This sequence comes from Clostridiales bacterium, assembly GCA_021203365.1. Taxonomy (GTDB): domain Bacteria; phylum Bacillota; class Clostridia; order Lachnospirales; family Lachnospiraceae; genus Blautia_A. The sequence goes on from JAJQBI010000028.1 coordinate 47,681, forward strand.
AAGGAAGCCGCCGATGAACAGCACCAGTCCCTGTCCCGCGTCGCCGAACATGGCGCCGAAAATAAAGGAGTAGGTGAGGGCAACAAACCAGGTGGGGTCCATCTCCCCGTAGGAAGGAAGACCATACATTTTTACATACATCTCAAAGGGCTTGAAGAGCCTGGGGCTTTTCAGCTTTGTGGGCGGCTGCAGGTCAGAATTCCGGCTGTTTTCCGTCTCGATCATGCAGAAAATGCTGCCGTCGTTCTGAATGTCCTGCTGGAAGGCCTTTGCGTCCTTTTCGGTCATCCAGCCGCAGAGGATGTAGAAATTGTCCCGGTTCCCGCTGTGTGTGCAGGCCGCGGCCTTTCGCACGTCAAAATTCCGGGAGTACTGCAGGATGGTGGCCCGGGCGGCCAGAATGTCCTCCTGGTTCCGCTTTACCAGAAGCTGCATTTTTTCCTGTACATCTGCCAGCTCCTTCTGTGCCTGGGCCAGCTCATTTTCCAGCTGGTCGTTGGCTTCCCGGGCGGTGCCTCTGTATATGTCCGGCATGTAAAACCGCTGGAAATGCATGGAGGTGAACGCGGCGTCCACCTGGGTTACCGCGTGCTCCGGGACAAAGTAGATGCCCCACACATACTGGTCGTCGCTGTCCCCCTTTATAAAAATGGTGTCCGCGTCGTCGTAAATATATTTTTTGAAATTCTCGTAATACTGTTTTTCAATCCGTCCGAAACGATAGTGGATGTATTTGAATTTCAGAATGGAAGAAATGTCAAAATCCATGTTCCGGAAGGGGCAGACAGTTCGCAGGGCATCAGAAAGAGATCTGCATTTTTCCTCCAGGGAGGTCCGGCTTTCGGTCAGGCGCTCCGATTCCGCCTGCAGCTCCTTTACTGTGGAGAGTGCCCGCTCAATATGACTTTCCGGTGTGACCGCCGTGTCCGGGGAACCCAGCTCCTCATAAAATCCGTTTACCGTGGTCAAAGCCTCTTTATAAGGATTGATTTCCAGGAAGGGGGACAGGTTCTCGACCGCCGTCAGCTGAGAAAGTGCGTTTTCCAGGTGGATTTCATACCTGGACAGGTATGTGTTGACCACCCGGTCGAGATCGTCTTTTGGCCCGGTAATACTTAAAAATTCCATTTTTTCAATCATGTTCTAGCCTCCGGGTATGTGTTCCGGCTGCAGCGGCTCTGTCCGTGCTCCCGGACGGACCGCCCCTGCCGGACGGTTAATTGCTGTGGATGTAACGCATCGCTTCCCCGGGCTCTACGCCGTAGCGAACACACTCAAGGGCGATGATGAGACGGTTGACTTCGTGTTCCTTATGGTAAAGATAGGAGTGGATCACGGCGATGGACCAGGGATCCTTTCGCGCTTCCCGTTCCAGGAGGGTGCGCATGATAAGGTTATAAAACTCCTCCAGGCTGGCGCCGTTGATGCTTCTGTATTTATCTCCGTACCAGGTGCGGTCAAAAACCGCCGCGGCCTCTTCTTCCGTCTCACATTCAGTCAGGGCGCGGATTTCCTCTTTTTTCAGACGGTAGTTTACGGGGATGAGCAGTGCGTAAATATCCGTGCTCTCCATGTGATAACACACCTTGGAGCGCTGAATGAACTGCAGGTTCAGCAGATCGAATTTTTCTCCGTAAACCTTTGTGATTTCCGCCTGATCGTTTCCGGTGAAAAGCCTTTTCCGCATTTTCCAGATCCTGGAAAAATAGGAGAGATCCAGGGCCATACCGTAATCAAACAGGAGAGGCGTTCCGCGCTCCTGGATTTTTGCCAGAGGCGAATAAAATTCGCTCCCCTTCAGGGCATGCACAAATTCCTCCATGGAGGGACAGGCCGTGAGCCGGTCCATATCCAGTTTTGAGTGAAGCCGGAAAAAGTCCCGATAGGGCGAAATATCTACAGGATCAATGTTCCGGTGGTCAAAAAGACTGGCCATAATCTTCTTGAGAAGGCGGATCTCATAGCGGGTGGAATACAGCTCCAGAAAAACCCGCTGTTCCTGCCCGGCAAAGTGATAAAGCCTGGAGAAATTCTGAAATATGGAATTTCTCAGAAGATTTTCAAGCTGCTCCCTGTGCAGGCTGTTTTCATCCAGAGAAGTCCACAGATTTGCGTACTCGGGGGTTTTCTTCAGATAGGCAGCTACCTGAGGAACATCCGGGAGCTGTACAATCTCCTCCAGCTGGTGATCTGTGATCAGCCGGCTCTGCATGGCACGGATTTTTGTGGCGAGTCCGCTGTAGGACAGGACGGAACCCATAGAATCACTTCCTTTCCTTAATTAATGTGGGGCGGGTCAGATGCATTGGGAATCTCCCAGAATCTGATGAAAAAGCTGATCTGTCAGCTTTTCCTGATTTTTTTCAAAACAGGAATCCAGACGGGCGCAGCGCTGCTGCGTTTCCTCCCGGAGGGCGGAGAGCTTTTCGTCCTTTGCCTTCTCCAGCTTTTGCTGAATCTGCCGGATCTGTTCCTCCGTCTCCTGTTCCAGCCGGCGGTCAAAGGCTTTCTGCTCCTGCTCGTATTCTTCGGAAAGCGCGGCCTTCCGGCGGCCGGTCTCCGCCACAATCTGCTCCGCTGTGGCTTCGATTTCCGAAATTTTGCTGAGTATTGTTTCCATATAACTGGCCTCCTTTCGTGAAAACAGCAGTCCGGGTGTCTTGGGAGAAACGCCTCGTCTATATTTTCACGAACCCGATTTTACACTGATTAAAAGGAAAAATAAACAAAAAAACGACGAAATTTATGCAAAATATACAAAAATAAAAAGCAAAAAAATGAAAATTTTAAGAAGAAGCTTTTGAAACACTGGCAATTTTTATGGGAACAGAATCTGAAAAACAGGTATTGACGGGAAAGAAGAGAGGATGATATGATACCCCTGCGGCCGCGCCCGGCAGGCGCAAAGAAAAAGCGGATTTGGACAGGAGGGGAATGATTTTATGAGGCTGAGAAACATTCCGGAGGCAAAGACGGAGGTTCTGGAAAGCGCGTTTGTGGTGCAGGATCCCCAGGCCTGGAAGGGAAGATGGTCTCAGGTGTTCGCAAATGAGAACCAGATGCTGCACCTGGAGGTGGAGATGGGAAAGGGGCGCTTTCTCATGGATATGGCCAGACTTCACCCGGAAATTAATTATGTGGGGATTGAGATGTATGACAGCGTGCTGCTGCGCGCTTTGCAGAAAAGAGCCCAGCTGGAAGAGCAGGGAGTGAGACTGGACAATCTGTATTTTCTGAGAGTGGATGCGCGAAACCTTCCGGATTTTTTCGGGGAGGGGGAGGTGGACCGGATTTATCTGAATTTTTCCGATCCATGGCCCAAGGCCCGGCACGCCAAAAGGAGGCTGACTTCCGGGGAGTTCCTGGAAAGATATGCGAAAATCCTGAGACCGGAAGGAACGGTGGAATTTAAGACCGACAACCGGGAGCTGTTTGACTTTTCTCTGGAGGAAGCCGGGAGAAAGGGGTGGCCGGTTCTGGAATGTACTTTTGATCTTCACAGCGACGGGGAGCTGAGTCGGGGAAATGTGATGACCGAGTATGAGGAAAAGTTTTCTGCCCTTGGAAATCCTATCTGTAAAATGATCCTTGCTTTGCCGGTGAAATCCTGAAAACTCCGGGAAGATGCTTCATATTATATAGAAAGATCTTTGTGCGGACACAGGGAGACCGGATATGAAGCGAGGGAAGGGCCTGAGAAGGCAGGTGACACAGTATGAGTATGAACACCGGAGGCTGCGGGGACAGATTCTCCGTATGGGAAAATCCCTGGATGAAATTGGGCAGCTGCTGGACAAAATAGCGCCAAAGGACAGACAAAAGGGCAAAAAGTAAAAAATAGAAAGCAAAAATATGTTAAAATTGTGAAAAATAAACATTGACTTTTTGGAGGGATTTCCGTATAATAATTTTTGCGTTGAGGGAAACCGAAACGATGAAATGCGCCTTTAGCTCAGCTGGCAGAGCACCTGACTCTTAATCAGGGTGTCCAGGGTTCGAACCCCTG
>JAJQBI010000026.1 GCA_021203365.1 Clostridiales bacterium
AAAGTATATAGGTATTTTAATTCTTAAGGATGTTCTATATATTCAGGTTAATCTACAAAGAAGAGGTATTGAATCTTTAGGTTGTTTAAAGTATCTGGCATTCTAAAAAGTATTTAGCATTCTAAAGTATAAGAGTTATTTGAATCTTTTGGATGAACAAATAAGAAAAAGTATTAGAACTTTTGGATGTCCCAATAATTGTGTGTATCAACAGAAAAGGATATCAAAAGTTCGAACTATTTCAAAGTTCGAGTTGTTTCAACAGATAGAGAAGGATTTGAATCTTTTGAATGTCCAAAATAAAAAGAGACATTCAAATCTTCTGGATGTAAAATAAAAAGATGCTTAAATCTTTTTAATGTCCTGACACAATGGTTTCAAATCTTAGGGTTGTACTAATGAGAGACTATAAAAAGTAGAGCAGTTGTTCACACGAGGATGTCTATGTGCATTGGTATTGTATGTGTGGCGAAGTGTTGTACAACGTAATGTTGTACGTTAAAGTGTTGTACAACGTAGCGTTGTACGTTGAAGGTTGTACGCTGAAATGTTATGCAACGAAGCTAAGTCCTTTGGGGTTAAAGTCTTTGGGTTGCTCACATTTATGATTATTCAACGTCAGGTATAGATTAAGGTGAGGATGCACTAAAAGCGAGGATGCACTAAAATTATGTTGGTTGTCCTAAGATTGTTCATAGATTGTGTTTGGTCATCTAAATAGCAATCAGAGCTTCTAATTTGGCCTTAAAATCGATTTTAGCTTTTTAATGAATAATTTATCGAAAAAAGATACAGAATGGATTCTAGGGCTAAATCAGAGCGTGTAGGCAGGGATTAAAAAGAAATGGTTTTGTTGTGCTGTTAAAAAATGCTTTTGATTCCTAAGAATGGATGTTAGAAAAATGAGAAACCTTATCAGAAGCTCTCAAATGCCCTAGAATAGATTTTAGCTTTTATTTGAATAAATTATCAAGAAATATATTTAAATGGATTCTAGGGGCAAATAAGAGCGTTAGAATTGAAATTGTGAGGTTGAAGTTATGTTAGCTAATTAAAATACAACTAAGCAATAGAATACATAGAAATTGAATATGAGGAAATTTAAATAATGGTAGGATAAAGTGATGGAGTAAAAAGTAGGTGGGAGCCAAAGTGATGGCGAAGCTAAAGTAAGAGGGCAGAATTAAGATGTGTAGGTGTTCTTGAGGTTGTGGGGTGTTTCTGGATGTTGAGAAGGAGGATGTTATGAAGAGAGGGAAAGAAAAAAAGTATGCACTTCTTAATCGCAAGTACACACTTTTCTTTTTAAAATTAATTTTCAATAAATTGCTGATCTGTCTCCATTCTGGGTGAAGCTATAGTCCGGATGTTCTAAGATAGCGTGCATCCATCTATATTTTTTCAAGCAGATACAGTGTTTTCATTTTCATTCAGTCTAAATCAGGTTTCTTTATTAGCTCTATTTCTTCTTTCAGTTCGCTTAAATCACGATGAGTATATACATTTTCCGTAATATCCTTAATCTTATGCCCTACAATTCGTTTAAGGATATACTCATTCATTCCCACGCCTCTTGCTTTCGCATTTGAGATGAATGTATGGCGTGTGCAGTGCGGCGTAAATTTACGTTCAAATTTCAAAGCATTCATTACATTGTTAAATCTGACCGCATACTGTTCATAGCTCAAACCAGAACGTCCTTTTTTCTTCGAAGAATCATTAAATAAATATTGACTGTGAATTTCTATTGCATCATCATAATACTTTTTTACAATATCTGTGACCGCTGAATGTATAGGAACTATTCTTTCTTCTCCCGATTCTGTTTTCATTCCCCCTGTAATAAATCCATTCTCCAAGTCCACATCTTTTATTTCAATTTTAAGAAGCTCTCTGGGACGCCATCCACTATAGCAGGCATATATAATCATATCTGCAAACGGAACAAATTCAACGCTTTTCCAAAGTTTAATTAGTTCTTCTTCTGAAAAAGGATTCTTTTCCTTTCTTCCTTTTTGGATTTCTTTAAAAACTTTGGTGTCAAGGCTAAATTCTCTGGCATAGTTATGCTCAACAATTCTTGCTTCTACGGCATATTCAAACATATGGTTGAAAAGATATTTGATTCCCGTTTTTGTTTCAGGTGAAGCATATTGTTTTTGCCCCTTTCGTTCTCCATTTACATATGTGGTGTATCCTTTATTAATACAATTTTTCATATCCAAAATAGAGATGTCGCGCATCTTTTTGTTGTAAATGGATGAACAATATTTGTATGCCGCTTTAATACGATATTTATATGATTCATGTTCAGCGATATAATCATCTGCCCATTTCTCATATAATTGTGCAAACGTCATATCCTTCATTTGAATATTGAGAGGATATTTTAGGTACTCTGCTAATGCGCGGGATGCTTCGCCTTTAGTTTTGAACGAACCTATGTCTTTGGTTTTCTGTTTACATTTTCCCTTTTCTTCGTCAAGATCATAACCTATAGTAACTCTTGCACGGTATGTCCCTCTCCTTTTGTCGTAAGATACACTTCCTTCTCCATTACTTCTCCGTCCACCCATACTATTGACCTCCAAAATAGTGTGCGTCTTTTTATTATGATGATTTCATTCAAAATGCGTCATACGCGCGTTTTACATCATCACTTATCACAGGTTATCATGTCAAAACCCGGAAGTCAACAGTATTTTTTAGTATTATACTAAAATAGCATGGATGTCCAAAAAACGTTGATTTTAAAGCATTTTCATCTTGTCCATGTGCGTCTTACGAAGTTGTCCACAAGCCCCGTCTATGTCAGAACCAAGTGACCTTCTTATACTAACAGGAATCCCATATTTTTCAAGCATTATTTTAAATTTCTCCACATTCCGCCTGGAAGAGCGAACGTAGGTACGCTCTTTCACCGGGTTCACCGGAATCAGATTCACATGACCATGAAGCCTCCGAATCCTCCCGGCAAGCTCTCTGGCATCCTCCTCGCTGTCGTTCACTCCGGCTACAAGGCTGTATTCAAAGGTGACTCTGCGCCCGGTTTTCTGAAAATAATTCTGACAGGCCGCAAGCACCTGGTCCACGGAATATTTCCTGGCAATGGGCATCAGCTCTCTCCGCTTCTCGTCGTTGGGTGCATGAAGAGACAGGGCAAGGGTAATCTGAAGCTTTTCACCGGCCAGATCATATATGCGGGGAACCAGCCCGCAGGTGGATACAGTCACATTGCGCTGACTGATATGAAGTCCGCCTTCTCCGGTAAGTATTTTCAGGAAGCGGAGAAGATTATCATAATTGTCCAGAGGTTCACCGGTTCCCATCACCACCACATTGGAAACCCGTTCCCCTGTTTCCTTCTGGATCCGGTACACCTGATCCAGCATCTCCGAGGCCAGAAGATTTCTCGCAAGGCCGCCTATGGTGGAGGCACAGAAACGGCAGCCCATCCGGCAGCCAGCCTGGGAGGAAATGCAGACCGAATTTCCATGATGATAGCGCATCAGCACACTTTCAATCACGTTGCCGTCCCCAAGCCGAAAAAGATACTTTCTGGTTCCGTCTATGGCAGAAATCTGTACATCCACCGGTTCCAGCACCGTAAGGGGATAGCCGGACAGCTTTTCCCGCAGATCTGCGGGCAGGCTGGTCATCTCCTCCCAGGAGACGGCCAGATGCTCATGAAGCCAGCTGTAGACCTGTCCGGCCCGGAAGGATTTTTCCCCGATTCCGGCCATAAATTCCTTCCATTCCTCCAGGGTCATGGATTTTAAATCTGTCATCAATCCGCTCTGCGTCATAAACCTCTATTTCCTCCGAAATCTGGCTATAAAAAAACCGTCTGACTTATGTATCCCGGGAAGCAGCTGCAGATATCCAAGAGATGTGGTATCACTGTGCAGTTCCTCCGGGAGATAGGGATCCAGGCTTTCCAGACGGAATGGATAATTGTTCAGAAACCAGAGAACATTTTCCTCATTCTCTTCTCTGGCAATCGTGCAGGTGCTGTATACCAGAACCCCTCTGTGCTTCACATAATCCGCGGCGCGGTCCAGAATGGAGCGCTGCAGGATCACCAGCTCCTCCTGCTTCTGTGAAGTCACGCGATATTTGATGTCCGGTTTTTTGCCAATGACGCCATACCCGGAACAGGGAACATCCGCCAGAACAATATCCGCCGTGCATTCAGAATCCACATCATACACTGTGGCATCCTGTATCTTCGTCTGGATATTGATGGCGCCTGTGCGGGCAATATTCTCCTCAATAAGATTTACCTTATATGCACTGACATCCCGGGCGTCCACGGTTCCATAAATGCCCATTTTGTCTCCTACATGCAGACTTTTTCCTCCGGGAGCCGCACACAGGTCAATCACATAATCTCCCTTTTTCGGATCCGCCACCTCGGCCACAAGCATGGAACTTACATCCTGTACCTGCATATTCCCCTGAAGAAAAGCGTCCAGGGTCAGAAGATGATTATATCCGGAAATATATCTGGCATAGGGAAGATAAGGCGCCGGCTGTACCCGCACTCCCTGGGCCTTCAGGCTCTTATCAATATCCTCCGCCGAAGTGCGGTAGGTGCGGTAACGAACCGTCGTCGGGCGCTCCGTGAGAAAATCCGCCAGGATTTTCTCCGTTGTCTCTTCCCCGTAATAATCCAGCCAACGGGTCACCAGCGGCTCCGGCATGGAATATTTTATGGAAAAATAGGTGACCAGACCATCCTTCCGTCTGGGAAAACGCACCTTGTCCATATCCCTGGCCACAGAGCGAAGCACGCCGTTCACAAAGGACTTCAGGTTATAAAATCCTTTCTTCTGGGCAAGCTTTACAGCCTCATTGCACACGGCGCTGTCCGGAACACTGTCCATATATTTCAGCTGGTATACCGCACTTCGAAGGATCTCCCGGATCACCGGCTTCATCTTCTCCGTGGGAATCATTGCAAAAAAATCAATAATATAGTCAATCTGTATCCTGTATTCCAGGGTCCCTTCACATACCCTGGTGATAAATGCCCGGTCCTGCTTGGGCAGAAACTGGTACTTGGACAGGGCGTTGCGAATGGCAACGCTGCTGTGCTCCCCTTCCTCGTCCACCTGCAGCAGGATCTCCAGAATCAGCTCCCTGGAATTCTCCCCCTTAATCACGTCTCTTCCCTCCGCCTGCGAGAATTATCAGTCTTAAAAGCTGCAATATGGACGAAGCCAGCGCAGCCACATAGGTAAGGGCCGCAGCCCGCAGAACCTTCCGGGCGCCCGAGCGTTCCTCCGTGCCCAGGATTCCCGTGGATTCCAGCATCTGAAGCGCCCTGGAGGAGGCATTAAATTCCACTGGAAGGGTTACAAGCTGAAACAGCACCGCCAGAGAAAACAGCAGGATCCCCAGAGTCAACAGAGGGCGGACAGAGAGAATCAGCCCCAGGACAAACAGTGGCCAGGCCAGACTGGAACCCAGATTCGCCGCAGGCACAATCGCAGAGCGAAGCCGAAGAGGCGCATAATTTCTGGCATGCTGAATCGCATGACCACACTCATGTGCGGCCACCCCCGCGGCGGCCAGAGAAGCTTTTCCATAAATATCCTGAGAAAGGGAAACCGTTTTCGTCCTTGGATCATAGTGATCCGTCAGACTCCCGGAGACAGGGACCACCCGCACATCCGTAATCCCGGCGGCATAGAGAATCCTCTGCGCCACCTGAGCACCGGTCAGCCCCGAATCGCTCCTTATGTCACGATATACCCGAAAGGTACTTTTCATCCTGGCCGAAGCCACAAGAGAAAGCACCATTCCGATCAGCAGAAGAATCACCGTCGGATCAAGACCATAATACATATATCCGTACATTTCCTTTCATTCTCCTTCCTCTTAAGAACACGGCCGGCCACAAAGCACCGTACCTGTTTCCAGGGCACAGCCTCTTAAAAAGGCGTCCGCACCCATGCGTTTTTTCCCCTCCAGCTGCACCTCCTCCAGTACCAAGCAGTTTCCGTCCCCACACAGGACATAAATACCATCCTTTCCCGTCCGGACCACCGTTCCAGGTTCCGTGGCATCCTCAATATCCCGGGATTCCACACGGCTTTTCCATATCTTCAGCATTTTTTTACCGGGATAGGCATAGGCACCCGGCCATGGATTCATCCCCCGGACCAGCCGTTCCAGCTCCGCAGCATCTCTGGAAAAATCCATACGCCCATCCTCCCGGGTGATCATGGCGGCATAGGGCGTTGGGCTCTCCTTCGGCTGCCTCTCATACACCGCCGTGCCGTCAAAAACCGAGGGGAGTGTCCGAATCAGCAGCTCCGCGCCCGCGGCAGACAGCCGGTCAAACAGGGTTCCGCCGGTTTCATCCGGTGCCAGAGAAACCGCCTCTTTCGCAATCATATCCCCGGTGTCCAGTCCGGTTCCCATGCGCATAATCGTCACGCCGGACTCCTTTTCTCCGTTGAGAACCGCGTGCTGTATGGGCGCAGCGCCCCGGTATTTCGGCAGCAGAGACGCATGAATATTCACACATCCGAAAGCAGGCAGGTTTAGAAGCTCTTCGGGAAGAATCTGTCCAAAAGCAGCTACCACAATCAGATCCGGGCGGATCCGGCACATTTCCTCCATAAATTCAGAGTCTCTCACTCTGGCCGGCTGAAAAACAGGGATTCCCAGCGCCTGGGCCGCTTCCTTAACCGGCGTAGCCTTCAGTGTCTTCCCTCGTCCCTTTGGCTTATCCGGCTGCGTCACCACAGCAGCCACCCAAAAGCCCTCCTCCGCCAGCGCGCGAAGAGGCGGAACCGCAAAATCCGGCGTTCCCATATAAACAATTTTCATTTTCTGAATCGTCATTCTTCCTCTTCTTCCTCTTCATATTTCACTTCATGAAGCCGTCCTTCCACAAGCTCTGTGTACATTCTTCCATCCAGGTGATCAATCTCGTGGCAGAAGGCCCGGGCCAGGAGCTCTTCTCCCTCATAGACCTGTTCTTCCATATCCATATCCAGAGCCCGCACCTTTACATAATTGGGCCGTGTCACCTGTCCGGCCATACCGGGCGCGCTCAGGCAGCCTTCATCCCCGGTCTGTTCTCCGGCCGTCTCTTCTATGACGGGATTGATCAGTATAAATGGTCCGTCGCCCACATCAATCACGGCGATCCGTTTCAGGATGCCTACCTGCGGAGCCGCCAGCCCCACCCCGTTTGCATCATACATGGTCTCCAGCATATCCCCGATCAGCGTACGGATACGGGGAGTCACAGCCTTCACCGGTCTTGCCGTTCTGGTAAGAACCGGATCTCCCTGTGTCCGAATTGTTCTAAGTGCCATTTCTTTCCCTTCCTTTCATTGCAGATCAAACTGTATAAAAATATTTCGGAAACCCGAATTCATTTCAATATATTTTTCCATACGCTCCCGCACGGCAATCAGAAATCTGCTGTCCTCATGCCGCAGATAAAACACCTGTCTGTACACGTCTTTTACCTTGCCCACAGCGGCCGGTGCCGGTCCGATCATGCGAAGATTCCGGTCACGGCTCACCCTGCGTGCAAAGGCAGAAAGATAATACATGGCCTGTCCAAGGCTCTCCTCATCGGAGGCGGATCCCAGCACAGCCATCATACTGGAAGCGGGAGGGTAATTCATCAGGGTACGAAAACTGATTTCCTCCCTGTAAAACCGGTCGTAATCCTGCACTGCAGCGCACTGGATGCTGTAATGCTCCGGCTGATAAGTCTGAATCAGGGCCCTTCCCGCTTTTTTTCCCCTTCCTGAGCGCCCCACCGCCTGGGTGAGAAGCTGAAAGGTCCGCTCACCGCACCGGTAATCATCCGCGTTCAGAGACAGATCCGCTGCCACAATCCCCACCAGCGTCACATCCGGGAAATCATGTCCCTTCACAATCATCTGGGTCCCCACCAGCACATCCGCCTCATGAGCGGCAAAGGATGACAGGATCTGTTCATAGCTGTTCTTTCTTCTTGTGGTATCATAATCCATCCGCAGCACACGGATACCGGGAAAAATTCCGCGGACCACCTGCTCAATCTGCTGTGTCCCCGCCTTAAAGCCCGCAATATGGACAGAACCACAGACCGGACAGACCTCCGGCTTCTGTGTCTCATATCCACAGTAGTGACAGAGCAGTCTTCGCCGGTCATGCTCAGAGAGTGCCACGTCACAGTGGGGACATTTCATCACATAGCCGCAGGCACGGCAGGAGACAAAGCCCGCATAGCCTCTGCGGTTCAGAAACAGCATGGTCTGCTCCCCGCGTTCCAGGTTTTCCCCCATGGCCTGCTGCAGCTTTAGGCTTAACACCGACCGGTTTCCCCTTTTTAATTCTTCCCGCAGATCCACAACCGATACCTGCGGAAGAGGTCTTTCCTCAAATCGGGCGTCCAGACGCACCAGACAGTATTCTCCGGCCTGCGCTCTGTGGAACGCTTCCAGAGAGGGCGTAGCAGAACCCATAACCACAAAGGCGTTTTCCATGGAAGCCCTGTGAACCGCCGTCTCTCTCGCATGGTATCTGGGACTGTTCTCACTTTTGTAGGTGGGCTCATGCTCCTCATCAATAATGATAAGTCCCAGCCTTTCAAAGGGAGTGAAAAGCGCCGACCGGGGGCCCACCATAATCTGAATTTCTCCTTTTTTGGCGCGCCGGAACTGCTCATACCGTTCCCCCGCAGACATGCGGGAATTCAGAACCGACACACGGTCTCCAAAGTATCTGTGAAACCGGCGAACGGTCTGATAGGTCAGGGCAATCTCCGGGATGAGCACAATCGCCTGTTTTCCCTGGTCGGTTATATGCCGGATCAGGCGCATATACACCTGGGTTTTCCCGCTTCCGGTAACTCCGAAAAGCAGCACCGGTCTGGGGGAATCCGCCTGCCACTCCTCCAGGATTCCGGCATATGCCTTCTCCTGAATTTCATTGAGCGTCACCGGGCGCGGCTCCCCTTCATCCCCGGACGTATCCCCCTGGCTCTCCACACGGATAAAATTCTTTTCCTCAAAATACTTCAGTACAGACCGGGAGGCTCCCAGCTCCCGGGCGGCTTCTGTATAATCCAGACTTCCCTCTTCAAGAAGGGCCCGCCAAAATCTGGCCCTGGCTCTGAACCGACTTCGGTCCAGCTCCTCAAGCAGAGCCTTTGCCTCCTCTTCTCCGGCTGTGAGACAGATTCTTCGTTTTTCCCGGAGATTTACCTTCTCCTTTACCGGAAAAACAGTCCGCAGAGCCTGAATCATCGTAGAACCATAGGTTTCCCTCATCCAGGCCGCCAGGGAAATCAGGCGGGATTCCGTCGTCTCCCCACTGCTTAAAAGAGCGGTTATCTCCTTGAGACGACCGTTCTCATACCTGGATTCCCCGGAAAGCCCCACCACATAGCCGGTTCGCAGCCGGTTTCCCTTTCCAAACGGAACCTGTACCACCATGCCCACGCGAATCTCCCTCTCCAGGACCTCGGGAACAAGATACTGAAAGCTGCGGTCCAGCCTTTCATGAGAGATATCAATAATAATATCCGCATAAATCATGGATTTACTCTTTCTTTTTATCCTCCTCCAGAATCTCGGCGATCAGCACCCGCTCATCCATGGGATATTTTTTCCCCCGGATTTCCTGGTAATCCTCATGGCCTTTCCCGGCAAGAACAATAATATCCCCTGGCTCACCGTGGTGAATGACATAGGCAATCGCCTGCTTCCGGTCCAGAATTTCCACATACTTTCCGTCTGTTTTCGCCATTCCGGTCTTAATGTCGTCTATGATGGCCTGAGGCTCCTCATATCTTGGATTGTCGGAAGTGATCACCGTAAGGTCCGCCAGCCTTCCGGAAACCTCCCCCATTTCATAGCGGCGAAGTCTGGAACGGTTGCCGCCGCAGCCAAACAGGCAGACCAGCCGGTGGGGATGATACTCCCGCAGAGTTCCCAGGAGACTTTCCAGTGCCATGGCGTTATGGGCATAATCAATCATCAGGGTAAATTCATCCGAGACCTTCACCATCTCGATTCGTCCCTTTACCCTGGCCACCTTCAGCGCACGGATCATATCCTCCTCAGAGACATGGAAATGCCGGCAGATGGCAATGGCAGTCAGCGAATTATATATGCTGAATTTTCCCGGAATATCAATCTCCACAGGAAAATCAAGCAGTCCCCGAACATGGTACGCAATTCCAAGATACCCCCGGCCGCCCACCAGCCGCGCGTCCTCCGCCCGAAGATCCGCTTCCGGTGAAAAGCCGTAGGTCTCCACCTGACAGGTATGGCCTTCCAGAATCCTCTGGAAATGCTCGTCGTCCCGGTTTACAATTCCCACCCGGCACTGCTTCAGAAGCATGGCCTTACAGGAAAGATAGTGATCAAAATCTCTGTGTTCATTGGGGCCGATGTGATCCGGTTCGATGTTGGTGAAAATTCCATAGTCAAACACAAATCCCTGAGTCCGGTGAAGCATCAGTCCCTGAGAGGACACCTCCATAACCACACAGTCACAGCCCGCGTCCGCCATCTCACGGAAATATTTCTGAATGACATAAGATTCCGGCGTTGTGTTGTTCGCGGGAATGCGGGTCTCCCCGATAATTGCCTCAATAGTGCCAATGAGGCCGACCCTGTAGCCGGCGTTTTCAAGAATAGACTTCACCATGTAGGTTGTGGTAGTCTTCCCCTTGGTTCCCGTGATTCCGATGGTCTTCAGTCTCTCGGCCGGATGGCCGAACCAGGCCGCGGAGATAAAGGCCATGGCATACCGGGTGTCCTCCACCAAAATCACGGTGACGTCCTCCGGCACATCCACCGGTTCCTCCACAATGAGGGTCCCCGCCCCCTTTGCGGCTACTTCCGACGCAAATGTATGCCCGTCCGCCACCGCTCCCCGAATGCAGAGAAACAGACAGCCCTCCGTGGCTTTCCTGGAGTCATAAACGACCGCGGTCACTTCCCGGTCCGTACTTCCCTGCAGGCAGCTGTATGCGAGACGTTCCAATAGATAAGAAAGATTCATTTTTACTCCTCCATTCATTCCTATAGAATATCACACATGACTTTTGTTTTCAATCTCTGCTTTCTGGTTTCACATCTCTTTCACAGCTTCTGTTTCGATTTTTTCAGCCGGTCATACCTGTGCCAAAGCCACAGAACCCCGTAAACCGTAACCAGGGATACAGTCAGAATTCCGGTAAAAAGTTCCCCATCAGACTCATCTCCCGTCTCCGGAGAGGATGCCGTGCCTTTCAGGGAGGATTCTTCCCCGGAGGCCTTGGCATCCGGATTCAGGGCCTGTGTATATACAGGTGCCGGTGAATGATCCGGTACTTCCACGGTAACCGGTGCTGAGGCTTCCACCGTTTTCGTCCCTGTCTCGCGGGTGGTCACAGTCACCTGATTCAGAAGCTCCTGTCCGGCCAAATCCTGGGGCAAAATCACCTCTGCCTTCAGGGAAGCTGCCTCCCCGGGTTCCAGTGCCTCAATCATGGCTCTGGTTTTATCTTCACTCAGAACTACACCATCCTGTTCCAGAAAAACAGCGGATATTCCCTCCTTCTGAAACCGCTCTGTCCCCACCACGGAATGCAGAGTTATATCTCCGGTATTCACAATACAAATCTGATAGGTGACGGTCTCTCCCGGCAAGGCGCTGTCCCGGTCTGCGGTCTTTTTTACAGAAAAATCCGCCTTTTTCTCCTGCACAGGCAAAGTCAGAGACGCTTCCCGCCGGATACTGACCACAGAGCTCCCTGGGCCCTTTCCCTCCACAAGAACCCTATGCCCCAGTTCTCCGCTCTGTGCCTCCGTAAGCTGCACATCCAGATAAAGGGTTCTGGATTCACCGGACTTCAGCGCAGTCAGAACAGCGGTCGGCCCGTCTGCCGAAAAACCACCGGCTGAAATCCATTCCTGCGTTACCTTTGGACAGGAAAACTCACTGGTAAACAAAAGGTTTTCCAGCATGACATCACCGGTATTCACAATATCCAGACAATAGCGAAGCTTTTCCCCGGCTTTGGGAGACGGATTTTCCACAGTGAGAGACAAAGCAAAATCCGCAGTTACACCCTTCAGGGAAAGTACGGGAACCGACGCCCTTGCCAATATAACCGCAGTGGCTCCGCTCACTTCCTCCAGAACCGCACCTGCACCGTCACTCTCCCGCACGGCAGGCAAAGACACAGAATCAGCCGGATATCTGTATTCCTCCAGAAGCAAAAGAGAAAAAGCCAGAGTTAGGGTATCCTTCTCAAAATCCTCTTCCTGCATTGTATAATTTATTTTCGTGAGCCCTGTATTTTCATTTTTCTGCTCCTGGACAGGCATCTCAGAAACTGTGCAGCCCACTGGAAGAGAAGCGGTTTCCAGGAAAAAATATTCCGAAACACACAGGGTCAGACGCAGAGATTTCTCTGCCTCTGAAGCCGTCAGAGCCTCAGCGGCAGAGACAAACATTTCCTCCGATTCCAGAATTTCCACAGAAAAAACGGCCGCACCCTCTTCGGTTCCGCCCGGTTCTTTCCCGGAAAGCAAAGGCGAACATCCATCTCCAAAGGAAGAATCTGTTTCTCCCGACGGGCTCTCCGAAATCGGATTCTGTGTCACTTCCGGCTTTTCCTCCTCATTGTCAGAGAGCTCTGTATTTTTTTCTTTCCAGGCTTTCAATCCGGAAATCTCCACCTTCAGCTCCGCCTGAAAACTTTTCTCATCTGTCCATCTCGCTGTCTGCTCAACCTGCAGCACAGCCTCATCCTCATCCGCCCACAGCGTCCTTACGCTGCAGGGAGCCTGAAAGAATACCACTGCCAGAAGGAATGCCACAGCCGTGCGTCCCCCTGTCCGTCTCCATATTTTATTTTTCATATACATACCTCAATTCTCATATAGATCCACGTTCAAAAGAGTTTCATTTCAATTTCACACAGGCATAGGCATTCCTCCCTTCACTGCAGGGATCCAGTCTCATGAATGCTTATGCAGGCATCTGCATTCATGACCTTTTGCCCCTTGTATCATCCGATTCTTTAAGAGAAACTGTAAAACAAATTGTTGGAAGATTTCACGCCGAAACGACGCTTCATGAAGTGTTCTCCTCACAGAACGTGAGGTTGAGATAGACGCACTTTAACATATCCTGTCTCAGAATGCAACCAGTTATAAAAATTACAATTTTCTTTCAAACTTTCTTTAGAAATTTCCCATTTATTTTATAAAAATGACATATTTTGCACACAATTGTTTCCTATAATATCCATTGGATAGATGAAAAACCACTCTCTATCTCCCCCCTCAAAAAGAAAAAATCGGCCATGCGGCCGATTTTTTCTTCACTGACACAGAACACCCCGTCCAGCAGCCCGGGATAATGATTTTAAAAGGCTCCTTATTTCTTTCCATCTCCACAAAATTTTCACAGAATAAAACGCAGAGCTATGATAAAATGATAATACCAGGGAGTACAAAACACGGACACCCGCAGGGCGCTCCGTGAGGAAATTCTCAGGTATCACAGCGATAAAATACCTTTTATCGTTTCAATGATTCATGATACAGGAAACAGAGACCTGTAAAAAGCGCTTTTGGCAAACCACGTGTTTTTAAAATCGAGGTGACCCCGTGAAAAATATAAAAATTTCTCAGATCCAGATGCCGGTATCCCCGGACAAGGCAGAATGCCTGGCCTGCGCCTCCGACGCCGTGGCCAGAGCCGCTCAGGAAGGCGCGGATATTGCCGCCCTCCCGGAAATGTTCTGCTGTCCCTACCATGTGGATCTTTTCCCCCTGTACGCAGAAAAGGAGGGGGGCCGGATCTGGCAGAC
Source organism: Clostridiales bacterium (assembly GCA_021203365.1). Taxonomy (GTDB): domain Bacteria; phylum Bacillota; class Clostridia; order Lachnospirales; family Lachnospiraceae; genus Blautia_A. The sequence goes on from JAJQBI010000026.1 coordinate 13,832, forward strand.
CTGCTCCGCCCTGGCAAAAAAGTATCATATTTATCTCTCCGCCGGCACCCTTCCAGAGGAAGACAAGGAAGGACGGATTTACAATACAGCCTGGGTCTTTGACCGGGAGGGCCGCCAGATTGCCAGGCACCGGAAAATGCACCTGTTCGACATCAATGTGGAGGGCGGACAGTACTTTCAGGAATCCGCCACACTGACTGCCGGCAATTCTGTAACCACCTTTGAGACAGAATTTGGAACATTCGGCCTGGCGATTTGCTTTGACCTGCGTTTTCCGGAACTTTTCCGCCTGATGGCTCTCCGGGGAATCAAAGCCTGCCTGGTTCCTGCTTCTTTTAATATGACTACCGGTCCCATGCACTGGGAGCTTCTGGCTCGTTCCCAGGCATTAAACAATCAGATTTTCCTCATTGCCACCGCGCCCGCGAGAGTTCCGGATTCCTCCTATGTATCCTGGGCCCACAGCATCGTCGCGGATCCGTGGGGCCGGGTCGTAAGCCAGCTGGGAACAGAACCTGAAATCCGGACGATACAGATAGATCTGGATGAAATCTACGGCGTCCGGCGGCAGATTCCGGTTCTGGACCGCCTTCGCACCGACGTATACAGGATCGGAGACGCTGATTCTCACCCTTCCGGCTGACGGGGCATAATCTTATTTTGTATCATCTTATCCTGGAGACACTGTTATGATCACTTTACTCTCTCGCATATTTATTCGAAACTACAAAGATACCCAGTCCCCACAGGTTCGGAGAGCCTATGGCATGCTGTGCGGTTTCATGGGGATTTTCCTGAACATACTTCTTTTTCTCGGAAAATGGCTGGCCGGAACCATAAGCGGCTCCATCGCCATCACCGCAGATGCGTTCAACAACCTTTCCGACGCCGGCTCCTCACTGATCACTCTGGTGGGCTTTCACCTGTCCGGGCAGGCGCCGGATCGGGAGCACCCCTTTGGCCACGGCAGGATGGAATATATCTCCGGTCTTTTCGTGTCCATTGCCATTATCCTCATGGGATTTGAACTGATGAAGAGCTCCGTGGAAAAAATACTCTCCCCGGAGCCCATTGAATGCAGTCCGCTGATCCTTGGAATTCTTGGAGTTTCCATCCTGATAAAGCTTTATATGTATTTTTACAATCACACCATCGGACTGAAAATCGACAGTGCGGCCATGGCAGCCGCCTCCACAGACAGCCTCAGCGATATGGTTTCCACCACACTGGTACTCCTCGCCACACTGATCAGCCAGTACACCGGTCTTCTCCTGGACGGCTGGTTCGGCACACTTGTAGGACTTTTCATCTTCTATTCTGGAATCAAAGCCGTGAAGGAAACCATGGATCCCCTTCTCGGTCAGCCTCCCAAAGAGGAATTTGTCCGGGAAATTAAAAAGATTGTCCTTACAAGTCCAACGATTTACGGAATGCACGATCTCATCGTTCACGACTATGGTCCGGGCCGGCGGATGATTTCCCTTCACGCGGAGGTTCCGGCGGACGGCGACCTGGTAAAGATCCACGACGAGATCGACAATATTGAACAGGAGCTCTCCTGGCAGCTGAGCTGTTCCGCCACCATTCACATAGATCCGGTGATCACCGATGACCGGGAAATCAACCATCTCCATGAAATGACAGAAAAGGCCGTAAAGGAAGTGTACGCCGGACTCTCTATCCATGATTTCCGGGTAGTGAAGGGAACCACCCACACAAATCTGATCTTTGATCTGCTGATTCCCTTTGATATGGAAACCACGGAGGTGGCCATTCTAAACGCTGTAAAAGAAAAAATCCGGGAATTTCCCGGAGATAACTACCATGCGGTGATTCAGGTGGACCGGGGGTACTGCTGATCCCCCGGTTCTCCCCGACACTTCTGTTTTTTCATTTAATCCAAAAATTCTATTCCCATCAGTGTGAGACCGTGGGCCGGCGCGGTAGGACCGGCTGCCTCACGGTTCCGTGCCTCAAGGATCTCCTTCATCCGTTCCGGAGGATACTGACCATTCCCGATCTCAATCAGAGTTCCGGCAAGAATCCGCACCATATTGTACAGAAATCCGGTTCCTCTCACGCGAATAGTGATCATATCCCCCTCTCTCTCCACCTCCATGGAGGTAATAGTCCGGATGGTGGATTTCACCTGCGCACCGGCCCCACAGAAGCTGGCAAAATCGTGCCTCCCGATAAGAAAGGAGACGGCCTCCCGCATTTTCTTCTCATCCAGTCTGTAATGATAAAAATAAGAATAGAGCCGTTCCGTAGGCACCGGAAATCTTCGGTTCAGGATCCGATATTCATAGGTTTTCTCACTGGCACAGTACCGGGGATGAAAGTCCGGCTCCACCTCCTCCGACAGCTGAATCCGGATATCTTCCGGAAGCCGCTGATTCAGAGCATAGGAAAACTTTTCCCCGGGGATCCTGGATTCCGTATCAAAAACCGCCACGTTTCCAAGGGCGTGAACCCCGGCGTCCGTGCGGCTGGCGCCGATCACCTCCACCTTTTCATTCAGAAGTCCGGAAAGTGTCTGATTCAGAATCCCCTGTATGGTAATCCCGTTATTCTGTATCTGCCATCCGCAGTATTTCGTGCCGTCATACGCTACCACAAGACCTACCCGTTTCATAATCCCTCCTGTTCATTGTTTACAGTCCCAGAACCCGAAAGGCAATGGCAATCCCAAGATAAACTCCAAGGATTCCAAAAGCAATGGAATCCTGCGCATGATAGTGCAGGGGATTCATCTGCGTCCGGTGGTCACCGCCGTGGTAGCACCGCGCCTCCATGGCCATAGCCAGGTCGTCCGCCCTGCGGAAAGCGGAAATAAAAAGAGGGACCAGCATGGGAACCATGTTCCGCGCCTTCTGAATAATATTTCCATTTTCAAAATCCGCACCCCGGGCGATCTGCGCCTTCATGATCTTGTCGGTCTCCTCCAGAAGAATAGGGATAAAACGAAGGGCAATAGACATCATCATGGCAATTTCATGCACAGGCACATGGATTTTGTTCAATGGGCGAAGCAGCCGCTCCAGCCCGTCTGTCAGCTGATTGGGCGTGGTGGTCAGAGTCATAAGGGAGGAGCCGATAACCAGATAGGTCAGCCGGATGGCCATCCTCCCGGCCAGGGAAAGGCCTTCCCTGGTAACCTTAAGAAACCCCCAGCGCCACAAAACCTCTCCCGGCGTGAGAATAATGTTAAAGACCACGGTAATCATCAGAAGGATAAAGACCGATCTCAGTCCCCGAACCATAAATTTCACCGGCACTTTGGAAAGCGCAATCATAGCCGCCAGGAAAACCGTGGCCACTGCATAGCCCAAAAAGGTATGAAAAACAAAAATCGAAACAATAAAGGCAACCGTTCCCACAAGCTTTGTCCGGGGATCCATACGATGCAGCACAGAGTCCGCCGGATAATACTGTCCTATGGTAATATCTCGGATCATAGTTCTTCCCTCCCGTGCAGCAGGGGAGATTTTTCCCGCCGCAGTGCTTCCAGGATACTCTCCTTCGCCTCCTCCACCGTGGTCGCCCCCTTATCCACAGGCAATCCACGTTCTTCCAGCGCATGCATGATATAAGTGATCTGCGGCGCGGCCAGTCCCATGGCTTCCAGCTCTCTGTAATGGGAAAAAACTTCCTTGGGCGTACTGTCAAAGGCCACACTGGCCTGATTCATCACAATCAGTCTTTCCACATACCGGGCGATATCCTCCATGCTGTGAGAAACCAGCACAACGGTAATGCCGCGAAGCCTGTGCAGTTCCGCAATCTCATCCAGGATATCATCCCGCCCCTTTGGATCCAGCCCGGCAGTTGGCTCATCCAGAATCAGGAATTGTGGATTCATGGCAAGCACTCCGGCAATGGCTACCCGCTTTTTCTGCCCCCCGGAGAGCTCGAAGGGAGATTTTTCAAGATTCTCATCCGGAAAACCCACCTGGCGCAGCGCCTTTTTGGCCTCCACTTCCGCCTCTTCTCTGGTTTTTCCCTGATTCATGGGGCCGAAACACACATCAGAGAGCACGTCGCTCTCGAACAGCTGATGCTCCGGATACTGAAATACCAGCCCTACCTGGGTCCGCAGCTCCCGGCGGTTGTACTTTTCTCCCCAGATATCCTCCCCGTTGTAGAGAACGGTTCCGGAGGTTGGCTGAATCAGGCCGTTCAGATGCTGAATCAGGGTGGATTTTCCGCTTCCGGTATGACCGATGATCCCGATAAACTGCCCTTCCGGAATGACAAGACTGACGTCTTTCAGGGCGTGAATCTCATAGGCGGTTTCCGGACTGTAGGTGTAAGATACATTTTTTAATTCAATGGGCATAGGGCATTCACCAACTCCTCTGCTGTCAGTATTCCTTCCGGTACATCCACGCCGGATTCATGGAGCGCATGGGCGAGAAGAGTTACCTGGGGCACATCCAGTCCCAGATTCTTCAGTCTGTCCACCTGGGAAAAGATTTCCCGGGGCTTTCCTTCCATAACCAGGTTTCCGCTGTCCATCACATACACCCGGTCTGCGTGGATCACTTCTTCCATATAATGTGTGATAAGGATCACCGTCACCCTTTCCTGACGGTTCAGCTCTCCCACTGCCTCCAGAACCTCTTTGCGTCCGTTGGGATCCAGCATGGCGGTAGGCTCGTCCAGGACAATGCATTTGGGCTTCATAGCCATAACGCCCGCGATGGCCACCCGCTGCTTCTGTCCTCCGGAGAGACGATTGGGTGAATGTTTCCGGTAGGCCGTCATTCCCACCTTTTCCAGGCTGTCCAGCACCCGCTTCCAGATATCTTCGGCAGGGATTCCCATGTTCTCCGGGCCAAAGCCCACATCCTCTTCCACCACCGTCCCGATGATCTGGTTGTCCGGATTCTGAAAAACCATCCCGGCTTTCTGGCGGATCTTCCAGAGCTCCGGCTCCCTGGCCGTATCCATGTCATCCACCCAGATGGTTCCCTGGGTAGGAACCAGAAGAGCATTCATCTGCTTTGCCAGTGTGGATTTGCCGGAGCCGTTGCGCCCCAGAATCGCCACAAAATCTCCCTCCTGAATATCCAGGCTCACATCGTGAAGAGCATTCTGCGTATCCACAACATTCCCGTCCTCATCATACCGCAAAAAATCAAATCCCAGTTTAAGTGCTTTGATAATCCCCATGGTTTCCTCTTTTACGCTTTTGTCATCTCCGTCAGGTCTTCTCCCTGCCCGGTGAGAATATCGATCTGCTCCCAGATTTCCTCTCTTCCCTGTTTTGTCACCGCTGAAAATGGGATAATCCTGCTGGCAGGCCCAAGTCCCAGGCCCTCCTGCAGGATCCTTATACTGTTCTGCACCTGACTTCGCTTCAGCTTGTCAGACTTGGTCGCGATGATTACCGGTTCATAACCGTTCTCACAGATCCATCTGTACATCTGCCGGTCATTTGCGGAGGGCGCGTGGCGGATGTCCACAAGCAGAAAAACCGCCCGCAGATCCCTGGAAGTGTGGAGATACCTCTCAATCATTCTTCCCCACTTCGCCTTTTCTGACTCCGGCACCTTCGCGTAGCCATAACCCGGCAGATCCACCAGGTAAACGGCTTCGTTTATATTATAGTAATTAATGGTCTGGGTTTTCCCCGGCTGGGCACTGGTGCGGGCCAGAGACTTGCGGTTCATCAGCCCATTGATCAGGGAGGATTTTCCCACATTGGACTTTCCCGCAAAAGCTACCTCCGGGCGGCCGGTTTCAGGCAGCCGGCTTGTTATTCCACAGACAATATCCAGCGATACATTTTTAATTATCATAAATTCTCTTATCCACGCTCCTCTGTTCCGGCAAGAGCTTCCTTAAGCACATCGCCCATGTCATTCACATAAGAGATCTGCAGGCCCTCCAGAATTTCCCCATCCATCTCCTCAATGTCCGGTTTATTCTGGCCAGGTACCAGCACTTCCTTTATTCTCGCGTATTTGGCGGCCAGAAGCTTTTCCTTCAGTCCCCCGATGGGCAGCACACGTCCCCGCAGAGTGATCTCCCCGGTCATCGCCACATCTGCGCGCACCGGCCGGCCAATAACTGCGGAAAGCATGGCGGTGGCCATGGTAATTCCCGCGGAGGGGCCGTCCTTTGGCACCGCTCCCTCAGGAATATGTACATGAATGTCATGCTCCTGAAAAAACTCCTGAGAAATCTCGTATTCTCCGGCCACGGAGCGGATATATGTGATCCCGGCCTGGGCGGATTCCTTCATCACATCGCCCAGCTGCCCCGTGAGGATCAGCTCACCCTTTCCGGGCATCACATTCACCTCAATCTCCAGGGTATCGCCTCCCACCTGGGTCCAGGCCAGACCCCGGGCAATGCCAACCTCGTCCTTCTCATTGGCCATCAGGTAATTGTAGCGCTCCTTCCCCAGAAAATCAGAAAGATTTTTCCCGGTGACGGTCACACGTTTTTTCCCATCCTCCATAATGGCACGGGCACTCTTTCTGCAGATTCGCCCGATCAGGCGCTCCAGGGAACGAACCCCGGCCTCCTTTGTATAATGATTGATCATTCTCGTGAGAGCGATCTTCTGAATGACCAGCTGCCCCTTCTGAATCCCGTTGATCTCCATCTGCTTCGGAATCAGATGTTCCCGGGCGATATGCTCCTTCTCATTTTCCGTATATCCGGAAATCTCGATCAGCTCCATGCGGTCGAGAAGCGGCCTGGGAATCGCCGAAGCGTCATTGGCCGTGGCGATAAACAGAACCTCGGACAGATCCTGGGGAATCTCGATATAATGATCGTTAAATTTACTGTTCTGCTCCGGATCCAGGACCTCCAGAAGAGCCGAGGAGGTATCTCCCTTATAATCAGAGCTGGTCTTGTCGATCTCGTCCAGAAGCACCACCGGATTTCCCACCCCGGCCTGCTGCAGGGCCACAGTAACGCGGCCGGGCATGGCGCCCACATAGGTCTTGCGGTGCCCGCGGATCTCTGCCTCATCCCGCACGCCGCCCAGACAGATACGCACATATTTCCGATTCATGGCCTGGGCTACAGACTGGGCAATGGAAGTCTTGCCGGTTCCCGGCGGCCCCACCAGACAGAGGATGGGACTTTTTCCCTTTTTTGTCAGTCTGCGGACGGAGAGGAACTCCATGATTCTTTCCTTCACATCCCTCAGGCCATAATGCCCTTCCTGAAGGATCTTCCAGGCCGCCGCCAGGTCCTCGCTGTCCTTAGAGCGTTTATCCCAGGGCAGAGAGAGCACGGTTTCAATATAGCCCCGCAGCACACTGTTCTCTGCAGCGTTCGCGGAAAGACCCGCGTAACGGTCAATCTCCCTGGCAATCTTTTCTTTCACCTGAGGTGAGGCCGGAAGCTCTCCCAGCTTCGCCCGGAATTCCTCCGCGTCGCCGGAGGTATGATCTTCCCCCAGCTCCTCGCGGATCACCTTAAGCTGCTCCCGCAGAATGTATTCCCGCTGATTTTTATCCACACGGGCCTTCACCTTCTTCTGCAGGTCTCTGGTAATCTGCAGAACCTCCGTCTCACTGGCCAGGATGGCACCCAGGACCTCATAACGGTCCCGCAGGGACACTGCCTCCAGAAACTTCTGCTGATTCTTCCAGCTCATGGGCAGATGAACCGCGATCTGGTCGATCATCCCCTCCACGTCCTCCATACCGAGAATCTGATTGGCCAGCTCCTTGCTGATCTTTCCGGTCTCCACGCAATAGCGGTGAAAGAGCTCTCTCATTCCCCGGTGCATGGCAGCCCGCACCGCCGGAGAATAATCCTCCTCCTTCGCGAAACCGGCTGTCTCCGCCTGGAGATAAGGCTGCTCCTGAGCGAGGCTCAAAAGCTCTCTCCGTTCAATTCCTTCCACCAGAATCCGGTACAGATCCTGGGGAAGCTTTACTACCTGCTTGATCCAGGCCACCGTCCCGATCTGGTACAGCTCCGGAAATCCCGGCTCCTCCACCTCCGGATCCCTCTGGGTCAGCAGAAAAACCTTCTGATCATGAAGCATGGCTGCCTCAATGGCTTTGACAGACCGCTGCCTGTTCACATCAAAATGTACAATCATACCCGGCAGCACAGTCGTCCCGCGCAGGGCGACGACCGGCAAAATATCCACAGGATTCGTCATATTCAGTCAGTTCCTTCCTCAGGCCGTTTCCGGTCTGCCCTTCCTCCTGGTCCGGCTCCCTCTGTGCGGAGCCGTTCTGGGAAGGGCAGACTCTCCCCGGACAATCTCCGGCTGTCCGGTTCCCTCCACGGCCTCCTTCGTAATCACACATTTCTGTATGGTCTCATCAGAGGGTGTGGTATACATAAGATCCATAAGCGTATTTTCCATAACGGCACGCAGACCGCGGGCGCCGGTTTTTCTCTCAAGAGCCTTCCGGGCCACCGTCTCCAGCGCATCCTTCTCAAACACAAGGTCCACGCCGTCCAGTTCAAACAGCTTGTCGTACTGTTTGGTCAGCGCATTCTTGGGTTCTGTCAGGATTCGGATCAGAGCCTCCTCATCCAGTGCGTTCAGGGTGACAACCACCGGAACACGCCCGATAAATTCCGGAATCAGCCCGTATTTCACAAAATCCTCCGGCATAACATCTTTCAGCACCTCTCCCACATCCCGTTTCTCGGAGACGGACACGTCCGCCCCAAAACCAATGGATTTCGTGTCCTGCCGGGCCTCGATAATCTTCTCCAGACCGTCAAAGGCGCCGCCGCAGATAAACAGGATGTTGGTGGTGTCAATCTGGATAAATTCCTGATGGGGATGCTTCCTTCCACCCTGAGGCGGGACACTGGCCACAGTACCTTCCAGGATCTTCAGAAGAGCCTGCTGTACTCCCTCGCCGGACACATCCCGGGTAATGGAAACATTTTCCGATTTCCGCGTGATCTTGTCAATCTCATCAATATATATAATACCGTACTGAGCCCGCTCTATATCGTAATCCGCAGCCTGAATGATTTTCAGAAGAATGTTCTCCACATCCTCCCCCACATAACCGGCCTCCGTCAGAGTGGTCGCGTCCGCAATGGCAAAGGGAACATTCAGAAGTCTGGCCAGCGTCTGAGCCAGCAGAGTTTTTCCGGAACCTGTAGGCCCAAGCATAAGAATATTGCTCTTCTGCAGCTCCACGTCCAGATTCCTGGACGCCAGCACTCTCTTGTAATGATTGTAAACCGCCACGGAAAGCGTTTTCTTGGCTTCCTCCTGACCGATTACATAATCATCCAGAATAGAATGAATCTCTTCCGGTTTCAGCAGATTGATCTCTGTATCATACCCGTCATTCCGCTCAAATTTGGCATATTCCTCCTCCATAATCTCCGTACAGATCGCAACGCATTCATCACAGATAAAAGCCCCGTCCGGACCCGCGATCAGCTTGCGGACCTGATCCTCCGATTTGTGACAAAATGAACATCTGAACTTTCCGTCTCTAAATTTTTCTGCCATCCGTTCCTATTCCTTTCTGATTGTGGCCAGCGGCCATCTGACTTTTAACGCAGACAAGACTCCTGTGGGCTTACAGGAGTCTTTTAGGGTTTCATCACTTATGAACAACAACACCGTCAATCAGGCCGTATGCTTTGGCTTCCTCCGCAGTCATATAATTGTCGCGGTCCGTATCCTTCTCCACAACCTCCAGCGGCTGCCCCGTATTCTCAGCGAGAATCTCATTCAGGGTTCTCCTGGTCTTCACGATATGTTCCGCCGCGATCTGGATCTCAGTCGCCTGTCCCTGAGCACCGCCTGAGGGCTGGTGAATCATAATGGTAGAGTTGGGCAGGGCATAGCGCTTTCCCTTTGTGCCTCCGGCCAGGAGAAAAGCTCCCATGCTGGCCGCCATCCCCAGACAGATGGTGGAAACATCGCATTTAATATATTTCATCGTGTCATAGATCGCCATTCCGGCCGTCACAGAGCCCCCGGGACTGTTGATGTAAAGCTGCACATCCTTGCCCGGATCCTCCGCCTCCAGAAAAAGGAGCTGCGCCACCACAATGCTGGCGCTGGTCTCATTCACTTCCTCACCGAGAAAAATGATTCGATCCTTCAGAAGCCTTGAATAGATATCATAGCTTCTCTCTCCTCTGCTGGTCTGTTCAATTACATAAGGTACCAGACTCATTTCTGCCTCCATTTCCGACAACTCTGTCCATCCGGGCAGTTATGCCTCTTCCGGCTTCTCAGCCTCTTCTGGCTGCTCAGCCTCCTCCGGCTGTTCAACCTCAACCGCCGCGTCTGCCAGGAAGGTAATGGCCTTCTGTACGGCCATATCCTCTTTCACCTGATCCAGGTTCGCGCCCAGCATCTCACGGATCTTATCTGTCTCCATATTGTAAGCCTTCGCCATCTTTGAAAGTTCTTCCTCTACCTCTTCCTCCGTGGCCTCAATATTTTCCGCTTCCACAATCTTCTCCAGAACCAGACGGGTCTGAATTCTCTGCAGGGCCTGGGGCTTCATGCTCTCCAGCATCTGGTCCTCGTTCTGACCGGTATACTGGCAGTACTGCTCCATGGACAGTCCCTGAGACTGAAGATTCCTGGAAAAATCATCCATCATCTGACGACTCTGCTCTTTGATCATGGGCTCCGGAACATCCATGGAGGCATTCTTCACCGCCTGCTCCACAGCCGCGTTCTCCTTCGCCTGCCGGGCCTGCTCCGTCTTCTTCTGAGTAAGCCTTTCCTTTACACTGTTCTTATATTCCTCAAAGGTATCAAACTCGGATACATCCTGTGCAAACTCATCGTCAAGCTCCGGAAGCTCCTTGGTCTCAATCTTCTTCACATCCACCTGGAAAACCGCTTCCTTCCCGGCCAGTTCACTGGCCTGATAATCCTCCGGGAAGGTAACCTTTACTTCCACATGATCCCCTGTCTTCGCGCCGATCAGCTGATCTTCAAATCCGGGGATAAAGGTGCCGGAGCCAAGAGTCAGAGCATAATCCTTTCCCTGGCCTCCTTCAAACTCCTCGCCGTCAATAGAACCGGCAAAGTCAATAGTGGCAATGTCCTTCTCCTCGGCGGCCCGGTCCTCCACAGTGATGGTCCTGGAGTTCATCTCCTGCTCTCTGCGGATCTCGGCATCCGCCTCTTCCTCAGTCACCTCAACCACTGACTTTGGAACCTCCAGGCCCTTATACTCGCCCAGGGTCACCTCCGGCTTCACAGCCACCTCCGCGGTAAAGATCAATGGCTTTCCCGGCTCCACCTGAGTAATATCCACCGTTGGCTGAGAGACAATGTCCAGTCCGCTCTCCGCGGCGGCTTTGCTGTACTCATCGGGAAGAATGGCGTTCACTGCGTCCTCAAGGAAAACGCCCTTGCCGTACATCTGCTCAATCAGCTTTCTGGGAGCCTTGCCCCTGCGGAAGCCCGGAACAGAAATTCTGCCTCTGGATTTCAGATAGACCTGATTCATGGCCTTATCCAGATCCTGAGCGGAAACCTCAATCGTAAGCTTCGCCATATTATTTTCCATTTTCTCTACCTGTAAACTCATGTTACCTGTTCCTCCTTAATGATCGGGTTCCTGTGTAAAACCCTGGTTCTATTCACAAAAATACGATACCTCAACTTCCGAAATCGAACAGGGCGCCTTCCGTCGGTGCCCTCAAATCCCCGGTATCCCTTTATTTACAGTCATTGAAGAAGTATAGCACAATGCCTGTGAAAACGCCAGTATTTTTTCAACATTATTTGGTTTTTTCCATGTTTTTCTCCCGGACGCCTCAGTGATATACAATGGAACGGGCGATTTCCTCCGCTTTTTCCTCCCCGGAAAGCTGCCGGATCAGGCTAAGGCCAAAATCAATGGCGGTCCCCATACCGCGGCTGGTGGTTACATTCCCGTCCACCACCACAGGGTCTTCGCAGACTGCGGCCCCCGCAGCCTTAAGCGTCTCAAGAAACGAAGGGTAGGACGTGGCCCTGCGGCCCTTAAGAAATCCCAGGGACGCGAATACGCTGGGCGCCGCGCAGATGGCCGCAATCTTTCCCCCCTGATTATAAAAATCCGTGAGAAGAGCGGTCAGCGGTTCATAAGCTCCCAGATACTTTGTTCCCGGCATTCCCCCCGGGAGCACCAGCATCGCCGCGTCTGAAAAATCGGTTTCCCCAAAGAGACGATCCGCCAGAAGGCGAACCCCGTGAGAGGTTTCCACCTGAATTGTTTCCTTAATAGATATGGTTTCCGTCTCCAGAGAAGCTCTGCGCAGAAGATCCACCGCAGTCAGTCCCTCAATATCCTCAAAACCGTCTGCCAGAAAAACATACACCTTACCCATAAAATTTCCTCCTTTTCCGCCCGGCGCCGGATATGGATTTCCTTCCGGGAATGCTCCCCCGGTCCACACTGCGCCCTGCACAATTACTTTCTCTTTAATTTAACACACTTTCCCGGGAATGACCACCCATGAAAAAAACTTATGCTTCCAGGCCCGCCGTCCGCCGCCAGGTCCCCTGACGATAGCGAAGGAAAAAGCAGAGCACCCGGAAAATCCAGTCCACCACCATACCGATCCACACGCCAATGGCGCCGTAGCCCATATGCTGCCCCAGAAGAAGGCTCAGCCCGATGCGAAACAGGCACATGGAAAAAATGGAGATTCCCATGGTATATCTCACATCGTTGCAGGCCCGCAGCATATTGGGGAAGGTAAAGGCCATGGGCCATAAAAACATGGCCATCCCGTCATGAATCCGCACAAGGATGGCCGCCAGAGCCGTAGTCTCTCCGCTCAGTCCGTAAAGGGACAGAATCGGATCCAGAAAAAGCAGGATAAATCCGCAAAACAGAAAGGTGAGTCCATAGGTGCACAAAGTCAGCTTCCGGGTATAATACCGGACCTGGCCCTCATCCCCCGCCCCCACACAGCGTCCGATCACTGTGATCATGGCAAGGTTCATGGCCTGGCCGCCGATGACGCCCATGGCATCCAGACTGTTGGCAACGCCGTTGGCGGCAATCTGAACCGTGCCGAAGCCGGAGATGATGCTGACCACCACCACGCGCCCCAGCTGAAAAATTCCGTTTTCAATGCCGCTGGGAATTCCGATATAGTAAATCCGGCGGATCAGGCTCATATCGAAACGGAACCTTCCCCGGTCTATGTGAATCTCCAGCTGAGGATTGCGCAAAAGGACATAGAGTACAGCCGCGGCAAACACCCTGGAAATCAGAGAGGGGACAGCCACTCCCACCACGCCTGCGTGGAGAACAAAGATTCCGATGGCGTTGCCCACCACGTTGATCAGGTTCATGACAATGGATACCTTCAACGTGACTCCCGTCCGGTTCATAACGCGGAATATGGCCGCGGTGGCATTGTACACAGCCAGAAAGGGATAGGAAAAGGCGGATATGGTCATATAGAGCACAGCTGCCTGAAACACATCCTCCTCAATGCTGCCAAAGAACAGGCGGATAATACTGTATCTGGCGGCCAGAACCAGAACGGTTCCCGCAAGGGTAAGCAGCAAAGAGGAGACAATCAGCTGCATCACCGAATGACAGGCCTCCTTCTGTTTTTTTGCCCCCAGAAAATGGGCGGTCACAACCGCGCCTCCCGTGGACAGCGCAGAAAGAATGGCAAAAATCAGATTGTTGAACATATCCACCAGGGACACCCCTGAAACCGCGGCCTCTCCCGCGTTGGAAACCATCATGGTATCCGCCATGCCCACGGTGATGGCAAGCGTCTGTTCAAGGACCAGCGGCAGAATCAGAATCAGCAGATCATGGTTGGAAAACAGCCGGGACGCCGGTGTCTTATCATTTGTATTCAAACGGAACTCCCTCCCCTGTAGTTACTCACCCGGGCGGGCATTCCGGCACCGCACGGGTTTCCGGTTCCCTATTATAGCATGGGATTTTGATTTTGCAACCCTTCTTACACAGAGAAAAGCCGCAGAGATTCTGTTGAAATTGCCTTGTCTTTCTCCCGGATGTGATTTAAAATACGCAGTAAAGAAAGAATTCATTCCCTGTAAGGAGGATACGCATTATGGAAATAGAGCGAAAATTTCTGATTCCCCGGGAGAACCTGCCGGAAAATCTTGAGGAATACCCCTGTCACCACATTGAACAGGGCTATCTGTGTACCTCGCCGGTGGTACGGATCCGCCAGTCCGACGAGGAGTATATTCTGACCTACAAATCCGGAGGACTGATGGCCCGGGAGGAATATAACCTTCCCCTGACCGGGGAGGCCTATTCCCATCTGAAACCCAAAACTGACGGCATCCTCATCGTCAAGGACCGGTATGTGATCCCGGAAAAAGACGGGCTTTTCATAGAGCTGGATGTTTTCCGGGAGACTTATGAGGGGCTTCTTATGGCCGAGGTGGAATTTCCCACCCGGGAAGCCGCCGAAGCCTACATTCCCCCTGAATGGTTTGGGGAAGAGGTAACCTGGTCCTCCAGATACCACAACAGCGCCCTGAGCCAGGGAATCCGGCTCTGAGATGATCTCACCGCCACAAAAGTCTGTGAAGCTGACCGCCTCTTTGCAGACCGGAGAAGTTCTGCTGCCGCAGGGCCTCATACAGAAGAATCGCAACGGAGTTGCTCAGGTTCAGAGAGCGGGTGCCTTCCAGCATGGGAATCCGCACACAGGTCTCCTGGTTTTCCAGAAGAATCTCCTCCGGGATCCCTCCGCTTTCCTTTCCGAACATAAGGAAGCAGTCCTCCTCATAGGCAGCTTCCGTATAAACCCGCGGAGCCTTGGTAGTGGCATAATAGATTTTCGCCCCGGGATTTCTCTCCAGGAAATCCCGGTAGTCTATATAAGTAGTCACATCCAGATCCTTCCAGTAATCCATCCCCGCCCGCCGAAGAGCTTTCTCCCCAAGGGAAAAACCCAGAGGCTCAATCAGATGCAGCCGGGTTCCCGTGGCCACACAGGTACGGCCGATATTTCCGGTGTTGGAGGGAATCTCCGGTTCATGAAGCACAATATTCAAAACACCCACAGCTTTTCACCTGTCCTTTCAAGGATGGGATCCATCTCCCGCTCCTCTTTTGCCGGCCGTTCCAGATACCGGGCCTGACCGCCGCTGTATAAAAGGCGGGCCGCGCCGTCTGTGGCCTGACCGATCACAGCTGCCGAAACTCCGCTCTTTCGCAGCTCCCACACCAGGCTTTCCGCCCCGGCCATTCCGAAAAGAATCCCGCCCTGTCCCTGGAGCCGGTATGGATTCAGATGAAAGATCTCGCAGATCTCAATGGTCTCCTGCCGCACGGGAACCTTTCGGTAATCCACGATGAGGCCTGTCCCGGAGGCCTCCGCAAGCTTCCATAACGCCGCGAGAAAGCCGCCCTTCCCCACGGGAATGCAGGCTGTACAGTTCAGTCTTTTCCCCAGATGCCACAGAGCGGTCTCTCTGCCGCCGGACTCCGAAAGAAAGGTATCCGTGTAAACCAGGCCGGCCCCGGCATGTTCCCCCATCTCCTCCGGCGCGCACCTGGGAATCCCGAATTTCCCCGGGATTTCCTCCGCATCCCTCAGAAAGCCGGCAGAAAAATGCTTCCCAAGTTCCTCTCGTCTCTCTCTCACCAGGACCGCTGTGCCAAGGCATCCTGCCGGACCTGCCGCCACAATGTCCTCCCCCGGGCGAAGCGTTCCCGTAACCTGGCCGCGTATGGCGTCCAGAGCCTTCTTTCCAGGTCTCATATCAAAGACCCCTACAGAAGAAGGGACAGAATCGTGGGAACAACCATGGCCAGCACAAGTATAATCGCGATAACGGCCGCGAAAATCCGTCGTTTCTTAGGGTCAAACATAACTGAATTTTCTCCTCTCTTACAGATCACCGGGATATCCCGGAATCTTTCCCAGACAATCCGTGAGATCCTCCGTCCGGGCATTTCCCGTCAGATAATCTCTGATTTCATAGTCAAACAGAATCGCCCTCCCGCTGTGAAACACCTCCACATGAGCCGTTCTTGCGATTTTCCGGGTCCGCCGGTACTCCCACACGGCCTTCTCAAAGGGCTTCTGGTCCCTGGCAAAACGGGGCCGGCTTTTGGGGCTTTCCCGCAGGCAGAGATCCAGCGTCATACAGTCCTTCAGCTCCCCGGCCCTTCCGCAGCTTTTCCCATGTTCCTCCCAGAATTCCAGCAAAATCTCATACCGCCGCATCCGGCTGTGGGAAATATCCAGGTACCCCTTTCGGTCATAAAACTCGCCCAGGCATTCATAAAAGGCAAAGCTGTCCGGGAAAAAGCGCTCCATATACTCCACCGTATGAACAAACTGTCCGCTGTTATAGTAAACCTCCACCATCTCTTCCACCAGCTTCAGGCGGATCACATCCCCGTAGGAAAGCCAGCGGGTGGAAAGGACCTCATAAGGCTCCCGGCTCATGAAACGGATTTCATACTCCCCGGCCTTCTCTGCCATGGGAGAACCCTTCAGCACCTTCAGAAAGCCCAGCTGCAGCTGCTGGGGCCGCAGGGCATACACATCACAGAAGGACCGGTGAAAACTCTCATAATCCTCAAAGGGCAGGCCGGCGATGAGATCCAGATGCTGGTGAATATTCCGGAAGCTGTGAATTTTTCTCACATTTTCCGAAAGTCTCCGGAAATCTGCAGACCGGCGGATGGCGGCCAGGGTATCCGGATTGGTGGACTGCACCCCGATTTCCAGCTGAATCAGACCTGGACGCATGGTGCGCATCACCTCCATTTCCTCCTCCCGCAGAAGATCCGCCGAGATTTCAAAATGGAAATTGGTTACCCCGTTGTCATTCTCCGCCAGATACCTCCAGATCTCCATGGCGTGAGCGTGACTGCAGTTAAAGGTCCGATCCACAAACTTCACCTGAGGAACCCGGTGCTCCAGGAAGAAAGCAAGTTCCTTTTTTACCAGCTCCGTATCCCGGAACCGGAGGCTTTTGTCCACACTGGACAGGCAGTAGCTGCAGGCAAAGGGACAGCCCCGGCTGCTCTCGTAATACAGAATACGATTCCGGAACACAGAGAGATCCTGATAGATAAAAGGAATCCGGTTCAGATCCGTAAGAGACCGGGGCGAAGTACGGCAGCAGCCCTCCTCCCCCTTCCGGCGGAAAACAATCCCGTCGATCTCCCTCAGTGTACCCCTTCCTTCTATATAATAAGCGGCCAGCTCCCGGAAGGTCTCTTCCCCTTCCCCCACAAGCACACCGGTAAATTCCGGATTTGCCTCCAGGAATTCCTCCGGGTCAAAGGAGACCTCCGGACCTCCCGCCCAGAACCGGGTTCCGGGAAGAATCATGGCCAGATCCCGGGCCAGGTCCCGGATAAAGGAGATATTCCAGATATAGCAGGAAAAACACACCACCTCCGGCGCCAGCCGGTAGATGTCCCGCCGGATGAGATCCTTCTGCTGATTAATGGTATATTCTCTCAGAAAAATATCCTTCCCATACCCGCCGGCAAAGGCCCGCAGGCTGTAGATCGCCGGGTTGGAATGAATATATTTCGCGTTACAGGCTGCCAGTAATATTTTCAAGCTTCTTCTCCTTCCGGTCCGGCTCTGGTTGTCTCTGTTCACAACAGCCTTCGGTTCCATCCATTTATAAAGTCCCCGAAATACCGAAAAAATCGGCATTCGGGGACTCTTTCCCTGCTGCGGTCTGACCGGAAAGGGTCAGATTCCGGCCAGCTCAAGAAGGCCTGGAATCTTGGATTCCCATCCCATGGCCATAATATGTACACCCTGGCAGTACGGCCTGCACTCACGGATAATGCGGGCGGTAATCTCCACACCGGTGATTCCGGCTTTCGTCTTTTCCTTGTCTGCCTTCAGCTCGTCAAACATTTCCTCCGGAACATGAATTCCGGCCACATTGGCGTTCATATATCTCATCATTCCCACAGACTTGGGAATTACGATTCCCAGCTGTACAGGCTTGCCAAACTGACTTGCCTTCTCCATGAACTTGATGAACTTCTCCGGCTCATAAACCGCCTGGGTCTGGAAATAATCCGCTCCCGCGCGAACCTTGCGCTCCATCTTCGCCAGCTGGGCGTCAACGGAGTCGCTGCAGGGCGACACAACCGCTCCCTTTGCAAACTTCGGCGGCTCACCCACCAGCTTGTTTCCTCCAAGATCCACGCCCTGCTCCAGCTGGCTTACAGCATGAATCAGAGATACGGAATCCAGATCAAAAACCGGCTTTGCCTGGGGATGATCTCCCAGCGTTGTGTGATCGCCGGTGAGAAGCAGCATATTCTCGATTCCAAACATGGCCGCGCTTAAAATATCAGACTGCAGCGCGATCCGGTTCCGGTCGCGGCAGGTCAGCTGAAAGATGGGCGTCAGCCCCTCATCCTTCAGGGCCTTACAGACAGCCAGTGAGCCAAGACGCATAACCGAAGACTGATTGTCGGTTACGTTCACAGCTGAAATACCGCTGAGGTATGTCTTGGCCTCCTCCAGCACGGGCTCAATGTGGCAGCCCTTGGGCGGGCCGACCTCCGCAGTAACTACAAACTTTCCCTGTTCAAATAATTCTGTGATTTTCATATTCTATCACTCCTGTCTATTCTCATCCTGGTGATGCCTGCATTGACAGACATACAGATCCCTGTAAAAGCTCGTTTCATAATGCCCGCGGAGTCTATTTGCCAGCGGCTTCCCCGGTAGCATAATTGCGCAGCTGCGTGGGGCACTTCAGCGCGTCCAGACGGCCAATCTTCTCAAGGCGCCGGTAAATGCGCTCCCAGCCGCATTCCATAGTGGGATCCACCTCGCACATTCCCTTTTTGGCGCCGCCGCACTGGCCGTTTACCAGACTCTTGGAGCAGGCCGTAATGGGGCAGATCCCGCCGGTCAGATTCAGATAACACTCTCCACACTGGCCACAGTCGTATTCCAGAGGCGTAACCCCCTGAAAGCCCGGAAGCCGTCTGGTATCGCATCCCGCACACACCATCTTCTCCTCCAGGAAGGAGGAAACCGTCTGCACTCCCACACCACAGGAAAATACAAGCACCAGATCTGCGGCTGTGATCTCATCCATATGAGGCTTCAGATACAGCTCAAGGTTCTCCGGATTGCAGATATAATCAGTGGTAATACAGCCTGTCACGCTTCCGGAGGACGCAAGCTCCGCCTGAAGCTCCCCGGCCTCCTCCAGCGGGAAGTACACTTCCCTGCACCCATAACAGTTGATGATAAAAACCTTTTTCCCATCCGTCAGGGAACGAATCGCGTCTTTTGATTTTAACTCGGTAATCAACATATCACTTCATCCCCCTTACTGCTGTTTTTCCGGCCTTGATCTTCGCTACCAGCGGAATCTTGGAGGAACAGATATATTCACAGCAGCGGCATTCCAGACAGTCCATAATATTCCTGTCCTTCGCACCCTGCCAGTTCTCCTCATCCGCATATTTGGCGAAATACAGCGGAGAGAGCTCCATGGGACAGACATCCATGCAGCGCCCGCACTTGATACAGGGCTGCTCGGCTCCCTGGTCCGGATCCACCGCGATGATTCCGTTGGAACCTTTCATAATCGGCACATTGAGATCCGAAAGGACAAATCCCATCATGGGACCGCCCGCCTTGTATGTAATCTCCGCTTCCGTGTCCACACCGCCGCAGAAATCAATCAGATCCTTTGTGCTGGTACCGATCTTCACCATGTAGTTGCCAGGCTTTCTGACATGCTCTCCGGTCACGGTAACCGCCCGCTCGATCAGGGGCATTCCCGTCTGAATTGCGTCAGAGATGGCCTTTGCCGTGCTTACATTGCTGACCACGCAGCCCACATCCGCGGGAAGTCCGCCGCTGGGAACCTGGCGCTTCAGTACACGCTTAATAAGCATTTTCTCCGCGCCCTGGGGATATTTTGTCTTCACGGATACAACATCCAGTTCGTCATATCCGGCGGTCTTTTCCTTCATGCATTCAATGGCATCCGGCTTATTGTCCTCAATGACGATCAGACCCTTCTGTGCACCCACGGTTTTCACAATGGCCAAAAGACCATAGATCACGTCATCCGCGTATTCCAGCATCACCCGGTGATCCGCGGTAAGGTAGGGCTCACATTCACATCCGTTGAGCAAAACGGTGTCCACAGGCTTGGCGGGTTTTAATTTCACAGAGGTTGGGAATCCGGCGCCTCCCATGCCTACAATGCCGGCTTCCTTTACAATGGCTGTAATCTCATCCGGTGTCAGCTCATCCAGTCCCTTATGGGGCTGCACGGACTCATGCACTGTATTCTTTCCATCGGACTGAATCACTACCGCCGGGCAGGTTCCCCGGGTAGCATGTCCCCGCATCTCAATGGCAATTACCGTACCGCTGACACTGGAGTGTACCGGACTGCTGATAAAGCCGGCCGCCTCGCCGATCTTCTGGCCAACCTTCACAGTGTCGCCCACCGCCACGATGGGATCCGCGGGAGCTCCCGCGTGCATGGACAGAGGAATCGCCACCGTCTCCGGCTCCGGGAATTTCTGCAGAGCGATCTGCTCTGTGGCTTCCTTGCGCTCCAGAGGATGCACTCCTCCATAATAGCCATCCAGTCTGTTTTCGCGGATGGATTTCACATATTCGCTTACAGTTTTAGAATTCACCCTGGAATAATCCCGAAGCTGCACGGGCTGATCCAGGAACTCCTCCAGCCTTCCCTGCTTTTCAAGTCTCCTGTAAATCTTCTCCCAGGCGCAGTCCTTATTCGGGTCCACCTCACATTTCCCGTTCTTCGCACCGCCGCACTGGCCGTTTATCAGGCTCTTGGAGCAGTCAACAATGGGGCAGATCCCCCCGGTGATGTTAAGATAGCACTGCGCACAGGCATCACACCTTTTCTCTGTCAGCGCCATGCCATGGTGTCCTGTATAATTCAGCGAATCTGCCGCCGCATACACAGGGATCTGATCCTCCAGCGCCAGTTCCGCAACCGTCTGGACTCCCAGGCCACAGGAAACTACATAGATATTCTCCGTACCCTCAGGAATCATTCCCTGCAGTTTCCGCGCGGTCTGCGTTTTATTGCACAAAAAATCAACCCGGATGCTTCCCGTGACTGTCTTCCCCTCCGCGGCAGCGATCTCTTCAAACGCCCCGCAGTCCGGTTCATCTTCAGTCGTAAATTCCTTGAAGCATTTGTTGCAGGCAACCACAAACAGATGATCCGTATCCGATAACACGGCCGCCAGCTCATCGCGGTTTTTCAGTCTGTATTTCGTGTAGTCCTCCAAACGCTCACCTCCCTTTGTTTTTTTGAATTACGTTCCTATTTTATCTCTTCTGCCTGTTTTTTTCAAGCTTTTTCATCATAAAGGGGACGGTTTCTTCACTCTGTCCTCCCATCCGGAAAAAAAGCCGGAAAAAAGCCAATTTATCCATTGAAGTTAACCGGTAAAAGTTTTACAATGAACAGAGATTAATTTACAAAATGGAGGAAATATTATGGAAAAAAAGAATATCGACTGGGCAAATCTGGGCTTTGCCTATCAGAAAACCGATTACCGCTATGTTTCCAATTTCAGGGACGGAGCCTGGGATGAGGGCGGTCTTATCACCGATGATACAATTACCATGAGCGAGTGCGCCTGCGTTCTGCAGTACGCCCAGACTGTTTTCGAGGGTCTGAAGGCCTATACCACCGAGGACGGCCACATTGTCACCTTCCGCCCGGACCTGAACGCCCAGCGTCTGGAGAGCTCCGCGAAAAGGCTGGAGATTCCGGTTCTCCCTGAGGGACGTTTTGTAGAGGCGGTTACAGAGACCGTCAGAGCCAACGCGGCCTATGTTCCTCCTTATGGCTCCGGCGCCACGCTTTATGTCCGCCCCTTTATGTTCGGCTCCAACGCCGTCATCGGGGTAAAACCTGCGGATGAGTATCAGTTCCGTGTTTTCACCACACCGGTGGGTCCCTATTTCAAGGGCGGAGTTAAACCTCTGACCATCCGTGTCAGCGATTTTGACCGGGCGGCGCCCCACGGCACCGGCGACATCAAGGCGGGACTGAACTATGCCATGAGCCTTCACGCCATCGTGGACGCCCATAAGCAGGGATACGACGAGAATATGTACCTGGATCCCGGCACCCGCACGAAGGTGGAGGAAACCGGCGGCGCCAACTTCCTGTTTGTAACCCGGGACAACAAGGTTGTAACCCCCAAATCCGGCAGCATACTTCCCTCCATCACCCGCCGTTCCCTGATCCAGGTGGCGCAGGAATACCTGGGTCTTGAAGTGGAGGAGAGAGAGATTTATCTGGACGAGGTGAAGGACTTCGCGGAGTGCGGCCTTTGCGGAACCGCCGCGGTTATCTCCCCGGTTGGCAAGATCGTGGATCACGGCACCGAAATCTGCCTGCCCAGCGGTATGGCGGAGATGGGCCCCATCACGAAGAAGCTTTATGATACCCTGACCGGAATTCAGATGGGACGTCTGAAAGCGCCGGAAGGCTGGATTCACGTAATCGCCTGAGAAGACTTTAAAGCTCCCCGGAACTTTTCTCCGGGGAGCGGGAGAATCTTATGACAAAATCAGAATTTCAACATCTTACGGAAAATCTTACACTTCTGGACGGAGCCACCGGCTCTTATCTGATGCAGGCCGGAATGCCGAGAGGTGTCTGCACGGAAACCTGGGTGCTGGAGCATAAGGATATTTTTCAGGATCTGCAGAGGGCCTACGTGGAGGCCGGAAGCCAGATTCTCTACGCGCCCACCTTTGGGGCCAACCGGATCAACCTGACCATGCACGGGCTGGCCCACCGGATCAAAGAGCTGAACGGGACACTGGTCTCCTATTCCCAGGAGACCGCCGCGGGAAGGGCTTTTGTGGCCGGGGACATCACCACCACAGGAAAGATGATGGAACCCGCCGGGGACATGACCTATGAGACAGCCTTTGAGGTTTACTGTGAACAGGTGGAACTTCTGGCCCGGGCCGGGGTGGATATGATCGCGGCCGAGACCATGATCAGCATTGAGGAGACTCTGGCCGCCGTGGACGCGGTCCACACCGTATGTGATCTTCCGGTTCTGTGCAGTGTAACCGTGGAGTCAGACGGAAGTCTTTTTACCGGCGGGAACGCCGTGGAGGCCGCCGTCTCCTTTGAGGCCGCAGGGGCGGACGCCGTGGGTGTCAACTGCTCCGTTGGGCCGGATCAGCTGACGGCTGTCATCCGCAGCATCCGGGACGCTGTCTCCATCCCTGTCGTCGCCAAGCCCAACGCCGGAATGCCCCTGATCGATGAAAAGGGAAACGCGGTCTACTCCATGACAGCCAAAGATTTCGCCGGCCATATGCGCACCCTGACGCAGAGCGGAGCCACCCTCATCGGCGGCTGCTGCGGCACCACTCCCGCCTTTATCCGGGAGATCCACGATCTGCTGTTCTAAGACACCCCGTATTTTCCAGCGAAACAAAAACCCCGCTGAAAAACAGCGGGGAATTTTTATTTCACAGGAATTGCCTGCTTCGGACACATCTCCTGGCAGCAGAAGCAGCAGAGTGCGTTTCAGAAGGTTTGTTTTCCATCACTCACCTTCCTTCCGGCGAAGGCCTCCAGCACAGCCTTGCGCACCGGGAGTACGCAGGCGGGCACCACGGACAGGGCGTCCACGCCCATCCGCAGAAAGGTTTCCGTAAGCTCTGTATCCGCCGCCAGCTCTCCGCATATGTAAACCTGACAGTTTTCCCGGTGGCCGTTCTCCACCACCATCTGAATCATTTTCAGAATGGCGGGATGGTGGTCGTCGTATTTGCTCTTCAGATAGGGATTCTGACGGTCCATGGCCAGGGTATACTGGGACAGGTCATTGGTCCCCAGACTGAGAAAGTCCACCCGTTTTGCCAGGCGGTCGCTGATCAGCGCCGCGGCCGGAGTCTCCACCATAATTCCCCGGCGGATCTCCCGGAAGGGAACTTTTTTCTCCCGAAGGCCGGCCTTCACCTCCTCGGTCAGCGCCTCAATCTCATCCAGCTCACTCTCCGAGGTGATCATGGGATACATAATCGACAGGTTCCCGTAGGCGCTGGCCCGGTAGATGGCGCAAAGCTGGGTTCGGAACATGCGCTTCCGGTCCAGGCACAGCCGGATCCCCCGGTTCCCCATAATGGGATTGGCCTCACCGGGAATGTCCATGTAATCCGCCTGACGATCCGCACCCAGATCCACCGTCCGGATCACCACCGGTTTTTCTCCCATCGTGTCCGCCACCCGGCGGTAATCCCGGAACAGCTCGTTTTCCCGCGGGTAGCTCTCCCGCCCCAGGTACTGGAATTCACTGCGCAGCAGCCCGATCCCCGCCGCCCCGTAAAAAAGCACGCTGCTTAGATCATCCAGGCTGTTAATGTTGGCAAAAATCCCGATTTCCTTTCCGTCTGCGGTCACATCCTTCCGGTCCCGAAGTTTCAGAAGCTCTTTTTTCTCCTTCAGATCCGCCTGACGCCGCATCTCATATTCCCGCAGGATTTCCGGCGCCGGCTCCACATACAGGGTACCCGTATACCCGTCCACCACGGCCTGACAGCCGTTCCACTCCTCCCGGATCTCAATGTCCAGCAGCGCCGGCATGGCCATGGAACGGATCATAATAGAGGTGTGGGAAATAATGGAACCCTGATGGGTTACCACGGCCAGAAGCTTTTCCTTGTCCATCTCCAGAAGCTCTGTGGGAGTCAGCTCCTCCGAGATGAGAATCACCGGCTCCTCTCCCAGATCGATCTGCGCCCGGGTGCCTCCAAGCTCCAGGATCAGCCGGTTGGAAATCTGCTTTACATTTTCCAGCTGTTCACGGGCTACCTCATCCTTAAGATTCCGGAAGGAGGAGGTAAGACCATCCCGTGTGGTCATCACAGCGTAAGCCGCCGTGACCTTTTCCGTCATGACAAGACTCTCCACCGCCCTGGAAAAGCTTCCCTCTTCCAGAAGCTTCATCTGACGCTCCAGCGCATAGCTTCGCTCCTGGGAAAGAGCCGGGCTGTGCTCATAGAGAAAGAGGAGGCGGCTCTTCACCGCCTCCCGGGCAGCCGAAAACTTTTCGATTTCCTTTTTCGCACTGTCCGCCATGGACTGGCGCACCCTGTATTCCCCTCTGTGATAATAGAGGATTTTTCCGATGGCCACTCCGGCAAAGGACGATACTCCCTTACAGATTTCCAAACTGACAACCTCTTTCTTTTGAACTGTTTTTAATCACAGGCAGCCTTAAAGGCCGTCCAGGCTTCGCTGTAGGCCGCCTCTGCCTCCGCGCTGACCGTGCGCACAAACTCGCCGGTAACCCCTTCCGGGGCCACAAGGTTCTCGTCCACCAGATCATTGGCCGCCTGGTTGGTACAGTAATAGCCGATGTAATTCGTGCACTGGGCGGAAACCTCCGGCTCCAGGATATAGTTGATAAATTTCATGGCAGCCTCCCCGTTGGGCGCCTGGCTGGGCACAAAGCCGGCCATGATTCCAAAGCCCAGCCCCTCCTCCGGATAAACCACCTGAAGATCCGGATTTTCTGCCAGCACCTGGGTCACCTGGGAGGTATACAGAAAGGCCACGGACGCTTCCCCGTTCAAAAGGGCGTCCTGGGTATTGTCATCCTGGATCAGGCGGATGTTGGGCGCCAGCTCCAGAAGCCTTTCCCCGGTTTCTGCGATCACCTCCGGGTCCTCCTCATTCATGGACCGGCCCATGGAAAGCTGGGTAATTCCGCAGATCACCCGGTAATTGGCGGTGATGGCGATGCAGTCCTCCAGGGATTCGTCCCAGAGATCACTGTAGCCGGTGATTTCAATATCCACCTGTTCCGGATCATAGACAATCAGGGGAATCCCCGCGCCGTAGGGAACCGTGTACGCGTCCTCCGGATCATACACCTGTCCCTGATAGGACGGGTTAATATTGTCAAAATTCGTAATAATATCCATGTCCAGCTCCTGGGCAAGGCCCTGGGCCACTACTTCCTCCAGGATGTAATCGTCCGCAATGATCAGGTCATAATCTCCCCCCTGGGCCATGGAAAGCTTCTCCAGCATGGTCTCGTCGGAATCGAAATTAGAATAGATAATCTCAATTCCATACTCCTCCTCAAAACCGTCCAGCACCTCCTGGGGAAACATTCCTTCCCAGGTAAAAAGAATCATCTCATCCGCGGAATCCGCGCTTACAGAAGCCGGAAAAGCGCCAAGACAAAGCGCCGCGCCAAGAGTTACCGCTGCAATTCTTTTCATATCCATTTTTCCTCCTTATGCCTTTGTGGCTTTTTCTTTCCTCAGTATATCCCACTTCTCCCGGTTTGTGAAGAAAAAAATCCGGAAAGCCCCGGCAATCTTTTTCAGCTGTCATTCCCTTCCATGCTTTCCTGTACGGCGCCTCTGCAGCCTTTTCACCAGGGCATAGAAAAGCAGGGCCAGAAGAATCACGCCCAGCATAAGCGTACAGAGGGCGTTGATCTCCGGCGTTACCCCGGTTTTAATCTGGGTGTAAACCTTAATAGGCAGGGTGGACACCCTGGGCCCATTGATAAAAATACTGATCACCACATCGTCCAGGGACATGGCAAAGGCCAGCAGAGATCCGGAAAACACAGCCGGCAGAATCAGCGGCAGAGTAATATCCCAGAACGCCCGGAAGCCGGAAGCGCCCAGATCCCGGGCCGCCTCCTCCAGAGCCGGATCCATCCCGGCCAGACGCGCTTTTACTTCCATGAGAATATAGGGCACACAGAAAACCGTATGGCCGATGAGCAGGGTCAGCATTCCAAAGGGCAGGTTCAGCATGTAAAAAAAGGCCATGAGCACCATTCCCAGGATGATTTCCGGGATCATCAGGGGCAGAATGGAAATATATTCCATGATTCCTTTTGACTTCCAGTTCAGTCTGGAAAGTCCCACCGCACCCAGCGTGCCGATCACCGCAGAAAGCGCACAGCTTCCCACACCCAGAAGCAGACTGTTTTTCAGTGCCTCCAGCATATCGTCATCCGCAAAAAGCGCCTGGTACCATTTCAGGGAAAACCCGGTAAAGGACACCGGCAGCCGGGATTCATTAAAGGAAAAAACAACCACTACCACTACCGGCAGATACATCACCGCAAACACAATTCCCAGATACAGTCCGGAAAAGGAAAATTTTTTCTTTTTCATCCGATTCCCTCCAGTTCCCTGGCGTGAGTGATTCTTCGATACAGAACAATCAGAAGCGTTGTCAGCGCCATCAGCACCACCGCCAGGGCGGCGGCAAAAGGCCAGTTGTTGCCCTTGGTCATCTGCTCCTGAATCAGGCTTCCCACCAGAACGATTTTATTTCCTCCCAGGATATCCGCGATAAAAAACAGGCCCATGGAGGGGACAAAGGTCAGGATAATCCCGGAGAGGAGTCCCGGCATGGTAAGCCGGAAGGTTACCGTCCAGAAGGCCTGAAAGCCTGAGGCTCCCAGATCCCGGGCCGCCTCCACCAGAGACCAGTCCATTTTTTCCGCGCTGGAGTATACCGAAAGCGCCATAAAAGGCAGCAGAACATACACCATGCCCACCACAATGGCCGGATAACTGTACAGAATAGAAAGGGGTTTCTCAATGATCCCCAGCTTTTGCAGAATGAAATTGAGGACTCCTTTTTTCTGAAGCAGGATAATCCAGCCGTACATACGGATCAGAGAATTCACCCAGAAGGGCAGCATCAGAAAAAGCATGGCGGCCCTTTTCTTTCCCGGCGGGAGCTTCGCCATAAAATACCCGAAGGGGTATCCAACCAGACAGATGATCAGGGTACTGGTAAAGGCCAGCTGAAAGGACTGGGCAAAGGTCTGAAGGTAAACCGGCTCCAGAATCCTGGTATAGTTTTCCAGAGTGAAGCTCCAGTTGATGGTATAGCCTCCATCCGCCTTTGTAAAGCTCAGCGCAATGACGTACAGCAGCGGTCCGGCCACAAAAATCAGTGTGAACGCATACAAGGGCAGAATCATCCACACGGCGCTTCTGGAGCCCGGCTTTTTACGGCGGGAGGAAGTCCTCTTTATATAAGGAACCTTCTTATCCTTCTCCAAGAGAATCCCTCCCTTCCGGCGACGGCGCCTCTGTCCGGACCGGACGGTCCACCAGAATGGCGTCCGAGGGGCGGAAAGAACAGCGAACTCTCTGTCCTACTTCCACATTTGCATCAATTCCGTACCGGCTGGCGGTAAGCTCTGTCCCGTCCGCCAGGCGAAGAACCATGCGCAGCTGACCTCCGGCGAAGCTTCTTTCTTCCACCACTGCCGGAAGGCTGCCCACCTGGGCTTCCTCCGGAAGCGCCCTGGAAGAATTTCCGGCCGAAGCCGCCTCATTTGCCGTCCCGGAAGTCTCGCCGGCCGCCAGCGGTTCAACCTGAATATTTTCTCCCCGCAGGGCAAAGGTAACCTTTTCGCCCCCAAAGAGACTCTCCCCACCGATCTGCGCGCGGACCAGGCCGCCGCCGGTGCGAAGAACCGCCTGGCCGCCTTGCGTCCTTTCCACCGTTCCCTTCAGAATGTTGGCGTTTCCCACAAAGGAAGCCACATAACTGGTCCTGGGATGGTTGTAGATCTCATCCGGAGTTCCGATCTGTTCAAACCGGCCGTCCTTCATCACCGCGATGCGGTCGGACATATTGATCGCTTCCTCCTGGTCATGAGTGATGTAGACAAATGTGATTCCCAGCTTTTTCTGCAGGCGCTTCAGCTCCAGCTGCATGGCCCGGCGAAGCTGAAGATCCAACGCTCCCAGGGGCTCGTCCAGAAGGAGCACCCGGGGATTCCCGATGAGCGCCCGGGCAATGGCCACCCGCTGGCGCTGGCCGCCAGAGAGCTCAGAGGGTTTCCGCTTCTCAAATCCGGAAAGCTGCACCAGCTCCAGCATTTCCTTCACCCTTTCCCGGATCTGCGCCCTGGGAACCCGGCGAAGCCGAAGGCCGTACCCCACATTGTCCCCAACGGTCATATGGGGAAAAAGGGCATAATTCTGAAAAACCGTATTCACATTCCGCCGGTTGGGGTCCAGTCCGGTCACATCCGCTCCGTCCAGATACACCTGTCCCTCCTCCGGCATCTCCAGCCCGGCGATAATGCGAAGTGTGGTGGTTTTTCCACAGCCGGAGGCGCCCAGAAGGGTAAGAAATTCTCCCGCCTGAATGGACAGACTGATCCCCCGCAGCACCTCCTCGCCTGGGATAAAGCTTTTTCTTATATTTTTCAGTTCCAGAGAAATCTGTGCCATAATTCTTCCTCCGCAGCCTCAGATCTTATCATAATAGTTTTCTCTAATATATGCGCAATAGCCTTCTTTGTCAAATACCGGTTTATATTCACCGCAGATGATCCGGGCCTGATCGGCGTGATCTCGAAGAAGGCGGTACGCGGTGAGCGCCAGAAGCTTCGCCGGATCCAGATAGGCCTTTTCCTCGTCCACGATCTGAAAATCCTCCCCGTGAAGCTTTCCCGCAAAGCCTCCGAAGGTGAAATTTACCACCGGAAAAAGATGGGTCAGATCCCCCACATCCGTACAGGCATCGTTGAAATCCCAGGGCGCCGCTTTTCGAAAGGACCGCCCCAGAAGCCCGGCCGCCTCTGTGAGAGCCAAATCCGCCTCCCGGTACCGGATGGGCATATAGCCCTGAAGCCTTTCCCGGAAAACACGGCCGCCAAAGGCGTAGGCCGCCCCGTCATAGGCCCGGCTGACCTGCTCCTGTACCCGCTCTATGGCCTCCAGGCTGGCGCCCCGGACCTTGGTCTCCAGAATGGCCTCGTCGGGAACGCTGTTGATCACGTCCCCGGCCTTCCGGATCAGATTATGCAGGCGGATATGATCCTTTTCCGGGAAGGTCTCCCGCATCATTCCCATCATGGAAAGAGCACTGCCAGCTATGCTCAGCGCGTTCACTCCATCCCAGGGGTCGATGGCCGCGTGGGCGGCTTTTCCCCGGATGGTCACCCTCTGGGCGGCAAATCCGTTGCAGGCGGGGTTCCCCAGAAGAAAATCCTCCTTTACCGGGATCATATGTACATGCGTGGTCATGCACAGGTCTGTGTCGTCAAAAACACCGGTGCGAATCATCTCGCTTTTGCCGGAGGCCGGAAAGCCCACGCCCTCCGCCGCCAGCTTCTTTCTCCTGTCCGCGTCCACATATTCCTCCGCGGGAACAGCGAGAAAACCTACCCGGCCGTCCAGCGTCTCCCGCACCTTCTCATCAGTGAGGGCAAGAGCCGCTCCGGCCATGGCGGCGAGCTGGGCGTGATGACCACAGGCGTGGGCCGTTCCGTTTATCGGATCTGCCAGCGGATGGGAACGGCAGCCGATGGCGTCCATCTCCCCCAGGATTGTCAGACAGGGGCCTGGGCGACAATTCCTCATTCTGCCCCGAACTCCCGTGCGGGCCAGGCCTTCCTCCACCTCCAGTCCCAGCCCCGCAAAGAAGGCCGAAACGCGGGAGGCCGTCTGGATTTCCTCAAACCCAGGCTCCGGATGGTGCATCAGATCCCGGGCAAAATCCAAAAGCTCTTCCCGGTGCGCGTCAATACATTCTGTGATTCTTCTCTCCGTCTCATCCATGATTGTCTCGCCTTTCTTTCCGTACATTCTTCCACGTAAGATTTCCACCGCTTTCATCTGTTTTCTCCTTCTGTGCGTATTACAGACAAAAGCGGGAACTCCTCTTCGGAATCCCCGCTTCGCTTTTCCGTATTAAATGAAGCAGCCTTCTGCTCACGCAAAGCTGGAAAAGAGACTCGAACTCTCGACCCCTTCATTACGAGTGAAGTGCTCTACCGACTGAGCTATTCCAGCTTACCGATACCCGTGCCGTCTCCGGCTCTGCCCTGACTGCCAAAAAAGCAGACATTTGTATCAGGCACAAAGACAATTATAATAGATTGAGAGGTCTTTGTCAATATTTTTTTTGCAGTATGAGTATCATTCCGCCGACTGTTCGGCCTATACCAATTTCTCCCCCAAAAGGCACAAAAGATACTGTCGTATTTCAGCGCATTGTGTTATACTATGGAAATCACACCGAAATGACATTATGGAGGAGAAAATTCGATGGCAACAGAAAAAAATGAAGTTGTCACAGAAGAAAAAGCAGACATTGCTGTTGCCGAAGCGGTGCAGGTCGATATACGCAGCCTGATTTACGTTGTCCGAGGCCAACAGGTTATGTTGGATAGCGATTTGGCTATGCTTTATCAAGTAAAAACAAAGCGTTTGAATGAGTCTGTAAAACGTAATATTGTTCGTTTCCCAAAACGTTTTCGTTTTCAATTGACAGAAGAAGAAACTGATTCTTTAAGGTCGCAAATTGCGACCTTAAACGAAACCAGTGGTAGAGGTGCGCATCGCAAGTATTTACCGTATGTTTTTACTGAACAGGGAATCGCCATGTTATCTTCCGTTTTGAGAAGTGACGTGGCCATCCAAGTCAGTATTAACATAATGGATGCATTTATAGAAATGCGCCGGTTTATTTCAAATAATGCTGTTATGTTTGAACGTATCAGCGCTGTTGAGTTACGTCAGCTCCAGTATCAAGAGCAAACAGATGCAAAACTGGAACAAATATTTGATTACATATCCGAGCATGTAGAATCCACCCAAAAAGTCTTCTTTGATGGGCAAATTTATGATGCATTCGGATTACTTGTCAATTTGATTCAAAAAGCAGAAAAGGAAATTACATTAATAGATGGGTATGTGGATGTAGACACATTGAATCTACTTTGCAAGAAAAATGATAAAGTATCAGTTACCATCCATACGCACGAGAAAACAAAACTAAGCAATGCAGATGTGGTAAAATTTAACGCTCAATATCCAACTTTGGTCGTGAAGTACACGAAAGCTTTTCATGACCGTTTTCTCATTCTTGATAAGAAAATCGCATATCATATCGGCGCGTCATTGAAGGACGCTGGAAAAAAATGCTTTGCAGTAAGTCTTCTTCAAGACGAAGGTGTAGTCAAGGATATTTTGCAGCGGTTAAAATTGGAAACAGAGACAGAAGAATAATTTTTAAGGTCGCAAATTGCGACCTTAAAATAAACGTCAAATAAAAGGCGTCTAGTAACGCTCACCTATAAATGTCATCCTTCGAGTATCAAATGTTTGAGAAGCTGGATATTTCTCAAAACACTATCTCTCGGAGGATTATTATGGAAGAAACGCGTGAACAAAAAATCCAAAAGTGAAAACTTCTTATTAGTGAACGATTGAATAGCGGCATGTCTGTCAGCCAGTTCTGCGAAGCAAGAGGTTATACCGAATGTATTATCACTGGGTAATGCAATACATAAAGCCGAACCTTCTTTTGATACCCGAAGGCAGTCCACAGAAGCGCCACCTCCGATGAATTCCTTTGTCGAGGTAAAAGCAGATATGCCGGGACAAAAGGTAAACACATCATGCGCAGAAAACATTCCTGTAGCTGTATTTGATGCCAGTTCTGTGTCGATCAGCCTTTTCTCAAACGCGACTGCCCCATTTATGCGGGTACTGCTGGAAACTGTGCGCCATGCTTAAACGAAATATTGATATCAAACGCGTCAATATACTGACCGGCCGAACCGATATGCGGCGCGGAGCAACAGGCCTGGTCTCTCTTGTACGGCTGCGCTATGGCCTTGACTCGCTTGAAAAAGGGACACTGTTCCTTTTCTGTGGCAGGAAACGAAAAAATCCCAAAAGGGAATCCCAGACAGCAGAGGCGGGCTGAAATTCAACAGTAAAAGTTCCCGAAAAAACGGAAAAAAGAGAACCGGGAAGCGGGAGGATGACTTTTCAAACCTGCAACGAAAAAATATTTACCGTCTGGACGCAAAAGCATTAGACGAAAAATATGGCAAAGGGAACTGGAGAATCGCATTCTGGCATAATCATCCATCCCTGCAGCAGGTTCCGTCTTCCACATATGTGCTCTATATACACACCCTCGTTATCTCTGTCGGCCTGGAACATTTTCTTGTCACGATCCCTTATGAAGCCCCATTGTGGCAGCGGAGCCTTGCTTCGCCATCCATCATGGCATGGATCCTGTATCTGAAATATTTTCTGTCGATCCCCCTCTACCGGCAGGTATCAATGTTCATGGATCTCGGCTTTTCTCTTTCGAGACAGACCATGTCTGTATGGCGACTTCATCTTGCTTTCCGTTCTTTCGGGCCGGTCTGCGGCTTCCTTATGAAGAAGCTCCTTATGGTTTCTTATCACCAGTGTGACGAAACTACGTTTCTTGTCAATAAGGACGGACGTGACGCCGGGAGAAAGAGCTATATGTGGGTTCACACAACCAGCGAACTGGCAGGAGTTGATCCGATCATCGTCTTCTGCTTTGAACTGACCGGGGAGACGGAACACCTGCGGAAATTATACCAGGACTTTAATGGATGTATCACCTGTGATGCGTACTATTCCTACCAGGTTCTTTCAAAGGAAAGGGAAAATGCTCGTCCAACGCGGCGGCGTAAGTCTGCACAAGTTCCCGTGCCATTGCTTCAATCCACACATAAAAACTGCGTTCAATAAAGCCGCTGTTCACCAACTTTTCAATCACAGCGGCAAGTACCGTCTTTCCCTTTGCCGCTGTTTCCTCCATGTCATCGGTCAGAAATGCGCTGTCTGTCCTCGAATAAGTCAGGAGCTTCTTTTCATACAGGTTTGTTACACCCGGCGACTTCATAGACAAAGCGGAAGATCAGTTCTCCCTCGCGCCCAGCGTCGCAGGCGTTCACAACCTCCGAATCATCCTCCCGGTGCATGAGGTCTTTTAAAATCTGAAATTGCTTTTCCTTATCTGCGGTAACGGTATATATCCATTCTTCCGGCAAAATCGGTAAGCTCTCATAGCTCCATTTCCGGTACCGTTCCCCGTAAGCGGCAGCTTCCGCAAGCTGTACCAGATGTCCGACGCACCATGAAATAAGATATTGCTTCCCTTCAATTTATCCGTCCTTTTTCTTCCCTCCGCCAAGGGCGGCAGCAGATTTTCAGCAATATAGGTATAGATACCGTCTATATCCCGGTATGCGCGGGCGTAGAGTTTGACCGTATATTTATCCAAAATGTTTCCTCCGTAATGAGGAAAGGACTTCCCTCGCTTCTAACAGGACACCGTCGGCGGCATATTCCTTTTCGGCTTCGCTGATTGCAGCGTCCGTTTTAGATGTCTCTACCATTTCTTCGTATGCTTCAATGCTCATATCCACTAAATCACCGTAGCCATTTTTTGTAATAAAAATCGGTTCGCGCCTTGCGTGGCCAAAGCTCAGAAATTTCTGTGGTATTTCTTAAGTCTGTAATTGGTCTGATCTGTGGCATGGTACACGCCTCCTTTCTCCTTGCGCATAATTATAGCAGAATTATGTGCAAACAGCACGGATATGATACCATATCTATTTATAAAATTTTATTCCTCCGTTTCTTCACTATCCGCGCTCTCTGTATCGTCCGGCTCGTCCTCGTCATGAAAAAAGCGGCGTTCCTGTTCTCCCGGCGTGGGAGTGAGAAACGCCGCCTGTGCGGTGAATGATTCTTATTTCGTACAAAATACTTGCTTGTCTGTCTTCCGAAAGCCTTGATTTCTTATGTTTTAAAAAGTATCGTTATCTAACTTCATCTTTTGAGCGTCCTGCCTGGAAGCAGATGATCGCAGATATTGAGGTCGGAAAGGTCGAGACCATTCTTGTGAAAGACCTTTCCAGAGCGGGTCGCGATTACCTGCAAACCGGCTTCTATACGGAGGTGCTGTTCCGTCAGCACAATATCCGCTTTATTGCCATCGGCAACGGGATCGACAGCGCAGACCCCACCAGCACGGTCAACTTCCGTTTTCACAAGGCGTCCTATAAGGACAAGAGCAGTCTCCCCAACGCCCCGGAGGACTGGCTGATCTTCGAGAACACCCACGAAGCCAGCATAGACCGGGAGACCTGGGAGCTGGTGCAGAAACTGCCGAAAATGCCGAGGCGGATCGACACCTTTGGCGAAGCCAATCCCCCTGACCGGGCTTGTACTATGCGGACTGCGGCGCAAAAATGTGCAGTCACCGTTCCAGGAGTAATGCGGCGAAGCAGACAGTAAAACACGGCTTCCGCCGCCTGATTTTGCAGCGGAAGCCGTCCTGTCATGTTCATCATTCAATTAACCGTCTCAGTTTTCATGCCAGTAATATGCAGAATCTGCCTCAAATGTAGCCAGGATGGATTTTACACTGTTATTCAGCTCACGCCAGGTATCCTCGGTTTCCGAGTTGTACTGCACGTCTGTGGGATAAACAACTACAATATAATAGCTCTTCGCCGGTTTATTTGTAGGCTGCATGGTTCCAAGCAATTCATATTCCGGGAGATCCTCATAGGACGTATTATCCCCATACATGTAAATTCCAAACACAAACCCGCCTGTCCCGGCTTTCTTACTGGCTTTGTCATACACAAGCAGGTTTTTCCCATAATCGCTGAAATCAGATTCCTCTGTTTTGTACTCATAGAGTCCATCCATCTCCGAAGGAAAGGAAATGGAATAATACCCTGTATCCACAACTTCAGAACCGGCCGCACCGGAACCAGATACCGGGATAAGATAATCTGCGTTCACATAACCATGGCACTTATATTTGGGGGAATAAACATACCAGTAATCTCCGGTATGCACCTCGCCCACTTCAACCGTATCACCTGTGTAAAGCTCCCCGATCTCATTGGAGCTGTCATAGGCCGGCTCGGTGCGCAGAGCCAGGTAGCCTTTGCTTACGTTCACCTCATAAGTCGCGGCAGAAACCGTCTGTGTTCTAAGAACAATGGAAAACACAAACGCCAGTACAAGTAACGCTCCCCATTTATGGGTTTTGGAAATAGAAACGGTTCCTTCATTCATACTTAAGCCCTCCTTTAGCTTTTCATTGTGGATAAAAAACAGTCTGCCACAATTCTTTTTTTCAACAGAAAAACAGATTTTTACCCGGTTTCCTGCCGGATACGCATCAATACAGGTCCCTGAATTCCAGGTCACTCAATAATTTCAGCATTCTCACAGCCTTCTAACATATCTTCCGTATCTGCATTCGACATGTCAAAGCCGCTTACATCCAGGCTTGTCAGGCTCTCACAACCGCCAAACATATAACCCATATCAGTCACATTACTTGTATCAAAGCTG
Organism: Clostridiales bacterium; assembly: GCA_021203365.1. Lineage (GTDB taxonomy): Bacteria > Bacillota > Clostridia > Lachnospirales > Lachnospiraceae > Blautia_A. Next base: position 49,970 of record JAJQBI010000026.1, read on the forward strand.
CTCACATCCAGACTTGTCAGACTCTCACAAGCGCCAAACATGAAACTCATATCGGTCACATTACTCGTGTCAAAGCCACTTACATCCAGATTTGTCAGGCTAAAACAGGCATAAAACATATTATTCATGTCGGTTGCATTCCATGTATCAAATCCACTTACATCCAAACCTGTCAGATTATGACAACAACGAAACATACAACCCATATCGGCTACATTCCCTGTATCAAATCCACTTACGTCCAAACTTGTCAGACTCTCACAAAAGTTAAACATGAAATTCATATTAATAACATTCCCTGTGTCAAATCTGCTGACATCCAAACTTGTCAGGCTCTTACACAAGTCAAACATAGCAGACATATCGGTTACATTCCCAGTATCAAAGCCGCTGACATTCAAATCTGTTAATTCACTACATTCATCGAACATGTGCCCCATATCCGTAACATTTGCAGTATCAAACATACTCACATCTAAGCTCTGCAGCGAATCGCACCGACTAAACATACGATTCATATTCGCTACATTTGCAGTATCAAAGCCGCTTACATCCAGATTTGACAATTGACAGCATCTCCAGAACATAGAATTCATATTTGTCACACCGGATGTATCTGTATCTGACAGGTCAATAGCCGACGCATTCTCATAGCCACAGAAAAGAAAGCTGCTGTCCTCAGGCAGGCAAACTCCGCCGTTGGAAGCAATATACAAAGCTTCCCCGTCTTCCACCCAGGCCTTTACCGTACCGTCCTGCGCTTCCGATACATCCCAGCTGCTTTCCGGTTCGTCATTCAGATTATTCAGAAATGTTATTGAGGTAATCTCGCTCCGTTTCCACTGAGAGCCAAACACGAAATATTCTGTATCAGAATCATAATCTTCAATCGTATCTGACATAAGTATATTTCCCGCTTCTGTCCCGGCTTCTTCCGAAGCGTAAATAATTTCGGCATCCTCACAGCCTTCAAACATACCATCCGTATCTGCATTCGACATGTCAAAGCCACTTACATCCAGGTTTGTCAGACTCTCACAATAGCTAAACATATAACTCATATCCGTCACATTACTTGTATCAAAGCCGCTCACATCCAGGCTTATCAGACTCCCACAACTGCCAAACATGAACCTCATATCGGTCACATTACTCGTGTCAAAGCCACTTACATCCAGATTTGTCAGGCTCCTACAGGCATAAAACATACT
>JAJQBI010000040.1:0-5750 GCA_021203365.1 Clostridiales bacterium
CCGTGGCCTCCACAATGCCATTGTGGCGCGCTCCCAGCTGCGCTAATGCCCCATGGCCTTAGTATAACAAAGAATAGAATTAAAAGCAAGAGTTTTTTGAATTTTTACAAAAATTCTTTCACCTCTGATTTTTTATAGGGGCGGACATCCCCCGGATCTCCGCCCCAGCCTGTCATTCTTCCCCGCAGGAAGCCATGCACGGCATGTCAAAGCCCGGGGTGAAGGCATAAAAATTCTTTTCATCCAGCTGCTCCTGAAGAGATCGGAGCGCCTCCCCGAACCTCTGGAAATGCACCACCTCCCGGGCGCGCAGGAATCGGATCGGATCCGCGATCTCCGGGATATCCCTCACCACCCGCAGAATATTGTCATAGGTGGAACGGGCCTTCTGCTCCGCGGCCAGATCCTCAAACAGATCCGTGAGCGGGTCGCCCTTGCACTGGAGCTCACAGGCGTTAAAGGGTATACCGGCCGCCGCCTGTGGCCATACCCCTACCCCGTGATCAATATAATAAGGAGCGAAACCGCTCTTTTCGATTTCCTCCATGGACAGGTTCCGGGTCAGCTGGCAGACAATGGTGGAGACAATCTCCATATGGGCCAGTTCCTCCGTTCCCACATCGGTCAGCACCGCGGTGGCCATTTTGTTGGGCATGGAAAATCTCTGGGAGAGATACCGCATGGAGGCGCTGATCTCCCCGTCCGGCCCGCCGTACTGGCTCATGATATACTGAGCGATTTTTGCGTTGGGCGTCTTAATATTCACCGGATACTGCAGTCTTTTCTCATAATTCCACATTTATCTGCACCCTCCTTCCTGCCAGGGAAACGGCTGATTCATCCATTCCCAGGTATCGCCCGGCGTATCCAGGGCGCTGTCAATGGTAAGCGGTCCATAGCTCACCGCGTATTGTCTGAGAAGCTCCTTTCGTCTGCCGGCCATTTCCCTGTAATAATCCAGCGCTTCCTGATTCCAGGGATGGGTATCCAGAAACAGCAGGATATCGTCTACGGCAAAGCTCACCTCATTGATCTCCTGAAGAAGCTGTTTTTTACGGCCCTGGTTTTCTGTATTCGCCATCAGCAGCCACCTCTCTTTCCACAGAAGGGCTTACACAGCTGGGGAAAAACCGTTCCCACCTGCAGAGCCTTGCAAAGGTCAAAGGTTTCCGTAAATTTCTGACAGGGCACATAGGCCATTGCAGGCGTGAGATAGGAAAGATACGCATACATTTCCGGCACCTTCCCTGTGTCCTCCGGCGTGCGGCAGCCGCAGTCCCCGGCACTTTCTTCCTGAAATGCCCGCGGAGCGCCGGGAGGCAGGGGACCTCTCATTCCCGTTTTCCGGGCGCCATAACCCCTCATGCCGCCATTTTGTCCGCCCACACTCTGGGTATTCATACCGCAGGTGTTATTATAAGGACGCCCGCCCGCCCGATTCGACGGATTATTCTGATTCATATCCATATACAGCTCCTTTCCTCCGGTTTCCCGGATTTACTCTATATTTTATGCTCTCTCACATAATTGGTGAAAATCCGGCCCTATCTATTTTCCCCGGAAAAACAGCCCATATTCGGCTTGGGAAAAGACAAAAATTCCCGTTTACAAAAAACAGGACGCGTGCTATAGTAAGCTGTGTTTAAAGGGTTTACACATATCTTTCTTAAATCTAAAGCTAAAAAAAGAGGAGATTTTAACCATGCAGGTTATTATCATCGGGTGCGGTAAGGTAGGACGCACCCTTGCGGAACAGCTGCAGGAAGAAGAGATCGACATTACACTGATCGACCAGTCTGCAGAGCCTATCAATGATCTTTCTGAGGATATTGACGCCATGGGGATTGTGGGAAACGGCGCCAGTATCAGCATACTGCGGGAGGCCGGCATCTCAGGTGCGGACGTTCTCATCGCCGTTACCGGCTCCGATGAGCTGAATCTTCTGTGCTGTGTCATCGCCCAGAAGGAAAGCAACTGCCACACCATTGCCCGGGTGCGAAATCCGGTTTACCGGGACGAGCTGAATTTTATCCGGGAGCGCCTTGGCCTGACCGTGATCATCAATCCGGAGCTGGCCGCGGCCCACGAGATTTCCAGGCTGCTTCGTTTTCCATCCGCCATCAAAATCGATACCTTCGCCAGAGGCCGGGCGGAGCTTCTGAAATTCAAGGTTCTGCCGGAGTACCGCCTGGACGGCCTGTCCGTCTCAGACCTGACAGAACGTCTGCGCTGTGACGTACTGTTCTGTGCAGTGGAAAACAAAAATCAGGTGGCCATCCCGGACGGTGATTATGTAATTCATAACGGGGATATGGTCTCCATCCTGGGGACGCCCCAGAATACCGCCGCCTTTTTCCGAAAAATCGGCTTCATCAGCCGTCCGGTGCGCAACTGTATGATCGTGGGCGGAAGCACTGTGGCGGTTTATCTGGCCCATGCTCTGCTGGATATGCGCATCGACGTAAAGATCATTGAGCTGAATAAAAACAAATGTGAGATTTTAAGCGAGCTTCTTCCGGATGCCACCATCATCTGCGGGGACGGCAGCGACCGGCAGCTGCTCCTGGAGGAGGGTCTTGCGGAGGCAGAGGCCTTTGTCACCCTCACCAATATGGACGAGGAAAATATTTTCCTGGCTCTGTCCGCAAAGAATATCTCCGACGCCAAGCTCATCGCCAAGGTCAACCGTCTGGAATTTGACGACGTAATTGAAAGCCTGGACATTGGCAGCGTGATCTACCCCAAATACATAACCGCCGATTATATCCTGCAGTATATCCGGGCCGTTCAGAATTCCATCGGCAGCAACATTGAGACCCTGTACCACATTCTGGACAATTCGGCGGAAGCTCTGGAATTCGCCATCCGGGAGGAATCTCCCGTAACCGGGATCCCCCTTTCGGAGCTCAAGCTGCGCAAAAACCTCCTGGTGGGAAGCCTGAACCGAAACGGAAAAATCCGCATCCCCAGAGGACAGGATACCATTCAGGTGGGGGACACTGTAATCATTGTCACTACCCACCGCGGGCTGCGGGACATCACCGACATTCTGGAAAAATAGCGGGAAAGAATGAGAAAAATGTCACAGACCGATAAGGAGCAAACATGAATTATTCAATTATTCTGTATATTCTGGGACACATCCTGGAACTGGAGGCAGTTTTCATGCTGCTTCCCTGCATTACTGCCCTGTTCTACCAGGAAACCGCCGGACTCGCCTTCCTCATCACGGCTCTTCTGTGTCTGGTGATCGGGTTCCCGCTTACCAGAAAAAAGCCGAAAAAAAAGGCTTTCTATGCAAAGGAAGGGATGGTAACCGTCTCATTCTGCTGGATCGCCCTGAGTATGATCGGCGCTGTTCCCTTTGTGATATGCGGCGCCATTCCCAATCCCATAGACGCTTTTTTTGAGATCGTCTCCGGTTTCACCACCACCGGTTCCAGCATTCTCTCCGATCCTTCCCTGATGCCCCACTGCGTAAACATGTGGCGCTGCTTCTCCCACTGGATCGGAGGGATGGGCATCCTGGTGTTCGTCCTCGCCCTGATGCCCATGACCGGCGGCTATCACATGAACCTGATGAAAGCGGAGAGCCCCGGTCCTTCCGTGGGACGTCTTCTCCCCAAGGTACAGGGCACCGCGAAGGTTCTGTATCAGATCTATCTTGTCCTGACCGCAGCGCTGGTCCTGCTTCTGCTTCTGGGAAGAATGTCCCTTTTTGAGGCCCTGTGCACCGCCTTCGGAACCGCCGGCACCGGCGGCTTCGGCGTAAAAGCGGACAGCCTCGGCGGCTACAGCACCTATATCCAGGTAGTGGTCACGATCTTCATGATCCTGTTCGGCGTGAATTTCAACGTATATTTTCTCCTTCTCACCCGGAAGTTCCGCCAGGCACTGAAGTTTGAGGAGCTGCGCTATTACCTCTTCGTGATTCTCGGAGCCGCGGCCCTGATCACCTGGGATATCCGGGGGCTGTACGAGAATGTTTTCAGAGCCCTCCAGCAGTCTTTCTTCCAGGTAGGCTCCATCATCACAACCACAGGATTTTCAACTGCGGATTTTAACCAGTGGCCCACCGTCTCCAAAACCATTCTGGTCATGCTGATGTTCATCGGCGCCTGCGCGGGCAGCACCGGAGGGGGCATCAAGGTTTCCCGGTTCCTGATTCTGGGGAAAAGCGCCAGGAAGGAACTGGTGCTCTATCTGCACCCCAATGCAGTGAAGAAGGTAAAAATGGACGGAAAACCCATTGCCCATGATGTCATACGGGCGACAAATGTTTACATAACCTTTTATATCCTGGTTTTCTCGGTCTCCCTTCTGCTTATCAGCTTTGACGGTTATGACCTGGTAACAAATTTTACCGCTGTGGCCGCCACCATCAACAACATCGGCCCCGGCCTGGAGCTGGTGGGCGCCACGGGAAATTACAGCATATTTTCCGGTTTTTCCAAGCTGGTGCTGTCCTTCGACATGCTGGCCGGCAGACTGGAAATGTTCCCCCTGCTGCTGCTGTTTGCCAGGGATACATGGAAGAAATTCTGACTGTGCGGCCGGATGCTCCGAAGAGCATCCGGCCCGCCGACTTTTACATTCGAAATCATCCACGGACAAAAAGGATTCCTGCTTCAGCCTCTGTTGAAGTAAGAATCCTTTTTTATGGTTTTTATCCGTAAGATGATTGACTTTGGAGGGGAAGAATGGTACCTTTTAATTATGCAAAAAAATGTAAGGGAGCGCTGAAATGACTGGAAACTCTGAAAACAGAGAAAACCCCGCGTTTTTTTCGGAACTGTCCGACTGTACCCTCTGTCCCCGCCAATGCCATGTGAACCGAAATGAAGGACAGCTGGGCGTGTGTGGGATGCCCGCTGGCATTTACGCTGCCCGGGCGGCTCTGCACATGTGGGAGGAGCCCTGTATTTCCGGCTCCCGGGGATCCGGAACTGTCTTTTTTTCCGGATGCGGTCTTCGATGCGGGTACTGTCAGAATCGGGAGATTGCCCTTGGAACACGGGGAACCGAAATATCTGTGGAAGAGCTTTCGGACATCTTCCTGAGACTTGCCGCAGAGGGAGCGGCCAATATTAACCTGGTTACCGGCGCCCATTATGTCCCTCCGATTGTGGCTGCGCTTAAGACGGCCGGGCACAGAGGACTGAAAATCCCGGTGGTGTATAATTCCGGCGGCTATGAGAGTCTTCAGGCTCTGCAAATGCTGGAGGAAGTTGTGGATATTTATCTTCCTGATATGAAATACGCCGGGAGTGATCTGGCAAAAAAACTTTCCCACGCACCGGATTATCCCCGGCAGGCCATGACGGCCATCGCAGCCATGGCAGAGCAAAGCGGAGAATGCGTCTTTGACTCCGACGGGTATCTCCGGCGGGGAACGGTGGTCCGCCATCTGGTCCTTCCCGGACACACCCGGAACTCCATGGAGGTTCTGCGCATGCTGTGGGAAACCTTTGGGAATAAGATTTATATCAGCATTATGAATCAGTACACACCGGTGTATTCCTTTGAAGAATATCCGGAACTGAACCGGCGGGTCACAAAACGGGAATATGAAAAGGTACTGAATTACGCCATGGAGCTGGGCATCATTCATGGCTTTTACCAGGAGGGCGATGTGGCCAGAGAAAGCTTCATTCCGGATTTTTCTTCTCTATACAAAAAAACCTCCCATAAAATGGAAGGAGGCCGGTACTTTCGTACCGGCGCGTATGAAAAAGAAAAATATTTATAGA
>JAJQBI010000040.1:5760-14212 GCA_021203365.1 Clostridiales bacterium
CTCTTCACTTCTATGTTTAATAATATACCTCAGAAATGTGTTCGAAATGTGTTTTGTATTTGAAAAAAATGTGAAAAAACAATGACCAGAAGGAGGGCGAAGGAAATGAAATATCATGAGAGAGTCAGCACCGGTATGCCCGGATTTGACAAAACAGTGGATATGCTGCGCATGGGTGATAATGTGGTGTGGCAGATCAATGATCTGAAGGATTATCTGCAGGTGGTGGAGCCTTATATCGCCCAGTCCAGGAAGGACGGACGGAAAATCATTTATCTTCGCTTCGGCAGCCATCCGCCTGTGGTTCCGGACGCGGAGGACATCCGGAAATACGAGGTGGACGCGGGACAGGGATTTGAACAGTTCGCCACCACCATTCACCAGATTGTGGAGAAGGAGGGACGGCAGGCTTTTTATGTTTTTGACTGCCTGTCTGAGCTGCTGAATTTCTGGTATTCGGATCTGATGATCGGAAACTTTTTCCGGGTGACCTGCCCCTTCCTCTATCAGATGGATACTGTAGCCTATTTCGCCATCCGGCGGAATCACCATGTGTTTGACACCATCGCCCGGATCCGGGAGACCACCCAGTGTCTTTTTGACCTTTACATCATTGACGGAAAAATGTACGTTCATCCCCTGAAGGCAGACGGGCGGTATTCTCCCACCATGTTTTTTCCTCATCTTATCGAAGGCGGAAGTTCTTCCAGCATCACCTCCAGCACGCAGGCTGCGGAGCTGTTTTCCGGCTTTGAGTGGGACAGCCGGCGTCTGGACTTCTGGAATGTAACCATGGAAAACGCACATGAGCTCCTGAAGCTCCCGGCCGAAGAGCAGGAAGACACAAAACGGCTGCTGATCAGTCTGTTTATCGGAAAGGAAAAAAGGATCCGGGATCTGTGCCGGAAGTTTTTCACACTGAAGGACCTTCTCAAAATTGTGTCCAGAGAGGTTGGAACCGGCTATATCGGCGGGAAGAGTGTGGGCATGCTTCTGGCCAGAAAGATCATCCGCTCTCTGGATGAGGAGATCTCCAGGCACCTGGAGCGGGACGATTCCTTCTATCTGGGAGCCGATGTGTATTACACTTATATCGTGCAGAATGGCTGGTGGGAGCTGCGCCTGCAGCAGAAAACAGAGGAGGGCTATTTTTCCCAGGCAGAGCCCCTGCGGCAAAAGCTTCTGACCGGCACCTTCCCGGAGATTATCGAAGAGGAATTTGTCCATCTTCTGGAATATTTCGGCCAGTCCCCCATCATCGTCCGCTCCAGCTCTCTCCAGGAGGACAATTTCGGAAATGCTTTCGCCGGAAAATATGACAGTGTCTTCTGTGTGAATCAGGGGACGCCCCAGGAACGGCTCCGGGCCTTTGAGGACGCGATTCGCCAGGTTTATGCCAGCACTATGAGCATGGACGCCCTGGAATACCGGAAGCAGAGAGGCCTGCAGTATAAAGACGAGCAGATGGCCATTCTGATCCAGCGGGTTTCCGGAGATTTCTACGGGGACTATTTCTTCCCCCACGCGGCGGGGGTGGGAAATTCCTCCAATCTGTATGTATGGGATAAAAATATGGACATGGACGCCGGGATGCTGCGGCTGGTATTTGGCCTGGGTACCCGGGCCGTGGACCGGGTCATCGGAGATTATGTAAAGATCGTGGCGCTGGATGACCCTTCCCGGCTTCCCCTTCTCACGGCCCAGGATGAGCGGAAATATTCCCAGCACAGTGCGGATGTGCTGGATCTGCGCAGAAATGTATGGTGCAGCAGGGAGATTTCAGAACTGATCAAAGAAGACCTTAAGGTGCCGAAGTCCCTGTTCATGACCATGGACTACCGGGAGGCAGACCGTCTGCGGGAGCTGGGGTACCGCAACATCCAGACACCCTTTACCGTGAATTTCCGCAGAATGCTGATCCGAACGGACTTTCCGGATATTATGAGAAAAACCCTCAGGCTTCTCTCGGATACCTACGACTATCCGGTAGACATTGAGTTTACGGTAAATTTCCAGAACGACCGTGATTTTTTATTTAACCTGGTACAGTGCCGGCCCCTCCAGACCCGGGGCCTTGGGAAAACGGTGGAGATTCCAAAGCTGGAATCCAAAGATGACTGTCTTCTGTACTCAGAGGGGAATTTTATGGGCGGCAACCTGCGGATTCCTCTGGATAAGATCATTTTTGTGGATATTCACGCCTATCTGGCCTGTCCGGAGCAGGAAAAATATCAGATTGCCCGGGATATCGGCAAGCTGAACCATCTGCTGAAGGATGAAAACATCCTGCTTATGGGGCCTGGCCGGTGGGGCACCACCACTCCTTCTCTGGGCGTGCCGGTGCACTTTACAGAGATCAGCAATATGGCCGCCATCTGTGAGATCTCCTATCAGTCCGAGGGGGTTATGCCGGAGCTTTCCTACGGCAGCCACTTCTTCCAGGATCTGGTGGAAGCCGGGGTGTTTTACATCGCTCTGTTTAAAGAGCAGAAGGGCGTAATTTTCAAAGAGGAAAAGCTGAAGGGAGAAAACCTTCTGGCGAAGCTGACTCCGGAGTCCGCGGAATACGCCCATGTAATCCGGGTGATTGACGCCAGGGGAATGGAACTGTATTCAGACATCCGCAGACAGAGAGTGTTCTGCCGATAAGAAACTGTTTTTACAAAAAACCGGGAAAGGTTCCCCCTGCCTTTCCCGGTTTTTTCATGCGCGTGATTATTTTACATACACAAAGGTATAATCCCCGGAGCCTGCCTCCGCGGCCATGCAGCCTTTCGCAGGCGCAAAGGTGAGTCCGTCGCTTTCCTTCACGGCCTTCGCCCCGTCCAGACAGATGGTGGCGTGGGTGTTCACAGGAACAGAAACATGAAGAGTCACTTCCTCCCCCTGATCCTCCCAGAAGCTTTCCACCCTGCCGTAAACCGAGCGGTATCCGGCCTTTACATAGGCAAGGCCTCCGCCCGGACGAGGATAAATCACGGAGTGCTTATAGCCGGGCTCTTTCTCGTCCACCTCAAGGCCCGCGGCCACCCGGAACATCCATTCGCCAATGGCGCCGTAAGCATAATGGTTGAAGGAATTCATATCCGCACTCCACATGGTTCCATCGGGCTTCAGGCCGTCCCAGTGCTCCCAGACTGTAGTGGCGCCCATCTTCACCTGATAGAGCCAGGATGGAAAATCATCCTTCAGAAGCAGTTCCCAGGCCTCCTTCACATGGCCGTTCTCACTGAGGGCGTGGCAGAAATACGGGGTGCCCACAAATCCGGTGACCAGATGCCCGTTCTCCTTTTCCAGAAGACGAATCAGACCGTTCGCCGTCTTCTCCCTGTATTCTTCCGGAACCAGATCGAAATACAGAGCCAGAATATGAGCGGTCTGGGTCTGAGCGGTCATCTCCCCGTCCGCGTCAAAAAAGGTTTTCCGGAATTTGTCCACGATCCTTTCCTGAAGGGCACCGTATTCCCTGGCGTCCTCCTCTTTTCCGAGAATTCCGGCGATTCTGGCGAAAAGGCCGGTGGAATAGGCAAAATAAGCCGTGCAGGTCAGATCATTGGGCGTCGCCCCGAAATAGCTGCCCTCCTCCGCGTCCAGGGCCACCCAGTCTCCAAACTGCAGACCCACATTCCATATATAGTCCACCGCGCGATCCCGCATGTAGTCAATCCACTTCTTCATGCTGTCATACTGCTGCCGGAGAATTACCTCATCCCCGAAGGTCAGATACAGGCTCCATGGACCGATCACAGCCACATCCGCCCAGGCGGCCGCGGAATGCGTTCCGTGCTTCAGCAGCCAGTTATCCTCCACGTTTCCGGTGACAATATCCGGCACCACATGGGGAACGCCGCCCTCCGGCGTCTGATCCGCGGCCACATCTTCCAGCCATTTCCTGTAAAAGCTGTAGGTGTTCATCAGAAAACAGGCCGTGCGGCAGAAAATCTGGGCGTCTCCCGTCCATCCCAAACGCTCGTCTCTCTGAGGACAGTCCGTGGGCACATCCACAAAATTACTCTTTAAACCCCACAGAATATTGTGCGCCAGCTGATTCAGATCCCGGTCAGAGGATTCAAAGGTTCCCGTGGGTTCCATGTTCGTATGAATGGCATAAGCCGTAAAGTTTCCCGGCTCTGGCTCTCCGGGGAAGGAAACCACCTTCGCGTAGCGGAATCCCATAAAGGTAAAGGAGGGATGCCAGGTGATCTCCCCATCCCGGCCGAAAATATATTTCATAGACTGCTTCACACCCCGCAGGTTATCCACATACACATTTCCCTGGGCGTCCAGCACCTCAAAGCAGTCCAGCTGGATCACATCCCCGGCCTTCCCGGAGGCCGTCACCGTAATCAGGGCGCTCATATTCTGGCCGAAATCGATTACCGTATCCCCCTGGGGCGTGCAGAAAATCTTCTTTGCCTCCACCCGGTCATGAAGGCCTGTCCGGCCGCTTCCCTGCCCGGAAAGAACTGAAAAATCATATTCCACCCGGCGCACCGGCTTCCACTCTCCTGCGGGAGAGGAATCCCTGGACCATCCGGGAATCTCTTTTCGCCCGTCATAGATTTCCCCGTCATAGATCTCGGCAAAAACCACCGGGGCATCCGTCCCTGTCCAGGACTCATCCGTAGCAAAAATCTCCTCCCCGCCATCCTCATAGCGGACGGTGAGCTGTGCCAGAAGAGCGGTATTTTTCCCATAGTGATTCCGGTTTTTTGCAAGTCCGTCAAAGCCCATCCGGCCTTTAAACCACCCGGCCGCCAGAATCGCTCCCATCACGTTTTCCCCGGCATGGAGAAGGTCCGTGACCTCATAAGTCTGAAAACAGAGATGCTTACGGTAGGACGTCCAGCCTGGAGTCAGCTCGTCTGTCCCCACCTTCTCCCCGTTCAGGTAAAAGTTGTAAAGTCCCAGGGCGGTCACAGAAAGGTAGGCCTCACAAACCCCGGCTCTCAGTGTAAGAGGACTGCGCAGGCAGGTTCCTTTGGAGTTGTCCCTATCCTTTTCCTCCTCCACGGTGACAAAGCATCCCTTCCACTGACCTGCGTCCAGAATTCCGGTGACAAAGGACGTCTGGGCCCACGGTGTCTCCTCTCCCTTCGCCCAGGCCTTTGCCCGGACAAAATACTTTCTGTGGGAGGCAAGCTCCACTCCCTGGAGCTGCACCCGGGAGGAATCGTCGCCCTCCACTCTCCCGCTGTCATACAGGGGCGCTTTAAAATCCGCATCCAGGCTGATTTCCAGACGCCATGCCTCCTGCGTCACATTTCTCTTATCACTTTCCAATATCCATCCAAACTGGGGAACATGGGTAATTCCCACCTGCCCGGCTTCGTAATCCATGAGAATTCTCGTTATTTTCAACATGATTCTTCCTCCTTTTTCTTTTCGAGGCTGGTTTTCTTTCTTAAGAATAAAAAGAAAAGCGCTATTTTTCAATAACGCTTTTTCATGAAAAAATTGACCATTTTTAAGGTGCCCGGTATTTTCTCCGGTACTGGGCAGGGGTGCAGCCTTCCGACTCCCGGAACTTCCTGTAAAAAAAGTTCATGTTGTTATAACCGCACATGGGAATCAGCTCCGCCACCGGAATGTCTGTGTTCTCCAGGAGGGATTTTGCCTTTTTAAGCCTCTGTTCCTGCACATGCTCCACAAAGCTGCGGCCGGTTTTCTCCTTCAGGAGAGCCGTGAGATAATTGCCGTGAAGGCCGAAGGCCTTCCCCATCTCCGACAAAGTGCAGGTCTCATAGTTCTCCTCAATATAAGCCAGAAGCTCCAGAATCTGAACCTCCCGGGAGACATCCCCCTTTTTCCTGGAATCATCCCGGAAGGCCCGCAGAAGCTCCGTGAAAAGAATGATCACATAACTCTCCAGCACTTCCTCCATCCCCAGATCCGCCGTATAATATTCCTCCAGAATCCGCTCTACAATCTGACGGACCCGGACGTTTCCGTGATCCGGGAAATAAAGATAATGCTGCTTTTTCCGGCTTTTTGTCACAGCCTCCACAAGGAACTGAGAGACAATCCCCCCGCGGGTCATCCGGCTTAAAAAAGCCGTGTCAAAGAATTCCGGGCGCATGAGAATGTTCACCAGAATATCATTCTCCCCGCCGGCCTCAATGGAATGAACCGCCATGGTATCAAAAATACACACATCCCCCTGACGGGTCACCACCTGCTTTCCCTCAATCTCCTGATGGCAGACCCCGGACCAGACATAACAGAGCTCAATATAATCGTGCTTGTGGGGAAAGGTTGTGATAAAGCGGTCTCCCCGGCAGATCCCGATCTTCTCCCCGGGGGCGAGAAACTGGCGGCTCTCAAAAAGATATCTCCCGAGCCCCGCCGAGGTGAAACGGGCCCGGATTTTCTCCTGAATATATGTATCAGAGGCGCCATCCAGAACCTCTTTTTCCATCTCTGTGTATTCCCGGAGATAACGGTCCAGCTCTCCCTTCTCCATCTCCGGTTACATCGCCAGAAGCTCGTCCAGGCAGATCGGCCGCATACCGTTTGCCCGCAGTGCCTCCACAGCCTTCCCGTTGTCTTCCACACGGATGATCATGCAGGCACAATCCTTCTTCCTGGCGGTAAAGGCATACATGTATTCCACGTTAATCTCACTTTCCCCGAGAACCCCGATCACCTTCGCCAGAGCCCCCGGCTCATCGGCGATCTCCACCGCCAGAACCTTTGTGATGGAAATAATGTAATCCGCGTCCTTCAGAACGGTAGACGCCTTATACACATCATCCACAATCACACGGACAATACCGAAATCTGAAGCCTCCGCCAGAGAAAGGGCAAGCATATCGATTCCGTTTTCAGAGAGGACTTCCGTAAGCTCTGAAAGTCTCCCCGGTTTATTTTCAAGAAATACTGAAATCTGTTTCACTGTCATTTTTGTATCCTCCTTATCCGATGTAGCCCAGATCAGCCCTGGTACAGATTTCGCTTATCGATGACCCGCACCGCTTTTCCCTCGCTGCGGGTGATGGTTCTCGGATTTACCAGCTTCACCTTCGCGTAAATGCCAAGCATGGCCTTCAGCGCGTCCGTCAGCTCCTTCTCTCTGCCGGACACCTGGCTTAAGCTGTCTGAGAACATCTCCGGCGTCATCTCCACCTGCACCTCAATGGTATCACTGTTGTTCACCCGGTCCACAATAATCTGGTAGTTGGCCGGGTACCCCAGGTTCATAAGCACAGTCTCGATCTGAGACGGGAAAACGTTCACACCTTTGACGATCAGCATATCGTCGCTTCTTCCCAGAGGCTTGCTCATCTTCACATGGGTTCTGCCGCAGGAGCATTTTTCATGGGAGAGCACACAGATATCCCGGGTGCGGTAGCGAAGCAGGGGAAACGCTTCCTTGGTGATACAGGTAAAGACCAGCTCACCCTTTTCCCCATCTGGAAGCACCTCCCCGGTTTTGGGGTTGATCACCTCCGCAATAAAATGGTCCTCATTCACATGCATGCCTGTCTGCTCAGAGCACTCAAAGGAAACCCCCGGTCCGGAGATCTCCGTCAGGCCATAAATATCATAGGCTTTAATCCCAAGCTTCTTCTCAATGTCCCGGCGCATCTCCTGGGTCCAGGCCTCCGCGCCGAAAATCCCGGCCTTCAGTTTGATCTGTTTTTCCAGGCCGCGCTCATAAATGCTCTCCGCCAGATAGGCGGCGTAGGACGGGGTACAGCACAAAATCGTCGAGCCAAGATCCACCATAAACTGAATCTGCCGCTCCGTGTTCCCCGAGGACATGGGCAGGGTCAGACAGCCCACCTTGTGGGAACCGCCGTTCAGCCCGGGGCCGCCGGTGAAAAGTCCATAGCCGTAGCACACGTGACAGACATCCTCCCGGGTCCCGCCGGCCGCCACAATGGCCCTGGCACAGCACTCATCCCACAGATCCACATCGTTCTGGGTATAGAAGGCCACCACCCGTCTCCCGGTGGTCCCGCTGGTAGACTGGATACGCACACAGTCCGAAAGCGGCCGGGCCAGAAGGCCGTATGGATACTGATCCCGAAGATCGTCCTTGGTGATAAAGGGCAGCTTATGCAGGTCGTCCACGGACCGAATATCCTCCGGCGTCACACCGGCTTCCTGCATTCTCTCCCGGTACATGGCCACATGATCCCAGACATTTCTTACCTGCTTTACCAGTCTCTCACTCTGCCACTGACGGATCTGTTCCCTGGAAGCACATTCGATCTCGGGCTGATAATATCTCTCCATAGTTCTTAAATTCCTTTCTCTCACAAAACGTATCTTTTCTGAATAAAAGAGACAGGGACTTTCCCGGCTCTTTTATTCGGACGCCCACAATATAACTATACCATTCTATACCATAAACGTAAACAAAAACTTGTGAAAAAGCCCATCTCTTTTGTGAAAAATACACAGTATGTAAAGTGGGGGGGGCGGGGGGGGGGGGGGCGTGGGGGTG
>JAJQBI010000054.1 GCA_021203365.1 Clostridiales bacterium
GGATAAATGTATGGAGAATGTAACGGATGAAAACAGAGAGGCGGGATAAAAACAGGTTGTCAGTTCAAAGGTGAAAGAATATCATATCCAAGTTTTGTTCCCCAAATGCCATATCCTGTTTCCTGTTCATTCTGCAAAAAGTGATAGTGCAAACTGATAATATTCTGCCTTCTCGCATAAGCACCAGGAACATGGCTTATTGTTTCTGTTTATCAAAACATTTTCTGACTTTTTAAGAGATTGCTTATGAGAAGCACTGTGTAAGGAAACGAATCCTTTTTTCTATTTGTTTTTGGACATACGGAGATCGCTGAGCAATATCATATCCGTGCATAGTATTTCGGGTTTCATTCAGCGTGACATTTATGCCGTCTTTGCGGTAACGTTCCGTGATTTCAATTCCTGCGTCGTGGAGACAGTCAAATTCGGCTGTTTCTACATACGCTGCGGGAAAGTCTTCAAAACTCTCAGAGAGCAAGGGCATAAACAGGGGATTATTACGGCCTTTTTTATCTGCATACAACTCCAGCGCCCTGGCATTCAATACGGAGTTCCACATGGGTGTATCCGTGAATTTTCGCATGGATTCTGTGTCGGAGCGGCAGACCGCACCTGGATAAATCAACATCTGAGCGCCAGGTATACGCAGCCTTTTTTCTCTGGCCAGCAACATGACGGACATGGCCAGGTCAGCGCCGGCACTGTCGCCGCCGATAACCAGTTTTTTGAATAATAGATGTTCCAAAGCCCAAGAATACGACTGAAAGCAATCTATAACCGGAATCGGGAACTTGTACTTTGGAGCCAGACGATAATCTACAAACAGCACTGCACAGTTGGCCTCTAATGCATAGGTCTGAGCGAGATTTTTATGATATGCAGCGGCTTTAATGAGAAAGGCTCCACCGTGATAATAGATCAAGAGGGCATCCGTGCTGCTGCCTTTGGGCTGAATCAGGTCAGCCGTGCAATCCCCGATCTGTACCTTCTCAGACTGCAGGCGGGAATCCAGTTTCTTACCATGCTGTATCACGGGCATCAGCGCATTTGCCGCTCTTAACAGCCATGGTTGGGTAGGGAGCCGTATCCAACTGTATTTTTGAAACTCTGGAAGCAGGTCATATTTCATAGGCTTTCTCGTGTTCTTTAATTCATTTTAATCACACAGGAACATGGCTGTTCCCGTGGCGTAGATTTTAATTGGCACACAAAACTTTTCCATCGCCGGCAAGTGTGGTTGTCTGCAAACAGACTGCCGGTCACGCCATTGCACAAAAGCCCTTAGGGCATTCATTTCCAAATGGACCAGACGGGATGAACACATCGCCCTCTTTCATCCTTTCGCCAGGACCAAAGTCAGGAAAAGATATGTATTCTTTGGCCAAATTCGGATAGAATTTCTTTTTCAGTACGGTGATTTTACATTTCTTCATCGGGGTTATTTTTCCTGATAAAAATTATATCCGAATTTCTATAGATGGTCAAAGGCAAAAGCGTGAGTTTAAAAAGAATTTACGACCAGTACAGTGGGATGCCGTAGTACGGAAGGGAAGAAATGAGCTTTTTTGAGTGGTTAGTTAAGAATAATGTGATATCTGTACTGTGGATAAAGAAATGAAATAGTTTGTACATTGAATGTTATGAAACATCACATTTACGACTGATGTGTCTTTTTCCGCACCAGAACTTATACATGTATCTTTATGCTATTATATTTGGAAAGTAATAGTAAATATAAATGATTTGCTTTTTCAAAAAGCGAGGAGGCTTTGGCATGCAAAAGGAGAATATTCTAACACGATTATATTTTCACTGCAAGGATTCTGGAGGAGTGCCGGACAGTGAAGATGCAAAGGAAGCTCTGGAATTCCTATATGAGTGCCTGGAAGTAAATGGTCTGCAAAAATCGGACTATGAAAATCAGGTATTAGCACTTGTATCAGCGTTTGAACAGCAGGGATTTATAAATGGTTTTAAATATGCAGTGCAGATCTTTTTATGCTGCTCAGAGAAAGATGGTTCATAAGTGTGAAGGAAAGGTAATTGGTAGCGTGGTTCAAACCATAGCATGACAGACAAAGAGAACTGTGATTTTGCCTGAGTTGGATTAGTATTTATGGAGGAAAATCAAATGGTGAAGGCAACTGCAAGATGTATCTGCAGCTATTGTGGAATTGAGTTTGAAGTATCTCAGAAGAGAAAAGATCGGGCGGAGGCTGAATCCTGGAAAGACTGGGTGGAAGCAAACTGTGATATATGTCCTGCCTGTTATAGTAAGCAAAAGCAGAAGACTGCTGAAGAAAAACTGGCCGGGTATAATCTCCCGGAAATTGAGGCTGCCAGTAAAAAGCAGAAAGCATATGCTTGTAAGCTTCGAGCCAGGTTTGTAGCAAAGAACGAAGAAAAAATAGATTATGTGAATCGGGTTATTAAAATCTCAAAAACGGATGGATATAGGAAAAAGTGCGAGGACATTGGCGAGTCTCCAGAGCTTTATTTTGAAAGGAATATTATAAACAATATTGTATACCGCAGCGCCTATATCTGTCTGACAGAAACAAACGCGGGAAAGGTGGTTGATGAATTGGCTTTATGAATGAGGGAGTGTAATTTATAAAACAAACGTATTTTTTATAACCCTTCTGTGGTAAAATCCCGTTTTCGACACTTTGAGATTGGAAAAGAGGTGGAATCCATTGTAAATACGGGTATGGGGAGTAATCGTCATGCCTACGAGAGACCTCTCCTTTCCATCGGTCATCTGAATATGGGGTAGTGTAAACTATTTTGTGTAAACGCTTTGGATTGATGAAAAAATCTTAGGTTTAATGAGGCCTGAATAGCAGATCCTGCTGTTCAGGTCTTGGTTACTTTGTAGCATGGATCTGGCAGCATGTCAAGGGCGCCTGCAGGGCAGGCGTGTATTTACCCTTTACATGGTGCCGGATTTATGGTCATTCTATATCTTCGGGGCGAATCCTGTCCCCGAAATAAATGCTCAGCTGATCAAGCGTTTGTCCCCAATCCCATGATTTCCCGGTCCATTTTTTCGTGGCATCCACCATTGCCAGATACAGCATCTTAAACAGGGCATCGTCGGTTGGGAAGATCGTCCTGGATTTTGTGACTTTCCGCAGCTGCCGGTTAAAATTCTCTATGGAATTCGTCGTATAAATTAGTTTTCTGATTTCTGACGGATATTTGAAATATGTGGATAACTGGGGCCAGTTGTTACGCCAGGAAGCAATGGAAGCTGTAGCCGGTTTACGTTTTCAACTGGATCACGCATATCTGGCCTCCCTCATTAGATCTGTCTTCAAGTCATTAATTGTCGTACCCTGATTTGTTAAAGACGAATTAAATTAATTCTAATTTAATTTTAACTTATCATTTTCGAGTTAAAATTGAATTAAGAATCAACCACTTTATATTTTGAATATTTACCACCGCAGAGAAGTTCTAGTTTTCCTTCTTCCTTAAGATTTTTAATTATTGAATATGCCTGAGCAGGAGTTATTTTCAACAATTCAACAACATCCTGTTTTGTAACAACCCCTTTTTGTGTATTTGCAAGTTTCATTACTAATTCGGGATATCTGATACTATCAATATCTGTTTGCCGAACATATTGGATTGTTTCTTTATTCTCCCTATAAATCTTTTTCCCTAAGATGAACGTTCGGTTCTTTCCCTTTCCGGATGCTTCGATAAGTCCCGACTCAATCATCACTTCTATTGCCGATCTGACTTTATTCTCACTTAAATTTGTTATTTCAACAATTCGTTCAAGTGAACATCTGCGTTCATTGTTAAGTACCGAAAGAATCATCAATGTATAAATCGATAATGTTTTTCCTTGTCTATTTTGCTCATCGGCAATAAATTTGGCAAATGGAAGATCTGCTTTAGCTCTTTGAATAAAGAGTTTTATATTTCTACTGGTAGACTCTGAATAATCCGGCCATGGTCTGCCAAATACAATGGAGCCTTCATAAATCCTGTCTATTCCTCTTCCGGTTTTTTCTGCCAAGCCGATTCTTTTCATCGCATCAGCAAGAGCTGGATTACGCCCATGCGGCTCAACTGTAAGTAGATTTTTTAGATTTACTCCATCAATAAATCCCCCTGGATTACTAATGATCATTCCTTCATCATCAATTAATACTCTAACTGCCCCTAACATTGTGTAATCCCTATGACAGAAAGCATTTACCAATCCTTCTCGAAAAGCTGCCCAGTCAAATTCCGGAATCGGTATTCTGAATAAACCATACTCAGTTTCTCTCTCTGGGTTCCATGCTTTAACATAGGTTTCATAAGATTCAAATAACTCAAGTAATGGTTTATTACTTTCCTCATTCATACGAACTGCTGTTCCTTCCAAGACCTGAAACACCGCTCTTGCAGTTGGCATCAACTCAGCAATACGCTCTTCTTTCCCAAGTTCGTGAATCGTTGAAGGTGAAGGGCATGAATCATAAATCAATACATTCTTTTTTCAAAGGTGATTGACGAGCGGATAAAGGCTCATGGAAAGGAACATAAAGCCGAGGCTGTTAGGGAAACATTCCGTATTTGTAAAGACAGAAATATTTTGAAGGAATTTATTGAAAGCCACGAGGAAGGGGCGGTTGATATTATGGTACAGCTGTACGATCAAAGGGAAGCTGTTGAAAATTACGGCAAGTGCCAGTATGCCGAGGAAAAGGCAGAAGGACAAACTGCGGCAAAGCTTGAGCTTATTTGAAATCTTATGAAGAATATGAAGATGACGGCGGAGCAGGCTATGCAGGCACTTGGGATTCCCACAGAAGAGCAGTCTCAGTATCAGATGATGTTGTAAACGGAATAAGAACTTAACAAGCCCATCAGGTTGCTATCCAACTGTGTGAGTTCAACACAGCAGGACGGTGACCTGATGGGCTATTTTTTACCCTTTTTGTGCCATTCATCGGCGTTTTTTTCTTTGTTGGAGAAATTCTGCCTGCTTCTCCCTAGAATCCTTGTCTGATTTTTTCCTCATATTTTTGTAAGTTCAATCCACGGTTTATTCAAATTATTATTAAAGCCGCATTTAGGAAAGTTTTGTTGCTGTATATTTTTAGCTTCTGCAGGCAGTTCCCAATGTATCGACGTGGTATTCCTCAAACCTGTTCGCAATAAAAAAATGCTTCTGAGCTTCCGTCTGAACCCCGGCCAGCTCCGTCCGTATCAGGCGCTCCGCATTATTCTGGACTGTTTTGCCCAGGATCCCCGCCAGCCTCGTGAACTCTGACATCGTACGTTCTGTCAGGACTTGATCATAATACTGCTGCAGGTCATTGAACCCGTTCACCAATTCCAGCCCGATATTCGCTTTCAGAAGTTTCATATAAAGAAATTCATTCAAACGGTCCTCTTGCCTTCTTTCACAGTAGCGATTTCCTGCTCATGTAATAAAAAGGTGATTTCGTATTCGCAGTCAATCCCCAACCCAGACTGAGTATGCCGTTTATTTTTTTTGACTTTTTATCATATTATCTACATCCCTCAGATGTCGTTTATTGATAGATGTCGTTTTGGGTAGGGTCATAAATTATTTGAGGAGATTTCGGTTTCGCTGTGAGTCCCCCAACCCAGACGGATTATGCTCGTTTATTCTTTTTAAGACTTTTTGTCATATTATCTACGACCCTCAGACGTCGTTTATTGATAGATGTTGATCTGGACAGGGTAATAAATTATTTGAAAGGAGGCATCAAAATGAGAACCTGCGACGAAGAAGCTTATCAGAGCGAAAGTATCTACGGAAGAAGCATTTGTCCGCTTCTTTCTCTTAAGGGAAAGAATTACGAAGAAGAATACTGTAGAGAGACGTTATGCGCCTGGTGGGTAGCAGAGAAGAGATGCTGCGCTATGCAGTCAATGGCACGGGATGCTGGGTTATTTAGAACCGGGTTCTAACAATATCCTGTGGACAAATGGAAGGCGATATCCATGTTGTAAAAACCCTTATACATAAAATTTTCTGACATTATATCACGGAAATACAATACAGCATGAGATCTCGCCGGTAAAAAAACGAACAACTGTAAATATGTTTCTTTTTATCTGATTCGTCCTAAGCAAGATGTGAAACTGCTTTTCTGAAAGTCAGCTCACCTTTTTGGCCAAGAGGTGTGTTCGTAGCTGATGGACAGAAGAACATTCAATTAAATAGAGTGCCAGCTTGCGAACAGCTGGTCACCGAAATGAAGCGGAGAAATCCGTATGAGGTGACCGTCTATGAGAATTATAACTGGCAGCCATAGCCATATTGGTTTTCTTCGCTTCGGTTTATTTGCCGAAAGGAGAAAGCCGTATGGCAAATGATGAAAAAACACGTTTTATTTTTCTGCGCTCTTTTGGTGGAAAGTTTTTTGTTACTGAAGAGGTATATGAAGAAGAAACCAAAAAAATATCCAGAATTCGTACTTATGAATATGACCATGGTCGGTGCAGTTGCCCGAAGCGGCTTCATTGGAAATGTGATGCCGACTGCGATATCTGTGAGTTCCATTCCACGGGGACTTTGTCTCTGGATGCAGGCAACAGTGAGGATGGGGTAACCCTTTACAACAGCGATCCGAAAACTACATTAAGTGTGGAAAAGCTCGTCGAGGACCGCATGCTTCTGGAGAAACTCATTAAGCGGTTCCGGGAACTCGACCCTGACGCAGACCGCATTCTTCAGATGTGGATTGATGACAATAAGACTTCTGACCGGAAGATTGCAAGGGCACTGGGCCGCCCGCAGCGGACCTTCGCCGATCAGATGAAACGCATTCGCGATGAATTCCGCAAAATTCGCGGCTATTAATGTAGTATGACACCCTGGCTGTCGGCGGATATTTACTTTCAGTCGGCAGCCAAAAAAAATTTTAAAAAAAATCCGCTCAAATTCCATTTTTTTCTCCAGTGGAAAGTGTAAGGCAAAACGATACAGGCCTTGCAGAAATGAGGTGAATTATGAGTCGAAACGATCACGACACGAACGGAAACGAAACTGAGATGATTGAAGTACTCACTGAAATCAGCCGGGTATCCGCACGCATGGCGAGGAATTTAAAGATTTTCGCTGCACACAGACAGTCCAGGGAAGGAGGACAGGCAAATGTCGAAGATGAATGAAAGGGCACGGCCCCTCGATGAATTGTGGAAGGCTGTTGAAATCGGCGCTCTGTTTCTGAGGTATGATGCAGCAATGCCGCCGCAGATTGACCCGGCATGCTATGAAGCTATTTTATGGGAAGCGGAGGTGTTGGACAATGCCACCTAAAGCACCCGTACTCTTACCCGCAGCCGCATCCGAACGTTGGATGAACTGCCCGCCATCGGCAAGGCTCTGCGAAAGCGCCAGGGATAAGAGCTTTGATTATGCGGCCGAAGGCACAGAAGCCCACAGCCTCTGCGAGTACAAGCTGAAGCTCGCACTTGGTATTCAGTCAAAAGATCCCACTGGGAATTTACGCTGGTATGATCCGGAGATGGAAAACTGTGCTTCCAGGTACGCCTCTTACATCATGGAACTGGTGGCCGGGATCAAAAAGGCCTGCAGCGATCCCATTGTCCGGATCGAACAGCGGCTGGACTTTTCCAGGTATGTCCCTGACGGCTTTGGAATTGGAGACTGTCTGGTGATTGGCGACGGTACGCTGTATGTTATTGAGTTCAAGTATGGAAAGGGGGTGAGGGTGTCGGCGGAAAACAATCCGCAGATGATGTGTTATTCCCTCGGCGCATTGGAGCTTTTCGATGGCACCTGCGATATTAATACTGTCTGCATGATGATTTTCCAGCCAAGGCGCAACAATATCAGTCACTTTACCATTCCAAAGAACAAGCTTCTTTCCTGGGCAGAAACAGATCTTGCTTCGACGGCACAGCTTGCCTACAACGGCGGGGGCGACTTTGTCTGCGGCGGCTGGTGTCAGTTCTGTGCTGTAAAGGCTGAATGCCGTGCCAGAGCAGAAGCCAATCTGGAGATGGAAAAGTACGGGCTTAAGCAGCCGCAGCTTCTTACAGATGAGGAGATTGAGGAAATTCTCGGCAAGGTGGACAAACTGACTGCATGGGTTTCCGATGTTAAGAACTACGCACTGCAAGCTGCACTCAATGGAAAGAACTGGCGCGGCTATAAGCTGGTCGAGGGACGTTCCAACCGCAGATACATAAATGAACAAGCTGTAGCGGATGCTGTCAACGCTGCCGGTCATAACCCGTATGAGAAGAAGCTTCTCGGCATTAAGGCAATGACTGCAATGCTTGGCAAAAGCGAATTTGATGAACTTCTGGGTGAGCTGACCTATAAACCGCAAGGCAAACCGATGCTTGTGCCAGAGAATGACAGGAGGTTTACAAGTTGAACATTATTGAAGGAACGCGGAGTCTTCCG
Organism: Clostridiales bacterium; assembly: GCA_021203365.1. Lineage (GTDB taxonomy): Bacteria > Bacillota > Clostridia > Lachnospirales > Lachnospiraceae > Blautia_A. The sequence continues at coordinate 8,414 of JAJQBI010000054.1, forward strand.
CTGAAGGCCGTGATTTACGGACCGGAAGGCATCGGGAAAAGCACTCTCGTATCGAATGCGCCGAATCCGTTGTACATTGACACCGAGGACGGCACGAACCGCATGAATGTCCGGAGGGTTAAGCCCGGGTCATGGGAAGAGCTTATCGCCATGATCGAAGAAGTTGCAGGGACTCCCGGCATCTGCGGGACCCTTATCATTGACACGGCCGACTGGGCGGAAATGATGTGCATCAAAAACATCTGCGCCCGGTACAAGGTCAGTGGGCTGGAAAGCTTCGGTTATGGCAAAGGGTACACCTACGTTGGAGAAGAGATGTCCCGGATGCTGGAAGCCTGTAATAAGGTGGTAGCCGCCGGTATGAACATGGTTATTATTGCGCACGCCAAGATGCGCAAGCAGGAGCTGCCAGATGAACAGGGCGCTTTTGACCGCTGGGAACTTAAGGTTTCAAAACAGTCTGCTCCGCTTCTGAAAGAATGGTCCGATCTGCTGCTCTTCCTCACTTACAAGACGATGGTGGTTACGACCGAGAATAACAGCAGGAAAGCGACCGGCGGCAAGCGCGTCATGAAGACTTCGCACAGTCCCGTGTGGGATGCAAAGAACCGGTTCGGCCTTCCGGAGGAGATGGACATGGATTTCGAGGGCATTTCGCATCTGTTCAGGTCAGATTTGAAGCCGGCTGAAAAGCCGATCGACATTCTTCGTTCCATGATGAACGAGGCGGGTGTCACAGAGGCTGAAATTCAGTCTGTGGTCTCCGCCAGGGGACACTGCCCTGAAAAGGTTCCGATTAGTGATTACGCGGACAAATTTGTAAACGGCTGGCTTATTAAATACTGGCCGCAGATTGTAGAATTAATTAACAACGCTCGTAAGAGCTGACTATTATACTAGGAGGTAATTATAATGAACAATTTTAATGATTCTTTCAGCCAGAACATGTGCCTGGACTGGGACTCCGTTATTGAGAACGATGGCCAGCAGTTTACTATCCTTCCGGAGGGTGACCATGTATTTACTGTAGTGGATTTTACGCGTGGCCGGTTCCCCGGATCTGCGAAAATTCAGCCCTGTAACAAGGCTGAGCTTACACTCCGCGTAGAGACCCCGGAAGGTGTGGTGCATGTCCGCACTGACCTTATCCTCTTTAAGTCTATGGAATGGAAGCTCTCTGCATTCTTCCGCTGCATCGGCCAGAAGAAGCCCGGGGAGCGGCTCGTCATGAACTGGAACAAGGTGGTCGGTTCCCGCGGTTATGCACACTTCAAGCCCCGCACTTATATGAAGGACGGCAAGGAGTACCAGGTGAACGACGTGGATAAGTTCTACGATTACGATGAGAAGAATTTTCCGGAAAACAATTGGATGAAGATTCCTGAAAGCTACGACGATCTGCCGTTTTAAGGATTGGAGGATGGCAAATGGTTAAGCTTAGGCCTTATCAGGAAGAAGCCAGGCAGGCCATCCAGGCAGAGTGGGAGGCAGGTCACCGTAAAACTCTTACGGTGGCCGCCGCCGTCGGCTCGGTACAGTCACTCTGTCAGGAGAAACTCCTCGCGCAATTTCCTCATGATTATTTTCAGACAATGATTGTGGATGAGGCATACCACGCCTTGTCCAGTTCCTATCAGAATGGATTAAACCACTTTGACGCTGCCAGGGTTCCCGGCATGACTGCAACGCCCGACAGAGGCGATGTGAAAAACCTCGGCGGGTGTTTCGACCGCCGCGCCTGCGATTACACGATCCACTACTGCAATGGTCGGAAGGCGGTTGTGTTTCTTTCGTTGACTGCAGCCTTACAAGAGTTCTGTACGACCAGACTGGCATGGAACAGAGACACCCTGCCGAAAACCTATAGGCCGGGAGGTGTTTATGGGTCCTAAAATTCTGGAGGCGCTTGGGAGTATTCCCGTCGCTGACCTCTCCTATACAGAGTGGATTAACGTCGGGATGGCGCTCAAAGCAGAGGACTATGACTGTTCGGTCTGGGATAACTGGAGCAAGGCAGATCCGCGCTACCATCCCGGTGAGTGTGAGCGCAAATGGCGAAGCTTTAATGGCAGCGGCGTCAAAGGCGGCACTATTATCCAGATGGCAGGAAAATATGGATGGCAGTATTACGATGCAGACGGTGCTCTGGACTGGGATGCAGAAATCAAAGACGACGGTGGCGAATCCCCTGCGCCAACGCCGAAGGTCCCCGCGCCACAGACATGGGAGCCGGGCAGGGAGGTGATTCTATATCTTCAGACACTGTTTAAACCAGATGACAAGGTAGCCTATGTCACCAATGATGTCTGGCAGGATAAAAATGGAAAGTGGATCCCTGGGAAGGGAAATTTTGATCGTACATCCGGGCAGCTTATTGCTGAAATCAGAAAACATCCCAATGATCTTGGTGCCGTGTTTGGAGATCCAAAACCAGAAGCCGGTGCCTGGATTCGGCCCAACCCTGTAGATGGGAATGGCATCAAGAACGACAACGTGACCCGGTTTCAGTTTGCGCTGGTAGAGAGTGACACTCTTTCCGTGGATGAGCAGTATGAGGCTTATCTGAAGATGGAATTGCCAATTGCCTGCCTGGTACACAGCGGCGGCAAGAGTCTCCACGCCATCGTGCATGTGGATGCGCAGAACCTTACTGAGTACCGGCAGCGCGTGGAGTATCTGTATGATTTTCTCAACAAGCACGGGATTCAGGTGGACACGCAGAACAAGAATCCGTCCCGTCTCTCCCGGATGCCTGGGGTGACCCGAAAAGGCAACCGCCAGTACCTCGTAGCCACAGGCATTGGAAGGAAGTCCTGGGCGGACTGGCTGGATTATGTTGAAGGAGTCTCAGACGACCTGCCAGATATCGTAAACCTCGCAGCTTTCAGGAACAACCTTCCTAAGCTGCCGGAAGAACTGGTCTACGGCATCCTCCGCTGTGGACACAAGATGCTGATTTCCGGTTCATCCAAGGCTGGTAAGAGTTTTCTGTTGATGGAGCTTTGCATCGCAATCTCCGAAGGGAATAAATGGCTGGGGTTCCAATGCCGCAAGGGACGTGTCCTGTATGTCAATCTGGAAATTGACCCATCCTCCTGCATTATGCGTTTCATGAAGATTTACGAGGCGCTGGGCATGGACCCGAAGCACATGGACGACATCGAAATCTGGAACCTGCGCGGACACGCTGTCCCACTGAATGAACTGGTCCCCAAGATTGTCCATAAGGTAAAAGGCAGAGGATTCGACGCGATTGTTTTTGACCCGATTTATAAAATTATCAGCGGAGATGAAAACAACGCTTCCGCAATGGCCGCTTTTTGCAATCAGTTTGATAAGGTTTGTATGGAGGTAGGGTGCGCAGTAGTATACTGCCACCATCACTCAAAGGGCGCCCAGGGTGCCAAGAAGGCGATGGACAGGGCAAGCGGCTCCGGTGTATTTGCAAGAGACCCGGATGCGCAGCTTGACATGATCCAGCTGGAGCTCAGCGATGATTTAAAGAACAATGTTCGCGACGGCAATGCCACGGCCTGGAGGCTGGAGTCGTCCTTACGGGAATTCGAGAACATTCAGCCGGTCAACTTCTGGTTCGAGTACCCGCTCCATAAGCTGGACACCACAGGAATTCTGGCAAAGTGCGGCGCGGAGGGCAGCCCCCAGGCCAATCTCCAGAAGAGCAGTAAATACACGACTGCTGATGAACGTAAGGATTCTATTCTAAATGCTTACAATGCCTGCATGATCGACCCGCCGGTCACGGTTGCTGCGATGGCAGAATATATCGGCATCACGGAACGCTGTGTGCGTGACCGTTTAAAAGAACTGAAAGATGTATTCTGGTGTAAGAATGGCATCGTTGGCAAGATGGGCAATACAGGGAAAAGCGAATAATTTCCCGTTTTCCGTTCTCGGAAGAAAAGCGAAAAATCGACCGCTTTTCATTGAACGGAAATAGGCCTTATAATAAGATATTTCGTTCTATTATGTTCCGCGTGTGGGAAAGGCGCTAAAGCGCTGCCTTTCCCCACAGCGAAACGGAACGCGCGGGATTTCTGAGATTTAAAAATGTTTTCCGTGGAGGTACAAGATGGAATTCTTTATAGAAATGAATCCGCCGACCGTAACCGCCCAGATGAAGCAGGTTCGGAGTCGCCCATCGGCTCCGGCAAAGGTTTGAGATTGAAGTGAATTTCAGCGGTGATATTCCGGGTTCCGCCCTCGTCGATGTCCTCATGGACGGTGATTTCCCGGATGAGTTTTTGCAGGGTCTCGGTGTCAAGCTCCTGAATGTCGGCGTATTCCCGGATCATGTCCAGCCATTGCTGGTTGTCACGGGTCAGCTTGTTCTGGTCGGTCAGCAGTTCCTTGTTGTGCTTTACCCGGTCGGTCAGCTCCATCTGTTCATCCTGGGCTTTCTTCATCATCAGATTGAAGTTGGCCTCAGAGATGCGCCCGGCGATCATGTCCTCATAGAGTTTCACAACCATCCTGTCCAGCAGCGAGAGCCGCTCGGTGTCCTTGGCGACCTGTCGGGCGATGGCCTGTAGCTGGCCTTCCTGCTCAGAGCGGAAGGATTCGCTCAACTGGTCGAGCACGTCCTCATCGTCAGCCAGGGCAGCGGTAGCACACTCCTGAATTTTGGAGAGAACCATATCATAGAGAACGTCATACTCAATTCGGTGCTGGGTGCAGTGGTGCTTCCCGTATCGGTTGTAAGTCACGCAGGCGTAGATGTCCTTTGGGTTTTTGGCGTTGGTCTTACGGATGGTTAACGCCTTTCCGCATTCGCCGCACTTGATAAGACCGGCGAATAAGCTGAAATTTCCGTTATCCCTGGGGCGTTGTCTGACCTTGAGTTTCTGCTGGACAATCTCGAATTCCTCGGCGGTGACAATGGCCTCGTGGGTTCCCTCAACGATAATCCAGTCCTCCGGCTTCTTCTCGCCAATCGTTCCGATCTTAAAGTGGTAGTTCTTTTTCTGGGATGCCATACAGCCCATATAAACAGGATTGATCAGCATATCCTTGATGACGGTATCATCCCAAAGAAATCTTCCTTTTTCCGGGTCGGCCAGCTCCCATTTGGTGAAGTGGCTGCGGATGCCTCTCTGCCGGTTCCACCATGTGGGACAGGGTATCTCATCCATCTCCAGACGGCGGCGGATATAACCGGGGCCACGTCCTTCCAGTGCATAGTCGAAAATCCGCCGGACAATGGGTGCTGTCTCCTCGTCGATGAGCAGGTGGTTTTTGCACTGTGGGTCTTTGACATACCCGAAAGGAGCCACACAACCGGTGAAGTCACCCCTCGTTGCTTTGAGGTAGTAAGAGGCGTGTACCTTCTTGGAGATGTCCCTCGAATAAAATTCGTTGAGGATATTTTTGAAGGGCGCTATATCGTTGTTGTCCAGCATGGTATCAATGCCGTCATTCAGAGCGATATAGCGGACGCCATGACGGGGGAAGAATTCCTCAATCATCTTGCCAGCTTCCAGATAATTACGACTTAATAAACGCCTGAGTTGCATCCATGTCCCCGTCAAAGACGGCGACCGCCGTGTAA
>JAJQBI010000034.1 GCA_021203365.1 Clostridiales bacterium
ATTCCTACGTTTTTATAACCTTTCATCCGGCACCACCTCCCGATTTCATTTTCCAATTCAGCAAAAGCGCAGAATTGATAATTACGATAACGGAACCTGCGTTATGGACAAGCACACCCACGACCGGATTCAATATACCGGTGATCGCAAGGGTGATTGCGATAAAATTCAGTGTCATGGAGAACGTCATGTTCAGCTTAATGGTAGTCATCATTCGTTTGGAAAGCGCCACAAGATGGGGCAGTTCTTCCACCTTGTCATCTACCAGGGCAATATCAGCGGCATCTACCGCAATATCACTCCCGATACCGCCCATGGCGATTCCGATGTCGGCCTTTTTCAGTGCCGGTGCATCGTTTACGCCGTCGCCGATCATGCAGACCGATTCCTGCTTTTCCTGATAGGAGCCGATCCATGTCAGCTTATCTTCCGGCAAGCAATTTGCGTGGACTTCCTCGATATGCAGCTGCCCCGCAATCGCTGTGGCAGCTTCTTCATTATCCCCGGTCAGAAGGACAGGCTCGATGGAGAGCCTTTTCAGTCGGTCAATCATGGAAACGCTGTTCTCCCTCGGCGTATCGGAAAGGACAAGAAAACCGGCCAGTTTTCCGTCTGCACTCACATAAATCACGGTGCATCCCTGTTTCAGGAATGCTTTTATCTCCGTAAGTACCGTCTCCGTGACTGCGATGTTCTTTTCCGCCATCATTTCATAATTTCCGGCAAGAACCGCAGTTCCGTTAATCGCAGCAGATACCCCGCGTCCCGGCAGCATGGCAAACTGATAGCAGGAGGGAAGGGCTTTCCCCGTCTCTGTGCTGTAACTCTTTACGATCGCCCTGCCCAGCGGATGCTCTGACAGCTGTTCTGCGGCGGCGCAGAAGGAGTAGATTTCCTCAGAGGACAGCTCCGGAAGAATACTTTTGGCGCAAATGACTTTTGGCGTTCCGTAAGTGAGGGTACCGGTTTTATCAAACGTGATCTTATCTGCCTTCGCCAATCGTTCCAGTGCGTCCCCTTCTTTTACGAGAAAGCCGTGTTTCGTGGCATTTCCGATTGCAGCCATGATTGCTGTCGGCGTTGCCAGAACCAGCGCACAGGGGCAGAACACAACCAGAATCGTCACAGCTCGGATGATCTGCCCGGTCACAAGCCAGGTGATAGCAGCGGCGGAGAGCGCGATCACCACAATCCAGGTCGCCCAGCGGTCTGCGATACCCACGATTTTTGCCTTCCCTGCGTCTGCGGACTGCACCAGACGTATCATTCGCTGGATGGAGCTGTCTTCGCCGACCTTTGTCGCTTCCATATCGAAGGCACCAAACTGATTGACCGTTCCGGAGGAAACCTCATCCCCGACGGTCTTATCTACCGGCATGGACTCGCCGGTCATAACCGCCTGGTTGATGGAAGTCTGGCCGGAAAGGATCACACCGTCCACCGGGATCGTCTCTCCCGGAAGAACCCGGACTTTATCGCCAACTCTGACCTGCATGGAGGGAACGATGGTTTCTTTTCCATCTGTATCCAGTATCCGGGCGGTCGTCGGGGTCAGCTTTACGAGCTTCTCAATGCCGCTTCTCGCTTTCGCAACGGTCAGTTCTTCCAGAAGCCCGCCGAGCTGCATAATGACAGCCACCTCACCGGCGGCAAAAATTTCTCCAGTGATCACCGAGGCAATCAACGCAATGGAGACAAGGACATCCGCTTTGATGTCAAAAGCCGTGACAAGGCCGATGATGGCTTCCAGAATGATCGGGATTCCACAAAATACAATAGCAATCCATGCAGCATCAAAAGGGAACGGCGACCATCCGGTCAGGCTGCATATGACCGCTGCCCCTGATATGATAAGGAAAACAATATCTTTTTTGATTCCACCTAATTCCAACACCCATTCAAGTCTGGAAATCACTGCTTTCATATGAGTTCAGTTCCTCCTCTTTTCGCATACCGCCCGCCGCAATCCGTTCAAAACTCTCATTGCTTAACGAGTGACCCATCCGGCTTCCTTCTCTGTCTGCCAAAGCAGGATCAACACCGGCAAGCACCAGATTTTTCTCGAAAAAAATATGTTTGCGCTGTATTCTCTCGGCGGTCAGTGAACCTTTCTCTGTCAGATGAAGACAATACTTTTCATCCATCAAAAGAAAACCATCCCGTTCCAGCGACAAAACCGCCTGGCTGACGCTGGCTCTGGAAAAGCCCATAAAGGACGCAAGGTCGGAAGACCGTACTTCGTTTTGATCTTTGAGAAGCAGAAACAGAGCTTCCAGATAATCCTCCCTGGACTCCTGGCGAATCTGGTTCATGCGATTTTTTTGCGTATCGTTCATTGGCGTTCCCTGCCTGTCTGGTTTATACCTGTGCGGGTATGGGCTTATTATACATATAGGGGTATGGGAATGTCAAGCGATCCGCAGGAAGATTAGGAGGTACTAACAGATTTGAATTTCGTGCGTAAGGAAGTGATACACTTCCGGAAAAAAACAAAAGCAGCCGTGAAAGGCTGCTTTCGTATCATTTCAATATGGATTTTCAAAGAAGGTTAGCTCATATTTGCGAAACGTTCTACGGCTTTCGTGAAGTCAGCAATCGTTTTGTCAGCGTCTCCGTGTTCGATGCCGTCACGCACACAATGCTGAATATGTCCTTCAAGTACAACTTTACCGCACCCATGCAGGGCGGATTTCGCCGCATTGATCTGAGCCAGAATATCTTCACAGGGGATGTCCTCATCCACCATCCGGTCAATGGCCTGCACCTGCCCGATTATTTTCTTTAATCTGCGATGCAGGTTCTCTG
>JAJQBI010000046.1:0-1678 GCA_021203365.1 Clostridiales bacterium
ACCACAGCTCTATAGATTCTTATTTATTCAGTTTCCCCACCCCGTGAAAAGTAACTATAACCTCAGCCGGTTCTTCCACAGTTTTAAAATCTTAAAACAAACCTTTAAAAGCTTTTTTAACTTCAAAAACCACAAAAATGAATAATTAAAATTTCCAATTTGGCCAGCTCAGATTCTTGCGTTTTTTCCGTGAAAATGTTATATTCCCCATTACAAAACGCCACACACCTTACTGCGAATTACATATATCTCAGGTAAAAAGGAAAGGAGGACTGTACCATGAAAAAGGAGCTCAAATTCCGACGTCTGCGGCAAAGCGGACAAAGCCCGTAATCTGAAATACCCATACGGAAATCTTCCGTAAAAAACACGCCACACCACATGTAACCCGGCAAAAGCTTTTCGCACATAACAGAATTGGAGAATCAAAGCATGAAAAGAAAAATATCTTTTTTATTAACCGCCGCTATGCTGACAACGGCCTTCACGCCGAACGTGTACGCAAGCAGTGACGTTCTCTTTGAGGACGGAAGCACCTCTGACAACACAGCAGAATTCTTTGTTTCTGAAGAAACAGGCCAGACCGACGCCGCTTCATCCGGCGCTGTGTCAGACGGAAGCGGTGATCTGTTTACAGACACCGCGGGAAGTGTCTCGGTGGAAACGAAAGATACATTTGCAGGCGACGCCTATGCCTCTGACAGCGACGCATCTGGAAACGACGCATCGGAAGAGGGGATTGAAATCAATGAAGCCAATTTCCCCGATGCGGTGTTCAGAGAATATGTTTCCCGTTATGACAAAAATGACAACGGCATATTAGGGGAAACGGAAATTGAGGTAGTTGACCGTATTTCCTTATCGTCCTCCGGAATCAGCAATCTGCAGGGAATTGAATTCTTTACAAATCTGGAATATTTAAATATTTTCTACAATAGCCTGGCCAGCCTGGATGTCAGCAACAATACGGCGTTAACAGAGCTGAATTGCAGCTATAACAGTTTAACCAGCCTGAACATAAGCAACAATACGGCGCTGGTGACTCTGAACTGTGACAGCAACCTCTTAACCAGCCTGGATGTCAGCAACAATACGGCACTGACGACCCTGTACTGCGATGGAAATAAACTGACCAGTCTGAATGTCAGCAACAACACAGCGCTGAAAATTCTGGGCTGTGAGGAAAATGCCATAACCAGTCTGGATATAAGTAATAACACAGCATTAGAAGAGCTGTACTGTTCCAGCAATAACCTGACCAGTCTTGACGTAAGCCACAATACGGCACTGACAACTCTGTATTGCGGCAGAGGTTTCGGAAAATCCTATTCACTGGAAATGCCGGATCACCTGGGGAACTATTTAACCAGTCTGGACGTAAGTCAGAATACGGCACTGGTAAGCCTGGCCTGTGAATATAACAGTTTAACCAGTCTGGATGTCAGCAGCAACACGGCACTGAAACAGCTGTATTGTTCCTATAATAGTTTAAGCGGCCTGGATATCAGTCACAACACGGCACTGACAACTCTGTACTGCTACAATGACGGCTTAACCAGTCTGGATGTCAGCAACAACACGGCGCTCACGACTTTGTACTGCCAAAATAACAGCTTAACCAACCTGGATGTCAGCAGCAACACGGCATTGAAGCAGCTGTACTGCCAAAATAACAGTT
>JAJQBI010000046.1:1778-20672 GCA_021203365.1 Clostridiales bacterium
CTGGATGTCAGCAGCAACACGGCATTGAAGCAGCTGTACTGCCAAAATAACAGTTTAACCAGCCTGGATATCAGCCACAATCCGGAATTAACCTATCTGGACTGTACAGACAATCAGATTACAACCCTGGATATCCGCGCAAATACAAAGCTGAAAAATTACAGCTGTGACAGTGAGACAGAGGTGGTAACCGCAACGCTGGAAACCCCGGTTCTGGCCGGAATCACAAGTACCGCCTCCGGAGTTAAAGTAACATGGAACGCCTCCGATGGCGCGACAAATTACCGGGTATTCCGGAAGACCTCCGGCGGTTCCTGGAAAAAGATCGGCGATACCGCTTCCACCAGCTACACCGACACTACAGCCAAAAGCGGAACCACCTATATCTATACTGTAAGATGTGTTACCACCGATGGTTCTCTTTATACCAGCAGCTATGACAAAACCGGACTCTCAATCACCTATATTGCGGCTCCCGTGTTATCCGATGTCAAAAATACATCTGCGGGCGTAAAGATCACATGGACCGCCTCCACAGGCGCGGAAAAATACCGTGTATACCGAAAGACTCCCGGCGGCTCCTGGAAAAGAATTGCCAATACCTCATCCACCAGCTACACTGATAAAACCGCGGTCAGCGGAACCACATACGTGTATACCGTAAGATGCATCAATTCCTCCGGTTCAGCCACTACCAGCGGCTATGACGAAACCGGACTTACGATCACCTATATTGCCGCGCCCGCGTTATCCGCGGTTTCCAATGCGGCAGGCGGCGTAAAGATAACCTGGGAAGCCTCCACGGGCGCTGCGCAGTATCGTGTGTTCCGGAAAACCTCCGGCGGCTCCTGGAAGAAGATCGGCGATACCACTTCCACCAGCTACACCGATACTTCCGCCAAGAGCGGCACCACCTATACCTACACGGTCCGCTGCCTGAATTCAGCGGGGACCTCCTATACCAGCGGCTTCGACAGCACAGGGCTTGGCATTAAGTACCTGTCCTGCGGCACAATCTCCAAACTGACCAATACCTCCACAGGTATTAAGGTGACATGGAATAAGGTAACCGGAGCCTCCGGATATTATGTGTACCGCAAGACCAGTTCCGGAACCTATAAGAAAATCAAAACCGTCACCGGCGAATCTACAGTTACCTATACCGACACAGCTGTAAAGGATAAGAACGGGACCACTTACCTCTATGCAGTAAAAGCCTACTCCGGAAATACGGCCAGCGCTTATAAGAGCCAGACCACCGTCCGTCTGACCACCCCCACCCTGTCCGGTGTGATGAATTCCGCAGCCGGCTCTGTGACGGTTCAATGGGCCGCCGTCGAAAATGTGACCGGATACCAGATTATGTACTCGACCAGCAGTGATTTTGGCACCTACAGCACGGCGAAGGTTTCCGACGCTTCCAGTGTAAGTAAGGTAATCTCCGGACTGACAAAGGGAAAAACCTACTATGTACGGATCCGAACATACAAAAAGGTTTCCGGAACAACCTACAGCTCAGGCTGGACCAGCAAAAAGAGCATAAAAATCAGCAAATAACCGAGGAATCAACATCCTGAGGCGGAGCGACAGCTCCGCCTCTCACAGCACATCTGTGAAAGAAGAAAAAGCTCCCGGAGATATTGTTATTGATATCTCCGGGAGCTTTTCCTATTTACAGATTATACGTTCTTTTACAAATCAGACTTCCGATCCGTATCAGTCATACAGGTTGGGAGCGATGCTCTCGTCTTCAATGTTGGTAGAATCATACCAGTAGCCTTCGGTGGGAACATCCTCAACCTCTTCGCCGTTTGCGATCTGTACCAGAGTGTCAACGGTGGTGATGCCCATGGCCAGCGGAGACTGGGTGATGGCGCCATACATGGTTCCGTTGGTAACGGCTTCCTTGATGGTGGAGCCAGCGTCAAATCCAACCGCAAGGATGGTGGATTCAGGATCACTTCCCAGAACGCCAAGGTTGTCATTGGCGGTCAGGACTCCGTTTGCGGCAACTTCGTTGGAACCGAAGATACCGATGGTGTCTTCCTTATTCAGGATGTTGGAAGCTTCTGTCGCGCAGAGCTCAACTGTGGTCTGTGCCGGAACCGCAACCTCAATGATGATATCTGCGGAGGACTCGTCGCCTGCGTCGGAGCAGTTATTTGCATAATACTCATTGCCGGTTACCGCTACGCTGTAACCATCAGCTGTTGCAAGCTCAATCATCTTGTCAATAAAGCCAAGACCACGCTGAGTGATGGAATCAGAGGTGGCTTCCTGGTTTACTTCACCGATGCGAACCGCGCTGTCTGCCGCCGCGATCTTATCCGCAAGAGCCTCATAGAGATGCTCCGCAGCCGTCTCGCCTGCGCCGTAGTTATCGGTTGCGATTACAGAATATACAGATCCTTCCGGAGCATCCGGAACGTCCGTGTCAAAGAGTACTACCGGAATTCCGGCATCCAGAGCTGTCTGCAGGGAATCCAGTACGGAGTCCTGATCGCAGGCCGCAAGGCCGATTCCGTCGGGAGCACTGTTGATGGCGCTGTTCAGCATGTTTACCTGATCCGCGATGTCAGACTCACTGTTGGGACCTGTGCAGTTTACGGTAACTCCAAGTGCCTCAGCCTCAGACTCAATTCCCTGTACAGCTGCCTGCCAGTAAGAGGACTGATAGCTCTTTACAACGATCTCAAAACTGTAATCGCCGTTTGCTACAATCTCAGCATCTGCGGATGTAGCATCCTCCGCCATTGCCGGAACCGCCGCGGAAACAACCATTGCTGTTCCCAGTAACACTGCCATAAGTTTTTTCCTCATGTTTTAAACCTCCTCTGTTTTATAATGAGTTTAAGTTTCTATATGAAACCCGGTCAGTGCGGATACCTCCGCCTGCCAAAGCTTACATATCAGGTGTTTTTCTTTTTAAGAACATCGATGAGAACCGCACCGATCAGTACCAGACCGGTGATAATCTGCTGCCAGTTCGCCTGCAGTCCGATGAAGGGAAGGCCGGTCTTCAGAAGACAGATCACAAGAACGCCCAGAAGAGAACCCGTCACCGTTCCCACGCCGCCGGAGGCGGACACACCGCCGATAATGGCGCCGCCGATGGCCTCCAGCTCAAAGCCCGCGCCGGTTCCCGGCTGTACAGTGGTAATGACGGAGGAATAGGCGATGGCGCCCATGCCCGCGAACCCTCCACAGATTACATAGGCCAGCACATGGTAAAGCCTTACATTTACTCCGGAAAGTCTGGCTGCCTCCTTGTTGCTTCCGATGGCGATGGTATAACGTCCCATTTTCGTGTGATTCAGCACATAGGACATAATCGCCACCAGGAGAAGAATCCAGACGATGCCCAGTGGGATCTTGGTATTATCCGCCAGTGTGATCTTGAAAATCGTGCGGAACCATCCCTGATCGGTGGATGCGGTGGGCCAGGAAATTCCAAAGCCGCCTACGATGATGGAGCCAAGTCCACGGGTAATCATGCAGGTGCACAGGGTTACCAGGAAGGGCGGCAGCTCCATAAAGGATACCAGCATACCATTCAGGGTTCCGATCGCCATTCCGAAAAGAATGCAGACCAGCATGCCAAGGATAACCGGACAATTATAAAACTTGATCAGATATCCTCCGGTCAGTGCATAACAGATCAGTCCGGTTCCGATGGAAAGATCCACACCTCCCGTAATCAGCGGGAATGTAACACCGATGGACATTAAAGCGATATAGTAGGAATAGTCCAGAATACTTACCAGAGTCGTGTATTTGCGGAAGTTGGGACTCATCGCGCAGAAGAACACGATCAGCGCGACAATGACCAGCACCACAATAAACTTCTGGTTGCTCAAAATGGACTTCTTTTTCGCAGCGGTTGCTGTTGTACTGTTTGCCATGATTTCCTCTCTCCTTCCTAACGAATCTCTCGTGTGGCAAGATTCATGATATTTTCCTGCGTAGCCTCTTCAATACCAATCTCTCCGGTCACCTTGCCCTCGCACATAACGATGACACGGTCACTCATTCGCAGGATTTCTGTCATTTCCGAGGAAATCATTATGATTGCCTTGCCTTCCGCCGCAAGCTTGTTCATCAGCTTGTAAATCTCGTTCTTCGCTCCCACGTCGATTCCTCTGGTGGGCTCATCGAAAATCAGGATATCACTGTTTCGGGTCAGCCACTTGGCAATAACCACCTTCTGCTGATTGCCTCCGGAAAGGTTTACCACCAGCTGATCCACACCCGGCGTCTTGGTGTCCAGCTGATCCACATATTTCTGAGCGACCTCATCCTCCGCCTTCTTATTGATAAAAATGCCGCTCATATAATTCTCCAGGCTGGCCAGGGTCGTGTTCTCCGCCAGGGTCTTCTGAACCGCCACACCGTAGCGCTTCCTGTCCTCGGAGAGATAGCCGATGCCGGCCTTCACCGCGTCCTGTGGATTATTGATAGTCACCTTCTTGCCATAGACGTAGATATCTCCGCTTTCCTTGGGATCCGCGCCAAAAATTGCCCGCGCCGTCTCGGTACGCCCGGCGCCCATCAGTCCGGAAAATCCCAGGATCTCGCCTTTATGAAGCTCAAAGCTTACATCCTGCACCATTCTTCCGGCATTGAGGTGTTCTACCTTCAGAGCCACCGGCGCCCCCTCGGGTACCATGCTCTTTGTCTTGGGATCCTCGTAGATCACACGGCCCACCATCATGTTGACGATGTCATTCTTGGTACACTCATTGGTAATCAGCGTTCCCACATATGTACCGTCCCGCATAACCGTCACGCGGTCGGTGATCACCTTGATCTCATCCATCCTGTGAGAGATATAGACGATTCCCAGCTGCTTCTCCCGAAGATCCCGGATGATCTTGAAAAGATCCTCAATCTCAGATTCCGTCAGAGCCGCGGAGGGCTCGTCAAAAATAATCACCTTTGCGTCATGGGAAATTGCCTTGGCGATCTCGCACATCTGCTGCTTGCCCACGGTAAGATTTCCCATGGTTTCCGTAGGATCAATGTCAATGTTCAGTCTCTGGAAAAGCTTTCTGGATTCCTCGTTCATCTTCTTATCGTCGATGCCGAAGCCCTTTTTAAATTCTCTTCCGATAAATATATTCTGCGCCACCGTCAGGTGATTGACCATGTTCAGCTCCTGATGCACAATCACCACGCCGGCGTTCTGCGCTTCCTTCGCGCTGTGAAACTCAACTTCTTTCCCCTCATAGGTGATGGTTCCGGAATCCTTGGTATAGATTCCCGTAAGAACCTTCATCAGCGTGGATTTTCCGGCGCCGTTCTCACCCATCAGGGCCAGGACCTCACCCCTGCGGATTTCCAGATCCACATGATCCAGAGCGTGTACACCGGGGAAGGACTTGTCGATTCCTTTCATTGTTAAGATAATATCACCCATTTTTTTACCTTTGCCCTTTCTGATCTCTCCAATCCTGTTCCCACGTCCGGTTTAATTCTTACGGCGTCTTCCAAGTACGTCGAAGTATACCGCTATGATAACAATAATACCCGTTACGATCAACTGAAAATTCTTATTCAGGCCAAGAGCAAGAATACCTTCCTGCAGCAGTGCTATGATCAGTACGCCGATCACCGTGCCGCTGATAGACGCCAGGCCGCCGGCCATGGAGGTTCCGCCCATTACGCATCCCGCAATGGCCTCGTTGTTGTACTGGTCGCCGTAGCCGGGCTGTACGGTGGTATAGGCGGCAACGTAGAAGATCGCGGCGATACCCACCAGAAAACCACAGATCATAAAGGCTGTCATTTCCCATTTCTTTACATTTACACCGGAAAGGCGGACGGCCTCACGGTTGCTTCCAAGACAAAGTATGTAGCGGCCGATCTTTGTCTTATTCAGAATCATGGCGCAGATAACCGCCACCGCGAGAAAGATTACCAGACCCACGGGGAAATTCCCCACCTTGATCAGATTCCGGTACCAGCCTCCCTCCGCGGAGGACTGAGGCCAGCTGACAGACTGAGTTTTTGTAAATACAGAGGCAAGGCCCTTGGCAATGTTCATACTACCCATGGAAACAATAAACGACGGAACGGACATGTAAGCCACCAGATAGCCGTTGAAGATGCCAAAGCAAAGACCCACAATCAGGCTGATCACAATGGCTCCCACCATGGGAACCCCATAGCTGGTCAGGCAATAGCCTGAAATCAGCGCACAGCAGAACATAACCGGACCGATGGAGAAGTCAATTCCGCCGGTGGCGATTACGAAGGTTACTCCCAATGACAAAAATCCCAGGAAATACGCATAGTTCAAAGCACTCAGAATACGTGAGAAGCTTAAGAACGTGGGGCTTGCGATGGCGAAGGCTATGTACATCACAACCAGAACACAGGCAAGCAAGATCCTGTTTAAGCCAATTTTTTTAACAATTGGGTTATTTTTCAGATTTCCCATTCTTCTTCCTCCTAATACTTTTATATAGTAATCAATTCGCAATTGTTTACTATAACTTCCAAACTTTATCTATTATATATGCATTTCGCAGAGAACGAAATGGAAAATATTCTATAAAAAGGTTAAAAATTTACGGTTAACAAACATTATTTCCCATATGAAATACGGGCCTCCCGCAGCTTTATTCCCGGGATTCATCTGAATCAAAGGGAAAAATCAGCTTCTCAATATCGCTTGTATACATATTTTCCGGTGTCACCAGCTCGCAGCCGGAATCCACATTGGTCTCATACGTTTCTCCCCGGAGCATGGCTACGGTCTCCCGCACGCCGATATAACCCATTTTGTAAGACTTCTGTACTACGATTCCCCGGATGATCCCCTCCTCCATCAGAGAAACCGCCTCCTGGGAGCTGTCCACCCCCAGAACCATAATCTGTTCCTCCGCTCCCATGGCCTTCACCGCCCGGGCCGCGCCCACAAAGGAATACTCATTTAGCCCCGCGATCATTTTCAGATCCGGGTATTTTTCCATCAGCTCCACGGTAAGATCGAAGGCTTTTTCATAATCGGAGTCGCAGAATACCACATCCACGATATTGTCTGAGAGCGCTCCCAGGCCTTCCCGGAAGCCTTCCTCCCGTTCCACAGCCGTTGATGCTCCCTGGACATGACCCACAACGGCGATTTCCTCCCCCTCATCAAGAAAGGTCCGGGCATATTCTCCCAGAAGCTTACCGGCCTCCAGGTTATCAGTGGCCACCGTTATGCTCTGCACTTCTTCCTCTGTGTAGGAATCAATAAAGGTTATGGGAATGTCCGCCTGCACTGCCTGATCCAGCAGATCATTGGATTCTGTCAGACTGATGGGGGTAAAAATAATGGCGTCCGGCTTTTCCTCAATAGCCTGAGCCAGGAACTCATTCTGGCTTTCCACGTCCGTCTCATTATCCGGGGCGAGAATCGTTATTTCCACGCCATAATCCTCGGCAGCCATCCGGGTTCCGGAGATCAGCGAAGTCCAGAAATCATTACTTCCGTCCTCCACCTTTGGAATATAGATCAGAGACAGGGCTCTCGTCTTTTTTTCCCTGGAAATTCCATAAAGTATGGCGATCCCCGCCGCTCCCAGGCATAGCAGCAGGACGATGACGAATCTTTTTTTATGCTTCCTCATGGCTGCCTCCTGATTCTCCGGGGGAACGGCTGCCTTCCCGGTCCAGCTTCAGCGGGATGGTAATAATCGCCGTCGTCCCCTCTCCCGGACAGCTTTCATAGCGTATTCCATAGCGGCTTCCATAGTAAAGCTGCAGGCGCTTCTGTACATTATAGACTCCCACGCCATTAGACTGATAATTAACCTTATGTCGTTCAAAAATATGAGAAAGAGTCTCTTTGTCCATACCCACGCCGTCGTCCATAATGCGGATGACCACGTTCTCGCCCTCCCGGCGGCCGGTGACAAGGAGAAGGCCCTTATTTTCCTTCACCTTCAGGCCGTGATATATGGCATTTTCAATAATCGGCTGCAGCACCAGCTTGATCATAGGCACATTGAGAATGTCCGGGGCCACGTCGATTCGAAATTCCAGCTTATCCTTGAAACGCATTTTCTGAATGGTGAGATAATTGCGGGCGTACTCTACTTCCCGCATCAGAGGCACTACCTCATCCTCATTGCTGATGCTCTGGCGGAAAAGCCTGGCCAGGGAGGAGGTCATGATCACCACTTCCTCATTCTTTTTTCCCTCCGCCATCCAGATAATCGAATCCAGGGTATTATAGAGAAAATGAGGATTGATCTGGGACTGCAAAGCTCTCAGCTCCAGCTTTCGCTTTTCCTCCTGCTCCCGGACCATCTGGGCCATCATCTCCTGGATCTTGCGGGTCATGACATTAAAGGATACCGTCAGGCTGCCGATCTCATTTTCCGAGGGAACCGGAAGCTCCGCGGCGGTAAAATCTCCCTCCTGCACCTTGGCCATGGAGTCCCGCAGACGGGAAATAGGCAGTGTAATATTCCGGGAAATGATACTGGACACCAGCAGCGCCGCCGCCACCAGAAGGATAGCGGTCAGCACATATATGCTCTGCGCCCGGTTGCTGTCGGCCAGCAGACTGGACACATCCATACAGCCGGCCACCAGCCAGCCCGTATTTTCCGATCGGGAAATACAGTAAAGCTTCTCGCCGCTGCCGCTTCCGGTCTGTACCGTATCAGACTCCGCCGTCATGACCAGTTCCGTGTTCTCTGTCTGCAGTTCGTTGTAAAGCTGCTGCTGATGGGGATGATAAACAATATTCCCCTCCGGGTCCAGTATGAAGACATATCCTGTATCTCCAATATTGCTCTGATCGCACAGCTCACTGATGGCACTGTAATTCAGATCAATAAACACCACGCCTGCTTCGCTGCCGGACGTATTCTCAACGCCCTGACTCAGGGTAATCACCCAGGAACGCTCCCCCTCCACCACATGCTGCACATGAGAGGAGGAAACCGACGCGGTGGTTTCATTTTCCAGCGCGTCGGTATACCACTCCTGGGTGGTAAGATCCAGATTTTCATTCACCTGTACCGTTCCGTCGTTAATAAGAGCCTGACCGTTTACACTTATAATTCCCACATTGCGGATATCCTTCCGGCTTTCCAGGATGGTGTCAAACTGGCGGAGCAGCCGCTCCTGACATTCCTCCCCGGCCTCCCCGAACAGATATTCCTGCACATCCTCACTGCAGGCCAGCATATCGGCGATGTTTTCCATGTAATTGATATAGGAATCAATATTCTGGTTCAGCTGACTGATGATGGTCTGGGTATACATGGACGAATTTTCAAAAATGCTTCCCCGGGTATAGCGCAGGGAAACCGCGGTTACGATCATCACCGCGCAGAGAAGAAGGATGGACATGGATAAGAAAAAAACGCTCTGTATGCTTTTAAAACGGCCCAGTGTATTTTTCCCGGTCAGTCGATCTCTCATTTTCGATTCTCCCTGGCATATTCTGTAGGCGTCATCCCTGTCATTTTTTTAAACGAAATCCCAAAATAATGGGGATCTGAGAAGCCTACCTTTTCCGCGATCTCATAATTTTTCATGGTTGTGCCGGCCAGCAGCTCCCTGGCCTTTTCCATCCGGGTCCGGATCAGCACCTCAATAAAGGTTTCCCCTGTGGCTTCTTTAAAGATTGTACTGAAATAGCTGGTGCTGATATTTAAATAAGAACAGATGCTGTTCAGACTTAAATTGGGGTCACTGTAGTTTTTCTGTATGTAGTCCAGGGCCATACGCGCCTGCCGCTGAGAGCTGGAGCTGTTCATCTCAAGCTGGGCGTCGTACACCTTTCCCGCATAAGTGCGCACAAGTCCCATGGCCTTCCGGAAGGTATTTTCCTCCGTTACCCTGCGCAGAAGCCGGTCCCGCTCCCGGGTCACCGCCCGTGTATCCTCCACCGTGTTGTCGCAGGACGTGTCCACAGCGCGGATAATCTGCTGAAGATAAACACAGGCACGGCTTTTCTCCGCGTAGGAAGCCCGGATTTTCTCCTCCAGAGCCGAGAGGGCACGGCTCATGTTTTCTTTATTTCCCTCTTTCAGGGACAGAGTCAGTCTCTCCAGTTCCTCTTCAAGAAGAGGGTCTTCCTCTTTCCCCCCGCTCTTCCATGTCGATCAGCAGATTTCCGCCCAGGAGATAACGATACTGCATGGCTTTTCCCGCCAGATCGTGGGAGAGAAGCAGATCCTCCGGCCGGCGCACCCGGTTCCCGACGCCTATGGAAACCTCCAGTCCCATGGCCTCCCGGAACTGATGCTGAATCTCCCCGCAGATTTTCAGAATCTTCCGGGAAAATTCCTTCGTCCGGTTCCCGGAAAACAGGATGCAGACCCGGTTGCTCCCTTCCTGATAAACCAGGCCCGCGTCCTCCTGCCGCACCAGCTCATCGCTGATATTAAAAAGCACAAAAGCCATCAGGGCACTTTCCTGTCTTTTTTTTACGTCAAACTGATAGATATCAGAATAAATATCTATATCCAGAACCGCCACCCGATAGATGCTTCCATGCAGGGTAACCCCCAGCTTCTCAAGCTCAGAAAGACTCACATTCACATCCCGGGTGCCGTTCACCAGATTTTCCAGGGCCTTGAAGCGGATCACGGAAGCGTTTTTCTGATAATCCTCGGAGGTCTTTTTCAGGCTTTCCAGCCGCTGCTTCTCCCGGCGGCGCTGGTCCACCTTTTCCTTCATTCTTTCAATGACCCCGCGAAGCTCCATGGCCGTAACCGGCTTAAGCATGTACTCGCTGACATTGTACTGAATGGCCTTTTTGGCGTATTCAAATTCACCGAAACCGCTGAAGATCACGATCACCACATCCGGGTAATGGTCATGAAGGAAATGACTCAGCTCCATTCCGTCCATATAGGGCATCAGAATATCCGTGAGCACAATATCCACCGGATGGATCTTTACAAATTCCGCGGCCTGCTGCCCGTTCTCGCAGTCTCCCTCCAGAATACAGTCCATGGAAGCCCAGTCGATGTTTTCCCGGATGGCGTCCCGCACAAGGATTTCATCATCCACCAGCAAAATACGATACATTGCCACGCTACCTCACAATCACGCCGTCCTCATCCCAGAGATCATGCCAGTCCCTGGCGCCCTGCCACAGGAAAACCTGCCCCTTCACCAGACGGTTTCCACACTCCAGGGTGCCTATTCTTTCCATTTCCTCCTCCGTCAGAGGATCCTCCGTCACACATTTCAGATTGGAGACATAATTATGGATGGAAAACGGAATCACGATCTCGCCTCTCTGCTGTCCCCACTTCAGGGCAATCAGCGCCGGATGGACGCCATGGGCAGCCGCGATCTCCCGCATTACCGGAGTCTGCATGTCCGCCACATCCTCCGGGCAGATATCCCGCTCCGGTCTCCGGGGAGATCCCAGGGGCATATAGCCCACAGGCTGAATCTCATGCGCCACCAGATAATCCAGAAGCTCCTGCTGCTGGAAGCAGGGATGAAGCTCCAGCTCACAGGCCACAGGTTTTATCTTAAGAAGAGGCAGCACAGCTTCCAGCTTGGGAATGGTCATATTGGAAATTCCGATGTTCCGGATCTTCCCCTGTTTCACAAGCTCTTCACACTGGCGGTATGTGTCCACAAATTCCTCCACGGAGAAGGGGCGGGAATCCGGATTTCTGGAATCCACATCACAGCCCGGCGCATGATAGTTGGGGAAAGGCCAGTGAATAAAATACAGATCAATATAATCACATTTCAGATCTGAGATGCTTTTCTCACAGGCCTGTGCCACATTCCGGTGCATGTCGTTCCACACCTTTGTCATAATGAACAGTTCCTTCCGCTCCACCACGCCTTCCGCGAAAGCGGCCTGAAACACTTCTCCGATCTGGTCCTCATTTCCATAACAGGCCGCGCAGTCAAACATGCGGTATCCGCACCGGATGGCTCCGCCCACAGCGGAGGATACCTCCTGTGGACTGACACGATCAGAGCCGAAGGTTCCCATGCCCACACAGGGGACCTCCTCACCGGAATAAAACTTCACCTTTGGCACATCTGCCGGGTTTATAAATTCGTTCATATACATTCCCTTCTTTCTATCTGTAATCCTGTCCGTTCTTTACACTTCCAGGCGGGTAATTTCAATTCTGGGCAGAAGCTTTTCCATATCCTCCATCACGAAAAATCCGGTTTCTTCCCGCATGGCCGCGGCCGCGGAGATGGCGCTGGCTCTTCGCAGAGTTTCCGCCATTCCCAGCCCCTGCGCAAATCCAAGAGCAAAGCCCGCGATCATGGAATCCCCGCAGCCAACCGTGTTTACCGCATCAATCTTCGGCACACGGGCCCGGAAAGTCCCCTCGTCGCACACAGCGAAGGCGCCGTCCCCTCCAAGAGACACGGCCACCACCTTCACACCTTTCCCGTGGATCGCCCGGGCCGCGTCTACCATATCCTGGAAATTTTCACAGCTTTTTTCGGTAAGCATACGGATCTCGTCCAGATTCGGCTTAATCATGGTGGGACAGGCCAGAATCCCCATTTCCAGAAGCTTTCCGCTGGTATCCAGAATCACAGGCTTTTCCTGCTCCCGGACAATGCGGATCAGGCGCTGGTAGGCGGTGCCGTCCAGCCCCTTTGGCACGCTGCCGGACATGGAAACCACCTCCGCCTCCTGTACCAGACCGCGGAATTTTTCCTCAAATCCGGAAAAATCCTCCTCAGACAGAGTGAAGCCCGGTTCCAGAAACTCCGTCTGTACATGGTTGGTCTCATCCCAGATATTGATGCAGGAACGGCTCTCCGCCTCCACATGATAGAAGGCACTTTTAATCCCAAAGGGCTTTAAGGCTTCCTCAATAAAGTTTCCCGCGTGACCTCCCACAAATCCGGTGGCCGTTACCTCTGCGCCGTAAATGGCCGCGGGCTTGGATACATTCAGGCCTTTTCCCCCGGGCACATACGCACATTCTCTTACCCGGTTTACCTCACCCACGGCAAAGCTGTCCACCACATAGCGCTTGTCTATGGCGGCATTTAACGTCACTGTCAGAATCATAACTTCAGTCCTCATTCACAAGAAGAATCTTTCCCTTTACAAGTCCCGGAGTCTTATATAGCTGGAAAGCTTCCTGGGCCTGACTCATGGGAATTTTCCGGTAGACCAGCGCCGGGTCAAATTTCAGCTGTCCGGAGGCGTAATACTGGGCGGTGAGCTCCCATTCCTTTCCCGGGAAGGGCGAACTGTAGGACATCCAGGAGCCGGTAAGCTTAAATTCCTTCCGGTTCATATTCTCCCACTGTGCCGGCGTAAAGGAGAGATCCACATGAGGCGTACCGATAAAGCACACATGGGATTTGTTCGCCGCGAGCTCGAAGGCCATATGCATGGTGGGCGTCTGTCCGGCGGTCTCAAAGACATATCCGTAGCCTTTTCCGCCGGTGACGGCAAAAGCCTCCTCCATGAAATTCTCAGACCGGGTGTCAATGACCTGGTCGGCGCCCAGGCGTTTCGCCAGTTCCAGACGTTCCGGGCTGATGTCAAAGACAACCACCTTCCGGGAGCCGAAAATTTTTGCCCACTGCATGGTAAACATTCCCACAGTTCCGCCGCCAAGAACCGCCACATACTGACCGCCCTGATAGTCGTTCTGATACAGGCCGTGGAGAGCCACCGTTGCCGGCTCAAACATGGCGCCCTGCTCATAGGAAATGGACGGGTCAAAGGGAACTGTGTTTTCCTCCGGCACCAGAACATAGTCCGCGTTGCTTCCCTGCTGTCTGGAGCCAATGAAGCTGTAATGCCTGCACAGAGAAAAATTCCCGTTCTGGCAGTCATCACACTTCATACAGGGAAGGAGCGGTGCCGCCGTAACCCTCTGCCCGGGCTGAATTCTTTTCACGCCCTCTCCCACCTCTGTCACATCGCCGGAAAACTCATGTCCCAGCACAATAGGATAAAAATGAACGCCGTGGTTCAGAACCCTTGGAATATCCGACCCGCAGATTCCGGAGGCCTTCACCTTAATCTTCACCCATCCGGGCTTTACCTGCGGCTCCTCCGCCTCCTGATAGCGGACGTCTTCATTGGCTACAACAACTGCTGCTTTCATAATCCTTTCTCCTCCTGCTCAGTCCTGCCCGGTCATCAATGACGACAGCGACTGGTATAATTTAAGATATAGCGCGTACTCCCGGTCATAGATTTCACGGTTTTCCGGATCCGGCACATGCCGCCGGGTCTCCTTCACGGTGAGAGAAATGGCCTCCTCATAGTCCCGGTAAAATCCCACACCCACGCCGGCGAGAATCGCGGCTCCCAGCGTGGTGGCCGTGTCAGAGGCGGGCACCACAATGGTTTTTCCGGTAACATCCGCCTTAATCTGCGTCCACAGACGGGAATTGGCGGAGCCTCCCATGGCTCGCAGAACCGAGGGCTCTGCTCCGGCCTCCCCCGCCGTCTCCAGGTTATGACGCAGGGAGAGAGCCACCCCTTCCATACACGCCCGAACCATGTGTCCCTTTGTCTTGGAAAAATCCAGCCCATAAAAAACGCCCTTTGCGTGAGGGTTCCAGATGGGAGAGCGCTCTCCCGCCATATAGGGCAGGAAAACCAGTCCCTCACTTCCAGGCGGTACCTGGCGGGCAAGGTCATTGAGCTGATCCAGGGAAGATTTTCCCAGTTCTTTTTCCAGCAGCCGCTCCTGCCCGGCAAACTCCTGTTCAAACCAGCGCATCACGCCTCCGCCGCCGGTGGTCCCCCCCTGCAGAAGCCACTGGCCGGGAACCACATGGTATCCCAGGATCAGACGGGGATCCGCCTTATAGGAATCCAGGCAGATGCTCATTCCCCCGGCCTGTCCTCCCTGCTCCTGCGTTTCCCCGGGATGAATGACGCCGGCCCCCAGGGTTCCGCAGGCCGCGTCCAGACCGCCGGCCGCCACCGGTGTCCCCTCCGCGAGGCCGCACAGAGCCGCAGCTTCCCCGGTTACGGTTCCCACGATTCTGTCACAGGACACAATTTCCGGAAGAAACTCCATGGGAATGCCCAGTCTCTCACACAGGTTACCGTCCCAGACGCCCCTTCGCATATCAAAACAGTGAAGCCCGTAGCCCTGGGAGATATCCTGGGTAATGGCGCGGGTAAGCCTGTAGACTATAAAGCTGTTGGATTGAAGAATCTTATGGATTTTTCCATAGATCTCCGGCAGATTTTCCTTATACCAGAGAATTTTTCCCGTGGTATAGGATGGCTGAAGGGAATTTCCCGCCACCTGAAAAATCGTCTCCGGGCCGATCTCCTCATTCAGCCGGTCACAGACCGACTGGGATCGTGTGTCCATCCAGATAGGTGTATTGGTCAGAACCTGCCCTTCCTCATCCAGGGCAATGGCAGACCAGCTCTGGCCGTCAATTCCCACGCCTGCAATCTCCTCCGGACGGATTTTCCCGTCCCGGAGCAGCCGCTTTATGGCGCGGCACACCGCAGCCCACCAGTCCTCCGGGTCCTGCTCCGCCCATCCCTCTCTGGGATAATATACAGGATACTCCTCCGCTGTGGACGCGGTCACATTGCCCTCCCGATCAAAAATTGCCGCCTTGCAGGCGCTGGTCCCGATGTCAATCCCCATTAAATATTTTTTCATAGCTCTGCTTTCCTTTTACTTATTTCTGCAGTACACAGATTTTCCCGGGATGATCTCCGTCCGCAGCTTTTTAAGGAGAGGCAAACCTCCGGACGCCTCCGGATTCTCCAGCCGTCCAAGCATGATCCTGGCCGCCTCCCGTGCGATCTCCGCCGTGGGCTGAGATACAATGGTCAGCCTGGGGCTGCAGGCGCAGGCAAACTGCAGATTGTCAAATCCGATTACAGACAGCTGCTCCGGAACCCGGATTCCCAGCTCATTGATCCCGATCACCGCCCCCATGGTTGTCTCATAGTTGGTTGCAAAAACCGCCGTCATGTCCGGATTTTTTTCCACAAGCTCCTTAAGCTCCCGGACACCGCTCTGAATCGTATAATCTCCCCGGGCAATCAGCGAGGTCTGCACCGGGATCCCATTCTCCTCCAGAGCCTTCTGATATCCTCCCAGGCGCTCCTGGGCCGTATATATTTTCTCGGGACCGGCCATGATGCCGATCTTTCTGTGCCCATTCCGGATAAAAAGCTCCACCGCATCCCTGGCCGCCCTCTCGTTGTCCACCAGGACACTGTCACAGGCCGGCGCCGGGAGCTTTCGGTCAAGAATCACCACCGGACGGCCCGTTTCCCGAAAGGCCTCCAGATGACTGCCGGACACGTCCACCGGCATATTGATAAGCCCGTCCACTCTTTTTCTGAGCAAAAATTCCACGGCTTCCCTCTCAAGCCTTCCGTCTGTGCGACAGTCGCACACAATAACGGCATACCCGTGACTGCGCAGCACATCCTCCATCTCTGTGAGAATTTCCGCACAGAAGGTGTTGTTCAGCTCCGGAATCACCACGCCAATAATTTTGGTAGCGTTGGTCTTCAGGCCCCGGGCGACCTCGTTCACCTCATAGTGAAGCTCCGAGATCGCCTCCTCAATCTTCTGCCGGTTCTTTTCCCGGACATTTCCCCCGTTGAAATAAGAAGAAACTGTTGCCAGGCCAAGGCCTGTGTGCCTGGCGATATCCTTCATGGTCGCGGCCATAAAAGCCCTCCGTTCCGGGCGGGCTTCAGGCCCTGCCGTCGCAGCCGCATACTCTCATACGGCCCTTTACCAGCTCCTTCACCGCGGCGATTCCCGCCTTTCCATAAGCCTTCGGATCGTAGGCCTCCGGCTTTTCGGCAAGAAGCTCCCGCACCGCCTTTGTATAGGCCACCCGCAGCTCCGTGGCAAAATTCACCTTACAGATTCCACGCTTCACACAGTCCTGTACATCCTCATCGGTCAGTCCGGAGGCTCCGTGAAGGACAAGGGGAATATCCACAACCTGCCGGATCTCACTTAAGCGTTCCTTGTCAAGAACAGGGGTTCCCACATAAAAACCATGGGCGGTTCCGATAGCCACCGCCAGGGAAGTCACACCAGTGCGCTCCGCAAATTCCTTCGCCTGGACCGGATCGGTATTGGTATCCGCTTCCGCTTCCAGGTCGTCTTCCTTTCCGCCCACCTTTCCAAGCTCCGCCTCACAGGGAATCCCAAGGGCCGCGGCGACTTCCGCCACCTTCCGGCTGACGGCAATATTTTCCTCAAACTCCAGCTTGGAGCCGTCTATCATTACAGAAGTATAGCCGGCTCTCATGGCCTGTACGGCAAGGTCAAAGCTGCTGCCATGGTCCAGATGCAGGCATACGGGAATGCTCGCCTTCCGGGCTTCCACCTCTACAATGGCCGCGTAAGTCTCCAGTCCCCCATACTGAATGGTGGAGGGGGTTGTCTGAATCATAACCGGCGCCCGCAGCTCTTCCCCGGCCTGAATAATCGCCTTCACCATCTCCATGTTTTCCGCGTTAAATGCGCCCACGGCGTATCCGTCCTTCTGCGCGTTCAGAAGCATTTCCTTTGATGTAACAAATGACATAATCTTCCTCCTGTATAACGGTGATTTTCAGAAAACCGAAACGTTTCTGTTTATTACATGATAGCGCACCTCCTTTCTCCTGTCAACAATAAAAATTTCATCCTTTTCCGGAAAAAATTCCCTTGCCATCCTCAGAAAAAACGGTTATAGTGAACGTTAATTTACGGAAATGGTTATGGCCGCCGTTCCCGGCAGCCGGAAAGAGAGGTACTGTTATGTTAAAGGGAATTCCTGAAATTTTATCACCGGAGCTGCTGAAGGTTTTGTGCGAGATGGGACACAGCGACCGCCTTGTAATCGCGGACGGCAATTTCCCTGTGGAGTCCATGGGGAAAGACGCCATCACCATCCGCTGCGACGGTCACGGAGTGCCGGAGCTTCTGGACGCAATTCTGAAGCTTTTCCCGCTGGATACCTATGTGGAGCACCCGGTGAATCTGATGGAGGTAATGCCCGGAGACAATGTGGAAACTCCCATCTGGGACACCTATAAGGAAATTGTGAGCCGCTATGATTCCCGTGGGGAGAAGGCCATCGGCAATATTGAGCGCTTCGCCTTCTATGAAGAATCCAAAAAGGTGTACTGCATCATCTCCACCGGGGAAAAGGCTCTCTATGCAAATATCATGCTTCAGAAAGGCGTTGTAATCAACGACTGAAATCCATCGGCTTCACAGCCTGTGGGAATAAACCTCTTCTGTCCAAAGTGCCGGAATCTTCGGATTTCGGCACCGGACAAAAAAACCGGGTCAGACATGAGAAACTGTCTGACCCGGTTTTTTACCGTGTTGCCGACTTTGTGGTATATTTGCTGTACACATTCCCGGAGGAATTGGTCACATAAGCCCGCACCGCATAGATATAAGTAGTTCCCGTCTTCGCAGTGGTGTCCGTATAGGTCGAGGTACTCCCGGAGGTGATGATCTTCAGTCTCGCCCAGGAACCGCCGGAGGTCTTCCGGTAAACCCGGTATCCCGCACAGCTCTGTGTGGTCCAGGTCAGGCGAATCCCGGAACTGGTGGATGTGGCGGATTTGATGGCCTGAGTCTTTGGCGAGGTGGTTATGGCGTCACTGGCCGCATAACTTCCCTTCACCCGGGTTGTGTCCACCGTGCGATAGGCCCGCACCGCATAATAATAAGATTCACAGGCTGTGGGGGTTGTGTCGTTCCAGGAAAATGTGGAGGTTCCCGTAACAATCTTTATCGCCTTCCAGCTGCCTCCCACCGCCTTCCGGTACACCACATACCCCTGGGCCCCGGAAACCTTGTTCCAGGTCACCGTATTGTATACTCCGCTGTACGCCTGCGCCGAAGCGGTCACCTTTGCCAGCGACGGCGTCGCGGTCACCGCGGAGGCATAGGCGGAATATACATTTCC
>JAJQBI010000046.1:20772-50022 GCA_021203365.1 Clostridiales bacterium
GAGGCATAGGCGGAATATACATTTCCACTGGTATATTTCACATAAGCCCTGATCCGGTAGCTGTATGTGGTTCCTACTGTAACACTGGAATCCGTATAGGTAAGCGTGGACGTCCCGGCCGCCTTCGCAATTCTTGTCCAGCTTCCCCCGGAAACCTTCCGGTAAACCAGATACCCTTCACAGCCGGAAACCTGCGTCCAACTCAGTTCCACCTGGTTGTAAGAGGAGGAGGACACCTGCAGCGTGGGCGTAGCCAGAGTCACTGTCACCTGGCAGGTTGCGGAAATGCCGCTGTTACCAGTCGCCACACAGGTTATGGTTGTGGTTCCCGGCCCCACTCCGGTAACCGTTCCGCTGCTGTCCACAGTCGCCACGGCCGTATCCCCGCTGGTATAGGTAATTCCGCCGGACTGGGCGGAAGAAGGCGTAATGGAAGCCCCTATAGACGCAGTGGTTCCGGCGTCAAGACTGAGAGAGGAATTTGTCAGGCTGATCTGTGCCGCAGAGCTTAAGGTTGTGGTATGCGCCTTAATGCGGAAGGAACACTCCTTCCATGTAACAGCGTCCGTCCAGGAACCGCTGCTGTAAATAAAACTCTGATTCTCCGCCGTGGCAGCCACCCAACTGTACCAGCTGGCACTTCCGGTGGCTTCATAACCAAAAGCGATTTTTCCGCTGCCCACATTCGTCACCACGATGGAGTAGGTCGTTCCCTGCTGCAGAGTCACCTCCGGTATGGAAATCGTGTCCACCCCGGCCTTTGACTGAGTATAGGTATAGGCGCTGCTGTACGCCGCGGTTCCGCTGGTGGGAACCGACTCATCCGTCAGATTCGTGTAAACCTGAATGGAAAAAGAATTGCTGTCAGAATAGGTTGTAACCGTAACCTCCCCCAGCGTTTCCATACATCCGCTTCCCGCCGTGGCCTCAAAAACCACCGCCAGCTTATTTCCCACACTCAGATTCACATAATTCGTGCCGGAAGAACCGTCATAAAAATAATTGTTTTCATATTGCGGGTCCGTTGTGGCTGTCCCTGCCACCAGGCTGCAGATGGTGGGATCCTCATAGGAAAGATAAAAATATCCCTCATCTCCCCAGCTGCTTCCCCAGCTGTTTTTCACAATCCAGGCCCCATCCGAGGTCACACCGGACTCATCCGCAAAATTGGCCGCCTCGTAGGTATCATCCCAGCCCACCACTGTGACCACATGATTGACACTGCCGGTAGAACCTCCGTAGCAGTATGCCGCGGTATCCGCATTGTAATAGGTTCCGCTGGTATCCGCATAATACATAATGGAAACCGAGTAATACTCTGTGAGAAGCGCCTTCATAACCGATTCTGTATAATCGGAAAAAACAGCGTCTTTCAGATACGCAGTGGTATCATAGGCTGTGGATACATCCGGTGAAGTTCCCAGAGTTGCCACACTTTCTGTGGCCATTCCGGACCAGGTACTGAGAAAAACGGAACCTACAAGAGCATTTCCTCCCTCATAGTAACTGGAGCCATCGTGATAATTTACATCTCCGGCCGTGTTTCCAAGGGGGTCATTCTGCCGATTCGCAAAAAAATACGCCAGGTGCTCCTCTGAAAGATCATAGCTTCCCATTCCCTGAGCCAGAAGAGACGTCTCCAGAATCGAAGCCATGGAAAATGCCCAACAAATTCCATAGCTGCCCTGATTTTTCACTGAGGTCACAAGTCCCAGATCTCTGGAATCATAGGTCTCCGCATAGGAAGTCTGACTGGAATAACCACGGGGAACGGCTGTCCCTCCCACCAGCTCCACGCCGGGATCCAGGTCTGTCAAAGTGGCAAAGGGCGCAAGCTGCTCTGCTTCCTCCTCGTCCGTAAGAGGACGCCCCTTGATATAGCGAAGTCCCTCCTCCGTCTCCTCCTCAGATTCTGTTTCTGCAGAGTCCCCGAAGATCTCTGCTTCACTCTCCTCCTCTGAGTCAAAAGAGTCTTCTCCCCCCGAGGAAAAGTCATCGGTACTTTCCTCCTCTGTCACCGTCGAAGACGACTCCTCGTCCGAACTTTCATCTGTAAAATCCGCAGCCTGCACAGTCTGCTGTGAAAACGTTACGGATACGTCACCTGCAATCAGGGCACATACTAGTAAAAACTGCAAGAGCCTTCCTGAAAAAAATCTCTTTTTTTTCATTCGTTCTTTCCTTTCATAAATTTTTACTGTTTTCCCCCATTCTGTATATGGTCCGATTATAGCGTAGGTTTCCGGATTTGTCCAGAGAATCCACTCATATCATTAATTTTTTGTTAATTTTTTGTTACGTACTGACTCCATGGTCTGTGCCTCCTTCTTTTTCTTTTACTGCACAAAAATTCCGTCACAATGAATGCTCGTCTTCTTATAAATCTCCACATAGAAAAACTGCGCGGATTTTTCTTCCGCGCAGTATCAATAGCATACATTCATATGCCGGTATTTCCTATCTCTTCTTAAAATGATATCCAACCACGGCGGCCACCGCGATCACCGCTGCCAGCGCAATCCAGACAAAGGGATACATCGCAGAGGAAGATGAGGTTTCCTCCTCTTTGGATTCCTCCGATCCTGCCGCGTCTTCCTCTGTAGCTTCCGCATCTGTTGCATTCTCTCCGGTAGCTTCCAAATCCGACGCATCTTCTTCAGTGGCTTCCGCATCCGTCGCATTCTCTTCTGTGGCTTCCGCGTCCGCCCCATCCTCTTCGGAAGAATCTTCATTCTCTACATTCCCCCCGGCAACTTCCAAACCCGTCTCACTGTCCCCGGAATCCTCTGAATCCGCCGCACTGGTCTGTGTGGGTCTGGGAGTGGCGGTCAGTCTGGTCTTTTCCGTCTCATCCCCTGAGTCTTCGTCTTCGCTTTCCTCTGCACGGGCAAGCAATGTGGTATCCTCCGGGTTTTCATCATCAGTCTCTGTTTCAGAGGATTCGGACTCCAAATTGTCCTCTTCCCCGGTCTGTCCCACGCCTCCGGCGGCTACACTCACCCCGCCTGTCTCCTCCGTTTCATCCGGAACCAGTGTCACCGTAGCCGAAGGCGCCGGTGTAACGGTCGGAGTCTGTGTGGGTGCCTGAGTTACGACCGCAGACTCCGCCGACTCAGAAGTGGGCGTAACAGCCGTGTCTGTACCGGCACTCTCACCCGCCGCGCTTTCCTCTCCGCTGCCGCTGCTTTCTGTCTCCATGGAGACAAGACCTGTGCTTTCCTCTCCGGCACGGTCGTCCTGTCCATTCTGGGCAGCCTCCCCGGATTCCGTTTCCACAGCGTCAGGATTTATGGTCTCCTCCAGGTTTACCCAGCCTTCCTTGTCGTCCTTCTCTGTTTTTCCCCAGGTGATTCCCTGATCTCCCTCTACGGTTTCCGTAATATGTATGGTTTCCCCATTGGGAATCTCCTCAGCGTCGCTGACCTCTCCAAACTTTTCCCCCGGGCCATTGTAAAGCGCCACGCTTCCCTCAGGAGAATCCGCCTCCACGTCATAATCCGCCGGCTCGCTGCCCCGGGTTTCAATTTCCGATTCGATGGCTCTGGACCTTGTCACCGGTTCACAGTCATCCAGCGGCACATAACCGTGCATTCCATGATATTCCGTATATCCCCAGGTTCGATCCCCATCCTCTACCTCTCCCTCAATATGGAGCGCCATACCGTTGGGAATGGGGTCATCGTTCAGCTTCTGCCCGTCAAAATCCGGTGTGTCATAAATATCAATCCCACCGTCCGGAGACTGTACAATCATATAATAGTCTGTGGCATAATCCGCCTTCGCCCCGTCCGGAGCCGTGTCCGCCCATACGGAAGCCCCACAGAACAAACACAGAAAAACTGTAAGACACACGTTTCTTATTTTCTTCATAATTACCCCTTCTTATACTTTTTCTCCCAAAATCCCCTGCACCGTGCCCATCACTGCCCTTCCGCGCGGTTACAGCTGAAACAGACCCTTATGTCCCCTTCTGACACTGGTTCTGTCCGATGTACTTATATGTTTCTCATTTTACCACGGTACTTCCAAAATGATAATCCCCTTTTTGAAAAAAGTTTTTCCATAATTCCCCCTGTTTCGACGCAAATTCCGCTTTTTCCCGAAAAAAGGACCTTTTTCCGGGAGAAAATCTTTTCCACGCCCCCGTCTCCCCCGCGAATCCGGAAATGCGCAGAGAGCACCGCACCGGTCACCTCAGCCTTGCCAGCTCCGCAAAGGGAATTTTCCCTCCAAAAAGATCCAGCGCGCTGCCCACGGTAACATCCAGGCGATTTTTTCCCGCCCTCCGAAGCCGTTCTATATCTTCCATGGAGCCCACTCCTCCCGCATAGGTAATAGCGTGCCCCGAATAACTGCCAAGCAGTCCGGCCAGCTCCTCCTCAATTCCACAGGCCCCGCCTTCTACGTCCACCGCATGAACCAGAAATTCGTCACAATAGCCGCCCAGAGTCTCCAGCAGCTCCGGACTTACAGCCACACTGGTAAATTTCTGCCAGCGATCGGTCACAATATAATACCGGCCATTCCTCATACGGCAGCTGAGATCCAGAACAAGGCGCTCCCTGCCCACGGCGGTCCGCATTTTCTCCAGATTCTCCCAGGAAATTTTTCCATCCCGGAAAACATAGGAGGTCACAATCACATGACTGGCCCCTGCATCCAGATATTCCTCCCCGTTCTCCGGCCGGATTCCGCCTCCCACCTGCAGGCCCCCCGGCCAGACACGGAGAGCTTCCAGAGCCTGTCCGCGGGTCGCCTCATAAAACGGCGAATCCTTTCCGTTCAAAAGAATCACATGACCGCCTCCAAGGCCCGCATCCCGGTATAATCCGGCATAAAAGGCCGCGTCCTTTTCGGAGACGAAATTTTCCGCCGCCTGATCTCCCGCGTCCTGCAGGGTTCCCCCTACAATCTGTTTCACCCTTCCATTATGTATATCAATACATGGTCTGAACCTCATAACTGATCTCCCCGCCTCTTATCTGATTCTGGCACGCCTCCGGGCATGCTCTCAAACCCACATTTATCATAAACAATACCTCTTCCGCATACTGTGAATGAAGCAACAAAAGGTATTTTATCGCTATGATACACGGATTTCTGTGCACTTCCTGCCCACGAAATCCTGTATCATACTATAACACAAACCAAAACGCAGGGGAAGGGTTATCTCCCCTCCGCTGCGTCGTCCACCGCCTCTCCTGCATCCTCCACGGCTTCTCCCACTCCGTCCGCTGCGTCCTCCAGTCCTTCACCCAGAGCTCCGGAAACCGTATCATCCTCTCCCGCGGTATTTCCGTTTTCCAGAGAATTGCCTCCGTCTGCAGTATTGTTATCCCCGGCGGATGTATTGCTTTCTCCATCCTCTGTATCATTATCCTCCGCAGTCGTATTATTTTCCCCATCAATATCCGTGTCATCCGCTGGGTCTGAATTCTCGTCGTTTTCTGTGGTATCATCCTCCAGCACTGTGTCCGATTCGTCCGCGGCAGTACCATCCTCTCCACAGGCCGTAAACATGGAAACACTCAACAGCAAAAGCCCTGCGGTCAGAAACATTTTGATTTTTTTCATTCTCGTTTTCTCCTTTTCCATCTGGATTTTCATTCTGTATCTGTCCGGAATCTCCCGCAGATATCTTTCCCATATCCTCCCGGGTAAACCGAACCGGAACAGTTACCTGACTGTACTACTAATATACGCAGTCCGCAAAATCCTATTCAGGAAAAGTTTTCCATCCGCATCCACAAAAAGCGGACGAAAAAAGCTCCGGCGTCCCGAAGCTTTTTTCGTTGCATCAGTTCTGGCAGTGATACAGATTCCGTATCCCGGCCGAAGCTCTCAGAGGTCTCCGCCCATGCGTTCTCCATGCGACAAACTCCTCTGCACCTCTCGGTCTGATATTTTGTTCACCGGAAAATGGACAGATCCATTTGACCTGTCAGATTGTAAAAACCCTCCTCCGCAAAAAAGGGCGCAAACATCATAAGTTTACGCCCTCGTAATACCGACCACTTTACTGACAGAAACAATATATCACACTTCATCCGCGATTGCAACCATTTTCTCCACCTGAAAGCTTCCATTTTCCACCGTCATAACCGCCATGGTGACTTCCTGCCCAAAACGACTGTAGCCGCAGCTTCCCGGATTAAGCCAGAGACGGCCGTCGATGGTTTCCTCCGCATACCGGTGAGAATGTCCATATACGACCACCTGCGTATCCCCCAGATCCCAGGCCACATGATTCCGGTCATGCACCATAAAAAAATTCACACCCGCTATGGAAAAACGCAGGCTTCGGCGCAGTGTGTCCGCCCAGCTTCCATCACAGTTTCCCCGGACCACATAAATATTCCCCAGATTCCTTATCTCATCAAGAATTTCCGGTCTGCACACATCCCCCGCGTGAAGAATACAGTCACAGGTTTTCAGAATCTCCAGCACCTTTGGCCGCAGCAGATTGTGGGTATCTGATATAATTCCGATTCTCGTACTCATAAATCCTCCAGAAGGCCGAATTTCTCCGCCGCCTTCTCATATTCCGGCACAGGTACTCCATAGCGTCGCCCCAGGCGTACCACCTCTGTAATCAGGCCGTCCATCTCCGATTCCTTCCCCGCAAGCACGTCTCTCTGCATGGATGTCGTCGCTTCCGCCGGAAGACCGGAGAGAATTTTCTGGTTTACCTCCACCAGATCCTGTTCAAAATGAATCCCCATGGCATCCGCAAGAGCCACAATCTCCCGGATCATGGCCACAAACATGTCCGCCGGAGCCCCTTTTCTCTGAAAATCTCCCGCTGCGGCGCCGTAATACAGCCCCGCGGCTCCGATGGGAGATACATATGAAAATTTCTGCAGGGCATCCCTTTGTATGTGATCAGAGAGAATCCCCTCGATCCCGCTGTCCTGAAAATCCTGCCGGATCTCCTCCAGTGCCGGGCGGTATTCTTCCTTCGTCCGCGTGCCGAAAACAATCCTGCAGATTTTTCCATGCTGCAGCAGAACTCCCGGCTCTTTGATGTTCGCGGAAACATAAATGCAGCCGTCCGTCACCAGAAGCTCCGGCAGCTCCTCCTGCAGCTTCCCTCCGGTTCCGTAAATATTCAGAATCGGAATCACTATGGTATTCTTTGAAGAGATCCGGCGGATAAACGGCACAACCGACTGCAAAGAATACCCTTTTACACACACAAGAACCACATCCGGCATCTCTTCATATTCTTCCATGGAAAAAGCTCTTACCGGAATGCTCTCCCGGCTGCCGTCCCAGAGATGCTCCACACTCAGCCCGTTTCTGCGCATTTCCTCCAGATGTCTTCCCCGGGCAATCAGTGTGACATCTTTTCTGTTCTTTGTCATGCAGGCGCCCACAATGCCTCCCGTGCCTCCCGCGCCGATAATCACATATTTCAAAAAAATTCCGCCTCCCCAAAAATCTTAACCTGACAGGGTTTCACGGCTTTCGTCCCCTATCTTCTCTCAAACCCGATCTCCGCCACCGGCGGAATGTCCCGGGATTCCACATTGTCAATCCAGATATAAGGCTGCTTCCCCAGCATGACAGGCATCTGTTCCACAGCCTCCCTGGTTCCCTGAACCTCCATTTCCACGCGCTCATCCCAGAGGTTCCGCACCCAGCCGGTCAGCCCCAGAGACCTGGCGATATAGTACGCGCGGTATCGAAAGCCAACCCCCTGCACTCTTCCGGAAAAAAGGAAATGCCTGCGAATTATTTCCATCTGTCCCGTCTCCCATCTGTTCTCCGGAAATACCGGATTTAAATATACTTCAATAGTAATCCTTCTCTCTCATAATTTCAAGGACAAAAAAGGAACTGCACAAATGACAGTTCCTTTTTCTATCCTGTTGAAGTTCAATCTCATGACGGTCGCTGCAAACATCCGCGATCATGAGTTTTCCCCTTAAGTCACTTTACGCCTTATTCCGCATCCGCCTCAGAAGCTACCGCATCCGCCTCAGTGGCTTCCGCTTCATCCTCAAATGGAATTACCGCTCCGTCGTAGGTAGCATTGATAAAGTTTTTAATCTCATCTGACTTCAGCACCTCTACCAGCGCCTGAATTTTCGCCAGATCCTCATTCCCCTCTTTTACAGCGATCACGTTCACATAAGTCTGTGCCGCTTCCGAATCAGAGGTTTCATAGGCAAGAGCATCCGTCGCCACAGAGAATCCGGCCTCCAGAGCATAGTTTCCATTCAGAACCACATAAGAAGTCTCGCTCACCACACGGGGAACCTGGGCGGCTTCCAGCTCTACAATTTCCACATTATAGGGATTTTCCACAATATCGTTGATGGTCGCATCCAGACCCGCGTCCTCCGCCAGGGTGATAATGCCGTTGTCCTGAAGCAGGAGAAGAGCTCTCGCCTCATTGGTAGTATCGTTGGGAACTGCGATGGTATCGCCGTCCTCAATGTCATCCAGACTGTCCTTTGTACCCGGATAGATTCCGAAAGGCTCATAATGAATACCGCCTACGTTTACAAGATGGGTTCCGTTTTCCTCATTGTATTCATTCAGATAAGGGATGTGCTGAAAATAGTTGGCATCAAAATCTCCGCTTTCAACCACCTCATTGGGCTGAATATAATCATCAAATATGGTAACTTCCAGAGTGTAACCCTGCTCCGCCAGAAGCGGGCCGGCCTGCGCCAGAATCTCCGCATGAGGCGTGGCAGAAGCGGCCACGGTAATCGTGGTGTCTTCCTCCTCTGCCAGAACATTTACACTGAATGCTCCTGTTGCCAGTACTCCTGCCAGTAACAACGCTGTAAGTCGTTTCATAATACCATTCCTCCATTTTTTTTATTTTTTGAGCGGTTTGCCGTTTTTTGGCATCCCGGTCATTTTCCGCCAAAAGTAACCGATTCCCCGGCCCCATGCTTCTTATTTTTCACAGCTGTCTTTCTCTTGTCCAGCTTCGTCGCAACCGCCATGCCAATGGTCTGAAAAATCTGAACCAGTACAATAAGCAGAACCACCGTCACAATCATGATGTCTGTCTGATAACGATAATATCCGTACCGCACAGCGATATCCCCCAGGCCTCCGCCGCCGACTGCACCCGACATGGCTGAGTAGCCCAGGATTGTCCCGATCGCGATGGTTCCTCCTGTAATCAGGGACGTTCTCGCCTCGAGCAGAAGTACCTTTATCACAATCTGTATATCACTGGCTCCCATGGATCGGGCCGCCTCAATGACACCCTGATCCACTTCCTTTAAAGAGGATTCCACCATTCTGGCAATAAACGGAACGGCCGCCACTACCAGCGGCACAATCGTCGCGGTGGCCCCATAGCTTTTTCCCACCAGAAAACGGGTAAACGGAATCAGCAGAATCAAAAGAATCAGAAACGGAACACTTCGCACAATATTGGCGATCACGTCCAGAACCTTATACAAAACAGGGTTTGGTCTTAAACCCTCTTTGTCCGATATGGCCAGAAGGACTCCCATGGGAAGTCCAAACGCATATCCCAACAGCGTGGACACAAGCGTCATATAAAGAGTCGCCTGTGTTCCCTCAATCAGCATCTGCACAACTGTACTGTCAAACATCGCCGGTCACCTCCTCAACGGCCAGTCCCCGTTCCACCAGGTACCGGCGCATCGCTTCCTGATTCGGGCTGTCCTTCATAAATTCCAGGATCATCTCTCCCTTTGCCACGCCGCCAACATTCCGGGTATTCGCCCGCAGAATATTTACCGGCTCCCTGAAGGTCAGTACCAGATTCGCGATCACCGGCT
Source organism: Clostridiales bacterium (assembly GCA_021203365.1). Taxonomy (GTDB): domain Bacteria; phylum Bacillota; class Clostridia; order Lachnospirales; family Lachnospiraceae; genus Blautia_A. The sequence goes on from JAJQBI010000046.1 coordinate 30,549, forward strand.
CGAAAGCCGAGTTCTCCGAGAAAACAATCCGGATTTTCCTTCCGCTGGAGATCTCCTCTCTGGCTTCTTTGCCGGAAGATGCAAGATCCGATCCGCTGTCTGTGCGGATCATTTCCCTGGCCTCCCGGGATCTGGGATGATCAAAAATATCGGATACCAGCCCCTGCTCTACCACCTCTCCTTCGCTGAGAATCGCCACATGCTTACAGATCTCCCGTACTACGGACATCTGATGCGTGATAATCACGATTGTAATGGAAAACCTCTGGTTAATATCTTTCAGCAGCTCCAGAATCGAGGATGTGGTCTGGGGATCCAGCGCGCTGGTGGCCTCATCGCACAGCAGGATTTTCGGATCTGAAGCCAGCGCCCTGGCTATGGCCACCCGCTGTTTCTGCCCTCCGGAAAGCTGTGCCGGAAAAGCCTTCTCCTTCTCACTTAATCCCACAATCTCAAGAAGCTCTCTGGCCCTCTGCCGGGCCTCCTTCTTCTTTTTCCCCTGGATATGCAGAGGAAAACAAACATTCTCAATCACAGATTTCTGCATCAGCAGATTAAAGTGCTGGAAAATCATCCCGATGTCCTGCCTCTGTGCGCGAAGCTCCTTCTCCGTCAGATCTCCCAGAGATCTTCCGTCAATCAGGACTCTTCCCTGGGAAGGCATCTCCAGAAAATTCATACAGCGAACCAGTGTGCTCTTCCCGGCTCCGGACATTCCGATGATTCCGTAAATATCCCCCGGCTCAATCGTAAGGCTGACATTCTTCAAAGCCTCGATTTTTCCATCCTCCCCGGGAAATGTTTTGGAAACATTTTCAATAACAATACCCGCCATGTCTGTTCCTTTCTTTTTCATCTACTGACAGGAAAACTATATCATATTTTCCCCAAAAGTGTTAATTCAAAAAAATTACCGCGTGTTATAGTTCAAATCTATAGCCAGGCTTTCATCCCCATAAATTCTTCTGTAATCCACCGGATGATGTCGGGGTCAAAAGTATCTGGCTCCTATGATACCTGAGAATCCCCCCGCACGTAACGAAATATTTCTTCCAGATATTCCTGGCCAATGGGACTGATGTTTACTCCCTTTCTCGCCAGATACCCCACCGTCATTTTCTCATCGGACACCAGGGGAATCGCGCAGTAATCCTCCCCATTCAGCTCCTCACACACAAAACCGGAGCACAGAGTATATCCGTTCAGGCCCACCATCAGATTCAGAATGGTAGCGCGGTCATCCGCCTTAATCAGCCGCTTATATTCATACGTGCTTAAAACCTCCTCCGCAAAATAAAAGGAGTTATACTCTCCCTGCTCAAAGGAAAGGCAGGGATATTCCCTCAGCTCCTCCAGCCAGATGCGGTCTCTTCCCGCCAGAGGATGTCCTTTCCAGAGATACACGTAAATATTACAGTCCAGAATCCTGCAGAATTCCAGTCCGCTCTCATGAAAGAGCTTCGTCAGAACCTTCCGGTTAAAATCATTTACATAGAGAATTCCGATCTCACTCTTAAAGTTCTTCACATCCTGGATCACCTGGTATGTTTTCGTCTCATGTACCGCAAATTCATACTCGTCCAGGCCGAATTTCTTTACCAGCTCCACAAACGCGCGCACCGCAAAGGTATAATGCTGGGTGGAAACACTGAATTTCTTTTTCTCCTGCACCCTGGAAATATATTTGGACTCCATCAGCTCATACTGTTCCACCACCTGCCTGGCATATCCCAGAAATTCTTCTCCTTCCGGCGTCACCGAAATTCCCCGGTTAGTTCGCCGGAAAATATCCACTCCGATCTCATCCTCCAGCTCCTTTACCGCATTAGAAAGACTGGGCTGGGAAATATAAAGCTTTCTCGCCGCCTCATTCATGGAACCCGCCTGGGCCACCGTGATCACATACCGCAGCTGCGCAAGTGTCATTTTGATTCACTTCCCCTGTATACTCACCTGTACACTCTTTCGATATAGTTATAACCTATATCCTCAGATTTGAAAAGTATTTTTTTGCAACACGGCGTATTTTTCATCCCACTCCCTTGACAAAGGAATTTTCCGGTGTTATATTTTTCATAGAACAGAAGAACTGTTCCCGTCCCGGATCCTCCCGGGGCGTTTTTAAGGAAAAACACTTTTCAATTTACAGCATCAGAAAGAAGGTGGACCTATTGGCAGCAGAAAAAGATTATTATAAGATTCTCGGCATCAACCGGGAAGCGGATGAAAGCACAATCAAGAAAGCCTACCGGAAGCTTGCCAAGAAATACCATCCTGACACAAACGCCGGGGATCCGGCGGCCGAAGAAAAGTTTAAAGAAATTACAGAAGCATACACCATACTCAGCGATCCGGAAAAAAAGAAGCTGTACGACCGGTTCGGTTCCGCCGCCTTCGACGGCAGCGCAGGTTCATCCGGCAGCTCCGGTGCCTACACGGGCGGCAATACGAATTACCGGGAATACCACTTTACCGGAAACGATATGGGAGATATTTTTGAAGATCTGTTCGGCGATATGTTCGGAAACAGGCGCTCCGGCAATACCAGACGGCAGAGCTACAGCTACACGGATTCCGGAGCCTGGGGAAACAGCAGCGGCTACACCGGCGCGTATGGAAGCTTTTATGACGGATCCCGCCGGCAAAAGGGAGCGGATGTGAGATACGAGATTCAGGTAAGCTTTGACGAAGCCGCCTTCGGCTGCGACAAGCGCTTTTCCATCCCCTCTGCAGGCGGCCCGGCTCAGACCATAGAGGTTCATATCCCCGCAGGAATTGATACAGGAAAAACGCTCCTTCTCTCCGGCAGGGGACAGCCCGGAACCGGAGGAGGAGCACCTGGGGATCTCTATCTGAAAGTTACGGTTGGAAAGCGGCCAGGCTTTGAGCGGGACGGAATGGATATTTACACCACCGTGTATATTCCCTACCCTACAGCCGTTCTGGGAGGGGAAGCCGTGGTACAGACTCTGTACGGAAACGTGGTCTGCAAAATCCGGGAAGGCACCCAGGCCGGCTCGAAAATCCGTCTTCCGGGCAAGGGCATTGTCTCCATGAAGGACCCGGACCGGCGGGGCGACCAGTTTGTAACTATACAGATCCAGATTCCCAGAAATCTTGAAGCGGAGGCAAAGCGGAAACTGAAGGAATATCAGACGGCCCTGCTCCGGGAACAGCCTGCATATTCCTGTGCAAACTGACCGACGCCAGTGGAGGGGGGATTCTGTCTTATACAGAATCCCCCCTCCATGTTTGTCCGGATTTCCGGGTCCTCTTATCTGGAGCAAAGGAACAGCAGTTCCTCCCAGCGCCGGTCCACTTCCTTCTGGAAGGCCTCCAGCAGATACTCATTTCCTTTTTTGAAAAGGTGCCTGAACCGGCCCTGGGGCCGCAGAAAATCTTCAATGGGTAACTTCTCTTTGGGCTGATAATTCAGCGTCCATTTTCCATTCTCCACCTCAAACAGGGGCCAATAGCAGGTCTCCACACCCAGACGGCAGATCTCCATAATATCCGGGGTATTGTACCGCCAGCCTCTGGGACAGGGTGCCATCACATTCAGAAAAGCAGCTCCCCTGGTATAGATGGCCTTCTCGGATTTCACGTGCAGGTCCCGGAAATTCTTAAAGAAGGTGGTCTGTCCCACATAGGGAATATCGTGAGCCGCCATAACCACAGCCAGATCCTTCCGGTTCTGAGGCTTCCCGTTGCTGCAGGTTCCCGCGGGAGTTGTGGTGGTATCCGCGAACATGGGCGTGGCCGAAGAGCGCTGAATGCCGGTATTCATATACGCGCCGTTGTCATAGCACACATATACCATATCCTGATTTCTCTCCATGGCGCCGGAAAGAGACTGCAGACCGATATCATAGGTGCCGCCGTCGCCGCCGAATACAATAAACTTATAGGTATCGTCAATTTTTCCCTTGCGCCGGAGCGCCTTATACGCGCCCTCCACACCACTCATGGTTGCGCCGGCGTTTTCAAAAGCATTGTGAATATAGCTGTCCTCCCAGGAGGTATAGGGATAGGTAAAGGTAGACACCTCCAGGCAGCCGGTCGCGTTTCCGATCACCGCCTTATCTCCCTCATGCAGACCGCGAAGCACGTTTCTCACCGCAATGGTTCCTCCGCATCCCGCACACATTCTGTGACCGGGGGCCAGACGCTCCGGTTTGCTCATGGTTTCTTTAAAATTATAACTCATCGTCTGTTTTCCCCCTTTACTCGCGGACGCCGAGATAGCGATACATTTCCCCCGCATCTCCGTCTCTGTCAATCTGTCTGAGGGTTTCAAAAACGCCCTCCATGTCCTCCACGCGCACATCACGCCCGCCCAGGCCGTAAATATAATTTACCGCCAGCGCCTGGGATTTTGCCCGGAAAAGAGCCGCCATCACATCTGCGCCCAGGGGACCTCCGTGATTGGTATAGCTCTCCGCACGGTCCATAACAGCGATTGCCTTCACATTGCGCAGAGCCTCCGCGATCTCCTCCGCCGGGAATGGACGGTAAAGACGAATCTTAAGCATTCCTACCTTCTCACCTTTTTCCCGAAGCAGATCAATGGCATCCTTGGTGGTTCCCGCCGCGGAACCGATGATTACCACCGCGTACTCCGCATCCTCCAGCCGATATTCCTCAAACAGACCATATTCTCTGCCGGAAAGCTCTGCGAATTCTTTTGCCACCTCAAGCACCACACGGCTTACATTTTTCATGCCCTCCGCCTGATTCCTCTTGGCTTCCATATAATAATCGGTGATGGAGTAAGGCCCTACGGCCATGGGACTGTCCGCATTCAGAAGATACTCCTCCGGATTGTATTCTCCAACGAAGCTCTTTACCTCTCCATCCTCCAGAAGCTCCATATTTTCCACCGCATGGCTGGTGATAAAACCGTCCTGACAGATCATAATCGGCAGACGCACATCTTCATGCTCGGAAATCCGATAGGCCTGCGCCATATTGTCATAGGCCTCCTGATTGTTTTCCGCGTAAATCTGGATCCATCCCGCATCTCTGGCTCCCATACTGTCCGAGTGATCACAGTTAATGTTAATCGGGCCGGAAAGAGCACGGTTTACCAGTGCCAGGGCCAGCGGCAGACGGTTGGACGCGGCTATGTAAAGCTCCTCCCACATATAGGCAAGACCACAGGAGGAGGTGGCCGTCAGGCTTCTGGCCCCTGCGGCCGACGCGCCGATGGCGGCGCTCATGGAGCTGTGCTCACTTTCCACGGTGATAAACTCCGTATCCACCAGTCCATTTGCCACATAAGAGGCAAAATACTGGGGAATTTCTGTGGAGGGCGTAATGGGGAACGCCGGAAATACATCAGGGTTGATCTGCCGAAGGGCGATGGCCACCGCCTCATTTCCGGATAAACGATCTCTTTTTGCCATCTTACTTCACCCCTTCCATCTCAATCGCACCGAAGGGACAGGCCTTCACGCAGATTCCACAGCCCTTGCAGTGCTCATAGTCAAATTCCCCGCGTTTCTTATCCTTCACAGGAATGCAGCTGTCCGGACATACCGGCGCGCAAAACAGGCATTGTTTACATTTCTCCTCAATAAAAACCGGCTTGGCGGTAGACCATTCCCCGGTGTTAAATTCTCTGGAGGTTCCGGCGCCGCTGATAATCATTCCCCGGGTCAGATCCTGCCAGGGCGCCCGCACTCCCAATTTACTCAGATCGCTTGTCATCCGTGTACCTCCTTCAATGCCATCTCAAGGGCTTTCATATTTCCATCGATCACTTCCGGTTTACTTGCAAATTTGTGGGCAAAGGATGCCCGCATTTCCCGGAGGAAGGTTTCCTCATCCATGATCCCGGCCACCTTTACGATTGCCGCCAGAAGCGGAGTGTTGGGGAAATATCTTCCAATGGTTTCCATGGATACTTTCCGGGCGTCAATAAGGAAAACCTTTCCTTCATATCCCTTCAGATGGGGAAGAACCTCTTCCTTTGTTTTTTCGGTATTGATCAGGATTCCTCCCTCCTTTTTCAGGCCGCTGGTGACATCCACGGCCTCCAGAAGAGACTCGTCCACCACCACCACGTAATCCGGGGCATAGATATTGGAATGGACACGAATCCTGGTATCACTGATCCGGTTGTAGGCTGTAATAGGCGCTCCCATGCGCTCCGGCCCGTATTCCGGAAAGCCCTGCACATATTTTCCGGTCTGGAAAGCCACGTCTGCCAGAAGCAGCGCCGCTGTCTTGGCTCCCTGGCCGCCCCGGCCATGCCATCTGATCTCTGTAAGGCTGCTCATCTTATGTTTCATCCTTTCTTTCTGGTCAGGAATTGTCGCAAAATACTTTACTCATTCTGAGCGTACTATGACGAATACGGCAAAAGGTATTTTGCGACAGTTCCTTATCTTTTTAAAACATCTGCCCGCCAGGCGCCGACGCAGAGTCAGAGTATCCGGCTGACAATTTTGTTCTCTCACTATAATACTACAAAACTTCAGATTTTCAACTGCCGTATTTATTTTTCCCGCCAGAGCCGGTGGGGCTTCTGTCCCCCGGCCCCTTCAGCCAGAACAGGACCTCCCTGCAAAATCGTCCGTGGGCGGATCGGGCCGCGGGTGCAGAGCCCACAGCGGAAATCACCTGACTCTGACGTTCTCTCCTTTTTTTGCGGAACGCAAATGTATCTGCCGAAGTCCAATCGCCTGTACTTCCTTTTCCTCCGGCTGAACCCATGCCTTCAGAAAGCCCTTTTGCATTTCTTTTCCCAAAAATCAGGCTCACTACAAAGCACACAAAGGCTGCAATCGTCCGGCTGAAAATAATTCCAGGGTTTCCCATAAACGTTCTCCTTTCAAAGACAGAATCCTTTCCTGTTTTTCCAGTGTCCGCGGCAGCTTCCGGCTATCTCCTTTTTCCGTTCCCGGGCCTGTCCCATATCCCCGGGCCGGACCGACTCCCGCATCCCCGCAAAATCTCCGGGACTGCGCACTTCCCGCAATCTCACAGGTTGCTATATTCTATGCGGACTCCTGGAAAAAAAGACCGGTTTTTATCTGTACCCATAAAAAATTATATAATTGGTTCTTTTATCCATGTCAGTTATTTTGTATGATAACGAACATCAAAAAAGAAAAGGAGATTGCATTATGAAAGAAAACAGGGTAAAATACATCACCGTGAACGCTCTTCTGATCGCGCTGGTCTGCGTATCCACCATCGCCATCCAGATTCCCATTCCTCTTGGGTATATGCATCTCGGCAACATGTGCATCCTTCTGGCCGGAGCGATGTTTGGCCCCGTCTCCGGACTTCTGGCCGGCGGAATCGGTTCCGCTCTGGCTGACCTGCTCACCGGATATACGCAATGGGTTCTTCCAACGCTGATCATCAAGGGCATTATGGGCTGGGCCATCGGCGCCATCGCCTGCAGAGGCGGCCGGATTATGCATATCCGTTCCGCCCGCACCTTCATCGCAGGCGTGGCTGGCATCGCCATCATGATATTTGGTTATTTTATCGGCGGTTCCATTTTATATGGGAGTATTTATACCGGCGCCACACAGATTCCCGGGCTGACACTGGAGGGGGTTCTTGGCATCCTTCTTTTCTACGCCGTTGGATTCGCCCTGGAAAAAGCAAAGGTTCCCACACTTTTAAGAGAAAGGCTTCTGTCATGACACCCAATCACAATCATCAGAAAAAAATTGCCGTCATCAATGATTTTTCCGGATTTGGCCGCTGCTCACTGGCAGTGGCTATTCCCATTATCTCGGTTATGAAAATTCAGTGCTGCCCGGTTCCAACCTCAATCTTTTCCAACCATACCGGATTTGACAGTTTCTTTTTTGACGACTATACAGCAAGTATGCAGCCCTATATCAACGAATGGAAAAAGCTGGATCTCCGGTTTAACGGAATCTGTACCGGTTTCCTGGGATCCAGAGAACAGATCCAGATCGTACTCCAGTTCCTGAAGGATTTCGGCCGCCCGGAAACAACGATCCTGGTAGATCCCGTCATGGGCGACTACGGAAAGCCCTACTCCACCTATACCCCGGAAATGTGCCTGGAAATGAAGAAACTGGCGGTCCATGCCGATATACTGACCCCCAACCTGACAGAAGCCTGTATTCTGACTGACCGGCAGTACCACGAAGGCCGATGGCATATGGCAGAGGTCATTTCTCTGGCAGAGCAGCTTGGCTCCATGGGACCGGACAGGGTCGTCATCACGGGAATTCCCCAGGGAGAGTTTATCGCCAACCTGTGCTATGAGAAGGGAAGAGAGCCGAAATTCCTGCGCACCCATAAGGTGGGAACTTCCCGCTCCGGCACCGGAGACGTTTTTTCCGCCATCATAGCCGCGGACGCGGTGAATGGGGAGGATTTTCAGAAATCCGTGCGCAAGGCCTCACGTTTTATCAAAAAATGCATCCTGCGCTCCATCGAGCTGGACCTGCCCCTGACAGACGGCGTATGCTTCGAGGAACTGCTGGGTAAACTGGCAAAATGATCACCGTTCCTCTTGAAGAAAAAGCCTTTTTGTCCCTTGTATCATCTCCATTGAAGCGACAAAAAGTATTTTGTCGCTATGATACACGGATTTCGCCGCACTTCGTGCTCCCGAAATCCTGACAACATTCGAAATCCGCTCATTTTTCTGCGAAAAATGGCTACTTTCTCATGTTGTTCGGGACCCAATCTCATGAATGCCGATGCAAGCATCTGCATTCATGACCTTTTGTCCCTTGTATCATCTCCATTTTATGAAAGGAATTTACCATGAACACAATTTTGTATAAGGTTCACAACAACCTGTATGTTAATCTGACCAACCGATGTCCCTGCGCATGTACCTTCTGCCTGCGCCAGACTATGGACCACATGGGGGAATCCGGCTCTCTCTGGCTGGAGCATACGCCTTCCCTGGAAGAAGTGCTGGCCGCGTTTAAGGATTTTGACCTGAACTCCTTTGAAGAGGTGGTTTTCTGCGGATTTGGCGAGCCCACCGAGGCGCTGGTAAACCTCCTGGCAACCGCCCGCTTTGTCAAAGAAAAATATCAGAAGCCCACCCGCATCAACACCAACGGACTGGGCAATCTGATCAACCGGACCCGCATTGAACCTCTTCTGGAAGGACTGATCGATACGGTATCCATCAGCCTGAATACCCCCAATGAGGAAGAGTATCTCCGGCTGGTCCGCCCGAAGTATGGAAAACAGTCCTACACAGCCATGCTGGATTTCGCCAGAGTCTGTACCCAGTACGTCCCTCATGTGGTTATGACTACCGTAGCGACCACCCTCACTCCTCAGGAGGAAGAGGAATGCGCCCGGATCTGCCGGGAAATCGGCGCCGGCTACCGCATTCGCCCCTGGGAGGAATAACCGTTTCACTTCGCCAGCTTTCTGACAGCCTGGATGGGAAGAACCTGTGCCTTTGCATCTCACGCCTGGCATACTCTTCCCATACAGGCTGCCGGTTTTTAAAAATGCCATACAGGTTCTTTACACCTGCCGGAATCTGGTGTATATTTATTTTGGAAAAAACGCTGCCCGGATTATGGACAGCGCCGGATATTTCCAGTGTTCTCTTTCATTACAGAAAATGCAAGAAGGCAGGTAACCGATATGGAAGATTCTTTACGGGAACAGTTTTTCACATCCATGGCTCATTTCCGCAAACTGGAAGCAACTCTTTCTGTAGAGTGCCAGATGCAGATGAATGAAATGGCCATTCTGCACAATATTGCCGGAACCTGCCGCCATTGCTCCTGCGCCAGTCTGGATGTTCCCAGAATGCAGGAAAAGCTTCATATCTCCAAGCCTGCCGTATCCTATATTCTGAACACCCTGGAAAAAAAGAACTACATACGCAGAGAAACGGACCCCAGAGACCGCCGCAAGCTTTCCATCCGCGCCACCCCTGAAGGCATGGCCGCCGCCGAGGAATCTCTTCGCCGCTACGACCAGCTCTGGACAGAGCTTCTGGAACAGTTTGGAGAGCAGAACATGCGCCAGCTCATCCAGCTTCTCACAACCTTTAACTCGCTTTATGACTCATTGTGCTGAAGAATCGCGCAGACGGGCCCGCGCATCATACGCGGGCCCGTCTGTTATCTTTTCAGAAATCATTCCTGCACTTTCACTGTGATTTTCTCCCCATCTCTCACAGCAACCACCTTATCTTCTTCGGAAAATCCGCCCTCCAGAATCCGGTCGGCTACCGCGTTCTGCAGCCAGGTCTGAATCGCACGCTTCACAGGCCTTGCCCCGTAGACCGGATCATAGCCCTTTTCCGCAATAAAATCCACCGCGCTGTCGTCCACCACCAGAGGCACTCCCTGCTTCCGCATTCTTTCCTCCAGTTTTTTCAGCTGATTTCCGGCGATCTCCCGGATATTTTCCCGGGTGAGAGGCTGGAACACAATTACCTCATCCAGACGATTGAGAAATTCCGGCTGAAAGGTTTTCTTCACCGCATCCATCGCTTTCTCCCGGACTTCCTCCCCGGAGGGACCTTCATCTTCCGTCCCGCTGTTTAAAAAGCCAAGCGTCTTCCTCTTCTCCTGGATATCCCTGGCTCCCACATTCGAAGTCATGACCACAATGGTATTCTTAAAGCTTACTGTCCGTCCCTGAGAATCTGTAAGTCTGCCGTCATCCAGCACCTGAAGCAGCGCGTTCCATACATCCGGATGGGCTTTCTCAATCTCATCCAGCAGGACAATGCTGTAAGGCTTCTTTCTCACCATCTCCGTAAGCTGACCGCCTTCATCATACCCCACATATCCAGGCGGAGATCCAAACAGCCTGGAAACCGTATGATGTTCCATATATTCAGACATATCCAGTCGAATCATGGCGGTCTCATCCTGGAACAGCACCTCCGCCAGTGCCCGGCAAAGTTCGGTTTTGCCCACTCCTGTGGGCCCGAGAAACAGGAAAGAACCGATGGGGCGTCCCGGCTCCGCAGCTCCCGTCCGCCCCCGGCGAACCGCCTTTGCAACCGCCGAAACCGCATCCTCCTGCCCGATCACCCGCCTGTGAAGCGTTTCCTCAAGACTGCGAAGCCTCTGACTTTCCTCCTGGGTCAGCATTGTCACAGGAATCCCGGTCCAGGCGGAAACTACCGCTGCCACATCTTCGGCCGTCACCTGACCGTCCTGTTCCCGCTTCCAGGCTTCCTGCTTTTCCCTCAGCTCTTTTTCCATCGCCTGCTGCCGATCCCGGAGAACAGCCGCACGCTCATACTCCTGGGCACCCGCCGCCTTTTTCTTCTCCGCGCAGACCGTCCGGATTTCAATCTCCAGCCTCTGTACCGAATCCGGCGCCGTCATCCTCCGGGTTCGGATCCGGGAGGCTGCCTCATCCATGAGATCCACCGCCTTATCCGGAAGAAAGCGATCCGAAATATACCGATCGGAAAGCTCCACTGCAGCCCGGACCGCCTCATCTGTAATCCGAAGCTCGTGGAAATCCTCATAACGTTTCCTCAGCCCCATAAGAATGGCAACTGCTTCCTCCGAAGAGGGTTCCTCCACCGAAACCGGCTGAAATCTTCGCTCCAGAGCCGCATCCTTCTCAATATGGCGCCTGTATTCCTTCAGAGTCGTGGCTCCGATAATCTGAAGACTGCCCCTGGCCAGAACCGGCTTCAGAATATTGGCCGCATCCATGGAATCCCCCGACCCGGCTCCCGCACCCACCAGGGTGTGCAGCTCATCCATGAAAAGGAGAACATCTCCCGCCTTCTGCGCCGCCTCCAGAAACGCCTGCATCCGTTCCTCAAAATCTCCCCGGAACCGGGTCCCGGCAAGCATTCCGGTCAGGTCCAGAGAAAGCAGGCGTTTATTTTTCAGATTTTCCGGCACCTGCCCCTGTGCAATCCGCCAGGCAAGGCCCTCCACAACTGCGGTCTTCCCCACTCCAGGCTCTCCGGTGAGAACCGGATTATTCTTTGTCCGTCTGGAAAGGATCTGAATCATCCGCTCCACCACATCTTCCCGGCCAATCACAGGATCATATTCCCCGGCCCTGGCCTTTCCCGTCATATCCTGCGCATATTTCGCCAGAATCTCCTCTTCCTTTTCCTCCTGCCGCGCGTGGATGGCTGTTTTGTCCGGACCGGCCGTCTCAGACTCCAGAAGCGAGTCTCTCATCTCCCTGATATCCACTCCCAGAGAATGGAGAAGCTGTGCTCCGGCCGTTCCGATGGAGGACAGAATTCCCAGAAAAATATCTGCCAGTTCTATCCTCTCATGTCCTCGTTCCTTCCCTATGGATTCCGCATCCAGAAGAACCTGATCCATTTCCCCGGAAATCTGCACGGCCATCGTTCCGCCTGTAGATACCGGCTCATGGTCATATTTCCGTATGTATTCCTCAATCAGATCTCCATCCACCCCAAAGCGCTGCAGCACCTGAGAGCATACGCCCTCCATTTTTGCCAGCGCCCAGAGCATATGCTCACTTCCCATAAATCCATGCTTCATATACACCGCGAACTGATAACTCACCTGAAAAATCTGCAGGGAATCCTCACTGTAAATATTTCTGTCAATTTTCACTTGGACAAACCTCCCTTCGGATCCGGGCAATGCTGTCCCGCAGCCTGGCTGCCTCCTCGTAATTCTCTCTCTCCGCCGCTTCTTCCAGCTTAAGTGAAAGCGCGGCAATTTCTCTTTCCTTTCGAAGTTTCGGATCCGCCTCCTCCGGAAAAACAAGTTCCCCATAATCCCGCGGTTCCGGTTTTCCCGGCCACCATCCGGTATATTGACTGAAGGCCTCCGCCTGTCCCGCCGAATTGGCACGGTTCCACATCTCTTCCAGGCAATCGGTACAAAGAGCCATCTGGTACTGAACACCCATCCAGCTCACAAAAAAGATCTGGTCCGCTTCATTTTTTTTACAATTCTGGCACTTCATATTCCTTCACCTCATTTCGAAATATATCCGCCAAAAGCAGCAAATTAGTTAAGCTTTTAATTATCTTATGACCAATGCACTCGTTTGTCAATACCTGAAAGCGAAGCCGCCTCAGACAGTTTTATCCATCTGCGGCGGAATTTTCCCGGAAGCCATTTCCCGGTAACGTTTCACAGGTTTCTCCAGTGAAGAAAGACCTTCCACCGCCCCAAGACACTCCACCGAACAGGAGGCCGCAGCGCAGGCAAAACGACCGCACTCTCTCAGAGGCATTTTCTGCGACAATCCCCACAAAAAGCCGGCCGCAAAGCAGTCTCCCGCACCGGTAGTATCCCTTACTCTTTCCACCGGATAGGCAGGAATCCGATAACAATCCTCTGCCGTGCGCAGCAGGCACCCTCTGCCTCCGCATTTAATCACCGCGCAGGAAACTCCACCGTCAATCAGATATCCGGCATTTTTATATGGGTCTTTCTCTCCTGTGAGCAGGGCAATCTCTTCCTCATTGGGAAATATGTAATCTATGTATGGGAGCAATTCTTTTATATCCCTGAATTTCTCACCGTTTTTCGCCTTTGTCATATCCACCGCCAGGACTCTTTCAGGCTTTTCCTTTACTTTGCGAAAAATCCGGCACATAGCCGGAATATCCAGCTGGGGAGACACAAACATACTGGCAAAACTGACAATGTCCGCCGCAGTCTCCAGCCATGGCTCAATGTCCGCCTCAGACAATCTCCGCAGACTTGCCTGCGGATTCGTCAGAAAAAATCTTTCCCCCTTATCGTCCACAAGCACAAGGTTGACGCTGGTCTCAATGCCTTCCTCTCTTTTTATTCTGTCCACCGGAAGGCCCTCTTTCCTCATATAGTCCAGAATCTGATCCCCGGCGCTGTCCCATCCAAGCCTGGTAATCAGCTCCGCCCTTTTCCCCATGCGGGCGAGCGCCGCCGCCTCATTCAAAGCGTCTCCCCCGAAGGAAAGACGGATCTCCCTCACCGGCTGGGAGCCGGTCTGAAAAACCGCCGGCGAGACCCCTTCTGCCAGGACATCCACAACCGCGGCCCCGATCACTGTAATATCTCTATGAAAGTCTGACTTTATATTCAAATTCACCTTCGTTTTCCTCCCTGGCAAAATCCCCTGGCCAAAAAGCCGCCGGAAAATACTTTATCCACCCGGCGCAGTCCGGGTCTGATGTTCTGTGGACGCTCTCAAGTCTTAAAAAGCACTCCATACAGCAATGATCTCCCGGAAATCGCCGTATAAAGTGCTTTTTATTTTACCTGTTATTTTATTTCTTTGTCTGTCCGTAATATGCGTTCGCTCCATGCTTCCGATAATAATGTTTATCCTGAAGCTCTCTGGGCGCCGGCTTCACCTCAGGATTAATCAGTTCACAGCGGGTGGCCATCTTCGCCACCTCTTCCAGAACCACAGCGTTATGAACCGCCTCGTGGGCGTCCTTTCCCCAGGTAAAGGGGCCGTGATTCTTACAGAGCACCGCCGGAACCGCCTCATAATCCCGGTCCTTGAAATAATCAACAATCAGTATTCCTGTATTCCGCTCATAGGCCTCCTCGATTTCCTCTTTCGTCAGATTCCGCACACAGGGCACCGGTCCGTATATGTAATCCGCATGGGTGGTTCCATAACAGGGAATGGAACGGCCAGCCTGCGCCCAGCTGGTGGCCCAGGGTGAATGTGTATGTACGATTCCTCCGATATTCGGAAACGCCTTATACAGCTCCAGATGGGTAGGGGTATCTGAAGAAGGATTATATTCTCCCTCCACCCGATTCCCTTCCAGGTCCACCACAACCATATTGTCAGGACTCAGCTTATCATAATCCACGCCGCTCGGCTTGATTACGAACAGCCCGCTCTCGCGGTCAATGCCGCTGACATTTCCCCATGTAAATGTGACAAGATTGTATTTGGGCAGATCCATATTTGCCTTATAAACCTCTTCCTTCAGCTTCTCAAGCATAACCCTCACTCCTATCTGATCTTAAACTGAACAACCGGTATTGTGTCCGTCTTCGCAGCTGCATTCGTTGCTTATCGTACATTGTACCACTTGTATGGGGGTTGGTTCCAGAGGATTTTTATTTATTTGTAAAGAAATGATTAAACTGTAAATTCTACAATCGCATAGGGCTTTCCGCCGCGACTGTTTAACAGAATAATTATCTTTTCGGGAGTACGGTTTACCTTCGGGTGGATGGTATCCTGAAAACGGGCCTGCATCCGATACTCGACGCGCAGCTGGCGAACTCTGAAATCATCCGGCAGGTATTCCTCTGCCATGCGGACATACTGACAATTGTTTACATGATGGTTGGTGTCCAGATGCTGTCTCTGTACAGCAAATGGTACTTCCTCCTCCCATTCCGTCGGCAGAGCAATTTTCCGGGGCGCATAATCCATATCAAGCTTTGGTTCCGGTTCATAGCCCCGCAGATCCTCTGGGGTCAGTTTCTCCGGCAGACCGGTTTCTGTATTTATATTGGACCAGAACGTGTTGGCGCAGGCCAGCCGTTCACCCTCCTCCGAATACATGGCAAAATTGCGCAGGCCCATAAAGCCATGAAATTCATAGGGAAATGTGGTTGTGACAATTTTTTCTCCAAATCCTGGGTAACGGCTTATTATCACCTGCCAGGGGGAAAGAAGCCAGCAGCGTTTTCGTTTTTCCAGCGTTTTCAGTCCCTGTTCCATATCCTCCGACTGAAAAATGCTGCAGTCCTGAAAATAATTCAGTACTCCCGGAAGCGTCAGCGCTCCGTCTTCTCCTGTCTCACTGAACCGAACCCGGCCATTGACACTATAACTCATTTTTCTCCCTTCCGGCCATCTGAAGATTTTATAAAACTTTCCCGTACATAAATGGAAAAATCATCCTGTAATCCAACAGCCCACCATACAATGATTGAAGCGGCAAAAAACATTTTTTATGTTCATATGCCCGGAGTCCTTCAAAAAATGCCCGGGCATTTACAACAGAAACAGAAAAACACTCACATCCGATAAGTTCGGATGTGAGTGTCAAAGCAGGGCTACCAGGATTCGAACCTGGAACTGACGGAGTCAGAGTCCGTTGCCTTACCGTTTGGCGATAGCCCTAAATTACTTCGCAGCACCTGCGACGAATGCTATTATATAATAACACAAAACAAAATGCAAGCATTTTTTTATTTTTTTGTCACAAAGAAATTTACATTTATTTGCGATGTGCTATAATAAATGGGATAAAAATCTGGCTTTCTGTAAATGATCCCTGACACGGGATCTCAAGGAGGAAAAATGAGAGCGAACAATCTTACCCTGCTCACTGATTTGTATGAACTTACCATGATGCAGGGGTATTACAAGAATCCTGTCAATCAGACTGTAATTTTTGACATGTTTTACCGAAATAATCCCTGTGATGGAGCTTTTGCCATCTGCGCCGGAGTGGAGCAGATGATCGAATATATTGAAAATCTGCACTTTTCTGAAAAAGACATCGAATATCTGCGCAGTCTTTCTATTTTTGAGGAAGATTTCCTTCAGTATCTGGGCAATTTTCACTTTACAGGAGACATTTACGCAATTCCCGAGGGTACTGTGATTTTTCCCCGGGAGCCTATGGTAAAGGTGATTGCCCCGATCATGGAGGCTCAGCTGGTGGAGACCGCCATCCTGAATATTATGAACCATCAAAGCCTGATCGCCACCAAGGCCGCCCGTGTATGCTACGCCGCTAAGGGCGATGGAGTCATGGAATTCGGCCTTCGGCGTGCACAGGGCCCGGACGCAGGAATTTTCGGCGCCAGGGCGGCTGTAATCGGCGGATGCATCGGAACTTCCAATGTGCTGACAGGCCAGATGTTCGATGTACCGCTTCTGGGAACCCATGCACATTCCTGGATCATGAGCTTCCCGGACGAATATACGGCGTTCAAAACCTACGCAAAGCTTTATCCCAACTCCTGCACGCTCCTGGTGGATACCTACGATGTGCTGAAATCCGGAGTGCCCAACGCGATCCGCGTCTTTGAGGAAATGAGAGAGGAGGGCATTCCGCTGAAAAAATATGGCATCCGGATTGACAGCGGCGACCTTGCCTATCTTTCCAAGGAAGCCTACAAAATGCTGGCGGCAGCAGGCTTTGACGACGCGATCATCTCCGCCTCCAGCGACCTGGACGAATATCTGATCCAGAGCCTGAAGGGACAGGACGCAAAAATAAACTCCTGGGGCGTGGGTACCAAGCTTATCACCTCCGACAACAATCCGGCCTTCGGCGGCGTATATAAGCTCGCCGCAGTAAAAGACGCCAGCAGCAGCGAATTTATTCCGAAAATCAAACTTTCGGAGAATTCCGAGAAAGTAACCAATCCCGGGGACAAGACCGTATATCGGATCTACAGCAAATCCACCGGCAAAATCAAAGCAGACCTGATCTGCCTGACAAATGAAAAATTCAACCCGGAACAGACCATGGTCATTTTTGACCCCAACGAAACCTGGAAAAAGACAAAAATTCTGGGAGGGACTTACGAGATACGCGAGCTTCTTGTTCCAGTCATAAAAGAGGGGCGCCGCGTCTACGATTCTCCGTCTGTAATGGAGCTTCGGGAATATTGTCAGAAAGAACAGAATACTCTGTGGGATGAGTCACGGCGTTTCACCAACCCTCAGAAGGTCTATGTAGATCTTTCCCAGCAGCTCTTCGACATGAAAAAGGAACTCCTGGAAGAAATGAGTGAAAAATCTCTGGATATGTTTCACTGACCATTTCTGATGAACCTTAAGTCCTCCTTCTTTTTACAGAGACGAAAAAGAGGGAGGACTTTTATATCCACAAACCGACTATGATTCCATCTGTTTTCCAAGAAATCCCGCCGCCGTCTGAACAAGCATTTTCTGTGCTTCCCCCATTACATCCTTTTCTGATTTTCCCATAAGAAGAACCGCGCCAATTGTATCCCCCGCACAGATAATGGGCTGAATCACCTGTGAATAAGGATCGCCCTGCTGTTCCGTAACGACCGGAATTTTCCTTTTTTCCCGGCCATTGGCACACTTCCACTCACGCTCAGCGATTGCCTCCTCCAGCTCACGGCTTATCTCCTTTCCGGCAAATTCCCGGCTCCCGACTCCGGCCGCTGCCACAACCTGATCGTGATCCGTAATGCAGGAGACCATTCCCGTCGTCTGAGACAGAGCTTCCGCGTACTCCTTTGCAAAAACACTTAACTCCCCAATGGGAGAATACTTTTTCAGAATAACTTCACCTTCCCGATCTGTATAAATTTCCAGGGGCGTCCCTTCCTTGATCCGGAGCGTCCTGCGGATCTCCTTGGGAATTACCACCCGTCCCAGATCATCGATTCTCCTCACAATTCCTGTAGCTTTCATATAAAATTTCCTCCGTTTGCTGTACTGTCTCCTGTATGTAGTATCTGTAAAAGAAGTAAATTTATTCGCAGGATTCATTTTCAGGCGGCCGAAAGGACTTTTCCCGCTTCCTCACCCGAATTCAGACATAACACAGACCGGAACAAAATTCACGCAAAATCTGATTTTTACGGAATCGCCGACGGATTTATTCCTATTCAGCAACACTGATTTTTTCGTATATCCGAAATCTATTGACATAAGGAACTTTATATTATAATGTAACGCTGTTGGAAGAAAAAAGCCATGGCAGAAAAAGGAAACCAGTCAACACAGAGGAACATGCTCATGAATTTAAATCACCGCTGTAACTATGTAAATATGAAAAATCCACTCTACGTCCGTTATCATGATGAAGAGTGGGGCGTACCTGAACATTCCGACCAGAAGCTCTATGAACTGCTGATTCTGGAATGCTTTCAGGCCGGTCTCTCCTGGGAGTGCATACTGAACAAACGCGAAAATTTTCGTTCCGCCTTTGACGGATTTGACCTTGACAAAGTTTGCGCCTATGATGAAACCAAATGTGCGGAACTGTTAAATAACCCGGGAATCATTCGCAATCGCCGCAAAATCCAGGCAGCCATTGACAACAGTCACGTTTTCAGAGATATTCAGAAAGAGTTCGGATCCTTTGATGCGTATATCTGGGGCTTTACCAACGGTAAAACCATTGTCGAGGATTACCACCTGCGCACAACCTCCCCCCTTTCCGACACCGTCTCAAAAAACCTGAAAAAACGCGGCATGCGGTTTGTTGGCTCCATAACTATATATTCCTATCTTCAGGCTATCGGAATCCTTAACGCACATGGAGAAGAATGTGATCTTTGTATTCACAAATCACAATAACAGCCGGATTTAAAACCATAGTTCTGCCTGCTCAAAGTCGGCTTTGTATATAATAAACCGTAAACAAAATTGCGAATCTTATTCTGTCGTATGCAAAATGACTCATAGGTGTAAGGAAAATCGCAAATCTTATTCTTGCTTTTTGGGCGAATCTATAGTACAATCAACATCGTGGATATACGTTTCCGTAGCTCAGCTGGATAGAGCGACCGCCTCCTAAGAGAACCTAAAGCGGACACTTTTCCGCGGGGACCTCTGCTAATAA
>JAJQBI010000081.1 GCA_021203365.1 Clostridiales bacterium
GATTCTTGAACGAACATACTTTGACAGTTCTGTTGGATTTCGATATTCCACGTTCATATCGTCATCCAGTGCAATGGTGATAATATGGTCTTCCGGAACGCCCTCGCTGATCAGGTGGTCATAATACAAATTAAACAACAGAAAACTCTTGCCGCATCGCCTTATGCCGGTAATCACCTTTACAAGCCCGTTTTCTTTTCTATTAATTAACTGGGTAAGATAGCGGTCACGTTTAATATATTTTTCCATTGGCACCTCCTGCCCGTATTGTTATTTTCATATACAATCTGGCATCTGATTCCTCAGTTTCCGTCAATCGAAACTTTGGTGCATTGCACCTTACTTTCGATTGTATTCAAAAAACTACCATCTTAGCACCATTTAATTTCACGCAAACAAAACCGGTTCCCCAAAAGCTTTCCCAAAAACATCTCCCAAAACTAGCTTTTCAGGGAAAATTGTTTGACCGGAGGCCTTGCCACCTCCGGTCAAACCACATTATCTCCTAACCTGAACAATCTATTGTCGGGCAACCTCCGTCCACGTCTGATCTTTGCAAAAGCGGTTTGCAATCAGCATGCCGACGGAAGTCCAGGTAATCGCCGGAATTACACCCCCACCGAAAATATCATAAAACTGCGGGACAATTTCAAAGAGAATCGCGACAGCCACACCAAGTGCCATACCAATTTTGGCCGCGGTCACACTCATTCTGGAACGAAATTCCTTTTGTTTCCGGTCGCGAAAGATCAGTCCGATGACAAATGCAGGGATCAGTACGCCGCCGCAGACCGTATATCCATAGGTTCCCAGCGCATAGATGGAATCCCCGAAAAGAGTGGAGACAATGGCGATGGCTCCGGCGCAAAATGTGGCGATTTTCGCGTATTTTACACTGGTGACACCGTCCAGCCTTCCTTCCGGATCTATGATATCCGACACTACATTTGCCGCCGCGCAGTTGAGATGCGTATCCGCACAGGACATACAGGCTGCCAGCACGCTTTCCGCCAGAATCACGCCACAGAATACCGGCATCTTATTCAGGATCAGCCATACCAACGCCTGATCCCCCTGATCCGCAAACAACAGGGAGACGATCCCCAGAAGAATCATCAGAAAGACCAGAATGATATTCATGAAAAAAGTCACGCCATATGCCTTCTTTGCCGTCTGAACATCTTTCGAGGCAAACGCACGGTTCCAGAAGATCGGATTCGAGATTGCTCCCACAAGACCTGTCAGAAAGCTGGAAAGAATGGCGATTGGTTTATCCACAAAAAGATCCCACTTTGTCGGGTCTATCTGCACAATCTGCTCTCCCAGCCAGCCAATGTCAAAATGAAAGAGTCTAAGTCCAAACCAGATTACACAGGCCGCAAAGATCATCTGAATCGTCCCATGTACCGCGTCCGCATAGATAACTGCTTTCACACCTCCACTGACGGTATAAAATACAAACACGGCACCGCACACCAGCACGGCAACACGATAATCAATACCGAGCACCTGCTGCAACACATAAGAGACACCCATAATCTGCGTTCCCGGCCAGACCACATTCGGCATCAATGCGGCCACACCACCGACTCTGCGGATCTGTGTGTCGCCGCCAAAAAGATAATCCGAAATATAGTGCGGCATCGACAGATATTTAAACTGCGACAGATATGGAGCCAGGAGATACCCCATCAGGATACCTCCCAGAAAGCCCTCTCCCAGCCACATCCAGTAGGCGCTGACGCCGTACATTGCTCCGCGTCCCGCCTGACCAATAAAATTTCCCGCACCGCTGAAGCTTGCCCATGCGGTCAGGAACAGAAGCACCGTACCCGTCTTTTTCCCGCCAATAAAATACTCTTCCACATTTTCCGCACCGCCTCTCGTTCGAAGCCCGATGACGAAGCAGACTACCAGATCCATGAGCACAAGCACCACTGATGCTACCAGATAAATTCCAGACATCCAAACACCCCCTGACTGTCTGGTTTATTTTCCTCCCTTTTCCAGTTTTATTGAATAGCGATATGTCAGCCATGCCACTAAAATACCGAGGATTCCGCATCCAATTGCCCAATACCAGATATAATCGTATCCTTTATTTCCAAAGGTATCGATCCAGAACCCGGCCAGCCTTGCAAAATAGACATCCGGCAGATAGCAGAGCATGGAAATAATTCCTGTGGCAATCCCAGTCATGGACAGCGGAATCCCAACCTCGTTCAGCGTCGCAAAATAGATCCCACGCATACCGGTGTAAACAATGGCAAACAGGAAGGAAACCATGATACACAGAATGACCGCGCTCTTGGTTACAATCAGCGCCACGCCGAGAATAGAAGCAATTACCAGATAGATCCCCAGCGTCTTTGACTTGGAACCGATTTTATCCGAAACAAAGCCGATGGCGAAAGTCATAAGCGCCGCAATAATATAATTCCGGACCACGGCAAAGGTACTTGCCAGCGTTTCAGAAATTCCCAGAACATTGACCGTATAGGCGCTCAGATATCCATTTCCGGCGGACGTGAAGGAAAAGCAGCAGAAAATCAGCAATGAAATCAGCCAGGTGCCCGGCATTTTCAGTACCTTTATCACATTTACAAGACTGAAGCTTTTCTGCGCTTCATCAGAAGCCGTCTCCGCGCCGATTACGTCTGAAGGCACAAAGAAAAATACCAGCAGCGCAAACAGAAAGAAAAGCGCTCCGCTCAAGAACATCAGATTTCTCCACTGGAGTCCAAGGATCTCCGGATCCAGTTCTCCCGAAGGAAGAGCCGCTCTTCCAAGAAGCGCCACGCCCGCAAAGCCGATCAGAGTTCCAAACACGCCGCGGACAAATTCCGAGGTGGAAAACATCCGCCCCTGTTCCCCGGCATTTCCCATTTTTCTGGTGAGCTTTAAATACGCGGACCAGATCATAAAACTCGTCCCCACGCCGTACAAAAGGTGGATGACAATGATTGCCATTTTTCCCGGCACCATTCCGAACCAGAAGGAACAGACGCCCATCAGCCCCCCTCCTGCAATCAGAAGCCATTTCTCGCTGAAACGATCCGCGAAGATACCTCCAAACGGGTATCCCAGCATCGATACAATACCGAACGCCATGCCAAAGTTCCCAATAAAGCTGTTCACAGTGTCTGCCGATACCACCTGTTTATACTCTGTAAACAAAATACACATCTGGTCATAATAACTGTATCTCAGAAATGGCACATACACCATGACGCCTGCCATCAGGGCGCACAGTGCCACGACAAACCAACGTTTTCCCCCTGTAATCCTCATATCGGTATCCTCCGCTCTACATTGTCCTGATCTTCTCAAACTCTTCCGCCGTCACATCCGCTTTTGCAAGAATTGTTTCCATGCGGGTTCTCACCTCTTCGTCAAGCTGTGGCCTTTCTGTATCATATTTCTTAAGAAGCCGTTCCATCTCCCTGTCAATGCCTTTTTTAAAATAATCCTCTTCTTTGCCAGTGCGCGGCCCCACTTTCGGGGAGTAAAGATCCATATAATTGTCCATGGTGGACTCCGCAGTGACAAAGGTGCCGTCATGACCAATCTCCTTGATCTCCTCCAGGTTCAGCGTCTCCTCGTTCACCTCAACCGGTTTGAAACTCTCTTTCACCTGGCGGATAATCTCAAAATCCACCACCATTTTCTCAAACGAAGTGGCATTCACACTGTCCATGACCCCACCAGCCTCCATCACCATATTAATGCCATGACGGTATGCGGAGGAAAAGGTCAGCATGGACTCGTAACCGGCCTGACAGTTGATGCGGATGGCGTCTGTCTGGCAGCCGCCTCCCCTGGACGGAAGTCCGTAAAACTTCCCCATCTTCGCCGCAAAGCCCTGCATCTTTGTCCCTTCCGGAGCCGCGCACGCGAAAGTGATCCCGCCGCGCATATCCGCCGCAGTGGACTGAATGCCAAAGACTACCGGTGTTCCAGGACGGATCATCTGCGCCAGAACGATACCTGCCAGATCCTCCGCCGTGCCGCTGGCCAGGCTTCCTGCCATGGAGATGGAACCGGTGGCGCCCAGCATCGTAGCCGGACAGAGGATCGCGGGCTGGCCATATCTTGCCAGCAACATCAGGCAATCCAGCATTCTCTCATCCAGAGTAAGCGGAGAAACAGTATTGATAAGCGCAATCATACGCGGCTTCTGCGCCAACGCTTCCTTTCCGCCAAACAGCTCACAGCTGGCCTCCAGAATCAGCTCCATTTCATTTTTAAATCCGGTTGGAAGCATGATCGCTTTGTCAGAATGAGAGACTGCTCCGTAGAACATTTCCACCGCAGCCTTCTTTTCCTCCACATCTGAGGGCTGAATCAGAATTCCCCCGTTAATATCATAGATTTCTTCCGCATGGATCAGCTTTACGCATTTGATGAAATCCTCCATTGTGCCCGGGCGGCGGTTTCCTTCCCAGTCATCAATGAAAGCACAGCCATAGGTGGCCGCCGGATTTACATGATCTCCTCCAACAACCATATCGTACTTCGGGTTGCGCGCATAGATAGTGAAAGACTCCGGAGCCATCCTCACCCAATGCATGACCTGTTCCTCCGTAAAATATGCCGTGCTGCCCTCAACGCGGATTCCGTTTGCCTTAAGAATTCCGCATGCTTCTTTGTTGTTAAAATTCACACCTACTTCACTCATAATCTGCATGGCGGCAGCGTGGATTCTCTGTTCTGCTGACATTTTTCTCCTCCTTATACTCGCTCAACGATTTCGAACACCAAGTTTTAATTCATTTCTCAAATATCTCACACTCTCCTCACAGGCCTGAAGCTCACGTGTCCTGGCTTCCTCTATTGGCTCGTCAAGATGCCGAAATGCGATTTCATTTTCAAAAATAATCTTATCCATCGAAGAAAGTTCCCGAATTTGCGATATCATTCCCGGACAATCCATCGATCCCTGTCCATGCGCAGCGCCAACGTCATGAACACCCAGCGGATCCACCACGATCATATCGTCGCTGAAATGACAGCAATACGCCCGCGGCAGCATACGTTTCATGACGTCATATGGATTTTCCATAACCTGCAGAGGGTTCATTGTGTCAACGCATGTGCCGATCAGAGGATGATTCAGCTTCTTCACAATCCACAGAATCTCATCGGCAAAAGTATCCGTATGGTTTTCAATCGCAATCTGCATGCCATACTCTTCGATTAAAGGAATTGCATTTTTGAAGTTTTCATAACGGTCTGCCAGCTGACGCATCACTTCCGGATGCATGCAGGATCCGTAGAGTTCTCTTGGCCTTACAATATCCAGACTGAATTTTACCAGCTCCGCTCCCAGCTCATGCCCGATCTCCAGCGCTTCCTTTACCGTACAGTTTACTCTGGAGTCACTCCCCGCATGAAACGAGGAATTAAATTCCAGAAAAAGACCATGTTCCTGAGCCGCCTCTGCAACTTTATGAAGGTTTTCCTTCGAGAACGGATCCTCTGCCCCCGACGCCAGCAGATCTACTTTCGTGATCTGCAGCCCATCCAACTCCCACGCCTCTGCCCGTTCCATCAGTTCATACAGAGACATGACCTGTTCAAAATAATAGTCCTTTCCAAACCCCCAACTCTCCCCAAGTCCAAAAAAATGTAGCGTGTAGGTGTGCATCCCCAGCCTGAGCGGCCGATTTCTGTCTGCCATACGTTCCCTCTCCTTTCTCAAAAGTGAACACGTTTACTTTTTATATAATATATTTTACTTCCTTATCATCCTGATGTCAAGAAAAAAGTGAATGCGTTCACTTTTTTATTCAAAAAAAGACCCTTGTGCAGATTCGTGCCAGGGTCAAAATTTTTTCGTTATTTTTTCCATATTTTTTCGCAGTAATTGATTACATAAGTTCTCCAACTGTTGTTTCCCTGTGACTTCCAGTTCCATGGAATCCTCCAGCATTCCCCTTACAATCAGAGGATTCGTATAACTAAAATACCGGGCGTCCTCACCGCTCATCCGTCCCATGTTCTCCAGACGCCGCAGAACCACAAAATCTCGTTCCTGCATATTATCATCAAACAACAGAGTATAATAGTATGCCGTGTATTTTTCTGACCCGCGTATGGGAAACAGTTCAAAATAGTCCTGAAACGCCATGCTGAAAACGCTGTTGTCCTTCCCCCAGAATAATCGATAGTAAATATCCGGACGCTCAAATGCATAATGATTAAAGAGCTCCCAGCCACGGATATAGATTTCCAGGAAATCCTCATCACTGTCCAGTAATTCTGCATATTTCATCATATACTCTTCCAGAAACCGAACAGAAGCCACGGTGATCAGGTATTCCAGCCCGTCAAAATATTTATACAAAGCTGCTGCCGAACAGCCGCTCTCTTTCGCTATTTCACGCACAGTTAGATCGGAAGCATCCCTCTCACATAACATTCTGTATGTCACAAGGATAAACCTTTTTTTTGTCTCATTTCCCTTACTGTATATCGCCATTTCAAGCTCCCTTAAAGTGTGATCAAGTAAAAATATAACGCAACGGACCGCTTTTCGTCAATTACTTTCTGTTTCCAGTCACTGCAGAAGTTTTTATGCTTCCGTACGCTATTTGTTTCTATTTCACCAGATTATTCTTCTACTTTAAAATTCCCCCTTACAGGCGCTTCCTCTTTACTCTGTAGTATAACAATAAGGCTTCGAAGGATTTCTCTTTCAAAGCCTTTTTCTTATCCGATTTTAATTCCAGCCTTTTTCCCCTCAATGAATAATAAACTTTGCGATTTCAGGATAATGGACTGTGTGAAGCTACAACAACATCAGGAAAGCCTGTGTATAAAAAGTCCGCTTAAAAGTTTCGGTTCAAACCACGTCGACTTGGGCGGCATCAGCTCCCCTGCATCCGCGATGGGCATCAGCTCCTCCATGGATGTGGGGAACATGGCAAAGGCCACGCCGCCGGTTTCATCCGCGATGGCCGCAAGCTCCCGAAGCTTATGGCTCCCTCCCACAAACCGGATTCTCTCATCGGTGCGGGGATCCCGGATTCCAAGAACCGGACCCAGGATTCGTTCCTGAAGGACGGACACGTCCAGCTGCCCTACCAGGTCCTTCTTTTCATACACATCCGGCCAGGCCTTCAGATGATACCATTCCCCCTGAAGATACATTCCCATGCAGTGGCGCTCCACCGGCTTACAGGGGAAATGTCCCACGGCCATCAGCTCAAAATTAAATTTCACAGCTCCCAGGAAAGCCTTCCCGGTCAGACCGTTCAGATCCCGAACCACACGGTTATAGGGAAGGATGGTAAGATGATCAAAGGGAAACATTACCGAGAGGAAATAATTAAACTCCTCTTCACCCGTATACTCCGGATTCTCCTGTCTTCTCTTTAATCCAACCTTCACAGCGGAGGCCGCCCGATGATGTCCGTCTGCAATATAAACCGCAGAAATGCCCTCTGTCATTCTGCGGATCTCCCGGATCTCATTTTCCCCGTCAATCATCCATACGCGGTGCGCCACTCCATCCTCCGCCACAAAATCATAAACCGGCAGATGTTCGGTTTTCCAGTCCTTCATTATTTTCAGCAGCCTGGCCGGATAGCGGCAGGCCAGATAAATCGGCCCGGTGTTGGCGTCGCAGACGTCCACATGATGGATGCGGTCCATCTCCTTGTCTTCCCGGGTCAGTTCGTGTTTTTTGATTACACCGTTCAGGTAATCGTCCAGGGAGCTGACGCCCACAAGGCCGGTCTGGGTTTTTCCTTTTCGGCTCAGCTCATAAATATAATAACAGGGCTTTTCGTCCTGGAGCATTGTACCATTTTCCACAAGCCGGTCCAGATTTTCCCTTGCCTTTTCATAAACCCGGCTGTCATAAAGATCCACAGACGGGTCCAGATCCATCTCCGCCCGGTCCACATGCAAAAAGGAATCCGGGTTCTTGTCCCCAATCTCTTTTGCCTCCTGCCGGCTTACCACATCATATGGAAGGGCCGCCACACGCCCCGCCATTTCCGGTACCGGACGAACTGCCTGAAATGCTCGAAAAATCGCCATGGTTGTCTCCTCTCTCGTTCACGCAAATCTTTTCATATTCTACCACAGGGTTTCTGTTTCCGCAACAGACATCTTACCCGGCAATTCACGGTTCCTTCTTCTCACGTAAGGAATCATGTCCGGCCTGTGCGCCTTCCCGCGGGTCAAGCTCCGGCAGAATCGTCACCAGCATGGTAATAAAACAGGCACATCCTCCCACCAGATTTGATATGGGCTCAGCCCAGAAAACACCGTCCGTTCCCAGTCCTCCCAGATAAGGCAGCAGAATTGTCAGCGGGGTTACGATCACAGCCTTGCGGAAAAGGGAGAAAAAGGTGGCGCGCCTGGATTTTCCCAGAGCCACAAAAACGCTCTGTCCTGTGAACTGCAAAGCCATAAAGCAGAATCCAAAGAAATAAATGTGCAGAGCCGGCACTCCCGCCGCAAGCATTTCCCCGCTGTCATTAAAGATCCGGATGAAAAATTCCGGAAACAGTCTCAGGATTCCCCAGCCGACGAAGGTATAGATCACACACACCGCAGTGACAAAAAAGATGGATTTTTTTATCTTATCATACATTTTTCCGCCGTAACAGAAGCTTATGACAGGGGAAGCTCCTCCTGTGAAGCCCTGCACCGGCATGGTAAAGATTTCCCGGACCGAATTCAGGACCGTCATCACTCCCACATAGGTATCTCCGCCCCATCGCTGCAGTGTGGCGTTGCACACCACCTGTACCAGACTGTTCGTAAAGGCCATAAAAAAGCCGGACATTCCAAGGCTCATAATCCGAAGGACCCTCTCCCCGGATATTTTAAAGGCGCTTTTTTTCAGACAGATCACCGCCTGCCTTCCCGTAAGAAAACGGATCACCCAGGCGGCGGAGACAAACTGGGAAAAAACTGTAGCCAGCGCCGCTCCTCGTACACCCAGATGGAAGACAAAAATAAACAGAGGATCCAGTGCAATATTCAGAACCGCCCCCAGCAGTACGGTGAGCATTCCCATTTCCCCAAAGCCCTGGGCATTGATGAAAGGATTCATTCCCAGGGAAATCATGACAAACAGCGTCCCCAGAAGATAAATCCGGATGTAGCTGGAGGCATAGGGAAAGGTCACATCGCTGGCCCCGAAAAGATAGAGGATCGGTCTGTAAAAAAGCAGGCCGACGATGATCAGAACCAGTCCCGTTGCGAGAAGCATCACAAAGGTATTTCCCATAAGCTTCTCCGCCTCATCCGTATTTCCCCGGCCTCTTTCCATGGAAAACAGCGGGGAACCCCCATTCCCGAACAGATATGTAAAAGCCGTGATCAGTGTGATAATGGGAAAACAAAGCCCCACTCCTGTCAGCGCGGTAGCGCCCACCTCCGGAATGCGGCCGATGAAAATGCGGTCCACAATATTGTACAGAAGATTCAGCAGCTGGGCAAAAATCATGGGCACAGCCACCTCCATTATATTCCGGTAAACACTGCCGGTAGAAAAATCCGTCTGATGAGAATGTATCAATTTCATTTCCTCTTAATCCTCCTGAGCCGATATACCATTTACAGATTTTATACCAGATATAGTCACTGTCCATGATTTTACGCGTATTTCTTGTGTTTGTCAATTTTTCTATTGTAATTCAGCGGTTTTGACGATATAATGAGTACAGAATTTGAATACGGGAGGTTACTTATGGCAGAGAATTACAGCGGCATGGCAGTGGGGGTTTTTGAGATGGACACTCTGGTTGCCTGCTTTGTAGCCCTTGACGCGGCGGCCAAGACCGCGAATGTAAAGATCCAGAGCGTAGAGAGGAATCGTCTGAAGAGCGGCGCATGTGTGAAGATACGCGGTTCCGTCTCAGACGTAACTGCAGCTGTGGAGGCTGCGATCGCAGCAGGCGAACCCTATGGCAGGCTTGTATCACATACCGTCATCGCCTCTCCCACCGCCGATACGGAGACCGCACTGGCAATGACCATCAACAAATAATATGATACAAGGGACCAAAGGTCATGAATGCAGATGCTTGCATCGGTATTCATGAGATTGGGGTCCGCACAACATGAAACCGTAGGCGCCCTGTGGGGGAAAGTAGCCATTTTTCGCAGAAAAATGAGCGGATTTCGAATGTTGTCAGGATTTCGGAAGCACGAAGTGCGGAGGAAATCCGAGTATCATAGCGACAAAATACCTTTTGTCGCTTCAATCATAATATCGTATTCCGGTATGGCCGGGAAAGGGGTAAATATGACTTATGGAGCTTTTGGCTTAGTAGAGGTACTGGGAAGCAGCAACGCCATTGTGGTGGTGGATCAGATGCTTAAGACCTCCGAGGTTTCTTTTAAGACCTGGCATACGAAATGCGGGGGACATGCCACCGTATTTCTCAGCGGGGATGTGGCTGCGGTTACCGCCGCCGTGGACAGCGTAAAAAGCAATCCGCCCTGTGAGGTGGTTACAAGCGCGGTGATTTCCAATCCCTCGGAGGAGACCATCCGTCTTGTGGAGGAAGAAGCTGCCAGGCATCATTTTCAGACAGAAGGATGACTTCTGCCATGAAACAGCGTGCCGGACTGCATCGGATCCTGTGGGAATTGCGGACGGCGAAAACGGGGATATACTCGCAGATTCACCTGCGGACCGTCCGCGAAACCGCCGTCCGGAACTTTCAGGATAATTTAAGATTGACAAACTGAACGCAACATGTTAATCTTGTAATCAGCAGATAAATATAGAAACATGCTGTGAAGAGGAATAGTACACAGGGACCGGAGCACAGAGAGCTGTCGTGTGGTGCGAGACAGCGGAAGGGAAATGTGGAACTCGCCTCCGAGCATCTGCCCGAAATCCGCATATGGAGAGTAGACGCAGACGGTATCCACCGTTATCTGGAGAGGATATAAGGACGCGCCTGCGTTCCGTATCCCGTAAGTGTGTGAATTCATTCATGAAAAAGAGTGGTACCGCGCAGGACATTTTCGTCTTTCGTCTCTTGCATCTGATGCAGAGCCGGAAGATTTTTTATGTTGAAAATGAAATGATACAAATGACAATCATAGTGACAAAATAACTTTTGTCGCTTCAATCAAACGTTATATTTAAGGAGGATTCAGAAATGATGGACGCAAAAAAATACAGACGTCAGTATTACATGCCCCCGGTAAAATGTATGAAATGGGCGGAGAAGGACGCCATTGACAAGGCACCCGTATGGTGCTCCGTAGATCTCCGGGACGGAAATCAGGCCCTGGTCATACCCATGAGCCTTGAACAGAAAATCACATTTTTCAAGCTCCTTGTAAATATTGGCTTTAAGGAGATCGAGGTGGGCTTTCCCGCGGCCTCTGAGACGGAATACACCTTCCTGCGCACCCTGATCGAGCAGAATCTGATTCCCGACGATGTCACCATCCAGGTGCTGACCCAGGCCAGAGAGCATATCATCCGCAAAACCTTTGAGGCGGTAAAGGGAGCCCCCAGGGCAATTGTACACGTATACAACTCCACCTCCGTATCCCAGCGGGAGCAGGTTTTCAAAAAATCCAAGGAAGAAATCCTGAAAATCGCCGTGGATGGCGCAAAACTGTTAAAGGACCTGGCCGATGAGACGGAAGGAAATTTCCGGTTTGAGTACAGCCCGGAAAGCTTTACCGGGACTGAGCCTGAATATGCCCTGGAGGTCTGCAACGCGGTTCTGGACGTATGGAAACCCACACCGGACAAAAAGGCGATCATCAACCTTCCGGTGACGGTGGAACATTCCATGCCCCATGTCTATGCCAGCCAGATTGAATATATGTGCGAAAATATGAAATACCGGGAAAATGTAGTGGTCTCCCTTCATCCCCACAATGACCGGGGCTGCGGTGTGGCCGACTCCGAGATGGGACTTCTGGCCGGCGCGGACCGGATCGAAGGCACCCTTTTCGGAAACGGAGAGCGCACCGGTAATGTGGATATCGTTACTCTTGGAATGAATATGTATTCCCAGGGCGTGGATCCCTGCCTTGATTTTTCAGATATGCCTCACATCTGCGAGGTTTACGAGGAATGCACGGGAATGAAGGTGGATGAGCGCAGCCCCTACAGCGGCGCCCTGGTTTTTGCCGCCTTTTCCGGCTCTCACCAGGATGCCATCGCAAAGGGCATGCACTGGCGGGAAGAAAAAAATCTCTCTCAGTGGACCGTACCTTACCTTCCCATCGATCCAAAGGATGTGGGACGAAACTACGACGCAGATGTCATCCGTATCAACAGCCAGTCCGGCAAGGGCGGCGTGGGCTATATTCTTGAGACAAAATTCGGCCTGAACCTTCCGCCAAAAATGCGGGAGGCCATGGGATACGCCGCCAAGGCGGTCTCCGATCACAAGCACAAAGAGCTTTATCCGGCGGAAATTTATGCCCTGTTCAAGTCTACCTTTGAAAATGTCACAGAGCCCTACAGCATCCAGGAGGTACATTTTAAACAGAAGGACGGCGGCGGCATTTCCACAGAGGTAACCTCCTCCTTCCGGGGCAAAACCATTGTCACAGAGGCCACGGGAAACGGGCGTCTGGACGCGGTGAGCAATGCTCTCAAAAAGGCCTATGAGCTGAAATATTCTCTTGAGACCTACCAGGAGCACGCCCTTGAGAGGAGTTCAAAATCCAAGGCCATCGCCTATGTGGGAATCAGAAAGCCGGACGGCTCTCTCTCCTGGGGCGCCGGTGTGGACGCGGATATCATCCGGGCTTCCATTGACGCTCTGGTAACCGCAATCAACAATCGGTAAACACAAAAACAGACCCGGTCATTTGTATCCGGGTCTGTTTTATATTTACCGCACTTACTCTTCCTCCGCTGAAACCATGGTCACGGCTTCACTGTCCACATCGGGATCTGTATAGAACTCATGGACTCCATGTTTAAAAAGGTATTGCAGATTCTGGTCAAACCAGTCGATTCCATCCTGCTCCGCGCTGTCCTTCTGTATGAAATAAAGAGCTCCCTCCGAATAATCTGTCCCATTTAAAACCTGTTTAACAGCCTCCCTGGTCTCATCGGTAACCGTGACGGAATAGATTCGCCCATCCTCCGTAGGGGAAAACTGCGTGACGCCATTTACTTCCTGAAAAACCACGTCGGTCACCGTATCCGGATAATTCTCACTTTTTACCCGGTTCATAATCACATTGGCCACAAGCACGCGCCCTTTAACATCTTCCGTTCCTGCCTCGGCTTCCACAATCTGCAGCAGTACCTCATAATCACTGTCTGACATCATGTTTGCGCTTTGAGCCAGGCTGATAGCCACGCCGTCCAGCGTGTCCACAACGCTGTCCAGAGAGTCACTCACATCAAAACCGGTCACATTCTCACTCACAGTGGAGACGCGCTGTCCAATCATCACATTTTCCCCGGAGGTACCGATTCGCTCCACCGTACTTCCGGCCGACGGCGTCGCCTCGACGCCGGAAACCACACCGGAAATTCCGGTGGGAAGATCGTCCTGTGCCGTGGATTCGGAATCTCCCTCCGTGGCCTCCGCGGAAGCGTAAACCCTGTCTGTGTTTTCCGATACACTGCTGATGCCGACAGCAAGACAGACAGCAAACAATCCGCATAAGGCCGCAGGTATAAGACCGTGTCTCACAGAATCATTTTTTGTTTTCCTGGTTTTTCGGGTCTTTCGAAAAGCCCGTGCTCTGTTATTCTCCCTCATAGCATTCCATTCCTTGTGTTTTTTTAGCGTTGATTAAGGCAGCAAAGGAATCTCGCCATCCTAATAT
>JAJQBI010000025.1 GCA_021203365.1 Clostridiales bacterium
CATCTTTCTTTGTGGTTTCATGTCCTTTGTTTTATATACTGTTTTAAAGATGCATGGAATAGGAGTCAGATAATGAAACCGAAGATTATAAATACAATACGTGCACAAATTTATGAGTTATTAAAAGAGGCTATATGCAACGGAGAGTATAAGCCGGGACAATGGCTGCAGGAAAAGGAACTGGCGGAACAGTTTTCTGTCAGCAGAAGCCCGGTGAGAGAGGCCCTTCATCAGTTGGTTTCCGATGGTCTTCTGGTTGAGGTTCCAAATAAAGGAGTTTTTGTCAGGGAATTTACACCGAAGGACATTGACGAAATTATCGAACTGAGGATTCTCCTGGAAAACTATGCCATAGATAGGCTGTCAAGTAATCTTACGGAAGAAGCTTCTGAAAAGCTTACAGAGTGTCTGGATATGCTGAACAGAGACTATGAAAGAAATGATCTTTCTGCTTATATTGAAGTAGATACGGATCTGCACGATCTGATCATAAAGCTCAGTGGGAATGATTTTCTTCAGATAATTTATGAGAGAGTGCATATTCTTATACGGCAGTTTCGGATTTACTCGCTGAGGGAAAAGCCTCGGTTTGATGAATCTATTATTGAGCACAACGATATTGTTCATTCTATTTTGGAGCATCAGCCTGAAAAGGCAAAAGAGGCGAATTACACCCATCTGAGGCTCGCCAGGAATGAGATTATCAGACAGCTGGAAAAGAAGAATCTGCATTAATAGCTATCTCAGAGGGAATATTTTTGCGGGTTGTTTTCATATATAAAACCAGGTATGACCATAGAGGCCATACCTGGTTTTTTAAAGTGAAAGGGTTGAGCATATCAATAATTGAAGGGACAGAAGAGATCTGTCTCTTCGCCTTGTTTTTAAGCCATAGCTTTGCTCACAGTGAGGGCGATCTTTGAAAGCCTTGTGACAGAAGCTTTGGGTCCAGGAATTCCAGCTGTGATGTAGGCGGCTTTTTCTGCCTCGGCGGCTGCTTCTGCTGGCTCGGCGTAATCAAGGATTGCAGCTACGGATACCGGAATTACGACATTTAATATATTGCAGCCTGAGAGCAGAAGGTCAGATACCGGTGATGTCAGATAAGGAATGGCCCATGCTTTGTCCTGGTACTGTCCCATGCTCACCTTTGGAAGAACATCATCCACAAAATGTTCAAAACAAACATGCTTTTCATTTACCGTAATATCGACGTTTATCAGCGGATCAAAAGCCAGGTATTTTTTTACCAGCTTTGAGTTTCTTCTGGCGGCGTTGGCAATTTTTGTAAATTTGATGGTTACTTTTTCACCGGTCTGTTTTTCCCACCAGATTCCGGAATACTTTTCGACGGCGGCAACGCGCATATCATCCAGCTCTTTGACAACCTCTCCAAGTGTCTTTCCTGCTTTAAGGGAATCATAGGTAAGCCGTACCTGATCTGAAATTGTTCTGGCAACCAGAGGAAGGGTTGCCTGCATCAGCAATCGGGTAACCGGACCGTTCCGAAGCTCGGAAGCTTTTCTGGAGACAATATAGATGCTTAATATGGAGGAATCCGGATTGACTGTATCGCCTCTGCGATCCTCTACAATTTTTGCACCAATTTCCTCAGGATCTCCGCCGGCGGCAAGAGCGCGCATAGCCGGTATTACATAGCAGCTCATATGTCCAAGAGGAGAATTGTGGGGACTTCCGGACCCTCCGCATAACCGTTCCTTAAAGCATGAGAAGATTTCTACAAACGCCATCATTCCAACGACAGACGGTCCGCCAACATCCTTCAGAATCAGGCCGATATCGCCAACCAACTGCGCCGTA
Organism: Clostridiales bacterium; assembly: GCA_021203365.1. Classification (GTDB taxonomy): domain Bacteria; phylum Bacillota; class Clostridia; order Lachnospirales; family Lachnospiraceae; genus Blautia_A. The sequence continues at coordinate 1,822 of JAJQBI010000025.1, forward strand.
TCATATTCCTCATTCGTAACACGCATATGAAGCTTCTTTGGAAGACCGGCGGTCTCTGCTGCGGATTTACCCACAAGATAAGCCGAACTTGTCCGGCCGTATGTTCCCTCGCTTTCAGGAACCTCAGCGTCAGGATGAATAATTTCAAGAATGGCAGCAGCCCCAAGAACAGCAGCCTGGAAAGCATTTCCAGCAATGCCGGTTCCATGCATGGCGTCAAGCATGGCCTGTGTTCCGATTCTTGCGCCGTTTTTTGCAACATCCGGCCAGATGTAATCTTCGCCAAGCGCGCTGTGGCCATATAAAACTCCGGCTACGCCTCTGGGAATATTTACACCGTTGATCGGTGACAGTTCATTGTTTTCCATTGCACGATAGATGGCCTGAACAGCGGCAAATCCGGAGACCTTGCTGTTCATTTTCGATGTGGGAACAGCACTTACCCCGCAGCGATCCACTCCGGCAAGCATACGCGCGGTAGCTCCAAGTTTTCTGTTACCTGCGGGAATACCAACCTGAGCGCGGGCTCCGGCAAGATACATAATACTTGCTGTCAGAAGAGCGGCATTGGCGCTGTCACATCCGGAGGCTTTCGCCCCCTGAATGGCCTTTGCCATCAGTTCATCTACGGGAAGAGATCTGGCATTCGCAAATTTCACTTCCACGCTGCCTCCCCGTAAAAGCTCCTCTGTAATAACATTTGTTATGGTAAAAAGTGACAAATTAACCATTCCATGACCGCCTGCAAGTGCTTCAATTCTGTCACTGGTCAGTTCGTCAATGTTGGTTAGAGCGGCCGCTTCAACAGAGGCTAATACATCTTCAAAGCTTTTATCGTTCATGTGTTCCTCCTTTTTGCACCCTATAGTATTATGTATACATCACACACGTTAAGAATACGATAAC
>JAJQBI010000005.1 GCA_021203365.1 Clostridiales bacterium
AACCGCACATTTTAATTTTTCATACCCTTGTATCAATTTCTCGGTCTACATATCCACATAATACTCGTACTGGAACATACCATGTTTCTCAGCGTAGTCCTTGAGCAGCAATTTTTGATTGCTTATGCTTATACTCTCATTTTCACGGCCATCCTCCAGCGAGAGCCTGCAATAGAGGGCAGCGATCTTAGGTTCCGATTTGGATTGATTTTTCCTGCTCATAGTATAACTCCTTCTATGAACAGGGACACGATACCAGTATAATACCATGTCCCTGCCCATCATTCAATATCATTTTTAACCGGCTTTTCGTTCCAGCCAGTTCTCGAACTGCTCACAGGTCTGTCGTTCAATGACCTGCTCAAAGGCTTCCTGCATGGTCTTTTCACCGGAAAATTCCCGGCTTACCACAAACTGCACCTTCTGCTTTTTCTTCTTCGGCATCTGAGCGTCCTCGCTTTTCTTCATGGGCTGTTCACCTCCGTTCGTGATGTGCCAGACAAAGGGAGAGGATGGTTGTGCCGGCAACAAACTCCGGCAACCAGGGGCAAAAAACCTCTCAACTAAAATCCGACATCTGTTTTCGCTCTATTTTTACGTTTCGCTTTTTCTTTAAAAAGTTGGTTGCTTTGGTTGTCACTATCAATTAACTTTAAAAATTTATAATTAAATTCCATTGATTTAAGGCTATTTGGGGAACGAATCATCATAAAATGCCACCCCAGCACCGGCAACCATGTCGGCAACCAACCCGGCAAAAATCCCGGCAACCTGCGGTCAAAATCACGCCAGCCACTCCTTCGGCAGCTCTAATTGCTCGGCTTCCTCTTCGGTCAATTCCCGAAATCCATCGCTTGTTGCCGGAGGTTCGTTGCCGGTGGGAACACGTTCCCAGCCCTTTTGACGGCCATACTCCCCACCAAAGGAGCGTGGATTTTTGAAGTAGCACCAGTCCGTTGCATAAGACCGCATGATCTCCCCGATGTCGTGGAGCTGCCATTTCTTCGGCTCATCGTATTGGTGCAGGGCTTCCCGATAAAGCTGCTTACAGCACACCTTGTCGCCCTTGTACCTGTCCAGAAACTCCAGGATGATTCCTGCGTCCGTATCCTCCTGCATGAAATCCTTCTGAATATCCAAAAACTGCGCCTGTATCTCCTTACTGAATTTCATGGAATACTGTCCGCTACGATAGAGCGCCATTGCCTCCGCCCAGACCTGGAGCAGATATGCCCGGGAAGCAGCTTCATCCTCCATAATGTGTACCTCTGCATGGTCGGGATTTGTCATCACCGGCAGGAACCGCCGGTTCCCAGCCCGGTCAAGGGGCAGGAAGTCCACAGAATTCGATGTGCCTCCGAATACACACTGGCGGAGCCGGTCTTTGGGCTGGGCTTAATATGTCCGATAAGTCTCCTTCTGACGACTGATAAAGGAACGTATCTCCTCGATGCTTTTGGCGTTACTGGTGGCCAGCATCTCCGACATTTCAATGATCCAGTGGCCTTGCAACTTGGTAAACACCCGGTCATCATCCAGCCGTTTCAGATCGTCGCCGAACCACTCGTCCTGAATGTCCAATAGCCGAAAGAAAGTTGATTTCCCAATTCCCTGACCGCCCACCAGACAGAGCATTTCCTCGTATTTGCAGCCGGGAATGAATACCCTCCGGATCGCACCCAGCAGGAAATGGGTCAGCATGGCTTCCACATAATTGTCTGCGTCCGCACCCAGGAAATGATGCAGACAATTCCGGATACGGGGCTGTCCGTCCCATTCCAGGCTGTTCAGCCTGTCACGGATGGGATGATAGCAGTTCTCGTTTGCCACGATTGACAGAGCGTCCTCAATCTTTTTTGTGCTGGTCAGCCCGTAATTTTCCTCAAAATGGAGGCGCAGATATTTCGTGTCTGTATCTGTAAAGGCAACGCTTGTCCTGCGCCAGCCCAGATCGCGCACAATGTCGATCCGCTCCGTCAGCAGGTTATAGCAGATCGCACCCCTGAGCAGAGGGTCATACTGGAACACGGTTTTACAGTTGGCAATGGTGTTGGCTGTCTGACTTTTCTCTGTCGTGGTCAGCAGTTCCCGGACCTCATCTGTCGTCCGTTCCGGTGCGAGAATATCCGCAGCGCTCGCCACGGCCTTCCGTGTAGCCGTGGGCAAGCTCTGATAATCTTCGCTCAAGCTGCATCACCTCTTTTCCTTTGGCGGCCACCAGTGCCGCCCGTTCTTCCAATGTGCCGTACAGCATCGTGTCCAACAGGTACTCCACATAGCTCTGTTTCTCCAATGCCTCAGTAAACAGCGGATGCCATGTTTCATCCTCCGGTTTTGGGGCGTATGTCCCTTTCCAGTCCTCCAAAAGATGAAGGTAATCGGAATACACCCGGAAGCATTTTTGCTCTGCCTGACGGAACCGAAGCTCCTCTGAGATCTTCCGTTTTACGGGATGGGGAGAAGCTCTGCTCATGCTGTCATAGGGGATGCCGAAATCCGTTGCCAGCTTCTCCGCCGCTTCCTTAGCTGACAGGCCATAGAGCCTAGATACAAAGTCGATCACGTCCCCGTCCGCCTGACAGCCGAAGCAGTGATAACGCTGGTCAATCTTCATGCTGGGATGTCTGTCCTCATGAAAGGGACAGCAGGCCATTCCGTTTCGATTCACCCTGATGCCATAGGTTTCCGCAGCCTGCCGGGTGGTCACAGACTGCTTTACCGCTTCAAATAGATTCAAAATTTTGCTCCTTTCCGGGCATAGATGAACCTCATCAATGCTCCATGCCGTTTCTCGTGGGACGCTGGGAACTGCGCTGTTGTCTGAGCTGTTCTTCCAGCTGTGCGGATTCGACTTTTTTCTGGTCCAAGCGGGTGAGGACGGATTCCCTGGCCTTGCCCTTAACTGCTTCCACACCGGCCTCCCTTGCCTCCGGTTGCATCAAGGTCTGCTGCACCTTCGACAGAACTTTTCGTGCGGCTACCTTAATGCGATCCATAACGCTGCCCAGCCTCATGACAGCATAATCACGTTTGGCCTTGGGGTCTTTCCGTTCCGGGCTGGACAGCCAATCCCGATAATCGGAAATAATACGAATATCCTCCTTCTGCGTTTCCGCCCGAACCGCATCGGTCACGACCTCTACAGCCTTGTTATAGGCGATCCTTGAGACATCGTCGATCAGCACTTCCACATCGTCGATCTTCATGACCAGCTCATCCAGATGCTGTTCCTGCGTTCTGATTGCTTCGTCATTCCTGTACATTTCGGAACGCTGGGAGCGTACCATTTGAGCCTGCTGGGAGATCACTTCCTGCTGCCGTTGGAGGGTGTTGTCGCCCGCCGCAATCTGTTCTTTCTGCTTGGCGAGAATATAATCCTGCTTCTCCAGATACTTCCGTCCGCCGTACTCCGGCTTCCGATCCAGATGCAGACCGTGCCGCTCTGCAATGTCAAACAGCAACACACGGCAGGCAGAGTCATAAACCATCTTCCGATTGTTGAACCGTCCCTTCTTTTTGTCTGGTTCCGGCAGCTCGAAGCCCAATGCTTCTAGAGCCTTTTCCTGCTGGGGGCAGACCTCGCCATAACGGTTTTCACAGTCGAACACATGGCGTTCATGGATGTGCGGGGTAGCCTCGTCATCGTGGAGCGCCCAGTCCAGAATGTGGATGTGATCACCGAAGCGGCGTTTACATTCGGCGATGTATTCCTCCATCACCCTTTGCAAAACATCCGCCGTGACATGCTCATCCATCGTGCCGATCTGATAGACCGTTTCCTCCGGACAGGTGTGTTTGTTTTTCAGAATATCGTCCGTGGTGCGGTTGCGTTCTGTGTGCCGGTTTTTCTCATTTCTGGCGTTCTGGCCTTTCACAAAATCGCCGTAATAAATCGAATAGTACTGTTTTTCCACGTCAGCGAACGTGTCACGGAGTTCGACCTGAGCCTCGCTTTTCGAGAACCTCCGATAGCCGTTGAGCCAGTCCCAATAGATATTCCGTTTAGAACGTTCTGCATCGATGTGATCGCTGTTTTCAAGGTCGAATCTGCGGTCATTGTGTTTGGGATTGTAGACGCCGTTTTTACCGGAGCGTCCATTGTGTCGTGTTAATTTCATCGTGCTTTTTTCACCTTTCTTTTGAATTTCCCCCGTAGGGGATAAGGCAGCTTTGCTGCCAACCTGGCTTGTGTGTGCCACGCAAATGAGGCCACAGCTGCGCCAGGTAATACCCAGTACGGATTGACGCACGCATCAATCCTATCTGGGCGGGGCTGGCTGCCCTCGACCTGCCAAGGCGTTTCACCCTTGACCCGATGAGGCTGCCGCCTTCAACCTGCTAAGGGGCGTTGCCCCTTAACCCCTACAGAAAACCTGCCACTGGCAGCTTTTCTGTATACTGGGTGACCAGGGCATTTCATCCCTGCACCCAGAGCAAAGAGCCGTCTACCCTCTGCACTCCTGGCCAAAGAGATTGCATCCCTCTGGACTTCGGCACAAAGGGCTTGCCGCCCTCTGTACTCCTGCCAGGGAAAATCGCCATCGCAATTTTGGCGAATTGCTCTGAGCGATTTCTTCGGCTAAATGAAAGCTGTCATAAATTACCATCTCCTTTCTTTACCTTGCCTCTCACCGTACACAGTTCCTGACCGAAGTGCCCGGCGAACGAAGCCCTTCACTACTTACCGAAAAAAGAGGGCTGAATCGCAGAAAAACTTCAAACAACTTTTTTGAAGTTTTATATTTTTCCTGTCTCTGTTACATCAACTTCTGTTCACCGGTGAACAGAAGTTAAACGGCTCCGCAAGCCCTTTCCGCATCCCCTCTGCTTTAAATGGTTTTCAGCGGGTGCAAACGCAGAAAAATTCAAAATCCGTTTCAAACTTTTCCAGCATCGCGATTCGCTGTCACTTTTGTTCAGAATGAACAAAAGTTGATGCCGGCCATTTCCAGCCAGGGAAGGAAGCTAACTTTTGATCACCGTGATCAAAAGTTGACTGGCTCCACCGGCTGGCGGCAACTTATGTCCAACTTGGACAGAAGTTGGGAACCTATCAAAAAGCCCTCTACTCTGTTACCGTTTGGAGAAGAAAAAACGCCATAAAAATCGAAACAAAAAACAAAAAGTGCAAAAAAAGTCGGCGGCTCTCCTTATGGAGAACTGCCGAGAGGTAGTGCCGTCTGCGACTTGGGTTGCTGAATGTTATTGATTAGGATAAGACTATAGGGATAGCGTGCATATCGCCGTGTTTGAGGCAAATTTTAGGGGTTTGGATTCGTATTTTGACAGGTGAACTCGTGAAGGTGAGGGGATAATGTCCCAGTATAGTATGAGGCATAAGGATGGATTCAGAGTCCCATTTCAGAGCAATCCCCAATATTAGACTGAAAACGCTCTCAAAAATCGCCCGAAACCATTGACTAAATCGTCCGATTTTGATACACTATTATCAGAGACCAAGGAAGGAGGCTTGCCATATGTCCATCACTGCAACAGAATTGAAAGCGAATCTCGGAAAGTATCTGCTTCTGGCAGCAACGGAAGATGTGTTCATCACTCGCAACGGTAAAACGATTGCAAAACTGACCTCGCCTTATCAGAACAAGCTCGATATTGTGGACTCCCTTTATGGCAGTATCCCGGCGGATGTTACGCTGGAGGAAGCCCGGGAAGAACGGCTGGATCGCATATGAAAGCATTGATCGACACCTGTGTTGTGATAGATTTCCTCCAACGGCGGGAGCCGTTTGATAAGGATGCCGTTCAAATCATGCGGCTGGCGGCGATGAACCAGTTCACCGGCTGCATCACGGCAAAATCTGCCACGGACATCTATTACCTGAATCACAGGGCAACGCACAGCGATAAAGAGAGCAGGACGAAGCTGAACCAGCTCCTTGCGATCATTGGGCTGTTGGATACCTCGGCAGAGGATATTTTCCATGCCATTTCATCCGACACCTCCGATTTTGAGGATGCGGTCATGATAGAAACGGCCTGCCGTTCCGGTATGGATTGCATCGTCACTCGCAATCAAAAGGATTATGAGAAATCGCCTGTGACGGTTTATTCCCCGGCAGAATTTCTCCACCTTTTGGAGGAAGATGGGATTTAATTGGATCTGTCAAACGCAAAAAAGCCGTTTCCTGTCATTGATACAAGAGACGGCTTTCCGTTCGTTATTCCATTTTGCTAAGGTCTGTCTGGTATAGACCAGCAGCCTGTTTCATTCCGATAGTTCACAAAGCCTCCTTATAAGTAAATGAGTTCCGTACAGATGATCTCCTCTGCCCGGTTCTGGATGCTGTTCATTGACTGCACACACTTCCACCAATCATGACGCTTCAACTCCTCGGTCACGCCTTCGGATTCCTTCATCTGCTCGATGATACGTTCGTATCGTTCCTGTGCCTGCTCATTTAGATCGGCCAGATATGTCCAGAGGGTACAGGATAGGAGAAGGGAGTTGTACGTTCCCTGACAATGTTCCTTCAAATATGCTCTGTGCATCCGTCCCCAGCGACCAATGGGGCGAGTTTCCTCTGGCAGAGTAAACTGTGGATAGTAGTAGTCACCGACCAAAACATAGTCGATGCCGTTTTCAGTGATCCTTTCAGGTAATTCTTCCATAGGCGACCTCCTGTATTCGTTTTTCAGAATCCAGTTGATCGTGTCCCTGTCCATGTGAAATGTAAGGCAACTGAACTCTTCACATGATATTATGGCACATCTCTTCAATCCTCGGATGATTTCCTTCAATCGGGGAATGGATAATATTTCAGCAATCCGCATATACTTGAAGAAAAGAATATCGCAGGCATATTTATGAAGAATCCAAGGTTTTCCGGTCTGCTTTATGTTTCGGCCCTTTTTCTGATTCCTTATCTTGCCGCGGTTCTGTTTCAGGGTTCCGCCGCGGTTTTCTCCATACGGGGTGCGGACATGGAGGAATTTCTGCCGTTGCTGACATCCGGGCAAATGGAGGAAGATTATGAAGCTGCGGCGCTGGAAGCCCAGTCTGTGATTGCCCGCTCCAATTTATGTTATCGTCTGGGGGAAGGGGAATCCCTTCCGGATATTTTAAAAGAAATATGGGACTGCGGGGGGATTTCTTTTTGGAGGCTCTGGAACGGCTCTCTGAATCTGGAGGAATACAGGGAGGCCGCCGCAGCTACAGCCGGGAAGGTGCTGACCTGGCAGGGAGAGCTGAAGTATGTTCCCTACCATGAAGTCAGCGCCGGGCAGACGAGGGACGGCGCGGAAGCCTTTCATGATGAGGCTTATACATATTTGCAGTCAGTGGAAAGCAGCGGGGATCGGAATGCCCCGGATTATCTCAGTACAATTTATGTCTCCTCCGACTGGATGCCGGGAGAGCTGACCGTGGCATTTCGGGACAGCGCCGGTTATGTTACGGCTCTTACCGCGGGAGGGAACCTGCTGGAAGGAGAAGCCTTCCGGCTGGGAATCGGGCTGGCCTCGGCGGATTTCACCGTGGAGATGTCGGAAGGGCAGTTCTGTTTTGTGTGCAAGGGAAAGGGGCATGGCCTTGGCTTTTCTCAGTATGGGGGAAATGTGCTGGCGGAAAACGGTTATACCTGGGAGGAAATCCTGGAGGTCTATTTTCCTGTGATGGAAATCTGTGACACGGAGGAAGTCACCTGAATGATCCGGACGTCCCCGGAGTTTTTCGCAGAAAACTGAATAAGGATTTTGAAATCTGGACACCCTGTTATTATAAAGGCTTTATGGTAAGCTCAAAGGGAAACAAACAAATAAGAGCAGAGGTGGAAAGATTATGATGAACAGTAAAATAACGAAGGCCATTATAAATGGTACGATTCTGGCGGGGATCGCGGCGCTGGGGATTACGGTATATCAGCTTGGCACCGGGTCTGTGACCGAGGAGAATGAGGATTCTTCCATGGTGGAAATGGTGGAAAATACCGGGGAAAATGCGGATGAGGAAGAAACGGAAACCGCATCGTCGGAGGGCGCGTCAGACAGCGGTTTTGGCCAGGAAGATACGCTGGCTTCGGCGGAAACGGAGGATGAGGAAAATCCGGTGGAGAGTGAAGATCCGGCGGAGGATGCTTCGGCCGGTGCCGCGGATGCCGCGTCAGAGACGGCTGGGGAAGCGGAGGCTTCCGATACCACGGACGGGCTTCAGAAGGTATTGTCCACATCCGCGGATATTACGCTGGATTTTTCCGAGGACAGCCTGATGGAGTGGCCGGTAAACGGGACGACTCTGATCGATTATAATATGGATAACACGGTTTATTTCAGGACTCTGGATCAGTATAAATTAAGCTCCGCCCTTGCCGTGCAGGCGGTGGAAAACGCGCCGGTGGTGGCGGCTGTCAACGGTCAGGTGACCGGGATCGAACAGGAGGCGGAGACCGGAACCACAGTGACGATGGATCTGGGCAACGGTTATGAGGCGATTTACGGCCAGTTAAAGGATCTTTGCGTCGAAGAGGGAGATCTGGTGAAAAAGGGATATACAATCGGTTACATCAGCGCTCCGACGATTTACTATACCGTGGAGGGCAGCAATCTGTATTTTGCCATGGAAAAGGACGGGGAACCTATTGATCCCATCCTGTATCTTCCGTAAAGGGCAGGAGTAAGATTTCGATTCACAAAAAAGTGAAAATTTCGTATAATAGAGCAGGTGGGAAAATTCGCAATCGGGTTCCCTGCCTGCTTTTTGCCGGTTTTGAGCGCGGCACTGTGTAAGATACCGTTTTACCGATTGCTTTTTATAGAAAACGGGAAGACCCTGAGGATGATTTGCCAATGGTCTTCCTTTACATAGGCAGATATACGGGGAAAAGATTATGGCGATTTGTTATACCTATATGGTCCGCTGTGCGGACGGAAGCCTTTATACCGGGTGGACAACCTGCCTCTCCCGCCGCATCCGGGCGCACAATGAGGGGAGAGAGGGGGCAAAATACACGAAAACCAGACGACCGGTGCGGCTGGTATATTATGAAGGGTACCGGACCAGGGAAGAAGCGATGAGGCGGGAATTTGCCATCAAGCAGCTGACCCGGCAGGAGAAGCTGGCTCTGCTGTGTCTGGAGGAGTGAACACCGGATATATTCTGTGAATAATAGACAAAAATTGCGAATACTTTAACGCAAAAGTAGAAAAATCAGACAAGAACAGGGAGAATGCGCTTGCTATTTGCGCATTCTTCTGCTATTCTGAAAAACAAAGAGGGCAAGCGGTTGCCCAGCTGCGCTTTTGCGGGGGTGTGAGATGGAGGAAGAGAAAAAAGTTTATACGATTGCGGATATCGCGAAAGAGCTGGGGGTGAGCACCACCACAGTGTCCAGAGCGATTTCGGGAAAGGGCCGGATCAGCGAGAGTACCAGAGAGCGGGTGAAAAGCTTTATTGCCCGCCATGATTATCACCCGAATGTGCTCGCCAAGGGACTGGCTCAGAGCAAAACCTACAATCTTGGCCTTCTGATGCCGGAAGACTATACAATGACAGAATTTCCTTTTTTTAAAGACTGTATGAGCGGAATCTGTGAGGTGGCGTCCGCCTGCAATTATGATGTGATTGTCTCTCTGACGAAGGAAAATGATCTTTCCCATCTCCAGCGCCTGGTGACAAACCGCAAAGCGGATGGAATTATCCTCAGCAGGTCTCTGATCAGCGATGAATCCTGCAGTTATCTGCGGGAAAAGGACGTCCCCTTTGTTGTGATCGGCCATTCAGAGGATCCGGACACATTGTCTGTGGATAACCGGAACCGGGAGGCGGCCAAAGATCTGACAGGCCTGCTTATTATGAAGGGAGTGAAGAAGCTGATGCTTCTGGGCGGGGATGACTCTTACATGGTGACGGAGGACCGCCTTGCCGGATTCCGGGATGCTCATCAGCTATATGAGCTTCCGGTCAGCGAAAATCTTATCTTTCTGGGAGCGGACAACCGGATTCGGGTTATGCGGGCCGTGGAATTTGCCCTCGCCGCGGGCGTGGAAGGAATTATAGGCATGGACGATTTTATCACCAATCTCGCCCTTGGATGTCTCCGGGAAAAAGGAATCCGGATTCCGGAGGATGTTCGCCTTGCCAGTATGTATGACAGCTCGCAGCTGGAATATAATATCCCTCCGGTGACCAGCCTGCGGTTTGATACAAAGGAACTGGGACGCAGTGCCTGCAGGAAGCTGCTGGGGGAGCTGGGAGAAAAGATGGACGAGGGAAGCCTGCTTCCCATGAGCTATCAGGTCGTCATGCGGGAATCCACGATGTAATTCAGCGGCGGCTGTGAATCGTAACCTGTAAGGAAGGATGTCTGAAGGATGTCTGTTTTGTGCAGTCTGACACGGACAAACGATTGAGCATGCATGAATTTTCAAAAGACAGCTCATATACAAAATAGATAAAAAATTGAAATGGATTTTGAGAAATTTAGATAATTGACAGAAAAATCATTGGAGGATATACTTGAACCATGAGCAAACGGTTGCGCAATCTTTGCGCAAACAACCTGCGGCTGTGCGGGTTTTCCTGCGGAGCAGGAGGGTACAGGCCGCGACTATCTTATTAAGGAGGTACAGGAGAATGAAGTTTAAGAAAGTGATGGCGTCTGTGCTTGCAGTTGCGATGGCGGCTTCCATGATGACCTTTACGGTAAGCGCGGAGGAGACAGAGACTGTGAGCCTGACCGTATGGGGCGCGGAGGAGGATCAGACCCTGCTTCAGGAGCTGTGCGATAATTTCGCGGCGGCTTACGCGGATTATGCGGTTTTTGATATTTCCATCGGCGTGGAGTCTGAGTCTACGGCTAAGGATACGGTTCTGACGGACGTTGAGGCGGCCGCGGATGTTTATTCTTTTGCGAGCGATCAGCTGACCAGCCTTGTGAATGCCGGTGCGCTGGCGAACCTGGAGGATTACGCGGAGGTTCTGGAGGCCTATGCGGGCAAGACCCTTGACGACGTAAAGAGTGCAAACTCTGAGGGATCTGTGGAAGCGGCTTCCATTGACGGAAGCCTGTACGGTTTCCCGAGAGCCGGAGACAACGGCTATTTCCTGTATTATGATTCCACGAAGCTTTCCGAGGAAGATGTGGCAACCTGGGACAGCCTTCTGGCGGCGGCGGATGCGGCCGGCGGCAAGGTGGGAATGACCCTGGCTTCCGGATGGTATAACGCTTCCTTCTTCTATGGAGCCGGCTTTACCACAGATCTGAATGACGACGGAACCACAGCCATTGACTGGAACGGAACCAGCGAAAGCGGATATACCGGTGTTCAGGTTGTACAGTCCATGCTTGAGATCGCCGGAAATTCCGCATTTATGGCTATTGCGGACGGAGACATTTCCAATCAGATCGCGTCTGGTGACCTTGTAGCGGTTGTATCCGGTACCTGGGACGCCTCCGCGGCGGCTGAGGTATTCGGGGACGGATATGCGGCCACCAAGCTTCCGACCTATACCATCGGAGACGAGCAGGTGCAGCAGGGTTCCGTGGCCGGCTTTAAGTTTACCGGTGTAAACGGAATGTCCGAGAATATTGGCTGGGCTGTTCTTCTGGCAGAGTATCTGACCAATGAGGATGCGCAGACCCAGTTCTTCGCACAGAGAGAATCCGGTCCGACCAACCTGAACGTGGCGGCTTCTGAGGAGGTTTCCGCAAATATCGCCCAGGCCGCGCTGGCAGAGCAGTCTGCTTACGGTGTAGTTCAGATGGTGGGAGACAAATTCTGGGATCCCACCGCAACTCTTGGCGAGAACATTGCTCAGGGAACTCTGAGCGTGGATGACGAGGATGGAATCCAGGAAGCTCTGGATACCATGGTGGAAGGCGTGACCGCGGCGGTTGAGTAATCCCCGGGGAATGTACTTTTACAGGCTGTGAATTGCAACAGGCCCATATGCGTCTGCGTATGGGCCTGTGTTTTTGAAACAGCAATCCTTTTACGGAAAGGAGAGTTATATGAAAAAGCAAAAAGGTGAGAAAAAGGGAAATATTTTCACGGATTTCGGCACTGCGGTGGTGAAGGGAGACTGGGCGGTTAAGCTCACTCTGCTCTGGATGGGCGCCGGCTATGCGAAGCGGAAACAGTACGGAAGAGCGATTGTGATGACTCTTCTGGAGATCGGTGTGATCGTCTTTACACTGAGATTCGCCCTTCAGTATGTGCCGAAGTTTAATACTCTGGGCACCGTGGTCATGGAAAAGGTGTTCAACATGCAGACCATGAAAAGTGAGATGAATGATTATGACAATTCTTTTCTGATTCTGCTGTTTTCCCTGTTCAGCTTTGTGATCTGGTTTGTGGCGGCGGCGGTGTGGATCGCCAATGTGGGATATGTCTACAAGCTTCAGTTAAAGGCGGAGAGAGGGGAGAAGCTGAATACCTTTAAGCAGGACATTCACTCTCTCGTGGAGGAAAATTTCCACATTACACTTCTGTCTCTGCCTACCCTGGGTGTTGTGGTGTTTACCATGATTCCCATTATTCTGCTGGTGCTGGTTTCCTTTACCAATTATGACCAGCAGCATATGCCGCCCAATTCCCTGTTCACCTGGGTAGGGCTTGACAACTACCTGAGTCTGATCGGCGGAGGGGGGCTGACGGTTACCTTCAGCTATGCGTTTGTCAGGGTTCTTGGCTGGACGCTGGTGTGGGCGTTTTTCGCCACCTTTACCAACTATTTCGGCGGAATTCTGCTGGCGATGTTCCTGAACAGCAAATGGACAAAATGGCCGAAATTCTGGCGGACTCTTTTTGTGATTACCATTGCAGTTCCCCAGTTTGTATCCCTGCTTCTGGTGCGGAACTTTTTCTCAAACGGAGGAATTGTAAATACCATCTGCGCGAACATCGGACTGACGGGCTTCCTGCGGGATATCGGGATGATTTCCACCAGCTACATACCCTTCCTGTCCGCGCCGGGGTGGGCCCATGTGATGATCATTCTGATCAATATCTGGATCGGAGTGCCCTATCAGATGCTCATTGCCACCGGTGTGCTGACGAACCTTCCGGCGGATCAGCTGGAGAGTGCCAGGGTGGACGGCGCGACGCCCGCACAGATTTTCCGGAAAATTACCATGCCCTACCTTTTCTTTGTGACGGGTCCTACACTGATCACGGATTTTGTAAAAAATATTAACAACTTTAATGTAATCTATCTGCTGACCGAGGGTGTATATACCACCACCAATCAGCTGATGGCCAACTCTCAGGCCAAGGAAGTGGATCTGCTGGTGACCTGGCTGTTCCGTCTGACGCAGGATTACTATAATTACAAGATGTCTTCCACCATCGGTGTGGTTGTGTTTATTATCTGTGCGGTCTTTACGCTGCTGGCCTTTAACAAGGTTACCGGAGGCGCCGGGAAGGAGAGTGATTACGCGTGAGAAAAAGGAATATAAAATATTTTACCCATAATCTGGTGCTTGCCATTCTGGCCTTTATCTGGCTGATTCCCATTGTGTGGCTGGTGTGTACCTCCTTCAGCGACTATGACGGCATGAATACCAGTACGTTTTTCCCGAAGAAATGGAGCATACGGCATTATATCCAGCTGTTCCACCCGGATACGGTGCAGCAGTTTCCGGCCTGGTTCCGGAACACGTTTATCATCGCGGTTTTTACCACCATTATCTCAACTCTGTTTGTGCTGATGGTTGCGTATGCGATGTCCTTTATTCGCTTCCGGGCCCGTTCCTTCATGATGAACATGTCGGTGATTCTGAGCCTTTTCCCCGGGGTTCTGGCGATGATCGCGGTGTATTTCACGCTGAAAACCTTCGGCCTGACCAACAGCTATATCGGTCTGATCCTGGTCTACTCGGCGTCGTCGGGGATGGGATATCTGATCTGTAAGGGCTTTTTTGACACGGTTCCCAGAGCTCTGTGTGAGGCTGCAAAGATTGACGGGTGCTCCCAGGCGGGGATTTTCTGGAAAATTGTAATTCCGCTGAGCAAGCCGATTATTGTGTATACGGTGATCAGCAGCTTCCTGGTGCCGTGGATGGATTTCGTGTATGCGAAGATGATCATGAACGCTGGAATTTCAGAGAACTATACGGTGGCGATCGGACTGTACAAGATGCTGGATAAGAGCCTGATCAACAGTTATTTCACGGTGTTCTGCGCAGGCGGCGTGCTGGTATCGATTCCGATTTCCATATTGTTTATGATTATGCAGAAGTGTTATGTGGAAGGAATGACAGGAGCTGTGAAGGGATGAGTGACGGCCGGATGGCCGCCGGGCGGGGAGATCTCCATGCCCGGCGGCGCAGGCCGGGCGGATTGTTTTCAGGGAAAGGATTTGAGAATGGACCAGTTTATTTTGAATATTGTGCACAGGCCTGAGATGGTTCCGGAGTATGCGGAAAAGGTGACGGGACATGGGCAGGCGGAGGATATCGGGAGGAAGGCACTGCTGACGGAGAGTCTTGATATCTTTAAGGTGCAGCAGGAGTGTGCGCACAGGAACGGGCTGAAGACGACCATTGAGATGACCTATGCCAGTCTGTTTAATGATGAGGCTGTGGAACTGGCGAAGGCGGATCATGAGAGATTCGGGGATGAGATCGGACTTACCCTTCTGGGACTTCCCTGCAGGGAGTTCCGGGAGAAATATAAGACAAAGGATTTCTGTATCTGGATGTTCTCCATGGAGGATAAAAAGGCCATTGTAACAGATGTTTTTGAGAAATTTTACGAGAAGTTCGGGTTTTATCCGGAATCCACCGGGTCTTATTATATGGACGCGGATCTGATTTGTTTTATCAAGGAAAAATATCCTTCAGTGAAATGCGCGGTGGCTACGTGCTGGGAGGAAGGACCGAAGGCTTATCATACCTGTAACAACAGCTGGTACACATTCATGGACGGGGGGCCGTGGGCGCCCTGGATTCCGTCAAAACAGAATACCCACGCGCCTGCGGCCAGTGAGGAGGAGGATTCAGGGATTGTGGCGATTCCTCATCTGTCCAGGGATCTGATTGCCTGTTATGACGGGAACGGGTCCAATTTTGGAACCCACCCCCAGAATGTGCTCCGGGGGATGATTTATGACTCGGAGAAATGGGAGTATCCCTATCTTTATAATCTGATCGACCAGTACCGGTACCAGGCGAAATTTAACAATGGGTATGCCTATAACATGATGTTTGTAGGTCCCGGCTGGATGAACAAGATGGGACGCTGGGAGGCGCCCTATGAGCTGCTGAAAAAATCCTATGAGGATGGCTGTGCCTACTACGGGAAGCTGAAAAAAGAAGGACGGCTTGTGGACATGACCATGAGTGAGTTCGCGGATTTTTACAGGAAGAAAAAATCCTATACAGAGCCGGAATGCGCGCTGTGGAGAGATATTCTCTACGGCAGTCAGAAGCAGCTGTTCTGGTACTGCGATCCCTTTATGCGTGTGGGTGTAAATATGGACCAGGGCGGGGCGATTTTCGACCTGCGGCCTTATGTGGCAAAGCTGAACTGGCCGGTGGGAATCGGGACGCCTCATATTCAGGACGCCAGTTATCCTTTCCTGATCCAGGAAAAATACCGGGCCGGCTATTTTACCCACTACGCGGGAGAGGGTACGATCCGGAGCGCGAAGATCTGTCATAACGGGGAGGAAGTGGATCTGTGTCTGTGCCGGACAAAGGCGCATTTTTCCCAGGAGGGGAAGAACCGGATTCTGACGCTGGATCCGGTGGATATTGCGTTTGCGGACATGACCGTGAAGCTGCAGACAGTAATCACCTTTACGGAGGGTGCCTCCGCGGTGAAAATCCAGCGGAAGGTTCTTGAGATGAGCGATCCCCAGGCGGAGGTAACCATCAACGAATATATGGTGGGCTGTTATGGGACCACGGAATACCCGGAGGATATGAGCACACTGACCATGTGGGCGGAAAAAAACGGTGTGAGGGACGGCCTCTCCTATGAATATAAATGTCGGGAAATTTCAATGGAGGGAGCAGAGCTTGTGGCCTGTAAGCTGCCGCCGGTTGAGACCCTGGTGTCCATGACCTGTGAGGGAAAAGACAGGATCGGATATCTGAAGGAGGGTTATGCGTTCAGCCCCATGTTTACTCTTGGCTACACTGGAAAACTACAGGAGAAGGAGGTCTTTACCACATGGCTCAATCTGGAAAAGGCAGATTAAACTACCGCTGTCCGTCCTGTTTTATGCGGGATCTGGATATTGATATGTTTTACGATAAGGATAAAAAGGAGTATTATTGTCTCCGCTGTCAGTATGTGGGTACGGAGGAGGATGTGCTGGAGAAAAACCAGATGGTGCGTTTCCGGTACCGGGATATGTATACCAGATACAGTGAGAACGATTTCGAGAAATTCGAGAACTGAGACAGGAAGGTCTGATGAGGGATTTCTTTATAAAGGGAATGGATTTGTCTACGCTTCCGGAGGTAGAGCGCTGCGGGGGCAGGTTTTATGATCACGGTGTCCAGGGAGACGCCGTGGATATCCTGAAGGGATATGGGATGAATATGGTGCGGTTGCGTCTGTGGAATGATCCTTACAGCGAAGAAGGAGCTCCCTATGGCGCCGGAGGCTGTGATCTTGAGACCGTTCTTTCTTTGGCGGGGCGGGTGAAGGAGAAGGGCCTGAGCTGGCTGCTGGATTTTCATTACAGTGATTTCTGGGCGGATCCGGGAAAACAGATTCTGCCGAAGAAATGGCGCCGGCTGAATGTGGAAGGCCTTGAGAGAGCTGTGTATGATTATACGGCGGGGGTCCTTTTAAGGTGTGAGAGACAGGGAGTCAGTCCCTGTATTGCGGCCGTGGGAAATGAGCTTACCAACGGCCTTTTGTGGCCTTATGGGAAGGTCCCGGAATATGGGAATATTGCCCGCTTTGTCAGTGCGGGAATCCGCGCGGTCCGGGATGTAAACCCGGATATTTCCGTGATGATCCATCTGGATAACGGGGGAAATAATGAACTTTACCGCCGGTGGTTTGATCATTATCTGGAAAACCGCGGAGAGGATTTTGACTATATCGGGCTTTCCTATTATCCCTTCTGGCATGGATCTCTTGCCCTTCTGGAGGCGAACATGAGGGATCTGGCAATACGGTATGGAAAAGAGATGATTGTAGCGGAGGTTTCCATGGGACATACCGTGGAGGATTATCAGAGCTATGAAAAACTGGGAGATAAGGAGCGTAAGGGAATGGCCACAACGCCGGAGCTGACGGCGCAGGTTCCCTATCCCATGACGGTTCCCGGCCAGGCGGATTTCATGAGAGATTTTCTGGAAACTCTTGGGAAGGTGCCGGAAGGAATGGCAAAAGGGTTCTTTTACTGGGAGCCCGGATGGCTGCCTGTGCCCGGAAGCGGGTGGGCGACGGAAGCGGCTCTGGCCTATATAAAAGAGAATGGCCCGGGAGGAAATGAATGGGCGAATCAGGCGCTTTTTGACTATCAGGGAAACGCGCTGAAGGCGCTGGAGGTGATCCGGGATTTTTCGTGGGGACGATAACCGGAAGAACGATTTTAAAAAGTGAGGGGTACTATGGCGACAATGGGCAGGCGCGGGGCTGTGTGGAAGACACCGGACATACCCGCGGACGGATTGAAGATTTTTGCCTGTGTGATGATGCTTCTCTCCAATTTCGGAGTGGTTGTAATTCAGAACGGGCTGATTCAGGTGAGAAATTATGCCACGCAGGATGACCTTTCCCAGGCGCTGGCGGACAACAGCCGACTGATGACCCTGGCGGGTGTGGGCTCTGTGCTTCAGCTGCTGGGAGGGCTGGCGGTGCCGATTTTTGCGTACATGCTGGTGGAAGGCTTTCTGAACACATCCAGTTACAGAAAATATCTGCTGACCATGGCAGGTTTTGCCCTGGTCAGCGAGATTCCCTATGACCTGGCCACCGCGGGAAGCTGGCTGGATCTTTCCGCTCAGAACCCTCTGGTGACCATGACGGTCTGCCTTCTGATGCTGTACTGTCTGCGGGTGGTGGAGGAGAAAGCCGGAAAAATGTCCTGGGCCCTTTCCATACTGATTGCCCTGTGTGGGATTCTGTGGGGGAATCTTCTGCGGGCAGATTACAGTCTGGTGATGGTGCTTCTCACAGCGATTTTTTATGTGCTTCGAAATAAGATCATGGCAAAATATATACTTGGGATTCTTGCCAGCCTTCTGTATGTGACCGGACCGATTTCCTTCTATGGAATCTGGTGCTATGACGGCAGCCGGAAGGACTGGCTTCCCAAGTATGCTTACTATGTGTTTTATCCCCTTCACCTGCTGGTGTTGTGGGTGATTATGCTTTGTGTGGGCTGAGGGTACCCGGAACCGTACCTGCCGCGGCTTCCGGTTTATTCAGTTCTTTATAGGTCCTCACGATGAAAAACAGCGTGATTATGAAGGTGAGGGTGTCCGCGGTGGGGAAGGAATACAAAAGCCCGTTCAGCCCGAACCATCTGGGCAAAAGCAGGGCAAGACCCACACCGAAGATGAGCTCACGCGTCAGAGAAATCAGGGTAGACGCCGCGGCTTTTCCCATGGCCTGCAGATAAATGAAGGTTCTCTTGTTTAAAGTGGCGAAAATCAGCAGGCACAGATAAATGCGGAAGCTCTTTACCGCAAATTCTGTATAATAGACACTCTCATTGGCCGCTCCGAAAATATTGATCAGCTGTACCGGGAAGGCCTCTACGATGAAGGTGCTGATCAGTCCGAGCAGGCCCTCAAAGATCAGCAGGTAGGTAAATAACTGCTTTGCCCTGTCCCTGCGTCCGGCTCCGATATTGTATCCCACTACAGGAATACATCCGGCGGCCATACCGATGCAGATGGATATGACAATCTGGAAAAATTTCATTACAATTCCCAGAACCGCCAGAGGAATCTGGGCGTATTCTGTCTGTCCGAAAACCGGGTCCAGTGCGCCGTATTTTGTACACATACTGTTGATTGCCGCGATGGAAACCACCAGGGAAGCCTGGGCGAGGAAGCTGGTTATGCCCAGGGGAAGAAAATGTCCCATCAGGTTCCAGTAAATGCCAAAGCTGCTTTTTCGCAGCTTCACAGCTTTCATATGCGTCAGGTACCACACGGCCATCAACGCGGTCAGAATCTGTCCCAGGATGGTGGCAAGGGCCGCGCCCCGCATTCCCCAGTGAAATCCGTAGATAAACAGGGGGTCGAGGACGATGTTTACAGCCGCGCCCGCCAGGGTGGATATCATGGCAAACCTGGGACTGCCGTCCGAACGGATAATGGGATTCATCGCCTGTCCGAAGATGTAGAAGGGGATTCCCAGGGTGATCCAGAAGAAATATTCTTTTGCCAGAGCAAAGGTTTCCTCATTGGCCCGGCCGCCGAAAAGAGTCAGGATTGGTTCACTGAAGATCAGATAGACGGCAGTGATGAGCACTCCGGCGATGACGCAGAGAAGGATGGAATTTCCGATGCTTTTGTGCGCGTCCTCGGATTTGCCGCACCCAAGACTGAGACTTACAAAGGCGCAGCAGCCGTCTCCGATCAGAACCGCCACTGCCAGCGCCAGTACGGTCAGGGGATAGACCACCGTGTTGGCGGCATTGCCATAGGAACCCAGATAATCTGCGTTTGCGATAAAGATCTGGTCCACAATGTTGTACAGGGCGGCTACCAGAAGGGAAATAATGCAGGGAACCGCATACATTCTCATTAACTTGCCTACTTTTTCTGTTTCCAGAAAGGTATTGGTTTTTTGTTCCATAACTTAAACCTCCATTTTTTTAAACACAAAAAAAGCAGCTGATTAAACCGGTCTTACGCCGCAATCAGCTACTCGTTTCAGTGAAGATTATAACACATCAAAAGGAAGGATGTAAGTATTTTTTTGATTTTTTTACATGGCAGGAGTTTTTGTTTCCGGCCAATTCTCTTACATGTTTTCCAGCCGTTCCATGGCGTTCGTCAGCATTTCTTCAGTGACTTTATAGGGATAGTGGCGCACATCCGACATTTCGGGAATCCGGTGGATGGTTTCTGCAAACTGATCCCGGCGGATGTCAATGTCCGCAAGCTTCAGGGGAAGTCCGAGCTTCCGGTTCAGCTGCCAGATCCGCAGAAATTCCTCTTCCTGGCCGTCCACCAGAAGGGCGTACAGCACGCCGAAGGCCACAACCTCTCCGTGGAGATGCTTTTCCTCAATGACAGGATAGGCGGTCAGGGCGTAAAAAATGGCATGGGCCAGGCCGCTGTTGTAGTCCGGAGTAAAGTCCCGGGTGAGGAAAATGGAGGCGATTCCCGTTGTCACAACGATGGACAGCACCGCCTGTTCAAAGGAATCAGATACTTTTCCCACTTTGTTGTCCGCGTAGGCCTGGGGACCGTACTGTACCAGGGGATCCACACACATGCGGCTGACGGCTACACCCAGGGCTGTAAAATGTGGAAGATCCTCTCCTCTTGAGGAGATGGTCGCCTCATAGTATTTGGCATAGGTGTCGCCGATGCCGGCCCACAGATATCTGGGGGGCGCCTGGGCCAGGATATCCGTGCTGATGAAGGCGTGATTTGCCGGCCGCAGGAAAAAGTGGGGCTTCAGGAAGGTTCCGTCGTTGTTGTACATGATGGAGACGGAGGTAACCGCCGCACAGTTGGAGGCGATGGTGGGGAAGGTGAAAATCGGCTTGTCGTCCTCAATACAGAGGCATTTGCAGGTATCCAGGCATTTTCCGCCGCCCACGGCAAAAACCATGTCGGCCTCCTGGTAGGCGGGAAGGGCGCGAAGCCGTTCGACGCCGGAATAAGTACAGTCTTTGCCGAAAAGCTCCCGTCCAAGAAGAGAAAATCCTGCTTTGCGGATGGCGCTCTCTATTTTCTCCCCGGCAGCGGCCCAGGATTTTTCACCGCTGATGATCAGAATTTTTTCCCCCCAGGGGCGGCACAGATCCTGAATCTGTCCGTACACATCCTCACCGATGGAGTAGGAGGGCAGGTGCATTTCATAATTTTCCAGTTTCATTTTTACAGTCCTTTCTTCAGACCGCGGGAATCACCGGGCCAGCAGGATCCGGTCGTTGTCGAAGTCCTTCTGCCGTTTCATGGAATACATGCGGATCAGATCCTCCATGGTCATGCGGTCCCGTTCTTCTCCCGCGATATCCAGAATGATTTCCCCCTCGTCCATCATAATTGTCCGGGTTCCGGTGGACAGAGACTGGTTCAGATTGTGGGTGATCATCAGGGTTGTGATCTGGTTTTCGGATACAATGGTTTTGGTGATCTCCATTACCTTCTCCGCGGTGGCGGGGTCCAGGGCGGCTGTGTGTTCGTCCAGCAGAAGAAGCTTGGGAACGGAGAGGGTACACATCAGAAGTGTGACTACCTGGCGCTGTCCTCCGGAGAGAAGGCCGATGCGGGTCTTCATCCGATCCTCAATTCCCATGTTGTATCTGGCCAGATTTTCCCGGAAAAGCTCTGTTTTTTTTCGGGTGATTGCCGTGGAAAAGGGATTGGCCCGGGTCACGGAGCGGGTATACGCCAGCGCCAGATTTTCCTCGATGGTCATATTGGGGGCAGTGCCCTTCATGGGATCCTGGAAGACCCGGCCGATGTCGTGGGCGCGCTTATACTCCTTTTCGTAGGTGATGTCCTTCCCGTCCAGGAGAATATGGCCGCAGTCCGGAAGAAAGCTTCCGCAGATGGCGTTAAAAAGCGTGCTCTTTCCCGCTCCGTTGGAGCCTACGATGGTGACAAACTCGCCCTTTTTCAGGGAGAGACTTAAATTCCGGATGGCCACGTGTTCATTGACGGTGCCTTTTTCAAAGGTCTTGGTAACGTTCTGAATATTAAGCATTATCTCGCCGCCTTTCTCTGTCTCCGTTCCGCCAGCATCTGCTTTACGGCGGGAACCGCCAGGGTAATGGCCACGATCAAGGCGCAGGTCAGCTTCATCAGGTTGGCGCTTTTATCGCCGAAAAGACTTTCCCGGATGACAAAGGCGACGATGAGTTTGTAGAGGACGGAGCCCAGAATCGCGGAAAAAATGCCCAGCAGAGGCCCCCGCTTTCCGCAGATGGCCTCTCCGATGATCACGGCGGCAAGGCCGTAGATCAGGGTTCCGTTTGTGGTATTGATGTCCGAATAGCCAAGGCTCTGGGAGGCCAGAGCGCCGGAAAGCCCGATGAGACCGTTGGCCAGCATCAGCCCGATGATTTTGGTGCGGTCCACATTGATGGAGGAGGCGCGTACCATATCCGGGTTGTCGCCGGTGGCCCGGATGCACAGGCCCAGGTGGGTCCGGAAAAACCAGGAGACCAGAAGGTAGGCGACGGCCACCAGGATCAGGCTGACCACGGTTTTCACCAGGCTGGTGTTAAACTGGCCGCTGATTCCGAAGGTGGTTTTTACCATCTCGAAAATGGTGGCCTTATTATAGCTCAGGTTTGTGGTGGAGCCCTTTTCTGTCAGGGAATAGCACACCAGATTGATGGAATACAGGCCGCTCATGGTGATGATTCCCGCAAGGACCGGGTGTACCTTCAGCTTTGTCTGGAGGAAGCCTGTGACCGCGCCCGCGCAGGTTCCGGCCAGCATTCCCGCAAAAAGAGCCAGGACCGGGTGGCCGGAAAGGGCGGTGAGCACGGAGGTGACGACGCCGAAGCCAAAGCTTCCTTCGGTGGTCAGATCCGGAATGTCCAGGATCCGCAGGGAAATATAAATTCCCATAGCCAGAAGACCGTAGATCAGCCCGTCCGGCAGATTGGATACATAGTACTGCAGTTCGATCATTTTTTCGGAGTCCTTTTATTCCAGAACGTTGATTTCATAATCGGTCACGATACTGTCCTCGGACAGACCCAGGGCATCCATGGCGGACTGGCTTACAGAGCAGTAGTCAATTCCGATTACCTGGGCGGGAATATCCTCAATGGCGGTTCCGTTCAGATACTCGATGGCCATGTCTGCTGTCTTCGCGCCGATTCCCATGTCGTCGATGGCCAGGGTGGCGAAGCATCCGGAGGCCACGGTTGTAGCGGAGGAAGCGTAGGTGGGGATCTGATTCTCATTGCAGATTTCCACCAGAGTGTCTACGCCGTCCTGCACGGTGGAGTCATTGGGAACAAAGATGGCCTCTGCGCCGTTGCTGAGCAGAGCGTTTACTGCGGTTTCCACGTCCGCGGAGGTGCTGGAGATGGCTTCCACGTAGGAGATGCCGATTTCATCCAGGTATGCCTTGCACTGTTCAATGGTGCTGATGGCGTTGTCCTCGTTGCCGCTGTAGATCAGGCCGTAGGTCTCCACAGGCGTGATTGTCTGCGCCATGTCGATGATGTCGGAAACCGGGATGGCGTTGGAGGTTCCGGTGGCGTTTTTGTCAGGGGTTTCCAGCTCGGTGATCACACCGGCGGCTACGGGATCCGATACGGCGCAGAAAAATACGGGGGTATCGCTCTCTGCGTTTACAAAGGCCTGGGTGGACGGGGTGGCGATGGTGAAGATCAGATCGTAGGTGCCGTCGGTCATATTGGCCACAATGGAGGAGAGGGCCGCGCTGTCCCCGGCCGCGCACTGATAGTCAAATTCCGTATTGTCTTCTGTGTAGCCCTGGGCTTCCATCTCCTCCAGAATGCCGTCCCGCATGTCTGTGAAGGCGCCGTTTTCAACCATCATGACGATTCCGATTTTGTAGGTCTCCCCGTCTTCGGCACATACCGGCTGGGCGATCATGGCAGTGGATACTGCGGTAACCATACATAAAGCTGCGATTCTTTTTTTCATTTTGAGATTCCTCCTGTAAATTGAATAGTTTTCCGGTTGTGTCCAAAACGGCGGGAAGGCCGGAAACGTCCGCAAAATAAAAAGTCCTTATTCTGTGTATGAATTACACAGAATAAGGACAAGCATTTTTATACCTGCGGTACCACCTTAATTGATCTCTTCTTCTGAGACCCGCCTCCTCGCGATGCGGTCACATCGCCGGTCCTTAACGCGGACACACGTCTTGGATACTGAGCCATGAGGCCTTTCCCCTCGCCCTCCGCAGCCCATATACGCGGGAATTGCCTGCCGGATTCCACCGTCCCGGCTCTCTGTAAGGATTCCTTATGCGCACTCTTCTGCATCAGCGGTTTGATTTTTCAGTTATTATTATGATAAGGAAGAATCGGCGGTTTGTCAATCCCAAATTTTGAAGGGATTTCAGGGCTGTTCCGGGATTATGCGCAGCAGGATCCCGGAAAAAGGCGCCAGAGATACGGTCAGAGTGTCTTCCTTCAGTGTACAGTGTTCTTTCTTTTCCGGTGTGGCGCCTCCGAAGCGTTCCCAGTCGGAATAGAGAAGTACGTCGGCTTTTTTGCCCCGGACCTCCACACAGTAATCCTCCTGCGGGGCGGCTCCTAAATTAAATATGGCCGCGAGGGTTTCCCCTTCGCTTTTTCTCTGGATTCCATAGATACACCGGCTTTCCTGATGGCAGTCCAGCCAATGGAAGCCTTCCCGCCGGTAATCCCACTGAGACAGGGCCGGATGGGTGAGATAGAGCCGGTTCAGCTCCGCTATATAACGCCGGAAAGCGTCATGTCCCGGATAGGTCAGCAGCTGCCAGTCCTGTTCCCGCTTTTCGTCCCATTCCCGGAAGTGGCCGATCTCGTTTCCCATAAAATTCAGTTTTTTCCCGGGATGAACCATCATATACATGTAAAGCGCCCGGGCCTGTGGGAATTTCCCCGCATAGTCCCCGTTCATTTTCTGAAGAATGGTGGCCTTCCCATGTACCACCTCATCATGGGAAAAGGGAAGGAGAAATCTCTCGTCGTAATAATACATCATGGAAAAAGTCAGCTTGTGATAATGCTCCGGGCGATATTCCGGTCCGGTCTGGAAGAATTCCAGGGTGTCGTGCATCCATCCCATATCCCATTTGTAGTCAAAGCCCAGCCCGCCCTGGCCGACGGCTTTTGTCACTCCGGGAAAGCTTGTGGAGTCCTCCGCGATCAGTATGCAGCCTGGATTTCTCTCCTTCAGTCCCTGATTCATACTCCGGATAAAATCCACTGCGTTTCCATTGACGCCCCGGGCCGGGTCTCCCTGCCAGTAGATGAGCCGGCTGACGGCATCCATGCGGAGTCCGTCGAAGTGGTACTCCTTCAGCCAGTAATTGGCCGCGGACTGAAGAAAGCTTCGGACCTCACCTCTGGAATGCATGAAGCTGCAGCTGCCCCATTCGCTGATTCCCACCGCCTGGTTGGGATACTCATAGAGTGGGGTTCCGTCATATTCGGCCAGTCCATAGCGATCCGCCGCGAAATGTACAGGGACGAAGTCCAGGATGGCGCCGATTCCGTTCTGATGAAGCTGGTCGATGAGTTCCTTCAGCTGGTTCAGATCTCCATAGCGGCTGGTAGGGGAAAAGAATCCGGTGTTCTGATATCCCCAGCTCTCATCCAGGGGATGCTCTGCCAGGGGAAGAAATTCTACATAATTATAACCGCATTCCTTCAGCCAGGGAATCAGGAAGGCTCCGATTTCATCATAGCGGTACCAGCCGTCCGCGGCTTCAGACTTTTTTTTCCAGGAGCCAAGGTGCATCTCATAGATGTTGAGAGGCTTTTCCAGGCAGTCCTTTCGCTGCGCCATCCATTGGGCGTCTCGGAATTTATATCCGGAGAGGCTGCGGACAATGGAGCGGTGCTGCGGCCGCAGCTCCATACCAAAGCCGCAGGGATCGCAGTGATCCACATATTGCCCGTTCCGGAGATAAATCCGGTATTCATAGGGAGTGTCCGGCCCGATTCCCTCTATGTAGGCTTCATAAAAATTTCCGTCGCAGATGGGGCGCATCTCCTGTACACTTCTGCTTTCTCCGTAAACCACGCAGACACCGGCCGCGCTGGGGGCAAAGGTGCGAAAAACGGTTCCTGTGGGCACATCGTGGGCGCCCAGATATTCATACGCGTCAAAGCTCTGACCTGTGTAAAACTCATATCGGTCCATTGGCGGTTTCTCCTTTTTTTAGATTGTGGATTTAATCATAACATTGAATATCCGGGTCGGCCATAATCGATTTTAGTCCTGTGTCAATTAATAGACACTTATCTGAAAAAGTCCGGAAATTTCATTGACCTGTCCGTCTGGAGCTTTATAATGTGTATTATGATGATTTCCGGAAGGGAGAAAAAGAGATGGATCTGAGAGAAAAAAAGACAAAACGAAGCATTCGCAGCGCGTTTCTTGCGCTGCGGGAAAAAAAGCCTCTGGAGCGGATTACCGTAAAAGAGCTGGCCGGGAAGGCGGAAATCAGCAAGGCCACCTTTTATCTGCACTACAGGGATATTTACGATTTGTCGGAGACGCTGGAAAATGAACTGATTCAGACCTGTCTGAAAGGGATTCGCGATCCGGAAACCTTTCTCACGAATCCCTCAGAGTTTGTCACGGATTTTGTGAATATGTTTTATAGTCAGCGAACCATGATCCGGATTCTGTTTTCGGGCTCCAGAGCCTACGCCTTTTCGGCCAGCGTGGAAAAGGCTCTGAAGGATTATATTCTTCTGCGGCACCCGGAGATGCAGAACCGGGCGGAGTTTCATATTCTGCTGTCCTATCAGATTCATGGGGCCTATAATGCTTTTATGGAAAACAGCGACTATGTGGGAAGCCGGGAGACCATGGACGCCATCGCGAAATTTTCCATTCAGCTCAGCCAGAACATGAGAGAATATCAATCGCTCGGGTGAAGGGAGCGTTGTTTTACCGGAAATGCTTTTGGATCAGGTAAGAGAATAGTTCAGCGTGGAGCTCCCGTAGGAATCGGAGGAGCCTTCAGAGCTTCCATTCGAATTGCCGCCGTAGGAATCTCCATTTCCATAGCCCCACGGATTCATGCCGCTGCTGCCTGCGCTTTCCTCAGAGGTATCCGTTTCTGTATCCGGAAGCGCGGAAGCAGTCTGTGTGCCGACGGTCACGGTCAGTTCCATGGTTTCTCCGTTTCGGTATACCGTCAGTGTCAGCTGATCGCCTGCCTCCGATGAGGAGATGATGGAGGAAAGCTCGCTGCTTCCGCTGATTTCCGAGCCGTCTACCATAGTAATGATATCTCCGGCGGAAAGACCCGCGTCCTCCGCCGGGCTGCCCTCTGTGACACTCTGTACCTGGGCGCCGGAGATGGAGGAGCCTCCCATATAGCCGCCGGAGGAGGATACATCCGAGACACTTATGCCGATGTAGGATTTCTCAATGGTGCCGGTTTCAATAATTTCCGTTACAATATCCTTCACGGAATTGATGGGGATGGCAAAACCGATGTTGTCAATGGAGGCTTCACTGCTGGAGCCGCTGCTGGAATATTTTGCGTTGGTGATGCCGATGACTTCCCCGTACATATTGAACAGGGCACCGCCGGAGTTTCCGGAGTTAATGGCGCAGTCCGTCTGGATCAGTTCCATGGTGCTGCTGGTGGAGAGAGTTACCGTCCGGTTCAGTGCGCTGACTACACCGGAGGTCAGGGAAAAGGTCAGCTCACCCAGGGGATTCCCGATGGCAATCACGCTGTCGCCTACGTTCAGGCTGTCAGAATCGCCCAGTACCACAGGCGTAAGGTCCGTGGCCTCAACCTTCAGTACGGCGATGTCGTTGCTTTCGTCATAGCCTGTCAGCGTGGCCGGATAAGCGGTATCATCATAGGTTGTTACGGTGATTTCCGTGGAATCCTCAATTACATGGTAATTTGTCAGCACATAACCGTCTGATGTGAGGATAAAACCGGATCCGGAGGCCGCGGAGGTGGTCTGGTAGCCAAAATAGTTTGTGGTGGTTGTGGTGGTAATGCCCACTGTGGAGTTTACGTTCTGTGCGTAGACCTCGGCGGCGGTCAGCTCTTCACTGGTATCCACGCTTGTCAGCGTTACACTGGAGACGGAACGGCTGCCTGTAAGGATGGAGGTGGAGGCACCTGTGCCCGTGCCGCCCGTTGCCAGAAGGGTTCCCGCGCTTCCTATAGCTCCGCCGAGAACTGCGCAGCCAAGAGTCAGGGCGAGAACCCTGCGGCCGCTTTTCCGGCGATGGCGGGGTCTTCGATTCCCTGAAGGCTCTGGAACCCCTGGTTCTGTATAACTGTAGTTCTGTGTCCGGTCCGTGTTGTTTTCATAATAGTCATTCATAAGAATTCCCCTTTCTTCTTTTATGGGCTTCAGGATTTTCGTTCCTGTTTTCTTCGTATGAATTCATTTTACACGAGGACCTTGAAATGATGCTGAAAATTGTTTGAAAAATGTGTGAAATAATCGAAAATATCTGTATTCAGTTTTGAGCCGCGTGAAGGCTCCGGGGAGACAGATCCGCCTTTTCCAGCTCCAGGAGAAAATGCTTTTTCTCAAGGCCACTGGCGTATCCGGTCAGACTTCCGTTGGAGCCGATCACCCGATGGCAGGGGATTATGATGGAGATAGGGTTGCGCCCCACCGCCTGCCCCACGGCCTGGGCGGACATGGCCTTTTTTTCAAGACGGGCTGCGGCTTCCTTTGCCACGGCTCCGTAGGTAGTTACCTTTCCATATGGGATTTCACACAGGATTTTCCAGACCGTCTGCTGGAAGTGGGTTCCCCGGGGCGCCAGGGGCAGGGGGCCGATTTCTGTTTTTTCTCCGGAAAAATACCGGTGAAGCCAGTCCGCCGCGGCGGAAAAAACCGGAGAATCTCCCGGAGCCAGAACCTGGTTCGGAAGAACCGGCCTGGTTTTTTCATTTTCCATCCACAGGCCGGTGAGGGCGTCTTCTGTGCAGGTCAGCGTCAGGACGCCCAGAGGCGAAGGAATTTGTGTCTGATATTCCATATAAGCTTAACCTCCGGATCTGACTCAGTATTCTCCCACGATGGTTGCCTTGAGCAGGTTGGTGTTTCCGGAAATTCCCAGGGGAACTCCGGCGGTGAGAACCACCACATCCCCCTCCTTTACATAGCCGGCCCGCTCCGCAGCCTCTGTGGCGTGGAGAAACAGAATTTCCATACTGTATTCTTCCTTGATCAGCAGAGGGGAAATGCCCCAGGACATATTCAGCTGGCGGCAGGTATGGGCTTCCGGGGAGCATCCCACGATCATGCATCCGGGACGGTATCTGGAGATCATCCGCGCGGTTTTGCCGGAGCGGCTTACGGTGACAATGGCCTTCGCGTTCAGGTCGATGGCGGTCATGCAGGTGGCGTGGGAGATGGCGGTGGTCACGTCCGGCCGCGTATCCTTTGCCTGGGAGGCAAACTGGGAGTCATAGGGAATGTCGCTTTCCGTGCGGACGGCGATGCGCACCATGGTGCGAAGAGCCTCCACCGGATATTTGCCGGCCGCGGTCTCTCCGGAGAGCATGATGGCACTGGTTCCCTGGTAAATGGCGTTGGCAACGTCTGTGGTCTCCGCCCGGGTGGGACGGGGATTTTTAATCATGGAGTCCAGCATCTGGGTGGCGGTGATCACCTGCTTGCCGGCGTTATAGACCTTGTTGATGATCATTTTCTGAATGATGGGAACCTCCTCCAGAGGGATTTCCACGCCCATGTCTCCCCGGGCGATCATAATGCCGTCGCTGACCTCAATAATGCTGTCCAGGTTGTCTACGCCCTGCTGGTTTTCTACTTTTGCGATGATGCTTATATCGCCGCCGCCGTTTTCATCCAGGATTCTGCGGATGGAGAGAATGTCCTCGGCGGTTCGGGTGAAGGACGCGGCGATAAAATCAAAGCCCTGCTCGATGCCGAAGAGAATGTCCGAACGGTCTTTCTCACTGATGAAGGGCATATTTACCTCCACGCCAGGGAGGTTTACTCCCTTTTTATTGGAAACCATTCCTCCGTTTTTTACGATGCAGTGGATATCCCGGCCCTCGATCCGGTCAACCACCATGCCGATCAGGCCGTCGTCAATGAGGATGCTGTCGCCGGGCTTTACATCCTGATAGAGTTCTTTATAGGATACGGAAACCCTTTCTTCGTTTCCCTCGATCTCATCCGGGGTGAGGGTAAATTCCTGCCCTTCCTTTAATTCGATTTTTCCCGCCGCGAAATCCCGGATGCGGATCTCCGGTCCCTTTGTGTCAAGAAGAGCGGCGATGGGCTTATTCAGGCGCGTCCGGATTTCCTTCAGCTGGTCCAGACGGGCTTTCTGCTCCTCGTGGGTGCCATGGGAGAAATTAAATCTCGCCACATCCATTCCTTCTATAATCAACTGCTCCAAAACGCCATCCTTATCCGTGGCGGGTCCCAGGGTACAAATAATTTTTGTTTTACGCATGTTTTTTTCCTCCTGATTGGCTTAAAGCGCAGGAATGCGCGGCAGCTTTTTTGATAGCCTTATTTTACCATATTGTCAGTTTTCTACAAGATAAGATTTTCTGATTTTTTTAAAACGGTCCATCTATTTTCCTTCACAATCCTTTGAAAATCTGATAAAATTGTGAATTATGTTGACAAAAATGTGGGTGATTTTATAATTTATCTCAGGGGGTTCCGCAAAGACCGGAGGAGTCGCGCGGATGTGAGTAAATGCAGAGAGTCAAAAAGTGAGGAAAAAATATGGATAAAAGAAGGAAAATATTGCTGATCTGTCTGGGCACGCTTGCGGCGCTGGTTCTGATTAACACTCTGATTACCAGAACCATGCTCTCCGGGGATACGGCGCAGGAGGTTTCCTATGACGAATTCCTGACGCAACTGGAGAACAAAAATGTGGATCTGGTGCAGGTGGAATCGGATGTGATTTATTTTACGCTGAAGGAAGGCGCCATCACGGAGGAAGAGGAGGAGGACGGCGATTCCAGGGGGCTCTGGGACTTTTCGGACAGTCTGACAGGGCTGGTGCAGGCGGCGGATACAACTTCGGTTCAGTATTATTACACCACCCGTATCACGGATCTGAACCTGGTGGACCGGCTATATGAGTCCGGAGCTGTCTTTTCTTATGTGACGCAGGAGAGCAATACAGTGCTCACCACATTTTTAAGCCTTCTGCTCAGCCTGGGCGTCCCCCTGGCCATCTTTTTTATTCTGATGTGGTATCTTACGAAAAGGATGGGGCAGGGAAGCGGAAATTTCATGTCCTTCGGCAAATCCGGCGCCAAGGTCTATGTGAAATCTGTGGACGGAACCACCTTCAATGACGTGGCCGGGGAGGACGAGGCCAAGGAAGCCCTGATGGAAATCGTGAATTTCCTTCATGATCCCCAGAAATATCAGAAGATCGGCGCAAGCATGCCAAAGGGCGCCCTTCTGGTGGGACCTCCCGGAACCGGGAAAACCCTTCTGGCCAAGGCGGTGGCCGGGGAAGCCAATGTTCCCTTCTTTTCCATCTCCGGCTCGGAGTTTGTGGAGATGTTTGTGGGTATGGGAGCGGCAAAGGTGCGGGATCTTTTTAAGCAGGCTTCGGAGAAGGCTCCCTGTATTGTCTTTATCGATGAGATTGATACCGTGGGAAAAAAGAGAGATTCCAGCGGCTATTCCGGAAACGATGAGCGGGAGCAGACCCTGAATCAGCTGCTTACGGAGATGGACGGCTTTGACGCGTCCAAAGGCGTGGTGATTCTGGGCGCCTGCAACCGTCCGGACAGTCTGGACCCGGCGCTGCTTCGCCCGGGACGTTTTGACCGCAGGATCCCGGTGGAGCTGCCGGATTATATCGGCAGGGAAGCTATACTGCGGGTGCACGCGAAAAAGGTCCTCATGGGCTCGGACGTGGATCTGATGAAGATCGCCCGGGCAGCCTCCGGGGCTTCCGGGGCGGATCTCGCCAATATGATCAACGAGGCGGCTCTGCGGGCGGTTCGGGAAGGACGGGAGTATGTCATTCAGGAGGATCTGGAGGAAAGCATCGAAACCGTTCTCGCGGGCTATAAGAAGAAAAACAATATACTGTCCGAGCGGGAAAAACGGGTGGTTTCCTACCATGAAATCGGCCATGCCCTTGTGGCGGCCATGCAGACCAACTCGGCTCCGGTGACCAAGATCACTATTATTCCAAGAACATCCGGAGCACTGGGCTATACCATGCAGGTGGACGAGGAAGAGCATCAGCTCCTTACCCGGCAGCAGCTGCTGGATAAAATTGCGGTTCTTACCGGGGGGAGAGCCGCGGAATCTCTGATCTTCGGTGAAATCACTACGGGAGCCGCCAACGATATTGAGCAGGCGACGAAAATTGCCAGGGCCATGGTTTCCCGCTATGGCATGGCGGATGAACTGGGAATGGTGGCCATGGAGCGGGTGGAGAATCCCTACCTTGGCGGAGACGCGGCTCTGCACTGCTCCGATGCCATGGCGGAGGAGATTGACCGCAGGGTGATCGCCATTGTGAAGGAGCAGCAGAAAGTGGCGGAGGACATTCTTCGGGCCAACATGGAAAAGCTGAACCGGCTGGCGGAATATCTGTTCCGGGAGGAAGTGATCAGCGGGGACACCTTTATGGAAATGCTTGGATAATTCTGAAAGGCGGCGGATTATTTTTCCGCCGCCTTTCGAATGCTGGAGGGGGTGCATCCGTATATGGATTTGAAGGTACGGTTAAAAAGCTTCTGATTGGTGAAACCGTTGTTTTCCATGATTTCAGCGATGGACTGGTCTGTGTGGATCAGGTCAAAGTACACATGGGAGGCCCGGACCTCCCCTACATAGGTCAGAAAGGATATCCCCATGTTTTTTTTGAAAAAACGGCAGAAGTATTCCGCGCTGATGCCCAGAAGCTCCGTAATGTCGGCCAGGGATATGGGCTCCCGGTAATGCTCTTCCACATAGGTAATGACGGTGCGGATCCGCTCCATGGTGAGCCGGTCAGAGGAAGGATCTGATTTTGTGATTTTCCTGGAAAAATTCTGAATGAGGCGGGCCAGAATCTGAAGGATCAGTCCGTGGGCTTCCAGAGCTCCGGCCACCGGCGCTTCAATATGAAGCCTTGTCATGGACTCCAGCAGGTCACAGATCCCCCGGTAGGCTTCAAAGCGGGGATCGCTGGCGGCCACCGGCGGACAGTAGATGGGGTACATGGCGATGTCCGGCATAAACCTCCGCATGGCTTCCATGTCCAGATGAATGCACAGGAACATGGCCGTGGAGTCATGGTAAAAGGTGCTGTGAATCTGCTCCGGGGGAACGACAAGAAAATGCTTGTGGGGCAGCTTGCAGGGATACCCCTCGATGGTTACGTCAGATTCCCCGTTAAGAGAATAGAGAATTTCCATTTCTCTGTGCCAGTGCAGCGGGCAGTATCCGCCGGGAACGGTTACGAATTCGTACCGGATCCCGGTATTTTTTATATTCTGTATTTTTTCATATACAGGCTCGCTCATAAAACCTCCCTTGAAAGAAGCGCCGTGTATTGGCTGCATTTTGATTATACGGGAAAACCGCTGAAATGTCAAAATTACCTTAAAAGCTGTCAAGAAGCTTCCTTCCATTTCACGCCCGGCGGCGGTATGATCATACCCGTAAACGAAAACAATGTTGAATCAAAACGGAGGTAAATCATATGAAAACAAATTTTGTGAAAAAAGCGATTCTTACCGTATTTGCGCTGACAATGGCAGCGGGAATGACATTTACCGCCCAGGCATCCGCCAACAGCAGCACCACTGCAGAAAAGACCGTATACAGCGAAAATACAGAAGCCTATGACAAATACCAGACGCTTACCTATACCAGCGTAAATGGAACTGTCTACAAAAATATCCAGGTACTGGCCAATGAGGAAGAGACCGAGTTTTCTCTGAACTTTGATTATTATGGAATGGAGCAGAACGTAAAGGTTGTCAGGACCGACGAGGGACAGTACAAGGTTCTCAATGCGGGCTTTTTTGAAACCGACGGGGCTCTGGTGGTGAAAAAGGCGGTGAGCACAGAGTTCTGGCTCTCTCTGTCCTGAGTGCGGACTCTGTAAACAGAGATTCCCGCAGGAATCCTTAAGATACAGAACTGCAGAAAATCTGCATTTCCTTTTATATGGGAAATGCAGATTTTTTTGCGTGGGAAGGGACTTTTTGTTCTGCAGGGAGAGACGGGATCCTGTCCTGAGACGAAAACAGGAGGAATATTACCGAAATGTTAAGGAAAAATGAAGAAAGCCTTGAAATAGAGAGAGGTTTCATTTATAATGTATGCGTTGCACGGAAATCGTTTCAGGCAGGAGGAAATAAAGCAGTGCAGGAAGGCGAACCCACATCAAAAAGGATCGAGAGATGGGACAGTGTGAAGGGATTACTGATCTTCCTTGTGGTTTTTGGACATATCCTGGACTCTGTCATCCGTCAGGCCGACGGCGGAATTCGGGTGCATAAGGCAGTCTTTCTCTTTATTTACAGTTTCCATATGCCCCTGTTTGTCTTTATCTCCGGACTGTTCAGCAAAAGAACCATTGATCAGGCCCGATATCCGAAGATTTTTTCCTATCTGGTGCTGTACTTCACATTGAATGTACTGCTTCTGCTGGAAAAACTGGCAGTGGGAAAGGATCCGGGGCTGAATCTTTTTTCCGATTCCAGTGTGCCCTGGTATGCCCTGGCTCTTTTTTCGTTTCATCTGATTACGATTTTTCTGAAAAGATTTTCGCATAAATATGTATTTATACTGGCCATTCTGGTTGCCTGCTTTGCCGGGTATGACAGCCAGATCGGGGATTTCCTCGCGCTGTCCAGAACGATTGTCTTCTATCCGTTTTTCTTTGCCGGATATTGTCTGAAGCCGGAAAAGCTTGAAAGAATTTTTGCAGGAAGGGACCGGAAGGTTCTCTCCTGGATCCTGCTTTTTCTTATAATGATTTTTATCCTGTTTCATGTGAAGGATCTGTATATTGCGCGAAAGCTGCTTACCGGGAGGAATCCCTACAGTAAACTGGGCGATCTGGAGGAATGGGGATTTCTGCTTCGCCTTCTGTATTATCTGGCTGCGTTTTTCATGGGCACGCTGGTTGTCATGGCAACGCCTGTACATTTCCCCTTCGGGAAGGGCCTGGCGACTCTTGGGAAAAGCTCCCTCCAGATCTATGCGCTGCACAGGCCTCTGGTGGCTCTGCTCTTTGACATTACGCCTTTTGCGGCATGGATCTTTGGATTTCGTTCCAGGTACCAGCTGGTTATCATGGGAATTTCGGCCGCGGCTGTGATACTGATCTGTATTCTGCCGCTGTGGAGGCCTTTTCTTCGTCTGATTATGGAGATCCCTGAAAACAGGCGAAAACCAGAAAAGAGGACATCTTAAAAATTCGTATCCGACGGTTGAGCGGCGGAGAAAGCCGTTCTCAGATATTTCCGGGAAGTGTGACAAAATGGAGAAAAAATATTTTGTGAGTAAAAGGGAAGATTACAAACGCTTCATTGTTTTCTGCATGGCTGCGTCTCTTGTGCTGGTTCAGTCGCTGATCTTCGCCTATGTGTGGTACCACACCTACAGAGGGATGATCCGCGAACCGTTCTGGCGGAAGGGGAACTGGGTCCTGATCGCCATCTATGGGCTGATTTATACCCTGTTTGCCAAGCTGTACGGAGGCCTGAAGGTAGGGTATCTGAAGCGTGTGGATGTTCTTTATTCGCTGACTCTGACTCTTCTTTGCGCCAATGTGGTGGAATATCTGCAGATCACGCTGATCAACCGGTGGTTCCTTCCGGCGGAGCCCTTTCTGAGGATGTCTCTTGTGCAGTTTCTGGTGACCCTTGTCTGGATCTTTGGCTCCCGGTATGTCTATACCAGGATTTACCGTGCCAGGAAGATCCTCGTGATCTATGGGGACCGGAATCCCGGGGATCTGATTCAGAAAATGAACTCCCGGCGGGATAAGT
This sequence comes from Clostridiales bacterium, assembly GCA_021203365.1. Taxonomy (GTDB): domain Bacteria; phylum Bacillota; class Clostridia; order Lachnospirales; family Lachnospiraceae; genus Blautia_A. The sequence goes on from JAJQBI010000005.1 coordinate 35,767, forward strand.
ACAATATCAGCGCCATGGTTTCCATTGACTGCGGGGAAGATAAGGTTCACGCGCTCATGGAGGAATATGAGGGGGTTATTATCTGGGATCTGCCGTCTCCCATCCGTAACCGTTACCTGAAATACTGCTTTGATCATTCTATCCGCTGCTATCTGAGTCCGAAAATTTCGGATATTATTCTGAACGGAACCGACCGGATCCATCTGTTTGACACGCCCCTTCTTCTGTCCCGGAATACAGGACTTTCCGTAGAACAGAGGGCTTTGAAGCGTGTGATGGATATTGTGCTGTCCGGGATTGGAATTGTCCTCCTGTCTCCGATCATGCTGGTGATCGCCATTCTGGTGAAGGCTTATGACGGCGGGCCGGTGTTTTACTTTCAGGACCGCCTGACCAAAAACGGCAGAGAATTCCGCATCTGCAAGTTCCGCAGCATGCGGGTAGATTCAGAGGACCACGGAGCCCTGATGGCCTCCAGACACGATTCCCGCATTACGCCGGTGGGGAAGGTTCTGCGAAGACTTCACCTGGACGAGCTGCCGCAGCTTTTTAACATCTTTGTGGGAGACATGTCTCTGGTGGGCCCCCGGCCGGAACGGCAGGTGCTGATGGACGAGTATGAAAAAGAAATTCCGGAATTTCACTATCGCCTGAAGGTAAAGGCCGGGCTCACCGGCTATGCCCAGGTATATGGAAAATATAATACGACGCCCTATGATAAACTGAAGCTGGATTTGTATTACATTGAGAATTTTTCTTTCCTGCTGGACGTGAAGCTGCTGTTTATGACCGTGAAAATATTCTTCCAGAAGGAAACCTCGGAAGGTGTGGACGACGCCCAGGCCAACGCGCTGAAGGATTCTCAGAGAGTAAAAGAGGATGACGCAGAGGGAGAACAAAAATGAGACAGACGACCGTATCTGTGATTATGCCCGTTTATAACGGGGAAAAATATATACAGAGGGCTGTGGAATCCGTTTTTGTCCAGGATGTGCCGCTGGAGCTTCTGGTAGTGGACGATGGTTCCACAGACCGCACGGAGGAGATCCTGACCCCATATCTTCTGCCGGAGAGTCCCCTGTACAGAGAAGAACTTCGGTTACTGAAAAATCCGGGGAACCTGGGCACAGCCGCTTCCAGAAACCGGGGGGTTTCGATGGCTGTGGGAGAGTACGTGGCGTTTCTGGATGCGGACGACTGGTGGCTCCCCGGGAAGCTGTCCGCGCAGCTGGCCCGCATGGAGGAAACCGGCTGTGTGCTCTGCTCCACCGGGCGGGAGCTGAGAAATCCGGACGGGTCGGAAACCGGAAAATATATTCCGGTGAAGGACTTAATTTCCTATCATGAGCTTTTGAAGCACAACAGTATCAACTGTTCCTCTGTGGTTCTGCGGCGGGAGGTGGCCCTTGCTTTTCCAATGGAGCATGACGACAGTCATGAGGATTATATTACCTGGCTCAGAATTCTGAGAAAATATCAGCAGGCCGCCGGTGTGAACCGGCCTTATCTTCAATACCGTCTCAGTGAAGGCGGAAAATCCAGGAATAAGTGGAAATCGGCGGCGATGACCTATCGGGCCTATCGCTACGCGGGATATGGCCCTGGAAAAAGTCTGCTTTTTTTTGTCTCTTATGCAATTCATGGATTGTGGAAGTATCGCTGATTTCCGGATTTCGTTCTTATAGAAAAACATCTGATTTATTTCAAAAATGTGAGATTTATTTCAAAAATATGAGGTTTTTATTTGCATTTTATTAAAAATGTGTTATTCTTATTCCATAGTCTTTTTTCAGGAGAATGGAGTAGAAAAGAAAATGAGAAAGAAAAGAAAGGGGAGGACATCCGGCAAATCCACAGCCACATATTATTATCTTTTTGATAATATGAAGATGGTTCTTATTTTTCTGGTTGTATTTAATCATCTGAACGCCCGGGCGCTGGTAAGCGCGGATACAACCGCAAATTATATCCGGTGCGCCATCAATATTTTTCACATGCCCGCGTTTATCTTCGTCTCCGGCTATCTTTCCAAGAAGCCGCAGGACGCGCTGAAAAACGTGAAAAATCTGCTGATTCCATATGTGCTGGGCTATTCTCTGGCCTGGTATGCATATGTCTACGGGTATGGGCATGAGCTGGCCTACAATATTCTGAAGCCCATCCAGACACCTATGTGGTATCTTCTGGCCCTGCTTTTTTACCGGCTGACCATCGAGGCGGTGGGGAAGCTGCGCTTTGCGGTTCCACTGCTGATTGTTTTTGCTCTCTGGGCCGGTACCCGGGCGGAATTTGGCAATTTCCTTTCGGTTTCCAGGATCGTGGTGTTTTTTCCGTTTTTTGTAGCCGGTTATCTTTGGAAAAGTGAATACATTGATGTAGTCCGCAGATTCAGAGGAAAATGGATTCTCATTCCCATAGCGGGATTTATGCTGTACGCCATACCCAATTATATGATTTCCAACGGCATACCCCAGACCATTTTCCGGGGGAACAGCTCCTATGAACTCTGTGAGCTGACTCTGCAGGAAGGGATCATCCTTCGCCTTCTGGTTTATCTTGTCTCGTTTACGGTGATTCTGGCGCTTCTGGCGCTGCTCCCCAACCGGAAGCTGCTTCTGAGCTTTATGGGGCGGAACACTATGACGATTTATCTGTTTCACGTGCCGATTATGTATGCGATGGACGGAATGGGGATTTTTGACACGCCGCAGATGATGAATCTGGGAGCGATTGCCGGCCTTGCTCTTGTGTTTTCGGTGCTTCTTGGAAGTCCGCCCGTGGCATTTCTTTACCGGCAGAGCCTAAGGCTGCTGGGATTTATATTCTTCCGCAGTGACAGAAAGGTCAGAGATGAAGGGCTGGAGGAAGAGTACGATACGGAGTTTGACGACTGGGAGTTCCAGAATCGAATCCGTGCGCTGGATTCCTTTGATGAATCTCTGGAAGAGGATGAAGACTTTAACGAGTTTATCCGGAATGAGGAGGCAGAAGATTCTGACGGGCCTGCCCTGGATGAATGGGGTAAAGACTCTGACGGGACTGCCCTGGATGAATGGGATGAAGACCCTGACGGGCCTGCCCTGGATGAAAGAGAGGAAGACTCTGTCGGGATGGTTCTGGATGAAGAAGAGGAAGACCCTGAGGAGCCAGCCCTGGATAAAGGGGAAGAGGATTCGGACGGAAACCCTTGAATTCCCTTGTGTTTGCTGTTACAATGGCACTCGATATACATTTAACAGAGTCTTAATGCTTTTTTACAGACATTTTACAGGTCAGGCGGAAAGGTGAAAGTCAGAAGATATGGTTTATGGAGTGATTTTAGCGGGGGGAGTCGGCAACCGGGTAAAACGGTCCTCGATTCCCAAGCAGTTTATTGAACTGGATGGGAAACCTGTCATTGCGTATACAATGGAAAACATGCTGAAGATTCCCAGGTTTGACGCGATTTATATTGCCGTGCACCGGGAATGGATGGCCTATATGGAACAGCTGGTGAGGGAGAGGTTTCCAGAATCCCAGGCGTGTAAGTTTCGTCTGACGGAGGGGGGGAAGGAACGTCTGGACTCCATCCGCAATGTGACAGATGCGATCTGCCGGGATCATCCGGTGGAGGAGAAGGATGTGATCGTGATTCATGACGCGGCGCGTCCCTTTGTCACAGAGCAGATCCTGAATGACAGCATTGACAGCGCGGAAAAATATGGCGCTGTGGTGGCGGCCCTTCCGGCCAGCGATACAATCCTTCATTCTTTAGATGGGGAGGAGGTATCGGATATCCCCAGGCGCAGCATGGTTTTTCACGGACAGGCTCCGGACAGCTTCCGGCTGAAGCTGTTCCTGGATATGCAGGCGGCGCTTTCGGAGGAGCAGAGGGCGGTTATCACCGGGACTTCACAGATCTGTACGCAAAATGGGGTTACTCTGCACATGGTGAGGGGAGATTCCATTAATTTTAAAATCACAACGGACAGCGACCTGATTATGGCCGAGAATATGATCCGGAACCGGAAGGAACCGTGACGGACAGCCCTTTTATGGAGGAAAAAATGGAAAACAGCCAGACAATGAAAGCGCTGGTGCTTCACGGCATCGGCGATCTGAGATATGAGGATGTGAAAAAACCGGAGCCAAAGGAGGGGGAGGTCCTTTTAAAAATAAGGGCCTGCGGAATCTGTTCCAGTGATATTCCCCGCATTTATACCACAGGAACCTATCACTTCCCAACCATACCGGGACATGAGATGGCCGGGGAGGTCGTGGCTCTTGGAAAGGGAACCGATGAGCGGCTGCTGGGAAGGCGGGCGGCGGTGTTCCCTCTTCTGCCGTGCCGTGAGTGCGAGCCCTGCGGGAAGGGGCAGTATGCCCAATGCAGGAACTATAATTATTTTGGCTCCCGCTGTGACGGCGGTTACGCGGAATATCTGGCGGTGCCGGTGTGGAATCTCGTGCTGTTTGAGGATACACTGGATTACAGGATGGCGGCCATGTGCGAACCCTCCGCAGTCAGCCTTCACGCCCTTCATCTGGCCCGGCTGCAGAAGGGGCAGACGGTGGCGGTGGTGGGCGCCGGAACCATTGCCTTTTTAATCGCCGCCTTCGCGGCGGAGCAGGGCGCCTCCCGGGTGATTGTCTGCGGCCGGAGTGAAGCAAAGCTTGCCTTTGCCCGGAAACGCGGCTATGGAACCGTGGATACCCGGAAGGGAAATGTGGAAGAACAGGTGAAAGATCTTCTTGACGGAGAGGGCGCGGATGTGGTGTTTGAGTGTGTGGGAAAGGCTTCCACCGCCGGGAATGCCGTTGAAGCCTGCGGAACCTTCGGGACGGTGGTTCTGGTGGGCAATCCGGAGGGAGATATGACCTTTGAAAAAAATGTTTACTGGAAGCTTCTGCGTCAGCAGATTACAGTGAGAGGTACATGGAATTCCAGCTATAATGAGCGGGAAAATGACTGGAGGGACGCCCTTGCCTGTATGGCCGGGAACCCGGAAGCTTTCGGGGAGCTGGTGACCCAGACTTTTCCTCTGTCTGCCGGCGAAGCCGCCTTGGCCTGTGTGCGGGATCGGAATCAGTTCAGCCTGAAGGTAATGTTTGAAGTGTAAAGAGAAGGGAAAACAGAGATCATGAAACGCAGGGGCAAAATTGCGGCTTCCGTCATGTGTGCGGGCTTTGACCAGGTTATGGATTACGTGCATGAATTTGAAAAATACGGGATTGAATATCTCCATGTGGACGTTATGGATGGGACCTTCGTGCCGAACCTGGCTTACGGGCCGGATTTTGTGAAACGGCTGCGGAGCCTGACGGATATTACTATTGACTGTCATTTTATGGTAGACCGGGCGGAGGAAAAGCTGAAATGGTTCGATTTTCAGCCGGGGGAACAGGTATCTCTCCACTATGAGGGAACCTGCCATATTCAGAAATGCCTGGACTACCTGCAGAAAAAAGGGGTACATCCGATGATCGCCATCAACCCGGGAACTCCCATTCAGGTCCTGGAGGAGGTGGCGGATTATATATCCGGTGTCCTTGTCTTAAATGTGAATCCGGGTTTTACCGGGCAGAAGATTGTTCCCCATACAATTGAGAAAACCGGACGGATCCGCCGTCTTCTGGACAGCCTGGGCCATTCAGACGTGTATATTGAGGTGGATGGAAATATCACGGTGGAAAATGCGGCAAAGCTGTACGCCCAGGGAGCGGACATTTTTGTGGGAGGAACCTCCAGTATTTTCCGGGAGGGAGATCTGGGGGAGCTGATCGCTGCCAAGAGAAGAGCCATCGGCTGGGATATTTAAACAAAGGATGCACAGGAGGAAGCAGTAAATGGAGTACAGCCTGAAAGTCAGAGAGATTCAGATAACCGGAGACAAGTTTCGCTTTGTTGTGGACGGAGAGTTTGCGTACATCAGTTCCCTCTCCAAGCCGAAGGTGATTCTGCATTTTTTTAACGGGGCGGAGGACCGAAGACTTCCTCTGGTCATTAAAGAATTTGAACTGGATGAGGACGCGAACCTTGCCTCTTTTCACAGTGATTATGAATATCTGCTGGATCATCTGTTCTGGAAATCCGGAAAATCCGGAAATGACATACAGATGTATTTTAATGTACTCTATGGAGAATATTATGAGGAGAAAATCCCGCTGAAGATTCATCCCCGTATTTTTGAACAGGATCGGCTGGTCTACGTCTGCTCCATTGAAAATAATTCTCTTAAGTTTACCCATCAGCCGGACTGGGCGCATCAGCTGGACCATTTTCTGAAAGTGCACAGCGGATGGAGGCTGAAAAAGCTCTGTAAAAAAATATATTATGTCCTTTCCTTCTTCCTGGCGCTGTTTCTTCTGCCCTGGTTTGTGTTTGACGCGCTGCTGGCTTCCCTGGGAATTGTTGAGTACACGGGAAAGGACCAGGAAACGGCCGTTGGGTTCCGGCAGAAATTCTGTGTCCATGTGAATGCCAGGCTGTTTTATCTCAGCCATCACACCATTTCTCTGGCGAACGCCCGAAGAACTGTGGATAAATGGATGAATGACTGGAAGGTGAGAAGGCTGGTTCGTGCTTTCCGGCGGTATAAAAAGGAACAGCCCGTTGATCCCCGGCGGATTTCCTTTATCTCTGTCAGGAGAACAGAGCTGTCCGGCAATTTTGCCTTTGTCTATGACAAAATGAAGACAGACGACCGCCTGGATATTCAGATGTATCTGAACACAAAGGACCTGTCCCGGATGACAGGGGCCGAGATCCACAGATTTGCTTTCCTGTGTGCGACCAGCCGGGTGATCGTTCTGGATGAGTTTACCCCTCATGTCCATTACCTGCCAATCGGAGACGACACGAAGGTGGTTCAGCTCTGGCACGCCTGCGGCGCCTTCAAAACCTTTGGATTTACCCGGATGGGAAAACCCAAGGGCTCTCCCCAGAGGACAAGAAATCACAGGAGCTACGACTATGTGACGGTCAGCACGAAAAATGTCCGCATATGCCACTCGGAGGGATTTGGAATCCCCACAGCCAATGTGGTCCCAACCGGCATTCCCAGGAGCGATGTGTTTTTTGACGGGGAATACCGGGCCCGGACCCGAAAGCGTCTCTATGAGCAGTATCCCATGCTGCAGGGGAAAAAGGTGATTTTATTTGCCCCTACCTTCCGCGGTCATGTGAAGGAGGACGCCTACTATCCCATGGAAAAATTCCGCATTGACTCCTTTATGAAAGCGGTGGGTGAGGAGTACGCGCTGATTGTAAAGCATCATCCCTTTGTCACGGAGAAGCATCCCATTCCGGAAAAATATAAGGACAGGGTTCTGGACCTCTCCTGCGAGACGGAGTTAAACGATCTGCTGTTTCTCACAGACCTTATCATCACGGACTATTCCTCCCTGGTTTTTGAGGCTTCTCTGCTGGATATTCCCATGATGTTTTATACCTTTGACCTGAAGAAATACATTCAGGAAAGAGATTTTTACTTTGACTTTGAGACCTTTGTTCCAGGGCATTTCTTTTATACGCAGAAAAGACTGGAGCAGGCGATCCTGGAAAAGAATTTTGCCCGGGAAAAGGTGGACGCTTTTAAGAGAAGGTTTTTCGATGATTTTGACGGCCATTCTACGGACCGGGTGGTTGCGCTGTTGTATGAGGCGATGAAGGGACAGGAGACCGGATCCAGATGAAATACGGAATTTTATTCAATAAAAACAACATGAATATCGGCGATGACATCCAGGCCTATGCCACCGCCTTGTTTTTGCCTTCCTTTGATTATATCATTGACCGGGAACACATTGATGAGTTTGTTCCGGAAAACGGGGAACCGGTGGCTGTGATTATGAACGCCTGGTATATGTGGAATAAGTGGAACTGGCCTCCGTCCAGATACATTTATCCCTGTTTTGTCGGGTTCCACTACGCAGATCACCAGCTGGCAAAGCAGCCTGGAAGTCCGTTTAAATATGAATTTCTCACGGGAATCGGCGGCGACTACTTAAGAGCGTATGAGCCGGTGGGATGCAGAGATAATTTTACCAGAGAACAGCTGGAGAAGCTTGGAATCCGGTCGTACTTCAGCGGCTGTATAACCATGACGTTGCCGAAGATGCCGGAGCGGAAAGATCGGGGAACCTATATATGTCTGGTGGATGTGGAAAAACGGGTGTCCGATAAAATCAAGGCCCAGTTAAAGGATGAGGATATAGAGATCCGGGTAGTAACCCATAACAGAGAACGGAATGAGAATTTAAGCTGGGAAGACCGGGTAAAGATTGTGACAGATCTGCTGACCCTGTATCAGAACGCCAGATGTGTGGTAACCCGGAGGCTGCACTGCGCGCTTCCCTGTCTGGCCATGGAGACGCCGGTTTTTCTGATTAAGGAAACCGAGGATGATATCCGCTTTTCGCCCTATAATGATTTCCTTCATCGGGTTACCGTGACCCGTTTCATGAGAGATGAATATACCTATGATTTTCTGAATCCACCGGAAAATAAGCCGTTATACAAAAAATACCGTGCGTCTCTGATTGAGACTGTAAAACAATTTGTGGCGGATACGGAGAAAGTGGAAGGGCCGGTGGAAGAGATTGTGAGGACATCTTACACACCGGAGGAAGTGATGCGGTGGCGTCATGATCTGATGAAGGTTTCCATGGACCGCTGGTATCTGGAGTATCGTGAGGCTCAGGTTTCCCTTAGAAAAAAGACAAAGGAAAATGAAAACCTTGGAAAGAAGAAGCAGCAGCTTGAGAAGGATGTGAAGGCTGTTCGGAAAGAAAAGAAGCAGCTTGAGAAGCAGATTCGGCAGTTGTCCGCTGAACTGGAGGAGAGGAAGCATCCCTTAAAGCTTCTGGCACGTAAGGTGCGGGGGGCTGTTAAAACGTTTTCAGCGGCTGCTCTATGAGGATGAGGGAACCGTAAAATGAAAAAAATACTGTGCAGAGGCGGAATGTCTCCCTTTGAGAGCTTTTCGGCTCCGGAGGTTATACTGAAAAACTCAATCGGAACCAATGTGGGGAATTTTCTGTATTTATACGGCGTGCTGAGAAACATTGTCCGTGAGGACACAGTGGTAAAGCCCACGTACTATAAAAGGAATTTTTCCGGTCTGTCCATTGAGAAGATGAATCTGACGATGGATTGTTTTCTGATTCCGCTGGCGGACGCCTTTCGGCCGGATTTTGTTCCGGAGTTAAAAGCATGTACAAATCTGGTGAAAAAGCTGAAGATTCCCTGCATTGTCACGGGCGTGGGAGTGAAGGCTCCCATAGAGGAAAGCTTTGACCATTCGTTTTCTTTTGACGAGGATGTAAAGGAGTTTGTCCGGGCGGTTCTGGAAAAATCGGCCAAAATCGGGGTCCGGGGAGAGCGGACAGGCGCCTATCTCCGCCATCTGGGGTTCCGGGAGGAAACGGATTATACGGTGATCGGCTGTCCGTCCCTGTTTATCCATGGACCGGCGCTGCGCATCCGGGAGCCTGAGATCACACCGGAATCCTTTGTCTGTTATAATATGTCCCATACTACGCCGGACAATATGCTGAGGTTCGTGAAGCGGAGCAAAGGGGAATTTGCCTCGGCGCAGTTTGTCCCGCAGACCATCAGCGAGCTGAAGCTCCTTTATACCGGGCAGCCCTTTCATGTTTCCGGGAAGCCCCTGTTTCCCACGAAAATAACGGAGGATGAATACCAGAGCGATCAGACCCGCTTCTTTTTAAATGTGCCCACCTGGGTGGACTGTATGAAAACCGCGGATTTCAGTTTTGGGACCCGTCTCCATGGAAATGTGGCTTCTATGCTGGCCGGCACGCCGAGTATCCTCTTCCCCAAGGATTCCCGCGTATCGGAGCTGGCGGAATATCACAATATGACCCGCTTCCCGGCAAAAAATGTGGATGACAGCACAAATATCTGGGATCTGATTGAAACCGCGGATTTCCACAGTGCGGAAAAAGACCATTATGCCAGATACTCTCATTTTATTGACTTCCTGGAGGAAAACGGGCTGGATCCCATCCGGCAGGAGCCGGACGCCACAGAAGAGGTGCCCTTTGAAAAAAGAATGAGGGAAGTGAAGCTGGAAGAACCGGTGACGTCCATCGCCCGCTGCTCTTCGGAGGAAGCCACCCGGCGGATTATGAGTTATTATCCCGGGCGCGAGCATCAGGTGTGCCGGGCTCGGGAAGAAGAAAGGATGCTTTTTGAGAAAAACTGCCGCTTAAAGAAAAAGCTTGGAATGGAAAACGGGAAAGAGGCAGAGCTGTCCGCTTTAAAAGAGGAACCGGAGGAAAGGCCGGTCGAGGACTGCACGCCGGAGGAGATGGCCGGGCGGATTGAGACATACTATCCGGAGCTGGACCGCAGACTGGCCCGCATGAAAAAAGAAACGCAGAGTCTTCGCGTGGAGAACAGCCGTTTAAAAGCACAGATGGGAATTGTATACAGAGGGTGCGATACAGTATGGATGCTGCTTAAATATATAAGATGGCGACTCTTTTTGAGAAAAGATAAGAAGGATTAAAAACAGTCATGAATAAAACAGAGAGTAAAAGCGGCCGGCTGTATATGTTCGATAATCTGAAAGCGCTGCTGATTGTGCTGGTGGTGCTGGTGCATTTCGTGTCGGCGGTGGCTAAGCTTTACGGTTCAAACCGGTGGGCCAGTCTGTTTCTGGTGGCGGCGTGTTCCTTTCATATGCCTTTATTTGTTTTTATTTCCGGATATTTTTCCAAAAACGTGCAGAAAGCGCGGGACGGCGCAGGAAAAATTCTGCTTATGTACGGAATCGGACAGGTTTTGCTGGTGGTTCTCCGGTATTTTGTGAAGGGAGAGCCCATTACCCTGGCCGGGCTTCTGCGTCCCCAGTTTTCCATGTGGTATCTGCTGGCGCTGTTTATATGGAGGTATTTCCTGAAGGATCTTCTGCGCATCCGGTATATTATCTGGATATGCCTGTTTTTAAACGTTGCGGCTATGGGAACGGATTTTCAGGTGTATACCCTGAGAATTCTGAGCTTCGCAATTTATTTTCTGCTGGGATTTTACACTGAAGAAGATGTGATCCGTAAAATGCGCAGAAAGGGAACCCGGTGGATATTCTGGGGCGTTCTGGCTGCATGCGGAGCGTCGATCTGGTGGGTCATCCGCAGCGGATTGATCTCTGCGGCAAAGCTGCGGGGGATGATGCTGCGGACGGTTACCGTGAATGATATAGAGGCCGGGCCGGTATCCGCGTACTGTGGGTTTTTTTATGTGTTTTTGCTGGCTGTTCTTGTGAGTGTGTCCCTGCTTGCCCTTGTTCCAAATAAGAAAATGTGGTTTTCCTGTATTGGAAGAAATTCCCTGACGATCTATATCGGCCAGGCCCTTCTTTACATTGTGCTTTATTATAAGGTGTTTCGGTGGGATGTTTTTTCGGAGAATGTTCAGCTTGCGTGGTTTGCCGCGCTTATTCTTTCGCTGCTCTGCGTTCTGGTCTGCGGCAGCCGGCCCGTGGCCGACGGCTTTGCCTTTGTGGTGGATAAAATTCTGAAATTCCTTGACAGACGTAATGTTTTCCGTTACAATACAAAAAAGTAACAAAATTGTAATAATTATGATACAGGATTTCGGGAAAACAAAGTGCGAAGAAATCTGTGCGTCGAATAAAATGTTCAAAATTGTATGGAATGGAATCCACTGCGGGAGAGGAAGGTTTCATGGAGAATTCAGATAAAGTAAAGGGAATTTTGCGATGGGTGCTGGGAATAACGCTGATGCTGACGGTTTGTGTGTGTGTACACGGAACGCAGCGGGAAGTATCTGCGGCGACTACAGTTACCGTTAAATTTACAAATAACAGCGGAACCAGTACAGCCAGCCGGTACACGTCTCTTTACCAGTCTGTCAGCAAGAATACGTATATCACACTTCCGGAGGTCCCGTCCTTTACAGGGTTTACCTCTGTGGGCTGGACCACGACGAAAGGCGGTTCTACGCCGATTTATTCGGCCGGTTCAAAGTATAAGGTTACAAAGAGTACAACTTTTTACGCGGTGTGGAAGAGGAAAACCTACACCATATCCTTTTATTTTGGAGATGGAACAACCAACAGTACTTACAAGGCTCTGAAGATTACCGCGAAATATAAATCGACCTATACACTGCCTTCGGTTCCCTCGCGAAGCGGTTATGTGAATCTGGGCTGGTCGACGACCAAGAACGGAACCACGGCGATTGCAGCAGGGACTCAATATACGGCAAAGAAAAATGTGAGTTATTACGCGGTTCAGAAAAAGGCGGTGACACTGACACTGTATAATAAGGCCGGAACCAAGGTGTGGAAAACCATAACCGCTGCTGTGGGCGAGGAGGTGACTCTTCCTTCAGCGTCGAACGGTTCGGGATGGACCTTCATGGGGTGGTCAAAGTCTAAAAACCAGACTTGTAATCCGGATTATGAAGCGGGGGAAACTCTTACGATGACGGCAAACCGGAAGCTTTACTGCGTTACCTTTGCCCGTTCCGCGGAGAAAAACCTCAGTGCCAGCGCGATTCCAAGTGTGACGAAATACAGTCATGTGATTTTTGTAGGAGATTCCCGTACGTATCAGATGTATGTAACTCTGGCGAAGAACCTGGGCAGCTCCGTCATGGAGAACGTATCCTTTATTGCAGAAAGCGGCCGGGGGCTGGGCTGGCTGAAGACAACCGGATACTACGCACTTCTGGATGTGATTCAGGATCTGGACAGTTCGGGGCCCATCGCTGTTGTCTTTAACCTGGGAGTCAACGATCTGGACAACGCCAGCAAATACGTAACTTATATCAAGCAAATTGCACCTGCGCTGCAGGAGGAAAACTGCAGTCTGTATTATATGTCGGTCAATCCGGTAAATAATACGCAGCTCGCGAAAACTCTGCCTTCATGTAAGTCACGGCCGGAGGCAAGTGTGCGTGCTTTCAATAATACGATACGAACCGGACTTTCCGGCACCTGTACCTATCTGGATGTGTACAGCCTGCTGATGAAGTATGGTTATGGGACTGATCATGGAAGTACGGGAGTGGACACCGGAGTGGATGACGGAGTTCATTATACAGTTAAAACCTATAAGAGAATTTATTACTATTGTCTCTGTCTCCTGAATGGAGCGACGCTCAGCAGCTTCAGCTGGTAAGTGAGCGGCGCGAAAAGGGTGTAAATAACTGTTACTATTCACAGCCGATTTTAAAGCACATCAAGTAGCCAGAGATTTTTCTCT
>JAJQBI010000050.1:0-12393 GCA_021203365.1 Clostridiales bacterium
GTCTACATTGCTTGCGAGTTAGCGAATCGGACCGAAAATGCCCCTGAAATTCAACATTTTCTGGCATCGGCAAATACGTTACTTGAAAAATTTCCGCAGAGCCTTGTCGGGAACGTCGGGCAAAATCTCGCGGAAATAATTAAACATCCGCTGATAAGATTCTGCCGGTTCACGCTGATATACTGCGGATGTGAATACGTCTCCGAAAAATTTCTCCGGAGTGGAATACTCTGCAACGCCCCAGCCGTATTCTTTTCCGTGACGGTCCTGCAGGTAAACAAAGTTACTGATGATCACATAGCCCTGCGCCTGCAGGCGGTTGATGGATGTATCGAAGCCGGTCGAGCCGCCCTTTTTATAATTGCCATCCCGCTTCAGCGTTTTGGAAAGCACCGGCGCGCGGGAATCCAGCAGATCAAAAAGCTGTTTGTCCTTGTAGGAAGCCAGCTCGTCATCAAACCGTGCGTCGAAATCATAACCATCCCGGCGGTAATTTGCAAAATCCAGGAACCATTCCGCGCTAATGAAAGCAGCCTTGTTCTCAAAAAATTTTCCGTAAGCACAGCCCGCTTTCTGAATGACCGGTCCTTTCCATTCCCACACGCCAGGTTCATCGGTAAACCATACCGATGGATCGACGTGATCTTCCACCGAAAGGCCTGGGAGAGAATTTCGGAACAGCGGAAGGAAGCCGACCCGGTGAACAGCGTTGATCAAATCTTCTTTTGTTTTTATGATAAAATCCAACCGATCGCTCATGACTGCCAACCTCCTTTCATTACCGCACAGATGACCAGATTATTTTTTACAGAATGCCTGCAGATCTGCCTTCAGCTTTTCATAGCGCAACCGCTTTTCCTCTTTGGCAAAATGAACCTCTCTGGACTGCAAAGGATTGCCAGAATAATTCAGCACCTCGTCTCCAAACTGTTCGCTGGTCAGATCAAAGACGCAGTCCCCGATCACATTATAGCAATGATAGTTGCCGCCCGGCCGCAGAATTCCGTAGACATCGCCGCCGAAAATGTCCTGTGCCAAAAACGCGGAGATGGAGCATTGCCCCAGCGTTTTATTCTCAGGCGTCCAGTCTGAACGCATTCTGGGAGCACAGGTGTTCGCGCACCAGAGTTCAGATAATGCGTCATACAGCTCCTGCGGCGTGCGGATGCCTGCATACTGATCCGTAACTGCAGGGACTGTTGCGTTTTCCCATCCATAAAAATCATATTGTCTTGACATGGCGTCACCTGCTCTTTCTTTCGAGGAGAAGTATAGCATATCCTCCGGAGAATGGACAGCAAAAAGCGTTCTGCCGCTGTCAAAAAATATCGAAAAAAACAATACAATGGAAGATACTATCCTGTCATTTCTATGGATGTCGTGTTAAAATGGATTCGCCTTGATGTGGGCAGTCGTTACCGCACTCTGTGAGGTGCCATTGGCTCTATTGCCTCTATCGGCGGCGGAGTCCATTCGCTCACACATTTTTCCAGTTGAAGGAGTACCAAAGTGACCAGAGAAGAATTGATCGAGGAACTTTTCTATTTACGGGATTACCATACAGTATCAAAGAAGACCTGCGATTATCTGAAGCTGGATCTTTTGCGAAGTGATTATCATTACAGTGCGGGAAATGATTCCAGAGTCGCGGAGCTGCTGGAATACATCTCTCCGACAGAGACCGACTTCCCGCAATACATCGACTACACTGCTTTTACCATCGTTGCCAATATGCCGCGGTTCAATACGGATTTGTCGAATGCAACGGTAGGCTGGCGCTCCCTGTCGTCAAAGACGAGGACTGTCTCTCATTCCCACTGGATGAAAATGTAGAAGCGTTTCGATACACGATTCCTGTATCTGCCATGATCTCCCGCTATGCAGACCGCCCGTTTGAAGCACCGCTCTATATCCGGAAAAGCCTGATCAAAAAATTTAAGGAGTATGGTTGCTCTGACCGGAAGGCAAGAGACTATGCTGTCATTGTACCGATTTTCTGGAGCTTCTGCCAGACTTACAGCTCAAGCCGCATACCCTGACCAGAAAGCTGAATGTCAACGTGTCGGCGCTCTATAACGACTTTGGTATCAGCTACACCCCGAACAGCCGGAGCCGGGAGAAACGCACCTTTACTCTGAAAAAACTGAATACAGACGAGAAAGCCGCTACTTCAGGTGACGCTATTTCCGTGACGCTATCTGGTATAAAAATAGCGTCACACATCAACCACGCCGAGTATCAGCGATTCTGGCGTAATATCGGAGATATAATACACGGCCGGCGCGTGTTCGTTCTCCGTGCGGTATTCCAGACCAGACAGCGGAATAACTGCACCTCCATTGATCGTCAGGCTGTTATTTTCTAAATTTACAACTTCGGTGTTCTGTGATTCATCCGATTCTAAAATATCCGGCCTCATTTCCTCATTGCCCTGTGTAACGTTTGTTCCGTTATTTGTTTCTGTATCCGATGTACCAACCGTCTGGCTGCAGCCCGTAAACAGCATCGCTGCAAGCACTAATATACAAAGAATGACCATAAGTGTTCTGCTTTTCATATAAAAAATCTCCTTCATTCATTGTGTAAAAATCCAGCCCATTCCAGCCAATTAGCCAGCGGCTTCATTGATACAGGCAATCGCGTTTAAACTCCGGGGATAACCAATATAAGGCAGACATTGTGATACGACCCGGATCAAAAATTCTTTATCATTTCCCAAATTCATATTTCCTCTCGCATGGGCTGTTAATTGCGGTTCGCAGCCTCCCTGTGCCATTAAAAAGCAGAAAGTAATCATTTCCCGCTGTGCCAGATCAAGACCAGTCCGAGTATAATAATCACCAAAATAATTTGCCGCAAGCCAACGATTGATATGTCCGTTTTTCCATGCTTCTTTCATTCCTGAACCCAAAATTTCAGCTTGTACTTCCACACCTTTTTCCAGACGGTTTTCTAATGTTGTGGTCGCCTGTCCGGGAAGCGGAAGTTTTTCGCCTCTCTCCATAAGCACTTCATTTGTTTCTGTTAAAAATGGCTGTATCCGCCCCATTCCAAGATAATCCACCGCCTGATAGACAATCTCTTTCACAGAAATGGCGTTTAATCCTGCGTCCAGAGCTTTCGGCAGCATAATCTTAAACTCGTCAATTCCCTGACATCCAATTAAGACTGCCAGAATTGCCATAAATCTGGTTTCATCCGGTAACTGCTGCCTGTCCTCATTTACTACCTCCTGAAATGCAAAGTGTTCAAACCGCCCCATAAATTCCGGGTCTGTTTCATGTAAATTCATTTTGAAGCCTCCTCCTTTTTCCTTACCCCATCGTGCGTAATTTTGCTATATCTTCATCAGTACGGTTGCCATACAAAGGTATGCCCTCAAGAGATTTCTCCAAATTTTCATATTCCTGCCGCGTCAATGTTACATCACTTGCCCCGAAGTTTTCTTCCATACGTTCCATCTTTCTCATACCGGGAATCGGTACGATAAACTCTTTTTTATGCAGCATCCACGCGAGGGAAATCTGTGCCGGTGTAGCGTTCTTTTCCTGTGCCATGCTTTGAAGCAGATCCAGAAGCGGCTGGTTGCGTTCCACATTCTCCGGTGCAAACCGTGTAATTACCCGCCGTACATCATCCCCTGTATATATCTGCTCCTTTGCATATTTTCCACTTAGGAAACCACTCGCCAACGGCGAAAACGGAACAAAACCAATCCCCAATTCCTCGCAGGCAGGGATCACATCTTTTTCAAACATCCGCTCCATCATGGAAAACTCGCTTTGAACCGCTGATAACGGTGTTACGGCATTTGCCCGGCGCACCTGATCCTCGGTTGCCTGCGACTGTCCCCAGCCACGGATTTTTCCCTCTTTTATCAACTCGCCCATGACTGCAGCCACTTCCTCCACCTTATCATCATCCTCGATACGGTGCTGATAATATAAATCCACATAGTCCGTCCCAAGACGTTTCAGGGACGCTTCCAAGTGTCCCCGGATCACGGCGGCTGTATCTCCATCCCTTTTATTCAGGCGGAGTTTTGTTGCCAGCACAATTTGGCTGCGGAATGGCTTTACAGCCTCCCCGACAAGCCTTTCATTATCGCCTGCCCCATATCCCTCCGCCGTATCAAAAAAAGTACAGCCATAATCAAACGCTTTCCGGATCAGGCGGATAGATTCGCCTCTTTCCGGCACAGCGCCATATCCGTGGGAAAGCCCCATACAGCCGTAACCAATAGCTGATACCTTCAGATCCCTTAAAAACCTTGTTTTCATTTCTAATCCTCCAATCTCTAAAGCCTTTTTATATCATGTGGTTTTATGAAAATACTGGATAATATTTTCCATTCTCTCTTTTGCTTTTACATGAAACGGGCACCTCTGCTCACAAAGCCCACAGCCGATACAATCAGAGGCATGATGCTCCAAAGCCCTGTAATGCTGGGCTGCCAATTTGTCACCCACTTTCGCAAGATCATAATACTTATTGACTGACGCAATATTGATCCCGGCAGGGCAAGGATGGCAATGACCGCAATAAGTACAGGAACCGGCCATCTCGCTCTGCTGCAATCCGCCAATAAATGAATAATCCCTTTCAGTGATCCCCGTTTCATAATAACGCAAAGTTTCGGACATTTCTCTTTCAGTAACCGCCCCGACTAAACAGGAAACCACCGCCGGACGATCCAACGCATACTGCAGGCATTGTGGAATTGTCATAGATTTTCCGAAAGGTGAAAGCCGGTTATCTAAAAGCTGCCCATTTCCGTATGGCTTCATCACTGTAACTGCCATGCCCCTTCCGGCACATTCCCGATACAGCCCTGTTCGCTCCACAGACAATTCCAATCCATCGTCCTTCGGCTCATAATCATACCCGGCATTGATGCCAAAGAACATAACGTCAAAATCTGCCACGTCCAGCATCTTCCTCGCCACAGACGCGGTATGGGAAGAAAAACCTACGTTTCGGATGATCCCTTCTTTTTTTAATTGAAAGGCATAGTCAACGATACCATTGTTCACCATTTCAGGAATATCCTTATCTTCATCCACAAAATGAATGATACCAATATCACTGTAATCGGTGCCATATTTTTTTAATTCCTGGGCAAAACAGTCTTTCACCTCCGGCAATCTCGTGGTATGCGCATAATTTCCGTCTGGATAGCAGACGCAGAGATGGTTCTGCATAATGAGCTTATCCCGTTTTCCCCTGATCGCCTTTGCAATGCTTTCTGACGGAGCGGATAAAGACATACAGGTATCAAAGAAATTTACACCTGCTTCCATAGCTGATGCAAAAATTTTCTCAATTTCAGCGGAAGATACCCCCGCATATCCATAATTGCCAACACCAATTCCAACCGTGCTGATCTCATCACCGCTGGGTAATAATCTATATTCCATAATCTCAATCCTTTCTTTCCAGAGACAGGATACCCGCATTTTCCCATCTGCCGCTAAATAATAAACATAGTTAATTGCAGATACAATAACCCATGCAATCGGTTTGCAGATAAAGATAGAGCGAAAATCAATAGCCGGGATCATTTTTAGCGTATACGCCAACAGCAGGCAGACTGTCAGGAACGTCGTAGACAATGCCGTAGATACCATCCCTTTTCCCATCCCCTGATAAAGCCCCGTGCATGGAAAATAAAGCGCAAAAAGTAAAATCGGGAATGAAAGCCAGCGAATATTGGAAATGCAATACTCCTGTGACAATCCGCTGATCCCAAAAGCTGATGTAATAGCAGGCGTAAAGAAAAAGGCAACAACGGAGATCAGCAAAGTTGAAAGCAGTGCCATCATCACCGTATGCCTCAGGCCAACTCGGATACGCCCTGATTTCCAAGCCCCAAGATTTTGTGCCGTATAAGTGGGTATCGCCTGATACAATGTCTGAGTAGGCAGTTGCATATACCCTTCTACACGGCTGACCACAGTATAAGAAGCGATCATTGCCTCACCAAAGGAATTGACTAACCGTTGCACAAATAAATTAAACACGGTTCCAACCATAGACTGCAATGCCATCGGGAAGCCCATGCGAATAATAATGGAAACATCAGAGCCACTTATTTTAATCTTCTTTCCCAAAAACTGCAGCACCTCATACCGCCGGTACATATAGGCAAAACTCACCGCACAGGAAACCAACTGCGCAATAACCGTTGACCATGCGGCTCCGTCAACCCCCATCTGGAACCATTGAATAGAAATATAATCCAGAAATATATTCAGCACAGTAGACAGCAGCAAAAAATAAAGGGACGCTTTGCTATCCCCAATCGAGCGCAGCAGGGCCGCAATACCGTTGTATATAAACTGGAATATAAAGCCAACAGCACAAATACGGAAGTAACTTTCCGCATATCCCATCAACGAATCCGGCACAGATACGGTCACTTTCAGAAGCGGGCGGGCAAACCCAAATCCAATGCCTCCGATCACCAGCCCCAGCAGCGTCAGCGAGATCATTGCCGCGTAAGCGTTCTTTGTAATATCTGAATACTGTTTCGCTCCAAAATACTGGGCAGATACAATGCTGGCACCTGCTGAAAACCCAACAGAAAATGCTACCAGCAGGTTCGTCAATACACCACAGGTGCCAACACCGGATAAAGCCTGCTCGCCTACCAACCGGCCCACCATCATGGCATCCACGGTATAATATAATTGCTGCAGCAGGCTGCCAAGGAACAGGGGAAGCGCAAACCGCAGAATACACTTCCACGGCCTGCCCTCTGTCAAAACGACGATTCCGCTTTTCCCTGTATTTACCATTTCATTGCTTCCTCGACTTTAACCGGATTTTCCGGGTTCCCGATCATGGGAACCGCCGTATCCATCTTTATAAGCTGTTCCATTTCCTCCAAAGTCAATTCAAAATCGGACAAGCTAAAGTTTTCTTTGATACGTCCCTCATGTACAGACTTCGGGATCACGATCACTCCATTCTGTATCAGGAAGCGCAAGGCAGTCTGAGCCGCCGTTTTTCCATGCGCCTTTGCAATCCTGGCCAGAACAGGATTCTCAAACATCTCATTTTTCCGTCCCTGTCCCAACGGAGCATAGGCCATGTGCTGGACATGGTACTTTTCCAGCCACTTATGTTCTTCACGGCGCTGGCAGAGCAGATGGGTTTCAATCTGGTTGACTGCGGGCGTGACCTCATTAAACTCAATCAGATCGACCAGCCGGTCCGGCTCAAAGTTTGAAACGCCGATAGCCCGGATTTTACCTTCCCGATGCAGCTTTTCCAGCTCCCTCCACGCCGCATAATAGTTACCAAAAGGCCAATGCAAAAGCACGAGATCAAGATAACCGGTCTGCAGCTTTTTAAGGGAGGCTTCCACGGTCTCACGGGTCTTTTCATAGGAACGGAAGTTTACTTTTGTGACGATAAACAATTCCTCGCGCGGGATACCGCTTTTCACAATAGCGTTCCCCACCGCCTCCTCATTTCCGTATGCCTCTGCGGTGTCAATCATGCGGTAGCCGCTGCGAAGCGCGGTCAAAACGCTTTCCTCACACTCCGCGCCGCCCATCAGAAACGTACCGAAACCGAGAACCGGCATTTTCACTCCATTATTTAAGGTAATCATGTTCATAGCTGTTTCCTCCAATATTTTTATTTTTGATCATCCTGTATAAATCCTAATTTTTGAAGCCATTCCGTCACGCCTTCCTCACAATCCCCCGCACTGTTCCCGGAGGTTTCATATCCATCTAAGATAGTGGCCCCGCCAGCCAGATCCTCGATCACGCTGATGCTGCTTCCAAACCTGCTGCCCCCATGAGTGCAAAAAGGGATGATCGTCTTGCCAGAAAAATCATATTGATCCAGAAAGGAACGGTTGGGGGATGGGAGCGTTCCACTCCAAATAGGATAACCGAGAAATATAATGTCGTAATCCTCCATATTCTCGATCTCAACCGCAAGTTCCGGCCGGGCATCTGCCGCCTGTTCCTCATGCCAGCGGTCGCCGACCGCTTCATAGTCCTCCGGATACGGTTCCGTCAAAACCAGTTCAAACAGATCAGCGCCGGTCTGCCTTTGAATTTCCTGAGCAACCTGCCCGGTATTTCCAGACCATGAGAAATATGCGATCAACATATTACGATTCTCCGAGCTGTCCTCATTTCCTGCTCCCTCAGTGTCTGTTGAGATTGTGGTGCCGGATTCGCTTTCCGGGAGTGCTTCCGCTGTTACTTGCGGGGCTGCTTCCTGCGAGGTGATTTCGTTTTCATCGACACTGTTGTCATTTTGCCCGCAGCCAGCGGATGTGAGCAGCATAAACAACGATAAAAGAAACGGGACTATCCTTTTCACTTTGATCTCCTCCTATGGCTGCAAATTCCGGTATTGTTCATCTGTAACCGGCTCGCACCATTCATTTTCCGCGTTCTCGCTGGGAACCTCCACTGCAATGTGCGAGAACCAGCTATCTGCCTTTGCTCCATGCCAATGCTTTACCCCGGCAGGAATCACGATCACCATACCGGGCGACAGACTGACTGCTTCCTTTCCGTCCTCCTGATACCAGCCCTCCCCTGCGGTGCAGATCAGAATTTGTCCGCCGCCCTTCGCAGCGTGATGGATATGCCAGTTGTTGCGTCAGCCCGGCTCAAAGCTCACATTTGCGAGGAACACCGGAGAAGTGCCAAACTCCATCAGCGGCTTTAAATATGACTGGCCGGAAAAATACTGGGCGAAAGCTTCATTTTCCCCTCCTAATCCAAACACATCCTGCTGTTCAAATTCTTCTTTAATCATGGTTTTCATTGCGTTTTCCTCCTATCAATGCTGAATTACTATACTACATACAGCCCCTCTCAACGATTTTTTCTCGGCGGCTTTCCATATTTCTGCGGAGTGAGGGCGCAACGATACCCATAGGTACTCATGCACATTCCGCAGGAAACACACTCAGCCGGTCTGGTATCACCATTTTCCCATCGGTTCGGCAGGCCCT
Organism: Clostridiales bacterium; assembly: GCA_021203365.1. Classification (GTDB taxonomy): domain Bacteria; phylum Bacillota; class Clostridia; order Lachnospirales; family Lachnospiraceae; genus Blautia_A. The sequence goes on from JAJQBI010000050.1 coordinate 8,990, forward strand.
CCTCCCGGATAAGCGGGCGGGACATACCGAAGTAATCCACACCGTACTCGTTCAAAAGCCGATTCATCTGATCAAATTCGCGGTGGCCTCCGGTAAGAATAATTGGAACATCAACTGCCTGCTGCACAAGCGGAACCAGACGGGAGAAATATCCCTCATACTCAATCGAGTCCAAGCCTGCGTCCACCAACAGCTTACAGGTTTCCAGCAGCATCTCCGGGGGCAGATCACCGGCATTGATCTTGATAGAGATGGGAATGTTATCTGCCGTTTTACGGATACCGTGGATAATTTCCAAAACAATTCTTGCACGCTTCTCCACAGAGCCGCCATACCCGTCCTTCCGGTGATTGCTGGAGGGCTTCAAAAATTCGCTCAGTACAAAGCCGTGGCACCCGTGAAGCTGTACGCCATCAAATCCAGCTTTCTTTGCCCTCTGCGCTGCGCTGACAAACTTCCGCGCGACCTCGGCAATATCCGATCCGTTCATCTGGTCAACATTTACCCTCGTATAGCTTCCACCTGCATTTTCCCTCTGGTAAATACCAAGGGCAAGCTGCGGCATAATGGAACCGCCATAGCGGTGAACCTCATCTACCAGATTTTTATATTCTGGGATCAGGCTGTCATCATGGAGCCGGAGCAGACCATCGTTAAAATGATCTACCGGCGCAACACTGGTAAAACTGGTTACGATCAAACCAACGCCGCCTTTTGCAAGCCCCTGATAAATATCCAGCAGATCCGCTGAAATATGGCCCTCCGGCGTAGCAAGGTTCTCTCCTGTGGCGGAACGAACCAGTCGATTTTTCATACGGATTCCGCCCATCATTGTTTCATCAAATAAAGTTTTCATTATAAAGACCTCCAATCCAATCCTGTACTGCTCTTTCTGCATTGGAGCCGCCGTTTCCATAGACTTCAAAAATCTTCTGAACATCTGCCATCGGACATAATTTCCGAATATCCATCTCAATGTGGCCGGAACCACCGCCACCATGCGTACAAAATGGAAATATTCTTTTCCCCGACAGATCACATCTCTCTATAAAAGACAAAACAGGGTGAGAGAGCGAGTTGCCCCAGTTCGGAGTACCTAAAAAGATGGCCGCATATTTTGGCACATCCGGCAGAGGCATATTAAGCGCCGGAAACGCTCCCGCTTCCCGTTCACTTTTTATCCTTCTCCCACCGCCTAAGTATAAACTTTTGTAAGGTGTTTCCGGTGTGATCTCATATAAGGTTCCTGCGGTCTGCTGACAGATCAATTCCGCGATCCGCCTCGTGTTTCCACTCTGGCTGTAAAAGGCAATTAAAATATTTTCCTGCAATCTGTCCACCTCCCAGCCGGGTCAATACATCCCATTATCATTTGCCGACTGCTCCGGCATAGGTTGAATGACATCCCAATGCTCTGCGATCTTGTCCCCTTCAAACCGAAAGACGTCCATACCCATCGTTTCATAGCCGCCGGGGATAAGCGTAAAATGAATATGGGTAATCACATAATCGCCGTCTACAAACAGATGGATAAACTTGATCCTGCGATCCGGGTATTGCGCATCCAAATCTGCCACATGGTTCAGCAGTCCCGCCCGGCCATCTTCGGCTTGTGGGTTGTGCTGCTTATAGGTTTCGAGCAGAAGCTCCTCAGCCGCTTGCTTATCGCCTTTTAAAAGCACCTCACTGTAAAGACGCTCTACCGCAGCCTTCCTTTCTTCACTATTCATCTCATTTTTGCTCCTTTTTCAATACAGATAATCCTCTACACTACTAATTTTAATGCGCTTCCTCTTGAAAGAGAAGTCTAAATAACCTATAATAGTATAAGGTAAAAACCTTACATACAGTATGAAGGGAGAATGAAAATGTATAACAGGCAGCTCGAAACCTTTATAAAAGCCGCTGAACTTGGCAGTTTCTCCAAGGCAGCAAACGCTTTGTTTATCACTCCTTCGTCTTTGATCCAGCAGATCAACTTATTAGAGGCTCATCTTGGAATCCGCTTGTTCCACCGCTCCGCCCGTGGTGTAACACTTACACCCGCAGGGACTTCTGTTTATGAAGACGCAAAGAATATCATTCATTTATCTCAAATCGCAATAGAGCGGGCTAAGGCTATTGAAAAGAAAGACGGAAATACCATCCGGGTCGGAACCTCGCTCTTTACAAAATGCCGATATTTAACAGATATTTGGAGCCGGGTTGTTGATCAGTATCCTGATATTAAGGTGGAACTGGTCGCACAGAAATCCATTGTTACTATGACAAGCGAGCCTATGGCTGATATGGGGGTAGATTATGACTTGCAGGAAGGAATCTATTTAGAAGGTCTTTTTAATGAAAAATGTAATTTTTTTGAACTGTTCCCGGCAAGGATAAGCATCTCCATTCCACAGGGAAATCATCTGTTTTCAAAAGAGAAAATTTCAATCAAAGATTTATATGACGAAAAAATTATGATGACGAAACGGGGACATTCTCCGGGTTTCGATTCAATCCGAGATATTTTAAGTCAAAAAGGATCAGCGATAGAGATCATAGATACCGAATATTATGATATTAACAAATTTGCTACTTGTGAGCTTAATAATTATTTGATGGTAACATTGGATGTCTGGTCGGACATTTATCCTTCAATGAGGACGTATCCGCTTGATACCGACTGCTTTGTTCCATACGGCCTGCTTTATTCGCTTGATCCAACTGATGAAGTTATCCATATAATCGAAACAGCTAAAGGCATGGTAGAGGAAGGGAATTTTTTCAAAAATAAATAAGGGTAAAAGGCTTGAGTTTCCACCAAAAATGCGTAAGCTGTCACTCACAAGGCAAGCAGCCAGTACAAAATACAATCAAAACGAAAGGTGGGAAACATTATGAAGACAGGAAAAATCACAGCAAACCCCGGAACACGGTTCCGGTATGCCTTATGGTAGAGGGGCAGGAAGTAAAACGGTACAAGAACATTGATCTGCCGGATATGCTCAAAGAGGTGGAAATGCTGGACTTCCATTTCAACGTACCGAAGGAGGACGGCAAAACCCCTTTTCTTTGAAGAATTACTCTTTCCCCTTCCCCGTATGGGTCTTCTTTTAATAGCTTAAACTTTGTATGCCATTGATCTTCATTAACCTTTTTCAATGGTTCAAACAAATCCATATCATTTTCACTTCCTCACTCCCCCAATTATACTTTATCTACCCTATGGCGTCTGCCAGATTACATAAGTTTATTTCAAATCTAACACACTCTCTATTTTGATTTTTTTCTTTTTAATCATGTTAGCAACAAATTCTTCAAAATCTTCTTCTGGGTAAAATGGATTTTTCGTTCTCTCCACCTCTCCCAGACTATCAGAAATTGCCTGAAATCTTTCCAACAATGTTTGTCCAATGTTCAAA
>JAJQBI010000050.1:12403-12888 GCA_021203365.1 Clostridiales bacterium
CCTACATATTCATATAAAATTTTTAATTGTTCCAAATGTTCTTCTAATGCTAATTTGGAACCTTCTGTATACATGGATCTGATTTTTTTATCAATCAACTCACTTAGTTCAAAGGAATTTGCCTTAACTGTTTTAGTTCCTTTTCTTATAAAAACACATCCCACTTGATTTTCATTACTATCTCTATCCCACATATAAGGCAGATCTTTATCATCTGAATAGATTACTATCATCTGATACATCTTATTCTCTATTTTGGAATATGCTTCTCCAGAAAAATCAAAATCTAAAATATTAAATTTAACTGTATTTGGCAAAAACCTTGAAATTTTTGAATGTTGCTTTTCCTTATCAACTATTTCCTCTAAGCCTACGGCCTCTATTGTACCATCCTCTTTTTCCTCAACTCCAAAGATTACCACACTTCCGCATGTACGCAGCGAAGGGACATTCCGGGAAGTGTTGCGTTCGTTCCATCTGTAGCC
>JAJQBI010000002.1 GCA_021203365.1 Clostridiales bacterium
GTAGAGCACGCGGCTGTTAACCGCGGTGTCGTTGGTTCGAGTCCAACAGGGGGAGTTTTTTTATAATAATTTTCGGCTCCATGGTCAAGCGGTTAAGACACCGCCCTTTCACGGCGGTAACAGGGGTTCAAATCCCCTTGGAGTCATTGCTTTTAAAGCCTTGCCGATGTGGCTCAATTGGCAGAGCAGCTGATTTGTAATCAGCAGGTTATCGGTTCGAGTCCGATCATCGGCTTTTCGGACCTTTAGCTCAGTTGGTTAGAGCAACCGGCTCATAACCGGTCGGTCCTGGGTTCGAGTCCCCGAAGGTCCATTACGGGTCATTCCCGAAAAATGTAATATTCTGGCCCAGTGGCTCAGTTGGTTAGAGCGCCGCCCTGTCACGGCGGAGGTCGTGAGTTCGAGTCTCATCTGGGTCGTTCGGCTGACACCTAATGAGGAGCATTAGGTGTCAGTAAATTTTATATTTGAAAATAATTTGCCGCAGTGGCGGAACAGGCAGACGCCCGGGACTTAAAATCCCGTGGGTAGTAATACCCGTACGGGTTCGATTCCCGTCTGCGGCATTTTGAAGCTCTCTGAGAAATCAGAGGGCTTTTTTACTGCGTGAAAATTAAAGGGAAGAGACTGAATACCAGAAGAATAGATTGCATAAAATGGATATTGAGTAACAGAAGAAAGGGAGGAGTGCCCATGAAAAGGGCTGTCTTTCTGTTCTGTTTCGCAGCAGTGCTTTCCTGCACTTTTGCAGGGTGCCGGCTGATCCGGATTGAGGAGGAGGAGCCGGAGCCTTTGGATTATACCATCGTTGGGGAGCAGGAACTGCCGGAGGAGCTTGCGGATCTGATTGAAGAAAAAAAAGAAAAGGAATTTCAGCTGACCTATGAAAGCGGAGAGGATATGTACCTTGTAAAAGGTTATGGGGTACAGTTTTGCGGCGGTTACAGCATCCAGGTAGAGACTCTTGGGGTTACATCCAATGCGATTCTGTTTCGAGCCCGGTTGCTTGGTCCAGAGGATCAGACACAGGCGGGAGAGCCGTCTTATCCGTTCATTGTAGTGCGCATTTCCAACAGAGAGGAACCTGTGGAGTTTCAGTAAATCATCAGTAAAGGAGAATGAGCGTATGGAACTGAGAAAAGAAAGCATTCAGACACTTCGTACAAAAAGCCAGGCGGCTACGCAGGTGACAGTTGACATGGACTTTAATGTTCCGGATGCCAGACCGGACATTGGCCGGATGATTCAGAATAAGGGGGAGGTGATTATGGATGAGATGCGCCTGGCGGATGGCCATGGGCATCTTAAGGGAACTCTTCAGGCAGATCTTCTGTATGTGGAAGAGGGGGAAGGGAAGGTCTGCAGTCTGACTGCCAGACTTCCTCTGGAAGAAAGTCTGAACCTGGAAGGAATCGACAGCGGAGATAAAATGTGTTTGAAGTGGGAGATTGAGGATCTGAGCCTGCGATTGATTCATTCCCGGAAATTGAACATTAAGGCGATTGTTTCTTTTTATGCAACTGTGGATGAGCTGGTTGGAATTCAGATTCCGACAGGTCTGGGGACGGACAGTGAGGGCGTCTCCGCCAAGATAAATAAAATACCTTTGTTGGATTTATGCGTACATAAGAAGGATACTCTTCGAATTAAAAACGAAATTACTCTTTCCTCCAATAAACCCAATGTTGAGGAATTGCTGTGGAATACAACCGATGTGCGGGGACTGGAACTGCGTCCGGAAGAAAACCGGATCCGGGCCAGCGGTGAGTTGTCTGTTTTTGTAATCTATGCGGCAGACGATGAGGGAAGTCCCCTTCAGTGGATGGAATACTCCCTTCCATTTCGCGGGGAAGTGGAATGCGATGGCTGTTCGGAGGAGTTGATTCCCAATATTGAGACATCCGTGATTCATCATAGCATTGATGTGAAACCGGATGCGGACGGGGAGGAGCGGATTCTGGTCGCAGATGTTGTGCTGGAGCTGGAGATGAAGCTTTATCGGGAAAGGGAACCGGAGGTGGTTCTGGATTTGTATACACCCCTGCGGGAATGTATTTGCCGGGGAAAGACGGAAATCCTGGAGCGTCTGTTAATCCGGAATTTTTCCAGGTGCAGGCTTCATGACCGGATTCCGGTGAAGGAAACACAGGGAAAAGTTCTTCAGTTTTGTCACAGCCAGGGCAGAGTAAAGGTGGATAAAACCCGGATCGTGGAAAATGGTATTCAGGCAGAGGGTGTAATCCTGATGAAAATTCTTTATATAATCAGCAGTGATGAGATGCCGTTTTATTCCATGGAAGCCATGATCCCATTTACGCATGTGGTAGAGGCAGAGGGAATCAGCGAGGAGTGCCGGTATTATCTGCATGCGGACCTGGAGCAGCTCTCTACAACCATGGCGGACAGCAATGAAATAGAGGTGAAAGCGGCTGTAGGTCTGAATGTTCTGGTTTTACGCCATGAAGATGTGAAAATTATCAGCAGGGTAGAGGAAAAGCCCCTGGATATAAAGAAAATTCAGACCATGCCCGGGATCACAGTTTACATGGTAAAGCCGGGAGATACCCTGTGGGATATAGCAAAGTGTTATTATACCACGGTGGAGGAAATCCGCGATCTGAATCAGCTTTCCGGAGAAGAGGCGCCGGTCGGGCAGCCTCTGATGCTTGTGAAAAAGGTTTTATAAATAATCCTCAGAATCTGGCGGCAGCCTATTGCGCTTGCCGCTTTTTTAAATTAAAATGAGACAAGAGAGAAAAGACGAGAGGGGAAAGGATATGCCAGTATTTGACTTTAAGAGTGGTTCAGCGGAGGAAAAAAAGACAGCAAAGTGTACATACACCACTTTTTTCTCAGAGGAAAGCACACCTTCTGCACAGAAACCAATTCTGGTTCTGGACAATCGGACCCGGAAATGGAAGCATCACTCCAACGGGATTTTTTCCAATCCGAATCAGTGTACGGCTTTTGAGTTTGAGGAGGAAGGGGGTACGTGCAGCGCAGATATTCTGCGGATCGATGTGCGCTTTACCAGTCTTTTGCGATGGCTGGGGGAAAATCAGATTAAGGTTCGTCTTTCGGGCGCCAACCGGGAGGATGGCTATGCGGTGTACAGGATCCGGGAGATAGCTTTCGGAGGGGACAGCAAGTTGTCCGCGGAGGATGGTTTTCTTCAGTTTATGATCCAGCGGCTGCTGGGAAGCAGTCCCCCGGAGGAGGAACCGGAGGAGGATGATATTGAAGAGACCGGAGATGAGATGAAGCTTACCAGTCTGCAGAGCATCGCAGATTTTCTCAACTGTGCCGGCCGGACGCTGCCGGACAATATCCGGCTCTGGGCCAGGCGAAATCTGGCGGTGGCCCGCTCCCATGAGGTAACTGCGGAGGAAAGGCGCCATGCTCAGCGGGCGCTTTCCATTATGCTGAATATTCAGTGGAAAAACAATTATTTTGCATCCATCGATCCGGAGAAGGCGAGAAAGATTCTGGATGAGGAACTTTACGGGATGGAGACGGTGAAGCAGCGTGTGATTGAGACGGTGATTCAGATCAACCGCACCCATACCCTTCCCGCCTACGGTCTTTTGCTGTGCGGCCCTGCCGGAACAGGAAAATCCCAGGTTGCCTATGCGGTAGCCCGGATTCTTGGACTGCCATGGACAACCCTGGATATGAGCTCTATCAACGACCCGGAGCAGCTGACCGGGAGTTCCCGGATTTATGCCAATGCGAAACCCGGAATTATTATGGAGGCCTTTTCCATGGCTGGGGAGTCCAGCCTGGTATTTATTATTAATGAGCTGGACAAGGCCGCCGCGGGGAAGGGCAACGGAAACCCGGCGGATGTGCTGCTGACCCTTCTGGATAACCTGGGATTTACGGACAATTATATGGAGTGTATGATTCCCACGGTGGGCGTCTATCCCATCGCCACCGCAAACGACAAGAAGCAGATCAGTGCCCCTCTTATGTCCAGGTTTGCGGTAATAGACATCCCGGATTACACCCAGGAGGAGAAAAAGATTATTTTTTCCCGTTTTTCTCTGCCAAGGGTGCTGAGGCGGATGCACATGAAAGAGAAAGAATGTGTGGTAAGCGATGAGGCTCTGGACGCGATTGTGGAAAAATACAGGAATACCACGGGAATCCGGGATCTGGAACAGGCGGCGGAGCATATTGCGGCAAATGCACTCTACCAGATTGAAGTGAATCATGTGGTGTCTGTAACCTATGATGCTCAGGGAGTGCGCGCGCTGCTGGCATAGGATGATACCAGGGTTAAAAGGTCAGGAATGGAACATTCATGTTCCAATTCATGGTATCTTGCCCCGTCTGAAACATGAGGAATCCGAAAAAAAACATGTCAGGTTTGTGGATGAGAGAAGGCAGGCCCGGACTGTGCCGGACAGGCCGTTAATTCTGCGGCAGCTTCTGAGCATGTGCACATAACCATTACAGGAGAGGAAGGAAGTTATATGGAAAAAGCAGGAAAAGCCGAGTATATAGACCGGCTAAATTTTTCAGCGCTGTGGCTGGTAAGTATTCTGGGAGCCGTGACGGTAGTGCGCTATGGACTGCTGGGTGAAATGACCGCGCTGGTGACGGTTGTGATTCTGGAGATTCTGTTTGTCTCTCTGTCCTGCCTTGCATGGAGCAGCCGGATTTCAGCGGTTTTCCTTCTGGTGGGAGTTCCGGCGCTGGTGGCGTTTAACACATTAAACGGGGGAATGGCGGGAACCGTTCATATGTTTTGCCCGGAGATGGTGGTTGTGGCCGGAGCCGCACTGTGCGCGGCCGTTTTGGGGACGATTCTTGCCATCTGGAAGGGGAAGCCGCCCCGCAGACCTTCCTGGATCCCGCTTGTGATCGTGGTTTTTACTCTGGGAGCCGTCCTTGGGGTCTGGAAATGGCAGACAGAGAGGGCGGACGCGCTGGATGGATTTGCTGTGGCGGAGCTCTGGTCGGTTCCGGATCGGTATGACAAAGAGGAGGCCTCCTCCCAGGGAACCCTGGAGGAGCTGGTCTACGAGACGAAGGCTTACGCCACAGATGAGCGGTCGGTGACAAAGAGTGCCTGGGTGTATCTTCCCGCCGGGTATGACGAGGAGGAAGAATATAACATTCTCTATCTTCTCCACGGAACCGGGGATGATGAGGAATACTGGCTGGTTACTCATTCAGAGAATAAGACCATGCTGGATCAGATGATTGCAAATGGAGATATAGATCCACTGATTGTGGTGACTCCCACTTTTTATGTGGAGGATGACTGTGAGGATGATCTGGACCAGCTCACCTACTCCTTCGCGCAGGAGCTGCGCAATGACCTGATGCCGGCGGTGGAAGAGACCTATTCCACCTACGCGCAGCGCTGCGACGAGGAGGGCTTTGTGGAAAGCCGGGAGCACCGGGCCTTTGCCGGGCTTTCCAGGGGGGCGGTGACGATGTATCACTCGGCGCTGTGTGGAAGCCTGGATTATTTTTCCTGGTTTGGCGCGTTCAGCGGAAGCCGGACAGACGCGGATTATTTCCAGGAGACGCTTCAGAGCGAGGATTTTGCGGATTATTCCATCAACTACCTGTATGTGGCCAGCGGAAACTTTGATTTTGCGCTGCCCGGACAGGCAGAAGATTATGAGAGCCTTCTTCAGGTGGAGCCCCGCCTGGTCAAAGGCGTGAATACGGATTTTGATGTCTTTCCCATGCGGTACCACTCCGCGGGCTCCTGGCATCTTGCCTTATATAATTATCTGCAGAGGATATTCTGAGAGAAGGCGAATCTCGGTTTCAGGTATTTGGAAAAAGGCTGGCGCCGTATTTTTTCAGCGCGAAAAGCAGAATCAGTCCGAAAATCCCGCAGGAAATGATTTCTCCGGCGATTACAGTGATCACGGAAAACCACAGTGGGATGATTCCGTAGGCATATCGCAGCACAAGGGGTACAATTACGCCGTTAGCAGCGATGGGCGGTACAGGCGACAGCCACGCGAAAAGTGTCTTGTGGGCCGGATTTTTCCTGGCGGCTTTTCCAAGATACAGAGTGCCAAGTGCGCCGATAAGCGTTGCCAGTGAACCGAAAAGAATATCGGGCAGGGCGCAGCCGGTCAGGATATTGGCCAGTATGCAGCCGATGTACAGCCCCGGAACGGCGGCGGAGGTAAAAAAGGGAAGAATGGTCAGTGCTTCTGAGAAGCGGACCTGGACGCTGCCGTTTGCAAGGCCAAAGGCGTTGGCTACAAAGGTCAGCACTACATAGAGGGCGGCAATCATGGCCGCCTGGGTGAGATAGGTAACCTGTCTGTGATTCATTTTTTTGTCTCCTTTAGTTTTGTTTTACGTGAGGAAGGTCTCGAACTCACGCTTTGAACCGGAAGACACGTTTTTTGTGCCCGGCGGTGCATTGAAGTATAACACAGGGAAAAGGGAAAAGCAAGGCTTGTCCCGATTTTGTTCAGCGACTCATGAAATGGTGGGACGGAAAGAGAGGTAATCCCATAGGGGGATACCATTATGGCCATACGGCCGGAAAGAGAGGTAAATATGAAACTGAAGTTTTGGGGATTGGCTGGGGCGGCTGTGATGGCGGCTGTGTGTGCTGTGAATGTATACGCGTCTGAGGAAACGACGGCATCGGTTATGGTGACCATGGATCACAGCTATGAGAACGGGGAAAGCGCTGTTTTTACGGCGGCGGATGAGAGCGGAAATGTCCTCTGGACCTATACATCCGGAACCTATGAGGCCGCGCAGCTGGATGTTGTCAATGAAATCGGGGCGGATGGGAATCAGTATTATTTCTGTGAGGATGGAGCCATTGTAGCCCTGAATCTGACAACCGGGGAAAAGGTTTGGGAAAACAGTGACTTTGACGGGTCTGTTACCGGATATACCTTTGACGGAGGCGGGCATCTTTTTGTGTGCGGGTATCTTGGCCCGGATCTGTTTATCGTATCTCAGGAAGGGGAAACTCTGTACCGTGTGGGTCAGAATAGTCTTGGTTATTACTGGCCGTATCAGCTTACTCTTGGGGAGGACGGGTATGTGAACATTACATATGAATCCGGCACGGAAAACGGAGATACACTGAAGGTAAATGTTTCCTCTTATGTGGAAATTGTTCCCAGGGAGGAAGAGAGTGCGGAAGCGGAGACGGCGGATGCAAATGTGCCGGCGGTCCTTCAGGAAACGGAAGCGGCCGCGGCGGAGCTGGAGGCGGCTCTGCAGTCCGGCAGCCTTACACAGACAGAGATGAATGAATACGCTTTTCAGCTTTATACTGTGTGGGATGATAAGCTGAATGAGCTGTGGCAGCAGCTGAAAAACACCCTGGGCGAGGCGGAAATGTCGGCTCTGACCACAGAGGAGATTGACTGGATTTATGAAAAGGAAGCGGCGATGGAGGCGGCGGCCGCGCCCTATGAGGGCGGAAGTATGTGGACCACTGAATATTATGGCACAGGTGCGGATCTGACCAGGGAAAGAGTCTATGTGCTGGTGAGCTATCTGCCCTGAACCGTTGATAAATGTGATTGATTCTCCTGAAAAACTGCTCACAAAAAGAATTCCCGTCCGGAATAAAGCTTCCGGGCGGGAATTCTTTTAACCCTTCAGGCCTCTGGCCTGTCGGTCCATATCTTCCACTACAATGTCAAAAATTTCTCCCAGGGAGGAGCAATACTCCAGTACCTTCCAGGGTTCGTTGGTGTGGAAGTGAATTTTAATCAGCTCCTCGTCCCCCACAGCCAGAAGACAGTCTCCCTGGAAGTTTTTGCAGAAGTATTCGTTGATCGCATCCTCGTCCAGATCCTCTCCTTCGATTAAGAGCTGCGTGTCGTAGCGGTATTCCAGCATTTTATTTTCCTCCTGTTTTGAGTTCTTTATCCTGTCTGTCCTTTTGGGTTAAGCATACCATAAATGAGAAATGGATTCAATGGATTTCTGGCGCAGAGTCCGCTTTGAAGCAGGTTGGAATTCAGGCTTTTTATATTTTCCGTGAATTGATTATTTTTAAAGAAACTGTGAACAAAACTGTGAAGATGTAGTGTTTACACAGATACGGGTTGACAGTTTTGAAAAAAACAGATATATTTATGTGAAAAAAGATTACAAATGATTTAAGGAAAACAAAAGAGATTTATGTGAGTATTCACATACGAAATCAAGGAGTATTATTATGACAATTTTTCTTTATATCCTGCTCGGCTTTGCGGCTGAACTGATTGACGGCACTGCGGGAATGGCTTATGGGGTGAGCAGCAACACCTTTCTTCGTCTGACGGGAATGCCTTCGGCTGTGTCCAGTGCCTGTGTTCATTCAGCGGAAATTTTTACCACACTTGTTTCCGGTCTGTCCCATCTGCGGATGAAAAATATTAACTGGAGACTGTTCTGGATGCTGCTGCTGCCCGGTGTACTGGGAGGAATTGGAGGCGCTTACATGCTTTCCAATTTTGAAAGTACCATATTGGATGTGATCATTGATCTGTATCTGATTGTGATGGGAATTGTGATTCTGGTAAAGGCCTTCCAGAGGCAGAAGCTGAGAAAGGATTATGGACGATATGCCTGCTTTCTTGGCCTGGTGGGCGGATTCAGTGATGCCATGGGCGGAGGCGGCTGGGGGCCGGTTGTTACCTCCACCCTGCTGGCTACGGGACATGAGCCCCGCAAAACAATTGGAACTGTGAATTCAGCGGAATTCTTTGTCACTCTTGCCGAGACGACTACTTTTGTGGCAATTCTTGGAAATTTTCGCAGTTATTTTACGATCATACTCGGCCTGATTATCGGCGGTGTCATTGCGGCCCCCATCGGCGCGGTTCTGTGTAAAAAGCTGCCTGTTCGGTGGATCCTGACCGGAGTGGGAATCCTGGTGATTCTGCTCAATGTGATTAAGCTTCTTCAGCACACAGGGCTGATTTAATCATACACCCATTCGCCGGTTGTCTCATCATAATAGCCGGATTCTTCGTCATAGCCGGATCCTTCATCATAAGCTGTTTCATCGGAAGCTTCCTCACCGGAAGCTTCTTCTTCGTAGGTATCCTCCTCATAGGTATCCTCTTCGTAGGAAGTCTCACCATAGAGGGATTCAAAGAAGCTCATGGTTTCATTATAGAGGGTCTGGCGGTCTTCCAGAGTGACAGAGGAAAGATTCTCGTCGGCTGTTCCGGTTTCATCCAGACCGAAAATGGCCAGAAGTTCATCCTGCATCATATTCAGCTCTGTGCTGAGGTAGGTTTCGGTTCCGTCTGGGATGTAGGTATCGGTTCCGTTGTACAGGATGCTGTAATATGCATTTTCTACCAGGTCAGTCAGCGAGGCGGCGGTTGTTTCGTCCAGAATGACAGAAGCAAAGGCTTCAGGATCATTCAGAGCGCTCTGAAGGGATGCGGTGTCTCCGCCGTATTCGCCGGCGCAGAAAAGCTGGAGCTGACTGAAGCGTGTCTGGGCATCCTCACTGAGGAGGGAGAGATCCAGGGAAGCGCTGTCCGTGCCATCCTCAGGGGATTCTGTCCCGTCTGTATTTCCGTCTTCTGTGTAGTCATCCGTACCTTCCTCTTCCCCGGAGGTGTCAGTTCCGTCTATACTCTCCTCTGTGTAAGTCTCAAAGGTTTCATCCGTGTCCAGGGAGCTGTCCGCCGCTGCGTCTGCTTCTTCTGCGGCTTCCCGGGTTTCCTCCTCCAGGGAGCTGTCCTCTGTGGAGGATTCAATTACGGCTCCGCTTAAAGCGTCCGTATTTACATCATCCAGAATGCTTTCATCATCTGAATCGGCAGAGTCTGTATCCGCGGCAGTATCCTCTGTGTCGGCGGAATCTGTGTCCGCAGCGCCTTCTTCTGCATCATCGGAACTTTCTCCGGTCACGTTTTCTTCTACATTTTCAAGGGTGTCTTTTACGTCGTCATAATTATAATCTTCTTCCGAGAGCTGCAGAAGAAGATCAATCAGCTCCTGGATCTGTTCCTGGGAGATATCCACTCCGATGGTGATGTTATTGCTGTTCACCACGTTGTTGACTACGTTGGTGATTTCCTCTACAGTGGTGTAATTGTTCTGGATAACCTGGGTTTTGGCTTCATTTACGATCAGCGTCGCAGACGTTGTGCCCACCTCATCCCGAAGATCTCCGGTGACCACTACTTCATCCACGGCCAGCTGTTTCTTGCTCTCGGACAGTGTTGTACTGGAAGCCTGCTCATAGGCTTTGATCACTCCGGTGAGAGCGCCGGTGCCGGATACCTCTATGGGGCAGGCGGCAATGACTTCACAGTTCTTTACCCCGGCTGTAGAGAGCGCGCTGGCGATCATGTTGCCATTTACATAATTCAGATTTGCCGTTCGAACCTTAATTCCACCGGAGGTGGTCGGTTTCACATAGGCACAGCTGAGAGTCTGTGTTCCGATCTCCGCGGCAGAGAAGGTGCTGCCCAGAAGTTCATATTCGTCTGAATTGGTTACGTAGATAATCTGTACTTCACTGGTGTCCACGTTGAAATAATTCAGCATTGTCTGCATCTGCGCGTCTGAAAGATCCGCGCCCAGTGTTACAACCCTGGTGGAGTCCGCGAAAACCGGAGTCAGGCTTCCGACTGTCACGCAAAGTGCGCATGCCAGGGCGGTAAAAAGTTTCTTTTTTTTCATCTTATCCTCCTTTTCAGAATGAGTGATTTGTGTATAAAATTGCAGTTCAACAGGCGTATGCCAGTTATGTAAAAGTATAATACAGACCTGCCGGAAATCTGTAATTGAGAAATGACCTTTTTATCCTTTATAGCATACAATGGAAGGAAGACAGAGATCCGGAGGAAAAATGAACGATCAGAAGCTGGAGGATTTGCTGAACCTTGCTTTGGAGGCGACGGAAGAGGAGAGAGAGAAATCCTCACGTCTGTCGGTTGGGTATGACAGAGAGACACGTCTGTGGGATGTAATTATAAAATACAGTGGTTCGGAAAGCCGTCTTACCGGTCCCGGAATTTCTCTGGTTCCTCTTCTGGGAGGCTATGGTGTGGCTACGGTTCCGGAGACAGAGCTGAATGCCTGGGCCGCGCGGCCGGGCATAGAATTTGTGGAAAAGCCAAGACGACTGTATTTTTCCACTTACCAGGCGGAGACGGTCAGCTGCATACGATCCGTGCAGACAGGAGAGGGGACGCTGACCGGGCGTGGAATTCTGGTGGGAGTAGTGGATTCCGGAGTAGATTATCGTCATCCGGATTTTCGCAATCCGGATGGAACTACGCGGATTCTCCGGCTGTGGGATCAGAGCCTTGAAGGCAGGCCTCCGGAAGGTTACATTCTTGGAACAGAATATACAGAGGAGGAAATCAACGCGGCACTTGCCCTTCCGGAAGCGGAGGGACGCCGTCTTTTGCCGGTACGGGATTTAAGCGGTCATGGGACGGCTGTACTTGGAATTGCCGCCGGAAATGGACGGGGAGAAGAAAGCGGCATATACCGCGGAGTGGCATATGAGAGTGATCTTCTGGTAGTAAAGCTGGGGAGCCCCCGGAAGGATTCTTTTCCAAGGACTGTGGAGCTGATGCAGGGGCTGGATTATCTGGTCCGTCAGGCTCTGGCTTTGGGAAAACCTGCTGTGATTAATCTGAGTTTTGGAAATAATTATGGGTCCCACAGGGGAGATTCTCTGCTGGAAACCTATATGAACACGCTGGCAGACATGGGCCGGCTGGTGTTCTGCACCGGTACAGGAAATAACGGGGCGCTTGCTGTACATACAGGAGATCAGATCGGCAGTGGGGAAGAACAGGAGGTTTTACTGCGGGTGGGGGAATATGAGCCAAACCTGAATATCCAGCTCTGGAAAGCCTATGAGGATGAAGTTGAAATCCTCCTGGAAAATCCATCTGGAGCAAGAATAGGACCTTTTTCGGAAAAACAGGGTGCGCAGCGTTTTTATACAGGGGGAACGGAACTGCTGATTTATTATGGAAAACCAGGACCCTACCATGTGACTCAGGAAATTTATCTTGATTTTCTCCCTTTGGGAAATTATGTGGACAGTGGGGTGTGGAGAATCTGTCTCCGGGGAAGGCGTGTGAAGAACGGCAAATATTTTCTGTGGCTTCCGGGAGGAAATACATTGAATGAGGGCACGGCGTTTTACAATCCCCAAGCCTTTGGAACACTGACGATTCCATCGACTGCGTCAAAGATTATTTCAGTGGGGGCCTATGATTCACGGCTGGATGCCTATGCGGATTTTTCCGGCAGAGGAAGCCGTGAGTTCCCGGATCTCAAGCCGGATCTGGTAGCGCCCGGTGTAAACATTACAGCTCCCCGGCCCGGCGGAGGCTATGCCATGGTTACGGGAACCTCTTTTTCCACGCCTTTCGTCAGTGGATCCGCGGCGCTTATGATGCAGTGGGGGATTGTGAATGGAAATGATCCCTATTTATATGGAGAAAAAGTAAAAGCATATCTGCGCAGGGGAGCCAGAGAACTGCCGGGCTATACGCGCTGGCCGAACGAACAGGCAGGGTATGGGGCTCTGTGCCTGTGGGACAGTTTGCCGCCTGGGTAAAAGTTCCGGTTATTATTCACAGCCGTTTTCCCTCATATACAAAATCCAGCCCGATGCTTACGCAGATAAGATTGCTTATCTGGGGAGAGGAATTGATTCCATATAGAAAATAAAAAAATCATATTGACACTGGTAGAGAAAAATGCTAAAATAATTTTTGCTCTAACGGCGAAGTTTCAGATGAAATGGATGAGATTTGAAGCCGCATACGGAGAGATATCGAAGTGGTCATAACGAGGCGGTCTTGAAAACCGTTTGTCCGCAA